>DATEOC010000035.1:0-56181 GCA_035274425.1 Chloroflexia bacterium
CTTCTCCAAATGTTTCAAAGCGTTAGCACGAAGTGTGAAGCTGTTCGCCTGGTATTACAATCGCCGCCAGCGTGTGATCCTGGCTAACAACCTCTCTCCTTACAAACGCTCTTGCCTCTCTCTGTACTTTTAGACACTCCCGCTAGATCGCCTCAGGAGTCAGATATAGGCATTCTGCTAATGACTATAGGCATTCTGCTAATGACCAAATTTGAATTGAGGGGAGCATACATCGATGTATACATCGATGTATGCTCCCCTTGTTTTCTTAAAGGAAAAACCCCGGCGGTTTGGGCTGGCCGCCGGGGTTATCCAAAGGAGGAAAGTTCTTCTAAATAGTGTAACGAACGATGTGCCTATTCGCTTCACCGGAACCAGCCCCAATCCTCGACCAGTTTTGCCAGGTCCAACGGGAATACCAGAATTATCCACACCACGTACCAGACACCTGAGAGGACGAGGGCCAAAGCGTTCAGCCTCTTCTGCTGGAGAAGCGACAGGAAGAGGAGCGCGGCGGCTATTATAGCAATCGCGGCCTGCGCGAAAGCCGGTGCGTACTCCGGTGATACCCGCCACTCGGTAAAAGACATGCCGAACGCCACCGGCAGAGTGCTCTGGAAGACCATCGCCCCCGTGATATTCCCAAGCGCCAGCGTGTCCTTCGAGCGGCGTACCCACAGCACGCTGTTGAACTTCTCCGGCAGCTCCGTAGCCAGCGGCACGATAATGAGGGACAAGATAAGTGGTGTGATTCCGATGGAGGCTGCAACCTCGCTCACGAACTGCACGAAAAGGTATGCTGCGCCGATAATCATCACCAGCCCGGCCACGATTTGCACTATCACTATAGTCAGGCTGGGGTCGGGAGTGCCACGCGAGAAGTGTAAGGGAGATAAGTCCTCCACATCCTCATCGGGCGACTCATCGTGCTTATCGGTAGCGTGCTTGTAGACATAGAAGATATAGTAGAAAACAAGGGCGATAGCGATGATAACCTTCGCCAGCCGGTCCTCGATAAAGCCGGAGGCGAGCGCGATAGCGAAGGCCAGCAAGAAGAAGCGAATGTCTCGCCCCAATATTCGAGTATTGACGGGCATTATAGTGCTACGCCTGCCCCTGCGGGCGAAAATGAATACGGCAATGCCTGTCACAAACATCGCCACAGTCGCCAGCATAAATGGAGCGCCTATTATTGCACCCAACCCCACATCGTGCGCGTGCTCGCCTGCCGATCCCGCGAATATGACCGCGACAATAGGTATCAACGTCTCCGGGAGGGCCGTACCAACCGCGGCGAAAATACTACCCAGGACCCCCTCGTTCAGGTCCAGCTTCTTGCCCAGCCACTCGATGCTGTTCGTGAAAACGTCACACCCGATCAGGATGACCACCAAACCTACAATCAACATCAACCATGAAAACAACCGCGTACTCCTACCGCAATATCCCCGGAGATGCACAGGCACAGCGCCGGGCAGTGTAGTCTAACATGAAAGCCGCTTCCTAGCCAAAGGGGTCTGATTTTTCAAACGAGGTCTTTTCGGCTACACTGATGCAGTGTCTGGAGAAAGGAAGAAGGATAAGGGTTAAGGGTTAAGGGTTAAGGGTTAAGGGTTAAATAGGAACCTGATATATACATACCTAACGATAATTTATCCTTTATCCTTCTTCCTTTTTACTTTTAGGAGGGAGAATCTGCATGAACATTACCCCGGAAATAGTCGAGGCATTATGGCGTGAAGCTGAGGCGTTGCGCGAGCCAATGGTGGACTTCACACGGCGGCTGGTGCAGACGCCAAGCCTCCCGGGGCAGGAGGCCACCGTCGCCAGGATCGTCGCTGACGAGATGGGGCAGCTCGGTTACGATGACGTGAGTATGGACGAGGCGGGGAACGTCGTTGGCCGACTGTTCGCTAATTCCCCTGAAGCCGTCAGCGGCAAGCGCATAATGTTCAACACTCACATGGACCATGTGGACGTAGGGGACGAGTCGAAATGGCCCTACCCACCCTACGAAGCAGTAGTGCGGGACGGCGAGATCTGGGGCAGGGGGACCAGCGACCTCAAGGGTTCGCTCGCCTGCCACATCTACATGGGCGCTCTCCTCAAGCGGCTGGAAATTCCACGTCGTAACGACATCTACGTCGCTGGCGTGGTCCTGGAGGAGTTGGGCGGGCTGGGCAGCATGTTTCTGAGTGACCGCCTGCCGGTGGACTACATTATCATAGGGGAACCATCGGAGAACCGCCTCGCTATAGGCCACCGGGGCAGGTATGAGGTCCATGTCACCGTCACAGGCAAATCAGTGCATGCGAGCGTACCGAATTCCGGCATAAATCCGTTGTACTCAATGGCGCACTTCCTGGGCGAAGTTGAGCAGATGCACTTTACCACCGACCCAAGATACCCGGCGCTAGGTCCAACCTCCATAGCGCCCACAATCTTCACTACCGACCAATCCAGCCCCAACGTAGTGCCCGGCGAATGTCACATGATACTAGACGTACGCAACACGCCAGCCGACGTACCCAACCTGATGCTGGAGCGAATCGAGCCGGTGCTGCAAGGGTCTCTGCGCGGCGGCGCTACGGGGACGGCACACGTGCCGCCTGTGACACTCACCAGCTTCACGGGACTGACGCGCACCTTCTCCGGACATGGGGCTTTCGCCCTGGCACCCGACAGCCCGCTCGTGTCGCAGTGCCGGGCGCTGCTCGATGCGGCGACGAGGCAGGAGGTGCCGGTGCAGATGTGGCGCTTCGCGACGGACGCCGGGCACTTCATAGAGCGCGGCATGCAGGTCATCGGCTACGGTCCCGGCTACGAGAGCGTCATCCACACCATAGAGGAGCGCATCTCTATAGATATGATGGTCGAGGGCATGGTTGGGAACGCTGCCCTTGCACTGGGATTGTCTTGATTTTGAACACCTAACAATACCGGCACACGTGCACAAGACGAAGGACGAAGGACGAAGGACGGATGGGGTTGTCAATTGATTTTGTTGGGTGTTCTCCCTACTATCGGGACAGCAACGAGCCAAGCTGTAGATATAAATGGAAGGAGTAGCGAAGGAATGAGACTGGACCTTGAGACGGAAGTCAGATACCCTGAGGGGGACCGAGCGGGCGTTATCCGCCGAGTCATACTCAACGAAGATAGTGAAGCGATTGCGATTATTATGTCAACCGATGACCTGGTATCGCGGAATGTAATCGTGCCGCTCGACCTTCTTTCCGAAGAGCCGGGGGGTGTGGTAACTATCAATGCAGCCCCTGAAGACCTGGCCGACCTTGATGAATACACGGAAGAGCGGGTTGCGGTGCTGCCTGAGCGGTGGGTCATGAGCCGCGATGCAGCTCCAGGCGGGGACGTTTTCCCTGAGATGATGTACCAGCCAATCGTGCCCGTGATGGATGTCCCTAATCTCCCGGAAGGGACGATGAGTGTCAGCCAGGGCACGGCGATATGGTGCCTCGATGGCCCCTGGGGCGTGGTTGACGAGGTGCTGGTGGACGAGGACGGCCATATCTACGCGTTCATTGGCCGCCCCGACTCCATCGAGGAGCCCGACCGCATCATACCGCTAGACCTGGTAGCACAGGTCGATCCCGACCGCGCTACGCTCAACTGCACCCTTGCCGACCTCCCAACATACACGCAAGAGACGGTAGACGAGCAAGAAGAGCCGGAAATGAACTGAGAGCATGCTTATAACGAAGGAAGGGGAGCCTGCGGTAACGAAGCACCAGTTTCCCTGTCATTCCGAACGGAGTGAGGAATCTCCGCGCTCGCCAGGCGGATAGATTCCTAGATCCCTCACTCCGTTCGGAATGACACTTTTTGTACTTCTGTAGTTATTTGCACTAAAGGATTCACCGGGTAGTGAAAGGGAATGATGAGCATTCAGAGAAAAAACGTTAGTCCGATAGGAACAAGTGCGCCTGGGGCTGCCATGATAATCATGGACCGCGTTACCAAGCGCATTGGTGACCACACGCTCGTGGAGAACTTGAGCTTCGAGGTGAAGCAGGGAGAGATATTCGGCTTCATCGGCCCAAGCGGGGCCGGGAAGACAAGCACAATCCGCCTCCTCACGGGGGTCTACGGGCCGACCGAAGGTAAGATCACAGTAATGGGCATATCCCCCGACCACCCTTCACGCCGCGTGCAGGACCGCATAGGTTATATGCCGCAGCTTTTCGTGCTCTACCCAAACCTCAGCGTGCGCGAGAACCTGAATTTTGTAGCCGGCCTCTACGGCATGAATCCTTTCCGCAAGGGGAAGCGTATAAACGAGCTGCTCAAGTTCGTCGAGCTATGGGACGCAAGGAGGAGGCTTGCCTCCAAGGTATCGGGTGGCATGCAGCGCCGTATAGAGCTTGCCGCCTCTCTCCTTCACAATCCCCCTCTCGTCTTCGCAGACGAGCCGACGGCGGGTATAGACCCCGTTCTGCGGGGGAAGTTCTGGGAGGAGTTTCGCCGCCTGCGTGACGAAGGGCGCACCATCTTCGTGACCACCCAGTATGTAGGGGAGAGCGAATATTGTGACCGGATCGGCGTAATCCGCAAAGGGCGCATCATTGCGCTCGACACGCCCCTTGGCTTGAGGCGTACGGCGCTGGGAGGAGACGTGATGGACATACAGGCAAGCGACCTGACACCACAAGCTGTTCTGGCGCTCGCGAACCTCTCCATCGTCCGGGAGATACGCCCCATATCGCGCACCGAAGTACGGGCCTACGTACAGGAGGCTGGACCTGCCATACCCGTGCTACTGGATAGCCTGAATGCGAGCAGATGCACAGTCACTCGCATCGAGGAATACCGCCCCAACTTCGATGAAGTATTTATCGAACTGATGAATAGGGACGCGGCGGCACGCGGGGAGAAGGCGGGAGATAGCGAGATTGATTAAGCGCTTCATACGGGCAGGAGCATTCGTCTCTAAAGAGATCAACGAGGTCCGCCGGCAACCACGCCTCATCCTTGCCCTGATCCTGGGTCCGTTCCTCATACTCCTCCTCTTCGGCATCGGCTACAAGGGGCGAAACGACAGCCTGAAAGCTATCATCATCGTGCCGGCAACTGGAGACTATTCGGTATCGCCGGACGAATATAAGCCGCTCACGGGCGACCAAATAACCATCACCGAAGTGACGACCAACCGGGACGCGGCTCTTGAGCGGCTCAGGCACCGCGAGGTGGACATCGTAGTGCAGGTCCCGCAGGATATAGGAGCGACAATATCGTCCGGTTCGCAGGTTGCTTTGCCCGTCTATCTGAACGAGGTCGACCCGCTACGCCGTGATGCCATCACCTACCTGACATATTTCGCGGCCAATGAGATAAACAAGCAGACCGTAGCCGCAGCAGCAGGGCAGGGCCAGGAGGGGGCCGGTGACGTTCGCTCGGCTATCGTCAGGATGCGCAACGCTCTCGACGCGATTGAGCAGCACATGGCGCGCGGAGAGGTACAGGAAGCAAACCGCCAGGTGCGCGACCTGCAAGGCTCTTCGGCAAATACCCAATTGGCCGTCGCGTTGATGGCCCAGTTCATGGCGGCAGATACCACCATAGTCAAGCCCGCCGAGCCGCAGGACCCAAACAGGGTCAACCTTGCCGACGGGCAGCAGGTAGCGAACCGCGTTGCAGGCGACATCCAGAACCTTAGCACAGAGCTGAATAAATCTCAGCCTGACCAGGAGCGGGTACGCACCGGTATAGCCGGCATCCGCTCCGACCTCGATATGCTCGACAAGCTTACCCAGCAGTTCCAGAGGATCAACCCGCTGGTTCTCGCCGCGCCTTTCTACGCAAAACCTGAGAACACGGCCCCCACAAATGTAAGTTTCATAAACTTCTACGGGCCAGGAGTGCTTGTGCTCCTCCTCCAGCATATAGGGATAACGCTGGCTGCGCTCTCTATGGTCCGCGAGAGACTATTCGGCACGGTAGAGCTGTTCCGGGTGTCGCCGACCAGTGCGGGAGAAATCATGGCGGGCAAGTACGTCAGCTTCACGCTCCTCCTGGGGGCGATAACCTCAGTGCTCCTGCTTGTGATTAGCAATGACCTGCAAATAGAAGGCTTTCCGCTGAGCCTGGGAGTGCCGATACTTGGTGACTGGCTGGCGCTCACCACTTCAATCGCCCTCGTGATATTCGCTTCAATAGGTCTCGGCTTCTTTATCGCGGCCATCTCGAAAACGGAGAGCCAGGCCGTGCAGATTTCGATGCTCGTGCTCCTCACGTCAGTCTTCTTTGGGGGATTCTTCCTCAGCCTGGAAACGCTGCTGGAGCCTGTGCGTGCCGTCTCATACGCCCTGCCTGTGACCTATGGCATTTCCTTATTCCAGGACGTAATGCTCCGAGGAGTTACTCCCGATACGATGATGCTCCTGTGGCTCCTGGTCCTCGGCGTGGGGTTTGCGCTCGTTAGCTACTTACTCTTCAGGAGACAGTTCAGAAGAGGTTAGACAGATCAATGGTCTTTGAAAAGCATCAAAAAGGCTCCGGCTGAGCCGGAGCCTTTTTGATGCTTTTCAACCTCCTCCCGATTGGGGAGGGCGCATGTCGAGCTGTTACTTATGCGGCACAGGCTTTAGCTGTTCGTACAAAATCCATGCAGCCCCTTCGTGCCCTCCATACTGGTAGTTGCGTATGACAGTTCGTACGCCGTCACGGTCTATAACCAGAGAGGTGTAGTCCCTTTGACCCGCCGTCTCACCCGCCGGATAGAAGAGCGCCCGCACCCCCTTATTCTCCACCTCCTTCGCCGTGCCTTCCACCTGTAGAGCCGATACCGGACCCTGCGCCAGCAGCAGTTCCAGTGTCAGGTTGGTAGGCGAATTGTAGTAAACCGAGGTTACCACCCCGGTGCGCGAGGCATAGTATGGGTTGCCCGCTACGAAATAGTTAGACTTAGAGATATGGCAGTCCGCTTCAGGGCAGTGATACGGGATGAATGGGGTTGGCCCCATCTGGAGAGGCAGTCGCGCCTCCTGTGCCGCTACCTGCCACAGCCCCACTCGCAGGCTTTCATCTTTCGTATCATGCTTATCCGCGATCAAGGCATCGGCGGGCAGGATATATTTGAACACGTTAGCGTCTATCTTCCCATCGATTTCAAGGTTCTTCACTTCGTCATCGCTGATGACGGTGCCCTTGTCGTTCCAGGCCGTCAACTTGAGCTTGAAGTATGATACCTGGTCAACCCATATCCGCCAATGGGTAGCAGTCTCATCCTCCCTATTCGCCATAAATCCCAAGTCTATGACCTCCTGGGGTACGGGATCCTTCAGGGCGATATCGACGACCCAGGCGTTTCGGCCCATGATTTGCTCCGTGCCTATGGTCTTGCGCTCGTAAGCACCGGCAAAACGATCTCCCCCGGCCATCTTCATCACGCTCTCCAGGCTGGCAGAGCCATCAAACGGTATAGAGCCGGGCACTGTGTCGCGCAATATCGCCAGGTCCCACATGTCCATGTATGTGGTGCTCTGTGCGCCATCTATGCACTTGGCCGCCGCGCTCACCTCAGCCGAGGGCGAGGTCGTTGCCGCCTTATAGCAGTAGCTCCTGGGCGCTACGAACCACTCTTCAAAGGTAGTCGTATACTTGCTTCCTTCACTTGTATAACTCCCCGCCTTCATGCTGTGGAAGCTATTGAAGGGAGGTTTAGACGCTACCTCCTGGGCGCGGCTCAGTATCTCGGCGGCACTCGCGAGTGGTGGCGCTTGCAGCCTGGTAAAGATGGCAATCGCCCCCCCGATCACTAGCACGACCGCCAGCGCGGGGACCAGGGCAAGACTGAGCCGCCTGGCACGCCGGCGCTGCGTCCGTAAAGTCGGGGCTATGACAGGGGTTCTGGGTGTAACCACTTGCTCGGACTGGCTCCCCTCTCTCAACTCTTTCTCTATGCCCGGCCACAGGTCGGTTTCCATAGGATGCTCTCGTCTCCTGTAAAGCATGAGAGCTTCCCTTCTTGATTGCTTGTCCATGGTCTTCTCCTCTGTATCAACTTATCGAGGTCAGGGCATAGGTGCCCCACCTATCATCGCCGCACCCATGAAGGGAGCAGGTCGCGTAATCGCTTTCGCCCATCGTGGAGGCGTCGCCTGACGGTGCCCGTCGGCACCCCCAACATCTGCGATATTTCCGCGTCGCTAAGGTCGAGATAGTAGCGCATCACGATAGCAGCGCGGTGGATCGGAGAGAGCCTGTCCAGCGCCGCCCATAGTGCCTCCCTGGTCTGCGCGGCTTCCACGATCTCATATGGCTCGTATACATCTTTGGTGGTGCCGTAGATGCGGTCAGGCTCTTCTCGCGCCCCGTCCAGGGAGACGGTCTGCCTCCTCGTGACCGCTTTGAGAGCATCGTTCACTACTGAGCGCAAGAACCAGGGGCCGAAGCTTCGATTCGCGTCAAACCCCTCTATCACATCGTAGGCACGCAGGAAAGCCCCTTGCACGACATCCTCCGCGATTGGGTGATTGCGCGTGACGACGTAGGCTGCATCCAGGGCCTGCGCCTGGTAGAGTCGCACAAGCGCCTCTAACCCGCCTATATCCCCCTGCTTTAGACGCCGTATAGCTTCAGCTTCGTGCTCTTCCATACTCCCATCTCATGCATCTAGAGTGCGGTCATATCCAGCTTGTCATCGAAGGCCTTCGCTCTATACTATCCACAGACTGCTCCATTTGTTCACACCAAATTCCCACCCCAACGGCATTGGGATTTGAGATAAGCATGAAAAATCAGGTTCGGCTACGCCGAACCTGATTTTTCATGCTTATTAAAGAGCAATAGGTATTCTAAGGAGCAGTAGTTGGGGAGAGGTATGTTTGCACGCACCACCCGGCGGTATCCGGACTCTGCGGATTGAAACCATCAACCTTCCACCAGGTGAAACCGTCTGCTTCCTCAGGCCCGTCTATTATATGTAACCTTGTGCCGTCTGGCACCTTTGTCACACGTGTCCCGGCCCTGGCAGGGGACTGTCTGATAACGAGGCCATCGCCCGTGTTCACCACCCTTGCATAGCCGTTGACCGCGATTTTACCTGTAGGCACCACCACAGAAACTGTAGGCACAACTACCGTCGGAGAAGGTCGTGCATCACCCAGCCCTGTAGGAGATGGTAGTACAGTGGTCTTCTCGATGATGGAACTGCTGGGTGGAGGGTTCACCGTTTCTCCCCTTCTCCCTAGCAATAGCACAGCTGCCACCACCAGGATAAGAAGTCCCGCCCCGCCCAGGGCAATCCAAAGCCTCGGACCGGAGAGCTGAGGCAGATTGGGGCGGCGTAAGGAGCGTGCCTGTTGAATGCGCTCCTTGGCGGAGAGGGTGACTCCACCGGGCTTTTGCCTGTCGACCTGGGGCATCTTCGCAGTCGCCTTCGGGTCCGCAGGCTCCAGCTCGTCATACTCTTCGTCAACCAGCGAGAGAGGAGGACGCGCAGGCTCGCGCCCGGAAAGTGGCCGGAACATCGGCTTTCGAGAGCGGGCAGGCATGGCCGAGCCCATAGCGGGCGTCTGCTCGCGGCTGGCGACAGGTGCGCCTGCGGCGTCAACCGTATCGAGGGGGATGGAGGGGGCTATGCGAGGCTTGGGCCCCGTCGTGCCCGTGCTGCGTGGCTGCCCACCCTGGGTGGCTGCCCGCTCGTCTAAAGGCTCCCAGTAATCAATGAAAGTACGATTGCAGGCGAGGCTATCGGCCTCAACGAGATGGTTGGTGTTTCGGTCATAAAGGAGGGGGTTGCGACACCACCCCTTGCGCCAGAGCGGAGATGCCTGGTAATGCTTGCAGGTGCTACACTTCCGCTCCCTACTTTTCGCGGGTATCATCTTGGCTGCCTCCTGTAGGGGCTATCAGAGCAGTCATTCACCCAAACCGACCTGGGTAAGAGAGGTCGAGGCCGCAAGCCGCAGCCCCTTAATATAGCAAGAAAGAGAAGGAAAAATGCCCATTCGGAAGCCACTATAACATGATTGGCTCCTTGCAGTCAATAGCCACGCATAGAATTGATGCGCAACCAGCTAATAAGGGACTTTGGCTCATTAGCAAAAACCCGTCTCACCCTTTTTGCCAATCCTCGTATAAATAGTGATTTGCCGCTGCGGCAGCCATACCCCCCTCGTGTACTGCGCTGGAGATTTGATGGTTATAGAGTCGGGTCACATCTCCAGCAGCGAAGACCCCTGGTACGTTCGTCGCAGCCTCAGCATCTACCACGACGAACCCATTCTCGTCACACATCAAGTTAAGCTGATTGGCTAATTCGTTGCTTGGCCTAATTCTCTGGGCGACGAACAGCATATCAAACTCGATTTCTTCCCCTGTGTCGAGCGTCGCAGATGTTACCATACCGGTAAAGGCGCACGAGAAGCTTGCGCAATCGCAATCGTAAATGGTAATGTTATTCTCCTGGAGCGCTCTAAGCTGCTTATCTTCGAGGTCAAGCTGCCCATCCCAGGCTACCAGCGTAACGTGCGGCGTAAAGACCAGTAATTGCAGGGCCAGAGACGCTGCACGACTGCCATGACCCAGCACCAATATGCGCTTGTCCATCGCCTCGTAACCGTCGCAGATGATACACCAGAACATCGACTTGCCGATACACTCTTCACTCCCATCGAACTCCGGGAACTCGTCCCGCACTCCTGTTGCCAGGATAAGAGTGCGTGATACTAATTCCTCTCCCGCTCCTGTTCTCACGCAAAATCGGCGGTCACGCCCCTCCCCTTCAGTACGCACCTCGCGCACTTTTGCCTCAAGGAAATCAGCGCCGTATGTGCTAGCCTGTTTCCTGCCAATCTCACGCAGAGCAGTTGCGTGTATGCCGTCGGGGAAGCCGAGGTAGTTGCGATTTACCTGGTGCCAGTTTGACCGCCCCTCGTCGCTGTCGACCACCAGCACGCTCCGGCGCATCCGCCCCATATAGAGCGCGGCAGAGAGACCAGCAGGTCCGCCTCCGACGACTACGCAATCGTATATTTTGCCATTCGACCGTCTCTCACTCAACCTCATACCTCCATAGGGCTTCACGATGACCTGTGAAGCAAGAGATATACCCCCAGGAAGGGGCTTCCTTTTCAATAAAGAATGAGCGCCCGCGGGCGCTCATTCTTTATTGAGAGAGATTTATTTGGAGCTTAAAGCTGTTTGACTGCCGCAGTCAGTTGCTCTGCCGCATCTTTCGCATCGCCGAAGAGCATACTCGTCTTGGGATCGTAGAAAAGCTCGTTCTCGATGCCCGCGAAGCCGCTCCTCATGCTACGCTTCATCACTATGACGTGTGCTGAGCGGTCAACGTCAAGGATGGGCATACCATAGATGGGGCTGCTGCGGTCAGATCGGGCCGCGGGGTTCACCACGTCGTTCGCGCCTATGACAAGAGCGACGTCAGTGCGGGCAAAGTCGGGGTTGATCTCTTCCATCTCGAAGAGCTGCGTGTAAGGTACGTCGGCCTCGGCCAGGAGCACGTTCATGTGTCCCGGCATACGCCCCGCTACAGGGTGGATGGCGTACTTCACCGTCACGCCCTTCTCTTCAAGGAGCTTGGCCAGGTCTTGCACCGCATTCTGGGCGCGTGCTACCGCCATGCCGTAGCCTGGGACGATAATCACCTGGTTCGCATAAGCGAGCAAGGTGGCGGCATCCTCAGCCGTAACCTCACGCACCGAGCGTCCGGCAGCCCCTCCCGCACCCGCGATTTCCGCACTGCCACCAGTGCCAAAGGCTCCGAAGAGGACGTTGGTCAACGAGCGATTCATCGCCTTGCTCATTAGCTGCGTGAGGAGCGTACCGGACGCGCCTACAAGCGAGCCACTGATAATCAGCACGAAACTTGACAGGACGAAGCCGCTGAAGGCCACCGCCAACCCTGTAAAGGAGTTGAGGAGAGAGATGACCACCGGCATGTCCGCCCCGCCGATAGGCATGACCACAGCTACGCCGAGGATCATGGCGATCACGAACATCAGGCCCAGAACAAGGCCGTTGCGGTGGTCGAAGAATATTAGGTAGAGCGCGCCGAGCGCCAAGAGTCCCGCCAGGCTGGCGTTGACTATCTGCTGTCCCTTGTAGGTGACGGGCGCTGATGTGATAAAGCCCTGGAGCTTGCCAAGGGCTATCACGCTACCTGAGAGGCTGATGCTCCCTATTATCACCCCCAGGATAGTGGCTATTGTGAAGACCGGGTCGAAGCCACCTGTGTGCTTCAGGAACTCAGCGATAGAGGTGAGGGCCGCCGCGCCGCCACCCATGCCGTTGAAGAGGGCCACCATCTGCGGCATGGCGGTCATCTCGACGCTGCGCGCAAGGTACCAGCCGAGGCCTCCCCCTATGAGGCTGCCGACAATGATGTACCAGGGGTCGAGCACGTTCAAGTTGAAGAGCGTGGCGAATACGGCTATAGCCATGCCTATGGCAGCAAGCCTGTTGCCGGAGCGTGCCGTGGCGGGTGACGACAGCCTCTTCAAGCCTATGATAAACATGACCGCCGTAATGAGGTAGGCGATCTCGACCCAGTATGGAGGTAGTCCTAAACGTCCCATGGGGTTACTTCTTACCTCCCGGCTGCGGTCTCTTGCGGAACATCTGGAGCATGCGGTCGGTCACGACGAAGCCGCCGACCACGTTGCCTGCCGCAAATATCACGGCGACAAATCCCAGGATGGTAGCCAGGGTCGCGTCAAAGGTCCCCGCGACTATCATCGCTCCCACCAGCACGATGCCATGTATCGCATTCGTACCGGACATAAGCGGTGTGTGGAGAGTGGTAGGCACCTTCGATATGACCTCGAAGCCGAGGAATACTGAGAGCATGAATACGGTAAGCAGCACGAGCAGGCCATAAATGTTGAATGTGTTCTCGTTGCCGATATCCACTTGCGCCTGCGCAACTGGCGTTATTAGCGAGATAGCCGTCTCGATAGGTGTGGGTGTAACGAACTCCATTTAGGGTGCGACTCCTTCCGCGACAGGCTCCACAAGCTTTTTGACGTTGGGGTTGGTTATCTGCCCATTGTGCGTGATGAGGGTGCCCGCCACTATGTCGTCCTCCATGTTGAGGACGAATTGCCCATCTTTGATGAGGAGGGCAAGCAGGTTGAGTATATTCTTGGAGTAGAGCTGGCTCGAATGGACGGGCATGGTGCTGGGGAGGTTGATAGGGCCGAGTATGCGCACGTTGTGACGTATGAAGTCGCACCCAGGCTCGGTGAGGGTGCAGTTGCCTCCATTCTCCGCCGCCAGGTCTACAATCACCGAACCCGGTTTCATATCGCGCACCATCTCCTCGGTGACAAGCTCAGGCGCGGGCCTGCCGGGGATGAGCGCGGTGGTGATAACTACATCAGCGTCCTTCACGTGCTTGTGCAGCAACTCCACCTCGCGCTTGTGCGCATCCTCCGAAAGCTGCTTCGCATACCCGCCCGCAGCTTCAGCACTCTCTTCAAGGGGCATCTCCACGAACTTCGCACCCAGACTCTCGACCTGCTCCTTCACGGCGGGGCGCACGTCGAATGCCTCGACCACAGCGCCCAAACGGCGAGCAGTGGCAATTGCCATCAGGCCAGCAACACCCGCCCCCAGGATGAAAGCGCGCACAGGAGGGACCGTACCAGCTGCCGTCATCAAAAGAGGGAAGAACTTGCCCATCGAGTCTGCGGCCAGTACCACCGCCTTGTAGCCCGCAACCGTGCTCATCGAGGAGAGCGCGTCCATGCTCTGGGCGCGGGTAGTGCGCGGGATCGCGTCCATGCTGAACGAGGTTATGCCCCGGTCACGCAGCATCTTTACGATATCGTGGTTCACCAGGGGCGAGAAGAAGGTGATGAGCGTACTGCCCGCCTTCAGCATCTCTATCTCATGCTTGCTCGTGTCGTGGCGCTGTATGGGCCTCTGCACCTTGCAGATAAGGTCGCTTTCGGCGTACAGGGCAGCAGCGTCACCCACAATGGTCGCGCCCGCCTTCTCATATGCTTCATCGAGAAAGGAGGCATTCAAGCCTGCGCCAGACTGCACCGACACCTGCACGCCCTTCTTTACGAGCTGCGCGACGCTATCAGGTATCAGTGCCACCCGGTTCTCGCCGGGCACAACTTCCTTTGGGACGCCTATTCGCATACGTCCGTCCTTTCCAAGTTCAAAGTTCAAGGTTCAAAGTTCAAAGTAGTATTCTGACTTGAACTTTGAACCTTGAACTTTGAACTCTCAGAGTAGCTCGCTTACGTCAGTGCGCTCACCGAGCAATTCTTGCGTTGTTATGTCAAGTTTACCTTTAGCGTAGTCGCTCAGTATCACGCCTTCCACGATGGTGATGTCACCTTTGCCGTCGGAGCGGCAGGGGAAGCCGTAGATCAGGCCATCAGGCACGCCGTATGGGTTGCCATCGGAGGAGATAGCCGCGCTGAACCAGTTGTCGCCCTTCGTCTTGTTGACGGCGCTGCGAACGTGGTCAAGGACGGCGTTGGCGGCGGAAGCTGCGCTCGAAGTGCCGCGTGCCGCGATGATAGCCGCGCCACGCTTCTGGACTGTCTCGATAAAAGTGTTCTCAAGCCAGGAGCGGTCACCTATTACGTCGGGCGCGGGCTTGCCGTTGATGCGGGCATTCTCGAAGTCGGGGTACTGGGTGGAGCTGTGGTTGCCCCAGATGGCGACGTTGGTCACATCTTCCACCTGCGCGCCCGCCTTCTGGGCGAGCTGCGCCATAGCGCGGTTCTGGTCGAGCCGTGTTAGGGCGGAGAACCTGTCACGGGGCACATCCGGCGCATGGCGCATAGCGATCAGGCAGTTGGTGTTGCACGGGTTGCCCACGACCACCACGCGGATGTCGTCGGCGGCGGTCTTGCTGATTGCGTGGCCCTGGTCTCGGAAGGACGCGCCGTTCATGGTTAGGAGGTCTTTGCGCTCCATCCCCGGCCCACGAGGGGCAGCACCTACCAATAATGCCCAGTTAGCGCCTCGGAAAGCATCTTCGTCGCTGTCGGTGATAGTGACGTCTCGCAATGTTGGGAAAGCGCAGTCCTCAAGCTCCATCTTGACCCCTTCGAGCTTGCTGACGAACTGCGGCACCTCTTTGATGATGAGGCTGACGGGCTGGTCCGCGCCAAAGACCTCGCCGTTCGCTAGGCGGAAAAGCAGGCTATAAGCTACCTGGCCCGCCCCGCCCGTTATCGAAACTGTAATGGGTGATTTCATCTATCCCTCCTGGTTAATCCTGTGTATTTTATCACAATTCGATAGCGACTGCTAACCATTTTTGAAACATAAGGGTTCAGAATAGGGGTGGAGAAATCGCCGTAGGGGCAACCCTTGTGGTTGCCCTGGTGGGACAAGACCGCTCACAAACAGGGCGACCCTTGTGGTCGCCCCCACGCCTCACTTACGTTCCTAGTGTGGGCAACCCTAAACGGTGACGCCATTCAGGGTCTCGCCAATGAGGTAGTCAACTACCGCGTTCAAATCGCCCGTCCTACGGAAGACTTCCATCTGGCGGTCGGCACCTGTGCCGCGCTCAAGCACTTTGTGGATGTGGTTGACCGCCTGGCGGCTCCCCAGGTCGTCTACCACGTCGTCCACAAAATCGAGCAGTTCTAGGGCGAGGTCGCGCATGGGGACTTCGGTTCGCTTGCCAAAGTCAATCAGCATACCGTCAATGCCGTAGCGTGCGGCGCGCCACTTGTTCTCCATGATGAGGGCGCGGTCGTACAGGCGGAAACCGACGTTACTCTGGCGCAGCTTGTAGAGCTTGGCGACTATCGCCTGGAAGAAGGCGACAAGCATGATCGAGTCATCAACTGACGTAGGCATATCACAAACGCGGAACTCGAGAGTGCTGAAGTATGGGTGCGGGCGCAGATCCCACCAGATTTTCTTGCCGTTATCTATGCAGTTAGTCTTGATGAGGAGGTTCACGAACCCCTCGAACTCTGACCACGAATTAAATGTAGAAGGTATGCCTGTGCGCGGAAACTGTTGCCAGACGATGGTCCGGTAGGACTTCAGCCCCGTGGAGCGGCCCTGCCAGAATGGGGAGTTGGAGGATAGGGCGAGCATATGTGGGAGGAAGTAGCGCGCCTCGTTCATTATCTCGATCATGAGGTCGCGGTCAGGGATGCCGACGTGGACGTGAAGGCCGAAGATGAGGATAGAGCGGACGACATCTTGCAAGTCCTGCTCCAGGACCTTGTAGCGCTCGTGCTCAGTGATGACCTGGCTCTGCCAGTGGGAGAAGGGGTGCGCGCCCGCCGATACTATAGCTAGTCCGCTTTGCGCGGCCAACTCACCCACTCCGGCGCGCAGCTTCATCACCTCGCGCCGCGCAGACTCGATGTCCTCGCAGACGGGAGTGACGGTCTCAACCATCGACTGGATCATCTCCCGCTTGATCTGCTCGGTCAGCTCCGGCGAGCTGCTGGCGAGCATCTGCTCAACGTGGGGCTTTAGAGCGCGCGTCGACGGGTCCACAATCTGGAACTCTTCTTCGACCCCTATAGTGAACAGTTTCTGCATCTTTTCCCTCCGGGGATGCCAAAGTTCTACGACTTATCTACAACCATAGTTGGCACGACGGACCCCGTGCCCGCCGTAACGTTGAGAAGCGCGACCGCAGATAGACGTGTAAGTATGCCCTGGGTATCGGCCCCAAAAACGAACGGGTCCAGGTCGGCGGTGAGGTCGCGGAAGCAGACGCCGCTCTCCTGGTCGTAATAGGGATACTGCTCCTGGTCTAACTGCACGGCTCCCTGCACCACATATGAGCCTTCCAATGCTTCCTTGACGGTGCGCTGCCACTCGGCGTCGTCGCTCGTCCAGCCGATGACCACCCCCTTGCCCCCGTATTCGTCGTTCGGCTTCATTACCAGACGCTCGCGGTTATCGAGGATGTAGGGTATGAGGTCTATCTGCCGGTCATTTAGAGTGGTGTGCCCCTCCTTCACCTTGCGGGTCCAGGGGATGTGGCGCTTGATGGTCTCGACCTCATGCGGGGTGAAGAGGTGCGCATTGGCATCGTCATGCAGGAGAGCGAAGCTCATCTTTTTGTGCAGCAGCTTGGCGCGGAAGGCGTTTATTACGCACACCGCGCCCGCCTCGTAAGCCGCTATCGTAGACGCGGCTACATCGGGCTTCTGCAATAGCTCGCTCGTAAGCACCCGCTTATAGTACAGATCAATGGCAAAGTCGCCCGCCCACAGTTTACCTCCACGAAACTCCAGCTCTTCAGGAGTAACGATGGCAACGTTGAGACCCTGCCCCTCGAAGTACTGGCGGAACAGCTCGAACTCGGTGGCGGTGGGCACGCCTGCCCAATCCACGATGGCGACGTTCGGTCGCTCGTTCAAGTTGGCCGCGCCCCGGTTCTGGCGGAACTCTCGCCACACCTCCCATATGGCCTCCATGAAGCGGTCGCGCGCATAGAGGGGCTGTAACCTGTAGCCGCTCGCTTCCTGCCAGTTGCGTATAGCGGGAAGCTCAAGGAAGAGCTCGGCAAGTATATCCTCGTACGCGATAGCAGCCGGGGACTCGGCGTTCATCTCCACAAAGCGCCAGTCGCGCTCAGACCAGAACGAGTCGAGGCGGGCGCTCGGTGAAGGCTCCTCGAATCCAGGGTCGATCAACGCAAGATGCCGCTCCTGAGGCGTAAGGTCCAGTTCGTCCAGGAGACGGTCATCGTGCAAAATCGCGCGTCGCAGCTTGATCATAGCCGAGGCGAGAGTGCGCACAACCTCGTTGATAACGCGATGCTGTCCAGGCGATATAAGATGGGGGCGCAGGTAGCGGGTAAAAGGCGTGCCCCCAAAGGTCAAGTGGCGAGTGACACTCTCCCGGTTCAGCATATCCTGGGAATCCGCAGACATCTGCGCGTGCGCCGCAAGGTACTCGTGCAAGTCGTTGATCGCCTCATGCGCGGTATCAGCGTGGATTCCTGAAGTCCCTGTAGCCATATACGTCCTCAAGTCGTCGGTAGCTGATTCGTCTATCGTCTATGGTCTATCGTCCATCGTCCGTCTGTTAAGGCGTCGTTTCGCTGTCAGGGACCGGGCGGGGCATCGAAGGTCCACCACCGGAAGGCATGTCCCGCGCTTCGGGGACGCCACCCGTACCTCGCTCCGGCTCAACGCCCTTACCCGTAGTTGAACCGGACGTGGATTGATGTGCCTGGTGCTCAGCGTGAGCGCCGGCTACGTCCTCATGTGCGAAGTCAGTCCAATTCTTCACGGGGGTGTTGGCGGGCGGGGGCGCGGAGTTGAGGTAGCTGTCCCACCTGTAATTTCCGCCCGGTGTATAACCGTTCAGCGCCCGGTCAATCACCAGGTTCGCCATGTTCTCCACTACCCATTCAAAGTAGCCTGGGGTGATTGAATGGTAGTCCATATCGGGTGCCGGGTTGAGCCAGTCAATCGCATAAGGGATGCCGTCGCGGACCGCGAACTCGCATGTATCCATGTCGTAGCCGAGGGCGGAGGTGAGAGTGCGAGCATCGCGCACGATGCGGTCGTGCAGTTCATCGCCGAAGAAGCCCTCATCGACCACGTACCGCATATGGAAGGGATTGCCCGGCTCGTAGCGTATAACCTTGATGTTGTGCTGGCCGAGGCAGATGCAACGGGCATACTTCTCGAACTCGATCCCCTCCTGGAGGATCATCCCAAGCTCGCCCGTCTGGTCGAAGCACCAGATAAGCTCCTCTATGGAGTGGACTTTGTAGACGTTCTTCCAGCCGCCGCCGACAAATGGCTTCATAAAAGCAGGGAAGCCCGCATAATCTGTAAGCGACTTCCAGTCGAGCGGGTAGACGAGGTTGCGTAGCGACTCGGAGACTACGCCCTCGACGTACGACTTCTGAGGTAGGACGACCGTCTTGGGCACGGCGACGCCCAGCTTGACTGCCAGGCAGCACTCGAAGAACTTGTCGTCAGCGTTCCACCAGAAGGGGTTGTTGATGACTATGGTGCCGTCAAGCACAGCCTTCTTGAGGTAGGCCCGGTAATAGGGTATCTCGTGGGAGATGCGGTCCACGATCACAGCATAGGGAACGTCGTCATCCATGCGCGTCCCGCCCAGGCGGCACAGCTCGGCTCTCACGCCCATATCTTTGGAGTTCACCCTGTCAATAAACGCGTGGGGAAATGTATTTTCCCTACCGACCAGTAAACCAACTACCTTCTCGTCTGCCATGCTACCCTCCCTTTTGAATTTTGAATTTTAAGTTTTGAATTTTGAATTGATGAAATCAATTCAAAATTCAAAAGCTAGAGTATGGAATTAGAAATATTTTAGGACCATCAGCTTCCACCAGGGCCAGTCGTGCCAGGCGCCGCCCCAAACGTCGAGGTTGTTGGGGACGCCTTTGTTCCACAGGACCTGCGATAGCTGCTCGGTTGATGCGCGGCAGATGTCCTCGGAGCCTACCGCGAGGATGATCTCTTGCTGCCTCATGCGCGACAGGTACCAGTCGTCGTTGAGGTTGGGCAGGTAGTCGAGGGGGGAGTTGAAATAGACCTCGGTGTCCATCTCGGTGCGGGTGATGAAGGCCAATGAGTAGGCACCGCTCATCGCGAGTATGCGCTTCACGATGTCGGGGTGTTTGAAGCCGAAGTTGGCGGCGTGATAAGCGCCGAAGGATGCCCCTGTTACGTTCAAGTCCTCCCTGGCGCGAGGGTTCCTCTCCGCGAACCAGGGTATAACCTCCTGGATGAGGTATCGCTCGAAGTTGTTGTGGCGCTCTGCGCGCTGGCGGGCAGGGATGGAGCGGTCGTACCACGACTCCTCATCCACGCTATCAACACAAACTATCTGGAGGGAGCCGCTGTCGAGGCGGTCGGTGAGCGTGTTGATAAGGGAGAAGTCTTCGTTCTGGTAGTAGCGTCCCATCGATGTTGGAAACGCCAGGACAGGTCTTCCACCTGTGCCGAATATAAGAAGGTCCATCTCCTTGTTCAGGTGGGGGCTGAACCACTTGTGGTGCTCGCGCTGCATAGACACCTCTAATTTTGGATTTTGGATTTTGGATTTTGGATTTTGGATTTTGCTTCCTGGTCCAGCATCCAATATTGGTGGGGAGTCGCCTATGCCGCAGCCTCGTTGGTTTTGGGGCAAATGGCGCGCCGCAATTGTAGCACGTTTGGGTAGAGGGCGCAAGGTGATGGGGTTGGCACGACCCTTGCTTTATAGAATGGAGGTTCTTTTAATCTTTCACAAATGGCTGCAAAATCTAGGCTAGATAGATTGGAACAATATGCATTCCGACGTACTTCCTGTCATCGTTTTTTCCCATTTACGCTGGGATTTCGTCTACCAAAGACCCCAGCACCTACTTTCCAGGCTGGCACGCAACCGGCGAGTCATATTCATAGAGGAGCCTGTACACGACGCGGAGGCGGCTCCCCACTGGGAGCACAGCAAGCCACTTCCGAACCTACTCGTATGTAAGCCTCTCACACCTGTACAAGACCAGGGCTACTCCCGCGAGCAGATGCCCTACCTCACCGCGCTCGTGCAGCAGCTAGTCGCTGAGGAGCGTCTGGAAGAGTACATCATCTGGATGTACACTCCCATGGCCCTGCCCCTCGCGCAGGAGCTTACCCCACGCTCGGTGGTCTTCGACGTGATGGACGAGCTATCTGCCTTCAAGTTCGCACCCGCCGAATTGGTCGAGCGAGAAGAAAGTTTGATGCGGTGGGCGGATGTGGTCTTCACCGGCGGCCCCAGCCTCTACAAGGCAAAGCAGCACAGGCACAGCAACATCCACTGCTTCCCCAGCAGCGTCGACGCCGGGCATTTCCGCCAGGCGCTCACCGCCGAGGACGCGCAAGACCAGGCAGACATCCCGCACCCGCGCTTCGGCTTCTATGGCGTGATTGACGAGCGCATGGACCTCGACCTGCTAGATGCTATAGCAACCACCCACCCTGAGTGGCACATAGTGATGGTCGGCCCCGTCGTAAAGATCAGCCCGGACGACCTGCCGAGGCACCCGAACGTACACTATATGGGGCAGCGCACGTACAACGAGCTTCCCTCATACCTGGTGGGCTGGGATGTATGCCTGCTTCCCTTCGCCCGCAACGAGTCGACCCGTTTCATCAGCCCCACCAAGACAGTGGAGTATATGGCTGCTGAGAAGCCTATAGTCAGCACGCCCATCACCGACGTAGCCGAACCATACGGCGACATCGTGTACCTGGGCGACACCCCGCAGGAGTTCATCGCCGCCTGCGAGCAAGCGCTCCACGCGAGCGCGGAAGAACGAGAGGCGCGACTAGCGAAGATGCACCGCGTCCTCGAAAAGACCTCGTGGGATACAACAGTAGAGGCAATGGAAAAGCTTATCAACCAGGTAGTGGAGGGGAATGCCGATCTCAATGGCGAGCACGGCGCACCGCGAAGCAATCTGCTGATGCAAACTAAATAGCTAGACGCGCGTGGTCAGTCTTAAGCGGCCAACCACTACCTGCTAGCTACCAGTTATCAGCCACCTAATCATAACGATGAACCAGAAGGAGGCGCACCGTGTATACGATAGCAAGACCCAAGCAAAATAGGGAGAACAACACCTGGCCTACTGTAGTCATAGGCGCGGGGCCGACCGGCCTCAGCGCCGCTTACCACCTGGGCGAGGATGTGCTGCTCATTGACCAGAACGAAACCGTCGGCGGCTGGTGCCGCTCAATCGAAGATGGCGGATTTACATTTGACTACGCCGGCCATATCATGTTCTCCAAAGAGGAATACGTACATAAACTCTACGAAATGCTTCTTGGCGATAACGTTCACTGGCAGGACAGAGAAGCGTGGATTTATAGCAAGAATGTCTACACCCGTTACCCGTTCCAGGGGGCGCTATACGGCCTCCCCCCCGAAGTAATAAAGGAATGCATCCTGGGCGCGATAGAGGCCCGCTTCGGCAACCTAGATCCAGCCAAACCCACTCCTGGCACTAATGGCAACGGTAATGGTCGTCTCAATGGTAATGGCAACCGCAAGCACCAATTATCAGCTACCGACTATCGGCTGTCGACTACCAGCTATGTCGCAGGCGACCCCAAAGAGCTTGTAGACTGCTGCGCCGATGGCGTTGTCGACAGCTTTAACGGCCAGGATGGCGCTTCCTGTGAGCTAAACTATTCAGGCGAGCCACGCAACTTTGAGGAATTCATCTACAAAGTATGGGGCAAGGGCATCGGCAAGCATTTCGCTATCCCCTACAACAAGAAGCTGTGGGCCGTCCCTCTCAACGAGATGGAGACTTCATGGCTCGGAGGGCGCGTTCCCCTGCCCGATCTAGGCGAGATCATCGAAGGCGCGCTCCAGCCCGTCCCCAAGCCGATGGGTCCGAATGCCCGCTTCGGCTATCCGTTGCGAGGCGGCTTCCAGGCGCTCATGAACGGCTTCCTACCCCATCTGAAGGGTGAACTGAAGCTAAGCACACGCGTGACAGCGGTCTCCCCTTCTCGCCACACACTCACCCTGGACGACGGCACCGAGGCAGCATACGAGCAGCTTGTCAGCACGATGCCTCTCCCTGTGCTCGTCAAGTTGATGGGTAGCGAAGCTCCCGCCGAGGTGCGCCGCGCAGCCGAAGGCCTGCGCCACGTCTCGGTACGCTGCGTCAACCTCGGTATCGGGCGCGAGAACCTCACCGATAAGCACTGGATTTACTATCCTGAAGATACAGTCTTCCATCGCATATTCGTGCAAGGGAACGCCAGCCCACACTGCAACGCGCCCGGCGGCTTCGGCCTCACCTGCGAGATAACCTACTCGGAGCACAAGCCCCTCCCCTGCGACGGCGACGAGCTTATCAAGCGCTGCATCGAAGACTGCCACAAAGTCGGCATCTTCAACGAGGACGACCCTGTGTGGGTAGCCAACCAGGTCGATATGCCTCACGCCTATGTGGTGTACGACCACGCGAGGCCGAAGAATGTCGCTACGATTCGTGACTGGCTCGCCACGAAGGATATAGTCCTGTCTGGCCGCTACAGCGAGTGGGAATATTACAATTCCGACCACGCCTTCACGGCAGGCAAGGCGGCAGCCGAGACGGTCATCGCCAATCGTGTGCTGAAGCAGGCCGCGATCAGTGAGGCCATCACGGCAGCCACAGGCTCAAGCGTGGGAGTGGGGGCATAATCATGCCAGCAAAGAGCAAAAAGCAGGAGAAGCAGACCCTCCCGCCGCAGGAGCAGGACCACCAGCCCGGCATCGAGTCGGAGATGAAGCCCAAACCTCAGGCTGAGAAACCGAGGTACGAAGGGTGCGGGAAGCTGGACGGTAAAGTCGCCCTCATCACCGGGGGCGACAGCGGCATCGGGCGCGCGGTCGCCATCGCCTTCGCCAAAGAGGGCGCGGACGTCGCAATCTCTTACTTGAACGAGCACGACGATGCCGAAGAGACGAGGCGCCAGGTTGAAGATGAGGGCCGCAACTGCATCCTGATACCGGGCGACATCGGAGAGGAGCAGGTCTGCAAGGATGCAGTCAAACAGACTGTGAAGAGGCTAGGCAAGCTCGACATCCTGGTGAACAACGCCGCCGAGCAGCACCCCCAGGATAGTATCGAGGATATAACCTCCGAGCAACTGGAGCGCACCTTCCGAACCAATATCTTCTCCTTCTTCTACATGACGAAGGCGTCTATGCCCCACCTGAAGAAAGGGAGCGCCATTATCAACACCACCTCCGTGACCTCGTACAAAGGCAGCCCGCAACTTCTCGACTACTCCGCGACGAAGGGGGCCATAACAGCTTTCACCCGCTCCCTATCGCAATCTCTCGTCGAGAAGGGGATACGCGTGAACGGTGTCGCGCCCGGTCCAATCTGGACCCCACTAATTCCCTCAACCTTCCCAGCTGATAAGGTAAAGGAGTTCGGCGCGGATACGCCAATGAAGCGTCCAGGCCAGCCCTCAGAAGTGGCGATGTGCTACGTCTTCCTCGCCTCGGACGACTCGTCGTACATCGCCGGGCAGATACTCCACCCCAACGGCGGCGAGGTGGTGAACGGATGAGGTGCCGCCATTAGCCGCCCCGTAGAAAGGTGCTCCTCCACTCAAGAACGAGAAAGGTGGCTGCCGGAGGTGTGGGGGGGCATCGAATGTACCGTCAACAGGGTCGAAAACACGTATTTCGACCAGATAGAGAGATCGGGGCACTCGCACCGCCCCACCGATCTCGACCTCTTCGCGGGCCTCGGCATCACCGCCATACGCTACCCCATCCTGTGGGAGCGTACCGCACCAGGCGACCTTGATCGTGCTGACTGGTCGTGGGCCGACTCCAGGCTCACCCGCCTGCGCGAGTTGGGCATCAAGCCTATAGTGGGATTGCTACATCACGGCAGCGGCCCGCGACACACCAGCCTGATAGACCCTGACTTCCCGGAGAAGCTGGCGGCCTACGCGGGCGCGGTCGCCCGGCGCTACCCCTGGGTGGAGAGCTACACCCCCGTCAACGAGCCGCTCACCACGGCGCGCTTCAGCTGCCTCTACGGCCACTGGTACCCCCACAGGAGCGACGACCACTCATTCGCCCGCGCCATGCTGAACCAGGTCAAGGGGACGGCGCTGGCGATGCGCGCCATACGCGAGGTCAACCCACATGCGCAACTCGTGCAGACCGAAGACCTGGGGAAGGTGTACAGCACATCGAGGCTCGCGTACCAGGCCGACTTCGAGAACGAGCGTCGCTGGCTCACATTCGACCTCCTGCGCGGAAGGGTCGTGCCTGGACACCAGATGTGGGACTATCTCCTGTACGCCCGTATCCACCCGGAAGAGCTTGAATGGTTCGCGCAGAACCCCTGCCCGCCCGACATCATGGGTGTGAATTACTACCTGACCAGCGAGCGATTCCTTGACCACCGTCTAGAGAATTACCCACCGCACATGCATGGCGGTAACGGGCGCGATGAGTATGTCGACGTAGAAGCGGTGCGCGTCCTTCCGGGGGGGATAGAGGGCGCGGGCACGCTCCTGCGAGAGGCATGGGAGCGTAACGGCTTGCCTATCGCCATCACAGAGGTGCATAACGGCTGCACTCGTGAGCAGCAGCTACTCTGGCTGGTGGAGGTAT
This sequence comes from Chloroflexia bacterium, assembly GCA_035274425.1. Classification (GTDB taxonomy): domain Bacteria; phylum Chloroflexota; class Chloroflexia; order QHBQ01; family JADMIH01; genus JADMIH01. The sequence continues at coordinate 25,084 of DATEOC010000035.1, forward strand.
GGAACGCCGCTACGAGCTTGAAGCGCGAGGGAGTGGACATACGAGCCGTTACCCCGTGGGCGCTCCTCGGCACCTACGATTGGCACACCCTCGTGACCCGTAATGAAGGCGTGTACGAGCCGGGCGTCTACGACGTGCGCGGCGACCAGCCCCGCCCGACCGCCCTGGCACAATTGGTGCGCGAGTTGGCACAACGTGGCGAGCCTTCGCACCCCGCCCTCCACTCGGAGAGTTGGTGGCATCATCCCTCTCGCCTCAGCTACGAAGCGCAACCAATGAAATGGGAGAGTATCAGGGCGAGCCGCAAGTCCAGATCGAAGGGCGGAATAAACATGGAAAGTCGTCCCATACTAATCACGGGTGCTGCAGGCACGCTCGGCACCGCCTTTGCGCGCATATGCGAACATCGTGGCCTCAGCCACTTCAGCATGAAGCGAAACGACCTGGACATTGCGAACAGCAGCCAGGTGGTAGAGATATTGGACAAGCTGAAACCGTGGGCAGTCGTGAACGCGGCTGGGTACGTGCGCGTCGATGATGCGGAGTGCGACATAGAAAGGTGTTACAGGGAGAACACACATGGCCCAGCAACGTTAGCGGAAGCTTGCGCGAGTCGGGACGTAAAGCTCCTGACATTCTCCTCCGACCTGGTCTTCGATGGCAGCAAGGGCGCGCCCTACGTCGAGAGCGACCCAACCTGCCCTCTGAATATCTACGGCCACAGCAAGGCGGAGGCAGAGAAGCTGGTACTTGCTGCACACCCCCATGCCCTCGTCGTCAGGACCAGTGCCTTCTTCGGCCCCTGGGATGCCTACAACTTTATCACGCTGGCCCTCCAGGCGCTCGCAGAGAACCGCCCGGTTATCACCACCGAGGGTGAAATCGTATCACCCACATACGTGCCTGACCTTGTCAACGCGTGCCTTGACCTCCTCATCGACAGTGAAAAGGGACTTTGGCACCTCGCTAACCAGGGTGCGCTCTCATGGGCAGGCCTTGCCCGCCTCGCCGCAGATATGGCGGGCTTGAATGCGGACGGCGTAGAATGCGAGACCATTCAATTTGCGGGAAGGGCCAAACGCCCCACCTTTAGCGCACTGACCAGCGAGCGCGGTATCCTCCTCCCAACCCTGGAGAACGCGCTGTCGAGATACCTGCGCGAGTGTGCCGTCCCCTGGCGCAAGCCCATCTCTGCACAGGCGAAGGAAGAGCTAGAGATGGCTGCCTCCTAGCAACCATCCAGAATAGTTGTCTTATCTTTCTTCCAAAATTGGACCCTGAGGGTCCAATTTTGGAAGAAAGATAAGCTTCTCCCTTTAAAGTGCTATAATTCTTAACATGCGTATCCTGGTTGTAGATGATGATGTTCATATCCGCGAGAACCTCAAGCGACTCCTCTCCTATGAGGGGTACTCCGTTGAGCTAGCCGCCGACCACCGTGAGGCATTCAGCCAGATTGCAGAGAGTCCGCCCGATCTGGTTGTGCTCGACCTGATGCTCCCAATCGTGGACGGGTTGGAGATATGCCGCACGATTCGCCAGACGAGTGACGTGCCGATACTCATGCTCACCGCGAAGGGCACGCTGGAAGATAAGGTGGGCGGCCTCGATAGCGGCGCGGACGATTACCTCGTAAAGCCCTTCCAGCCCGACGAGCTTATGGCCCGCATCCGCGCCCTCCTCCGGCGCAGGCAACCTCAAAACGAGGCGCTCAAGTTCGGCGTCCTGACGCTCGACGCCGTCGCGCACCAGGTCTTCGTCAACGACACGCTCGTAGACCTCTCAAGCAAAGAGTTCGACCTGCTGGAGCTGCTCATGCGCCACGCCAGGCAGGTTATCACACGCGAGACTTTCTACGACCGTATCTGGGGCTACGACTTCAGCGGCGAAAGTAATATCCTCGAAGTGTACATTCGCTATCTACGCGCCAAGCTGGACGCCGCAGGCAGCCCCCGCTACATCCAGACAGTGCGCGGGATCGGCTACGTCATGCGAGAAGAGCCTGGCACGCAAGCTAACTCAAAGGATGTTACGGATGGATAGAGTTACAGGGACGGGACGACAGACGACAGACGACGGACGACGTAAAAGCCATTTTTTCCTCCTTCGTCTATCGTCCGTCGTCCGTCGTCTGTCGTCTGTCGTCAGATCCGATGGAGCGCGAGGTTAGAATTGTCATTACGCTGGCGACTGACCCTACTCTCCACGCTTTCTATGGCGCTCGTTTTCGCCGCGTTTAGCGCGCTGGCTGTCCTCACAGTGCGCTACTTCCTCTACCAGACCATAGACGATAACCTTGACCGCCAGTCGCACCAGAGCCTCGACTATATACTCCGGCACCCAGGCGTCAATCCCGGTATCGACAACCAGAACCAGGTAGACGCCGTCTTCTATACAGTTATGAACGCGGACGGGAGCATACGCAGCAGTGACCGCCAAATACAGGTCAGCGATGCCATGTTCACCAGGGCGATCAGTGGAGAGACCGTTAAGAGCACTCAGACGCTGCCTGATGGGACGCGCATACGCATCCTTATGCAACCGATCAGTAGCTTACTGACGCGGGAGATAGTGGGAGTACTCATAGCGGCCACGCCCCTGGTAATAGCTGATAACGTTCAATATAATCTGACGTTGGTGCTGGTGATAGGCTCGGTACTGCTCCTTTGCTTCTCCGCTCTAGGCTCCTACCTCCTCACAGGGCGCACGCTACGCGCAGTCGAGAAGGTGACGCAGAAAGCTCACCAGATCGAGATCTCGCAGGACCTCTCCCAGAGGATCCCCGATCCGGGTAAAGATGACGAAGTGGGACACCTGGTCCGTACCTTCAACCAAATGCTGGCCCGCATCGAAAGCACTTTCGAGTCTCAGCGGCGCTTTGTGGCCGACTCTTCCCACGAATTACGCACCCCCCTGACTGTCATCAGAAGCAACCTTCACCTCCTGTCACGCGAGGCTGATCCGTCCGAGCGCGCTGCCCTGATCAGCGTGACCGAGGGGGAGGTGTCCCGGCTAAATCGAATGGTGAACGACCTCCTCTACATCGCGCAGATGCAGGCCGGGCACGACATCAAGCCCGTGCTGCGCCCGGTAGAATTGGACAGTATCCTCCTCGACGTATTCGCCAGGGCGCGCTCGCTCACCGCTATAAAGAACCAGAAGGTGACCCTCCTCCACGAAGATGTAGCTACCACTTTCGGCGACCGCGACCAGTTGCAGCATCTCTTGTTGAACCTGGTAGACAATGCGATAAAATACACGCCGGAAGGCGGCACTATCGGTCTGGGCCTGTGGATAGAGGGTGGGACAGCGCGTATCGAAGTAACCGACACAGGGCCGGGTATACCGCAGGAGGAGCTACCCCACATATTCGACAGGTTCTTCCGCACGCAGAGCGCCCGCGACACCGTCCGAAGCGGCTCCGGCCTGGGACTCTCGATTGTAAAGACCATAGCCGAGGCTCACGGCGGGCGCATCGAAGTCAACAGCCGCCTGGGCGAAGGCACGACCTTCTGCCTCTATCTCAACGTCACCGCTCCCACGATAGCAGCGGACCCTGACGACTCCGAGCCGGAGGAGCCTCTGCCTACGAGGCCGGTGGGGGTGGAACGTGATGCGTGACGAAGGACGAAGGACGAAAGCCGATGAAACGTGATGCGTGATGCGTGATGCGTGAGGATAGACGATAAAACGTAATTCGTAATTCGTAATTCGTAATTCGTAATTCGTAATTCGTAATTCGTAATTCGTAATTGGAAGTAAGGGAGATGCAATGATCGAATATAGTAACCTGTTGCTTGAGGTAGACGAAGAGAGCGGAGTTGCGCTTCTCACAATCAACCGTGCTGACAAGCTGAACGCTCTCAACAAGACGCTGCTTGGAGAATTAGCCCTCGCGCTTGATGAGGTAGCGGGGAATGAGCGCGTGCGCGCTATGGTCATCACGGGCGCGGGGAGCAAGGCGTTCGTGGCCGGTGCAGACATCGCGGAGATTGCGGCGCTGGAGGACGAAGAGTCGGGCGAAGAGTTTGCCAGGTCGGGACAGAGCGTCTTCTCGAAGATCGAGCGCCTTACCATACCTGTGATAATGGCAATCAACGGCTACGCTTTAGGTGGCGGTTGCGAGCTTGCGTTATGCGGCGACATCCGCATTGCGTCTGATAACGCACAGTTAGGCCAGCCAGAGGTCAACCTGGGGGTCATCCCAGGCTACGGAGGCACGCAGCGTCTCGCACGCATTATCGGTCGGGACCGCGCAAAGAGCATAATCTTCACCGGAGAGCGCGTGAGCGCGGAGGACGCCTACCGCCTCGGACTTGTGGACCGTGTAGTGCCCCAGGCCGGGCTTGTGGACGAAGCAGTCAACCTGGCGCGGAACCTGGCGCAAAAGGCGCCACGCGCCCTCGCTCTCGCCAAGATGGCAATTAACGAGGGCCTATCTCTTCCCCTTGAGGAGGCGCTGGAGCTTGAGGCGCAGCTTTTCGGCCAGGCCACCGCTACCCAGGACCGGCGCGAGGGAACTGCCGCCTTCCTGGAGAAACGCCAGCCTCGCTGGTCGGGCCACTAACAACCTGATTTAGAGGATGTTTAACAACGAATGTAAAAAGAGTGTCATTCCGAACGTAGTGAGGAATCTCCAAGCTTGGTTGTATGGATAGAGCTTTAGATTCCTCGCTGCGTTCGGAATGACAGGGAAAGGGTGCTTCGTTACGGCACGCTCCTCTACCTTCGTCATTGTTGTTACGCATGATCTTATAGTGAACAATAAAACTGCCGCCTGAACGGGCGGCAGTTTTATTGTTCACTAGAGATAAATACGACATTTTACGTATATCATGCTACCCTTAAATGAGTGTGATTAAGCACACTATCATATACATAAGGCTGCAACCTTAATGCGCTACGTCCGTTATCTATTATGTGGGTGTCTGGTTGTGGATTGGCACGAAACCTGCTCTAAAGGGTTAACGAAGGCCAACGAAAAAGTGTGCAGGGAAGGATGCAGACTGATTTCAGAACCGAGGCCAGCACGCATAACTATTACCAGCATTTACGGGCGCATAGCCACCAGAAACCAGGTAGAAAATTCTAGGAGGATAGAAATCTTATGAAACAACGATGGTTCACAGGTGCCGCAACTTTTGGCGCGGCTGCCCTCATCTTCGGTGCTGCGGCAATAGCGCAGCCACCAACGTCGGGCGCATCGGTAGTTGCCCAGGCAACCGGCACAGCGACTGTAGCCTCTACAGGCACCGTCATCACCGGAACGTCAGTGACTACGAGCACGGCCACAGCAGTGGGGACCGCTCCCGCCACAATCGTGGTTAGCGGCACTGTCGGCGCCAGCCCTACGGTAGTTCCCACAATAGTCATCTCCAGCAACCTGTATGTCGCCGGTGGAGGCCCATTCGCTTATGCGCACCCCGCCTTCCAGAGGACATGGGACCGCACCGACCACCCCGTTCAGCAGGGCCAGGTCAGCCGTACCTTCTTCTGGGGTCCAGGCCCGAACACCCCCGGCTTGTTCGAGCAGTACAATGAGGACCCGTTGGGCCGCAGGCTCAGGCTCGTACAATACTTTGACAAGAGCCGCATGGAGTTGAACGACCCCGGCGCACGCCAGGACCAGCCGTTCTTCGTGACAAACGGCCTCCTGACCGTCGACCTCATATCGGGCCAGGTACAGGTTGGTGAGAAGGACTTCTTGCCGTACCGCAACGCCTGTATCCCTATGTCCGGGGACCCTGGCGACCAGTTCGCCCCAACCTACTTCGCCTTCCAGAAGGTATCGGTATCGTCACAGCGCGTTGACACGCACCCGGCTACAAATCGCACGGGCCAGAAGGTCATCGAGACCATTGACCGCAACGGTACGACCGGCACCGACCCCGCAAAGTCGGTCATGACCGGCACCGACATCGTATACTTCGATGCCACAGTCAAGCACAATATCCCGCGTGTCTTCTGGGACTTCCTGAACGCGTCCGGCCCTGTGCATGATGCTAACCACGCCGTTGTGCGTGAGCAGCTAATCAACCCCTGGTTCTTCGCTTCGGGTCTCCCGATCAGCGAGGCATACTGGACGAGGGCCACAATCAAGGGCGTGGTCAAAGACGTGATGATCCAGGCGTTCGAGCGCCGCGCTCTCACCTATGTGCCTAGCAACCCCACAGGGTTCCAGGTAGAGATGGCGAACATCGGCCAGCACTACTTCGACTGGAGATATCGCAACGGCGGCTTCTGCCCGAACGATCCGGTAGGGACGCCTACGCCTCCGGTACCGGCAGGCACGACTACTCCTGTAGCCACCACAACAGCGGGAGCTACTGGTACGGCTGTAGCTACCGGTACGGCAGGTACTCCCGTTGCGACCGGCACGACTGTTGCGGCTACCGCGACAGCTGTAGTTACCAGCACCACCGGAGCTACTTCAACCATGACAGTGCAGCCTATCGGCACACCCCTTCCCTAAGTCATCTTTGGGGTAAAAGAAATCGGGCCGCGAACGCGGCCCGATTTCTTTTACCTCCAGCCGACCACGGGAGGCGTCGGAATAGCTTACTCTGGAGTGAGATGCATGAGCGCGTTGCGTGCTGCCCACAGCTCTGGGAAGAAGCGATAGCCCAGGGTCTTGCCGAGGTAGCCCGCGCCGGAGCTTCCAGCCGTACCTGGCATGTTGTCCCCTATCGTTCGCTCTACCAGCTTGACGTGATGGAAGCGCCAGTGGCTGAATAAGACCTCATACTCACAAAGCGCCTCCGCCAGCATGAATAGATGCGGGTATACCTGGCTTTTGGTGTACACCTCTACCAGGGCCAAAACCGTATCGTCGCTCACCTGAGCCAACAACCCACAGAAGGCATCATGCAACGTTCGGGGCCACTCGCTTCGGAAGTACTCCGCGTCCATATGCTTCTCGATCAGCTTCAAGAAGGTCGTCTCTCGCAGGCCGGACGCGTATTCAAGCTCGCGAAACTGCAACGACTCCAGCCCGCTCGCGGTCCCTAGCAGATTTCGGAAGCGTGCGAACTCCTGGGGCGGCATCGCCTCCAGCACCTCCACCTCCGAAGCAAGCACCCGCACGATGACATTCACACGCTTGAGCAGGTGGAGAGCGCCCATTATATCGCCGTCGTCAAGGAGAGCGATAATCGACTTCATCTCGAAGAGAATCTGCTTGAACCAAAGCTCCTGCGCCTGTTGCACGATAATGAACAGCATCTCATCGTGCGCATCGGGCGGGCCAATAGGAGTCTGTAACTGGAGAAGTTCCGGCACGCGTAGATAGCTGCCGTAGGTAAGCGGCGCGTCATGCGCGCCTTGCGCGGGTCCTGCCTGCTCGACGTTGAGCATGTCTATTACCCCCTCGCTTATTGGTGATTTCGGATTTCGGATTTCGGATTATTGCTTCCTGGTTCGACAGCGAATCAGGACGATTCCTTTGCAGAAGACGATTGCTTCTAATGCCCACCATGCTCCCTGTGCAAGCTGGTAGACTCGACAAGCTCTATCAATACGCCATTAGTGGACTTGGGGTGGAGGAATGCCACGAGAGTGCCATGTGCGCCCGGGCGTGGCTCCTGGTCTATAAGTGCGACCCCTTGCTCGTGGAGATGGCGCAACATCCCAGGAAGGTCCTCCACTTCCAAGCAGATGTGGTGGATGCCAGGCCCGCGACTCTCCAGGAACCTCTGGATAGGCCCTTTCTCGCCCACCGGCTCAAGAAGCTCGATGCGGCTCTCTCCGACTGGCAGGAAAGTGACCCGCACCGCATCGCCCGGAACATCCTCACTCGCCCCAATAGGCAGCCCAAAACCTTCCGAAAATAGCCGAAGCGCCCCCGCCCTATCCGCAGTTGCGATCCCGATGTGACTCACCTTGATGACGCGTGGCACGCTTCTTCCCTTATCTCCCTCGATTTAGCACTATTGGGTTGCACGCTAACTATAGCAAAAGGGGCAGGGAGCGTCAACGGGAGAGAATGGACGAAAGACGGAGGCTTCTATTCGTCTTTCGTCCTTCGTCTTTCGTCCTTCTTGGAGTACAATACTGGAAGTGCGCTATTCATAAAGGTATCCTGACAAGAAGCGCATAAACAATGGAGGTATAGACAATGGTATCGCTCAGTGCGCCTATTGTAGAGGTAACAGTTTATACGGACCGCGCTCGCATAACGCGGCGTGGGAGTGTGCATCTCACCCAGGGAGAGCATACTCTTACCCTGGAAGGGCTTCCGACCACCGTGCAGGACGACTCAGTGCGGGCTTCCGGCCGGGGTGTTAACGTGCGCATACTCGGCGTAGACCTGGCACGCGAGTACGTGACGCAAGCACCGGAAGCAGACCTCGCGGAACTCAAGAGCCAGTTAGAGATCTTGCAAGACAAAGACCAAGTGCTTGCAGATGATGATGCACAGGAGACACGGCGGTTAGCGCAACTCGATTCCCTGAGGGAGAGCAGTGGTTCGACCCTGACACGGGGCATCGCTTACGGCAAGTCGGGCCTCGAAGAGGTTTCTGCTTTTATCAAGTACCTCGCTGACGAAACTTCCGCCGTGCAGGCTCGAAGACGTGAGATAGCTTTACAGCGACGCAAGCTCGCCCGCGAGATAGAGGCCCTCCAGAGCAAGCTTTCCCCTCGGTGGGACACGAATGAGCGCATCAGTCTCAACGTTGCAGTGGAAGCGACCGAGGAGACTGACCTCGATTTGGACCTTATTTACAGCGTCACCAACGCGTCGTGGGAGCCTCTTTACGATATAAGATTGGTAGAAAATAAGGTGGCAGTCACCTACCTGGCGAACATCCGCCAGCAGACGGGAGAGGACTGGCCCGCGGTAACTTTGTCATTGTCGACTGCGCGCCCCGCCATCAGCAGCACGATACCGGAGCTACGGCCCTGGTACGTGGACGTATACCGCCCGCCCGTCATGCCACCTGCTATGCCTAGAGCCGCAGCGCCTATGATGCAGACCACCGGAGCTTCAATGAAAGCAATGGCAGCGGAGAGTACCGCGCCTGTGGCTGCATTCATCCCACCGCCTGCGGAGATTGCTGAGGCCACCGTCGAAAGCAGCGGAGCGGCAGTCACATACCGCGTAGCTCGCCCCGTAGCCGTCCCCTCCGACGGCTCCCCTCACAAGACGACCGTCACCACGCTCGACCTTGAAGCGAAGCTCGACTACGTGACGGTCCCCAAGCTGGCAGAAGAGGCATACCTGCGCGCCAAAATCAAGAATAGTTCTGCCCTCATTCTCCTCCCAGGCTCCGCCAATATCTTCCATGAGGCCGATTTCATCGGGCGGACCTTCATCAAGACTGTCGTACCGAGCGAGGAGTTCGAGGCGCAACTCGGCGTGGACGACCGTGTGAAGGTGAAGCGCGAATTGACCGAGCGCACGGCGGGGAAGGCCTTTATTGGCAATACGAAACGCACCGGCCTCGGTTACAAGATAAAGGTCACCAGCCACCTGGCGTGGCCCACCCGCGTCACCGTTATGGACCAGGTGCCCGTCTCCCGCCACGAGCAGATCAAGGTCAAGCTGACAGAGGTCTCACCTGAGCCAACGGAGCATAACGACCTGAACATTCTCAAGTGGGAGCTACAGATGGCCCCGCAAAGCGCGCAGGAGATAACCTACGCCTTCACCTTAGAGAACCCACGCGAGATGACCGTCACCGGCATGGCCGAATGAAAGGAATTCTTCTTTTTCTCTCCATTTCCGACCCTGCAAGGGTCGGAAATGGAGAGAAAAAGAAATAAAAGCTTATTGAGTAAAGATCAGGAAAGCCCACTTGACAAGAAGGCGGGGGCTGTTATAACTAAGGGCACTTTACCTATGAGGAGGCGTATATGATAAAGCTTGTGGCGCTGTTCAAGCGGCCCGAAGATGTAGAGGAGTTCGACAGGCATTACGAGGGCACCCACACATCGCTCATGCGCAAGGTCCCCGGCCTGGAGCGCATGGAGGTCACGCGCAACCTGAAGGCCTTCCGTGGCGAGCCTGAGTACTATTTGATCGCCGAGATGTACTTCCGAGACCAGGAATCGTTCGACGCGGCCATGGCCTCCGAAGAGAATCGCGCCGCCGGAAAGGACCTCATGAGCTTCGCCCGCGAGGTAGTCACGATGGTCTATGGGGAGGTAGATTAGCAGTTGGATTATCCCAGAGCGCTCACGCCCGAAGAGCTGGGCTTTACGAACATAATCTACACAAAGGCTGATGGGGTCGCTACGGTGACAATCAACCGCCCCGACCGTCTCAACGCCACCGACTTCCAGACGCTCAAGGAGATGAGCCGCGCCTTCGAGGACACTTCCTATGATGACGCGGTTGGTGTCCTCGTATTGACGGGCGCAGGTGATAGAGCATTCTGCACGGGTGCCGACCTAAGGGAGCAAGAGCAATTCCTGGCAAAACGCGCCGACTATTGGAAGTGGATGGGGTCGTTCATCGAGGCGCATGACCGCCTGCGCAACATCGGCAAGCCCACTATAGCCCGGCTCAACGGCATGGTCGTGGGCGGCGGCAATGAGTTCAACATGGCCTGCGACCTGGCGATAGCCGCCGATCATGTCACCATCAGGCAGGTAGGCACCGCTCGCGGCTCAGTCCCGGCGGGGGGCGCTACCCAGTGGCTCCCCATCATCATTGGCGACCGCCGCGCCCGCGAGATGCTCTGGCTATGCGAGCCGATAAGCGCACAGCAAGCCCTGGACTGGGGCCTGGTCAATCGCGTAGTCAAGAAGGAAGAATTAGACGGCGCTGTTGCGGAGATGGCGAACAAGCTCCTCCACCGCATGCCGGAGATATTGCGCTACGCCAAGCAGCAGACCAACTTCTGGCGAGACCTGTCGTGGGCGCTTACGGTGGGCCACGCACGCGATTGGCTCTCCATACACGCCGACGCCGACGAAACCGCCGAGGGCCTCGCCGCTTTCTACGAAAAGCGGGAAGTGAATTACGATAAGCTGCGCAGCGATATGGCTTCCGGACAAAAGCGGTGCGACAAGTGCGGCGAATTGTCGCCTATACGATTCAGGTTCTGCGGCAACTGTGGCTCACATTTGGGTAGCTGACATACAAGAACGAGGGCATCTTGACAATCTGCTTATTAGCTAATAAAATAGCTAATAAGTTAGCTAAGTAATATCTTACTAATAGGTAATACAAGGGGTTTGTCATGCCAAAGACCGTTTCAGCTACTGATGCCAAGAACAAACTAGGTTCCGTCGTCAGTTGGGTGCTTGAGAACCAGGACGAGATCATCGTTGAAAGCCGTGGTGAGCCTACGGTAGTCATCATGCCTTATGCCGAGTATGAGAAGGTCAAGGACCTGCGAGAAAGAGATGATCGCAGACAGGCGCTTGAGCAGTTGAGAAGCTTGCGAGACGAGGTAAGAGCGCGCAATCAGGATTTGACTAGCGAGGTGCAAGCCCTCGCAATTGCAGATGAAGTATCGCGAGAGGCGATAGAGAGCCTGATAGAGAAAAGAAAGATCAAATACAGGAGAGAACAGGAAGCAAGCTAACGGATCTCATATGAGAGTACTTTTGGATGCGAATGTACTCATAAGCTATTTGCTCGTAGCCCGGCAAAGTGCTATAAGCACCATTGTGGAGGCCGCCTTTCAGCACCGCTATACTCTCCTTATACCGGAAGAGCTTCTTACCGAGGGGATACAGACCGTCAAGAATAAGCCTCACTTGACAAAGAGAATTACTTACCAAGAGGTTGACAGATTAGCCAACAGCTTGTCAGCCGCTGCAGAGTTTCTCCCTCCTATCCTAGAGGACATAGTGGCTATCTCACGCGATCCAGCGGACGATTATCTATTAGCCTACGCGCTCGTCGGGCGGGCCGACTACCTGGTAACAGGAGATGACGACCTCCTCTCTTTAGGTAAGGTTGCGGGTCTACAAATCATAAGGCCCTCGGATTTCCTGAAGATTCTCCAAGAGGCGTGACCAATGGACAACGAGACTGCCTCTGAAGAGAACTAGATGGTAAGAACCCAGACCCGGAAAAGGAACATATCTCATGGAAAACACCCAATACGCACTCATCAAGTTCATCCGCGAAGCACCCATCGCAATTATCCAGCTCAACCGCCCCCAGGTCCTCAACGCCCTCAACCTACAGGTCATGGACGAGGTGTTAGCCTCTTTGGACGAGCTTGAGAGAGACGAAGAAATCCGTTGCGTGGTCATCACGGGCAACGAGAGGGCGTTTGCCGCCGGTGCCGACATCAAGGAGATGGCCGACGCCACAACTGTCGAGATGCTTGAGCGCGACCAGTTCGCCAAGTGGGACCGCATTCGGCGCTTCAAGAAGCCGCTCATAGCCGCCGTGAGCGGTTACGCCCTCGGTGGGGGCAATGAGCTTGCGATGTTATGCGACATGATTGTCGCCTCCGAAACGGCACAGTTCGGCCAGCCGGAGATAAAGATCGGGGTTATGCCGGGCGCGGGAGGCACTCAACGCCTCACGCGCGCTGTCGGCAAGGCAGTGGCAATGGAGATGGTGCTTGCCGGGCGCATGCTTTCCGCAAAAGAGGCCCTGCAATATGGCCTTGTCAACCGGGTCGTGCCCATCGAATTCTACCTGGAGGAGGCCAAGCGCCTCGCTTCGCAAATCGCAAAGATGGGGCCAATCGCCCTCCAGCTAGCCAAGGAAGCGGTCAATAAAGCGTTTGACGTGCCCTTGCAGGAAGGACTCCTCTTCGAGCGCAAGAACTTCTACACCCTTTTCAGCACCGAGGATCAGAAAGAGGGTATGCTGGCCTTCGTCGAGAAGCGCGATCCAGAATTCCACGGTAAGTAAGGCAATTTAGCTATCAAGCTCGCGAGCGGCTATATCGCGGCGGTATTGCCCGCCTTCATACTTGATCTTATCTATGTTGCGGTAAACTGCCTCACGAGCTTCCTCCACTGTTGGCCCGCGCCCAACCACTGTGAGAATGCGCCCTCCGCTTGCCATTACCTGTAGATCAACACTCGGCATTGCGCCACGCTCTGCCCCGCCGCTACTGAAGAGCGAACGCAGAAAAGACCTGTTGGATTGGGGAGCTGCGTAGTCAGGCTGAATCGCCGCTATGCCGCGCACCTCCGTGCCCCCGTGAAAGACCAGCACGCCCTCATCAACGTCTCCAAAACCTGAGATTGGCCTGGGCGCCGCCTTGCCATGCGGGTATACATCTGAGGCCACCACCACTCCCACAGTGGCATCTTCGCTCCACCTGATCTCGCCCAGCTGCGCCAGGTCACCCCTGGCGATGGCATGCCCTATCTCTTCAAGAGGCGTGAGCAGCCTGGGGAGGAGCACCTGCGCTTCCGGGTCACCGAAGCGGCAATTGAACTCAAGCACCTTAGGTCCCGACGCCGTCAGCATCAAGCCCGCGTACAACACCCCCTTGAAAGCATAGCCTTCCTTCGCCATCCCCGCCACTACCTTAAGCATTACGTCCTGCTCGATAGAGGTCCAGAATTCAGGCGTGACAAATCTTGTCGGTGAGTAAGCGCCCATCCCGCCGGTGAGCGGCCCCGCATCGTCGTCCAAGAGGCGCTTATAGTCACACGATGGGGGCATCATCGCTACGTGAGTGCCATCCGTAAACGCGAGCGCGCTAACTTCCATACCTTCAAGATACTCTTCGATTACTACCTTAGCAGCCGCATCGTTTGGGTCGAGGATGCCATGGACGATCATTTCGTTGACGACATCTTCAGCATCTTCAACACTCCTTACCACAGCGGCACCCTTACCTGCGGCCAGCCCATCAGCTTTCACCACCAGGGGGTATGTCGTGTCCGGAGCGGAGAGCTTCTGCCGTAGTGCCTCAACCCCTTCTATAATCATGTAATGCGGAGAGGGAATATCGTGCCTCTGCATAAAGTCGCGTGCCCAAGCCTTGCTCCACTCGATGCGCGCTGCCTGTTGGGTAGGTCCCAGCGCGGGCACCCCAAGCAGCAGCAGCGAATCGACGATGCCATGCTTCAATGCTAGCTCAGGACCCACTATAACAAGGTCGATGTTATTGTTGAATGCCCACCCGGCAAGGAGGTCACATTCGCTCTCCGTTGAGATACCCATCGCCAGGTTCTGGGCGAGGAGCGCTGTACCCCCGTTCCCAGGCGCGCAGTAGATAGTATCTACACGCTCGCTGCGCACTAACCGCCAGACAATCGCGTGCTCTCGCGCCCCAGACCCAACCACCAACACTCTCATATGTGCCTCCCCAGGCTAGATGAAACTCCAAATGGGCTTCACCCGATCCACCTCGCGCTACCATAAATACGGCTGCACCAGGCTAACAGCCCCAGCGATAGTAATGTCAGGCCGAGCACGAGCCATAGTCTAGACCGCTTCAGCGTCCCCACCCATACCAGCCCCGGCCACAAGGGAAGGGTATAGCGCGCCAGCGAAAAGGTGATATTCGTGCTCAAAGGGTAGACAACGCCGAGAACCAGCCATGCCCACTCGGAAGCTTGCAGCTTCCGCCGCGCCAGGAAACCACCTGCAAGCAGCACGAAGGGCATCGCCAGATCGAGTATCAAATAGAGCCTGCTTCCATTGCCGTAATAAAGGACCGGGTCCTGAGTGCCGAGCGGAAAGGTCTTGGTCAGACTATCCCAAAGGGCGGTCACACTCTCCCAGTATGTCGTCAAGAAGAAAGAGCCTTTGTGATTCCAGCCCTTGAGCATACTATCACCGAGCGCGAACGGCGTCCCGAAGCGCCACCACAGGAAAGTGAGGAAAATGCCTATGCCCACAGGTATCAGAGACAGCCAGGCTACATTCAACCGTACTTTGCGCCAGTTCCATCCTCGTTGCGCCATATACTCAACCGCCATAGCAGGCAGGAGGAGCAATCCCGCGAACCTATCGAGCGATGCCAGCATCCCCAGCAACCCGACGCATAGCCATTTCTCCCGCCACTCGGTTCGCGCTACCAGGAACGTGGACACGACCAGCATGAGAAATAGTCCTTCGGTGTACATCGCTGAAAAGAAGAAGGACAATGGTAGCGCCGCCAGCATAAACGCCACCAGCGCCGCCCTCAACTTGCCCAACCTTGGGGCAAGCAGCTTGATCAACAGCGCCAGAGCAATGTAGAAGCTAACGTTACTTATCAGCAACCCTGCCGTGACCGTGCTACCCCACTGCGGATTGCCCCAGTCCCACCCAAACGTCAACCAGCTCAGTATGGTGGACAATAACCAGATGAGGAAAGGATATAGAGGAGCGAAGGCTACGCTGGTGCCTCCCGTGGCCGCCGGGTCGTACGCGTAGTGCTGTTGAGCTATGCCCCCATACCAGGCCGAGTCCCACATCAGCCCGAGTTCTGCGACCCAGCCTTTATTGCGGAATGGCTCGGCGGCGATCAACTGCGTGATACCAGAATAAGCTCCTAATACCGCGACCAGGCGTGTAACACCGAATATCAAGCCTGAGGCGATCCACTCATTAGCCAACCAGCCACGCAAGCGAGCTTCTATGGCGGAGATTCCGCGAGGGGCGGATATGTAGGCCGCGCTACCGGAAGTAGCTGACACCTTTCCTATTCCCATTCGATAGTAGCGGGCGGTTTGGATGTGATGTCGTACACTACACGGTTGACGTGCGGCACCTCGTTGACGATGCGGTTCGACATCACGCCCAACACATCATAAGGTAGCTTCGCCCAGTCTGCCGTCATGCCATCTACTGAGGTAACAACACGTATCGCCACTGCATCAGCATATGTACGGTTGTCCCCCATCACCCCCACGCTCCTTACCGGCAGGAGCACGGCAAACGCCTGCCACACCTCGCGGTGTAGACCAGCCTTGTCTAGCTCGTAGCGCACGATTGCGTCAGCTTCGCGAAGGGTGTGCAGCCTCTCCGCCGTAACAGGTCCCAGCAAGCGCACCGCCAGTCCGGGACCAGGGAAGGGGTGCCGCCAGACTATCTCCTCAGGCAGCCCAAGCTCCAGCCCCACGCGCCGCACCTCGTCCTTGAATAGATAGCGCAGAGGCTCCACGAGCTTGAACTTGAGATCGGCGGGCAACCCACCCACGTTGTGATGCGTCTTGATGCGAACTGCCGAAGGGCGCTCAGGAGATGCGCTCTCGATCACGTCCGGGTAGACCGTGCCCTGAGCCAGGAACTCGAAATTGCCGATGCGGGCCGCTTCCTCTTCGAACACCCTCACGAAAAGCGTGCCTATGCGCTTGCGCTTCTCCTCCGGGTCGGAAACCCCATCGAGGGCGTCGAGGAAGCGCCCGGCTGCATCGGCCACAACCAGGTTCATCTGCATGTTCCGCCCGAAGACCTCGCGCACAGCCTCGGCCTCCCCCTTCCTGAGCAGGCCGTTGTCTACAAATACGCAAGTCAGCCTGTCGCCTATCGCCCTGTGTACCAGCGCGGCAGCCACTGAAGAGTCTACCCCACCGCTCAAGCCGCACAACACGTGCCCTTGCTCGACGGCCGCACGTATCTGCTTGATAGCTCCATCCACGAACGACGCAGCACTCCACGTTGGGCGCAGGCCGGCAATCTTGAAGAGAAAGTTGTTGAGTATTTGCTTGCCCTGTGGCGTGTGAACTACCTCCGGGTGGAACTGCAAAGCGACTATAGAGCCTCGTCCAAACGCGGCGAATTGCGCATTAGACGATGTAGCGAGCACCTCGAACCCTTCTGGCATCTTGGTTATGCGATCTCCATGACTCATCCACACCGGCAGCTCTTCCTCCAACCCCTCAAAGAGTGGCGATGAATGCGAGGGCCTTATTCTCGCCGGGCCATATTCGTGGTGGGCAGAGGGCTCGACGCGCCCGCCATAAGCTAGGGTGAGTAGCTGCATACCATAGCAAATCCCCAGCACAGGCAGCCCACTCTCCAGCACGTGCGAAGCGAGCTGAGGCGCGCCTAGCTCATACGCACTCGCCGGCCCGCCCGACAGCACAAATGCCCTGGGCCGAAGCCGCGCAATCTCCTGGATAGGCGCGTCATGCGTGAATATCTCGCAATAGACCCCGCTCTCCCGAATGCGCCGCGCAATCAGTTGCGTGTACTGCGACCCAAAGTCGAGTATGGCAACTGCATCGTGGTGCCCGGCAGGCTCCAACGCAACCACTTCAGCGTGTGCACCGCTAGCCATCTTCCCCTGCGCGACCATATCCTCCTCGGCAGCAGCGATCAGTTCCTCCGCATCTTCCTCATCCGCTACGGCGGCATCCAGCAACGAAAGCTCTTCCTGTCTCAACCCTCTTCCCTCCTACTACAATCACGGCCTACCCACATCACGCATCACGCATTATCGTCCTTCGTCCTTCGTCCTTCGTCTTTCGTCCTTCGTCCTTCGTCCTTCGTCCCTCGTCCTTCGTCCCTCGTCCGTCATCACTCCCCACCCCTCAAAAACGACAACACTATCCTGTTACACTCCCTCGGCTTCTCGTAGAAGGGCATGTGCCCCGCGCCACGAATGATCGCTAAGCGCGCCCCGGGGATGTGCTGCGCCATGTGCGCGCCGTGCTCCAGGGGCACCACGCGGTCATTCGAACCCCATACTATGAGTGTGGGCACCGTAAGCCGCGAAAGCATTTCGCCCACGCTCTCGGTCCTGATCATCCTAAGCCCTTCGCGGGGAGTGCGTGCCCGCAGACCTATCTTGATGAAAGTTGGGTAGTAGCGCACCTGGCGTAAGCTCGAATCGCCCAGCATCAATATAGGCGCTAACCAGGGACGCTTGACCAGTTCAGGTAGCCCCGCACTATCGACCAGCACGAGCTTACGGAACCTCTCAGGGTGATTCGTGGCTGCGGCTATCCCAATCATCCCACCCATAGAGTGGCCCATCAGGTCTATTTTCTCCAGACCCAGCGCGTCGATGAGGTCAATTATGAACTCCGCATAGCTCTCCAGCGTATGCCTTTGCAGCTTACCGGATAGCCCATTGCCGGGGAGGTCCAGCGCGATTACCCACCTCTCCAGGCCGAGAGCAGGGACCGTGTGCGGATACCAGTAATCGCAGCTACCGTTGTACCCATGCACGATGAGAAGAGGGGTCCCTCCCTGTTCTCTCCCCTCCTCCATGTAGCGCACGCGCACGCCCTTGACATCCACGAAACGGCTCGCGTCGCCCTTACGCTTCTTTTGTCCCGGTCTTCCCAATGTAGAGGTACTCGTCATCGAAATGCCAATCTGCCTCCGGTATAGCTTCGAGTTGCACGGCGATGCGGGGGTTGAGGGGGTCTATACGCTTCACCAGGTGTATATCGACCACCCGGTTGTCGTTTACGCCAAGCGACTCGCATAGCGCATCCTGTGTGATCTTCAGC
Source organism: Chloroflexia bacterium (assembly GCA_035274425.1). GTDB lineage: Bacteria > Chloroflexota > Chloroflexia > QHBQ01 > JADMIH01 > JADMIH01. The sequence goes on from DATEOC010000035.1 coordinate 43,405, forward strand.
CCACCGTCAAGGTCACGCTTCATAGGCGTAGCGAAATAGAAGTCAATAAAGAGTGACAGATAAGAAGCTCGCAGGGCATCCAGTAATGCCTGGGTGATCTCTCCAGAGAAGCGCATCTCCTCGACATACTTTCCGACCGCGCTCTTGAAGCGCCTTGCCTCGGCGCTCAATACCCGACGCCCATTCACCGTAGCGTACTGGTTATTCACCCCAGGGGGCAGGGGCAGCGCCAGCGAAATGCCCGCAATCCCGCTCGCTCCTCTCTCCATGTGGCGATTATAACACAGACGACGGACGACGGACGACGGAAAGTAAATTTACCTCAGGGAAGCAGAGAGCGCAAAGATTTCATTATGCTAGAGTATATTCTAGTACCCATCCCGTATCACCCTTCATCGTCTGTCGTCTGTCGTCTGTCGTCTGTCGTCTGTCGTCCATTCCGTCTGTTCAATCGCTTCGTACCGTGTATAATGGACAGCGACACTGACCCAGGGAGAAAGTAATGGCTGATGATGCAAAACGGCTCTTGAGATACATAGTCCAGAACCTTGTGCTGCCGGTGGAGGCAAAGGAGGCGCAACTTGACGCCTCAGCGGCTCAAGACGTGCCAGGGGAGATCGATGCTCTCACCGCCAGCAATATGGAAGAGGCCGAGCGCCTCGCTCCATACTTCGCGCGTGGGATAGCACTGGCTCGACAATCTGGCGGCAGAATCACAGTGGACGATACCGACGACGAGGGCAACGGCATAGCTGACGCTTTCGCCCGCTTCCTCGTCGTACCCAACCTTGCGACTTCCCAAAGCGAAGAACTGTCCGAGGGCCACTACCGCTACACCTTCGATGTAGACTGGCAACGTCTGAGCGAGCTTGCACGCAAGGCAGGAATGAACTTGTAGGGGCATGGCGCGCCATGCCCCTACGGAATGTACATGTATTCTGAGAGAGTTTCTAAATCCTATACGATGCCCGATATTTCGCTAGACACAGATACAACTATAGCAACCCACCATGTAGGCGCGCTGCCACGCAGGCCATTGGCAGAGTTGGAGGCTGCAATCGGGTACGCCTTCAATAACCCCGACTTCCTTACAAATGCCCTGGTGCACAAGTCCTACCTCCACGAAATGCCGGACGCGCCACTCGCTTCCAACGAACGCCTGGAGTTCCTGGGAGATGCCGCGCTGGAACTCATCGTGTCGGCAAACCTTTTCACATCGTACCCTGACGTGCCTGAAGGGAGGTTGAGCGCGTTACGGGGTGCACTGGTGCGGCTCAACACTCTTGCGGAGATAGCAGCGCCCATCTCTCTAGGCGACTACCTCTATATGAGTCATGGCGAAGAGGCGGCGGGTGGCAGATCGCGTCCCAGCAACTTAGGACACGCGTTGGAGGCGCTGCTAGGGGCTGTGTATATAGATGGCGGACTTGATGCCGCCGCAGACGTGTGGCACAGGGTCAGTGGTGAGCGAACGCTGGAGCAGCTACAGCAAGTACTGAGTACCGACTACAAGAGCCAGCTACAGCAGATCGCCCAGGCTGAGTGGCGCGAGACCCCTCGTTATTATCTGACGGGCACGAGCGGCCCCGACCACGCCAAGCAGTTCCACGTCGAAGTGAGAGTAGGAGAGCGCACCCTGGCTTCAGGCGCAGGCCGCAACAAGCAAATAGCAGAGCAAGCCGCCGCCCAGGCCGCCCTCGAAGCCCTGGCGGCGCGTGACCAAGCCGGTTAGCCAATAATTATTCACCGCAGAGGCGCAGAGGACGCAGAGGACGCAGAGTTTCTTAGGATTTACGAGTTACGAATTACACACTAATCTCACGCATCACGCATCACGCATCACGTTTCACTCTATCGTCTATCGTCTGTCGTCCGTCGTCCGTCGTCCGTCGTCCGTCGTCCGTCATCACGTTTCACGGGGGTATAGATGTCACACCTGGAAGACCTGACGCTCGTTTCTGGCAGGGCTAACATGCCACTAGCGGAGGCCGTCGCCCACCACCTGAAGGTGGGGTTGGGCAACCTGCACGTCTCCGAGTTCTCCAACGAGAACATCTTTGTCAAGCTCAACGAGAGCGTGCGCGAGAATGACGTATTCATCATGCAGTCCCTCTCCAGGCCGGTCAACACCTCCATCATGGAACTGCTTATCATAATGGACGCGGCAAAGCGCGCCTCCGCCGGGCGCATCACCGCGGTGGTCCCCTATTACGCTTACGGGCGCACCGACAAGAAGGACCAACCACGCGTGCCCATAACGGGCCGCCTGATCGCTGACCTCATCACGGTCGCGGGGGCCAACCGCGTGCTGGCGATGGACCTCCACGCGGGGCAAATCCAGGGCTTCTTCAACATCCCCGTTGACGAACTTACCGCCATGTACCTCATGGCCGAATATTTTCGAGAGAAGAAGCTAGACCCACGCGTGGTCGTCTCCACCGACATAGGCAACGCCAAGCGCGCCCGCAACTTCGCCGAGCTTGTGGACGCGCCCCTCGCCATTATCGAGAAGCGCCGCGTAGGCAACGTTGACCAGAGCGAGGTGCTGAATCTCATAGGAGAGGTCGAAGGGAAGTCCGCCATCCTGGTAGATGACGAGATAGACACTGCTGGCTCAATCACCCACGCCGCGGACGTGGTGATGCAGCGTGGCGCTAAAGAAGTGTACGCCTGTTGCACTCACGCGGTCCTCTCCGGCCCCGCCATAGCGCGCCTGAGAGACAGCCCCATCAAGGAGCTGGTCACCACCGACACCATCCCCAGGGGCGAGGACAACGACCTGGAGAGCTACACCGTCCTCAGCGTCGCCCCTATGCTCGCCGAAACCATATGGCGCATTCATACGGGGGGGTCGGTAGGGGCTGTATTCGAGGCAAACAGGCGTGGGATGTTGGACAATAGTTAGTGGAGGGACAAAAAGCAGTGAACGACAAGGGAAACGATGCGAAAGAGAAGATAAGGATGCTCAGAGGGATGAGGCAGGTACGCCGCTTCACCTCCGAGTCTGTACCGGACGATGTCGTTGAGGACATCATCGAGGTGGGGCGCTGGACGGGGAGCGGCATGAACCGCCAGCCCTGGGAGTTCATGCTGGTACGCAACCACGATACGCTACGGCACATCGCCGAAGAAGAGGGGGCCAACTCGCACCTGGCGAACGCCGACTTTGCTATCATCATGCTAATGGCGGGAGAAAGCCCGGTCATCGAGAACTTCGATGAAGGGCGGCTCACGGAACGTCTGTTATTAGCCGCCGCAGCGCATGGTCTCGGCGCAGGCGTATGGTGGCTCAGGGAAAAGGGAAAGGCGGCAGCGAGGCGCATCCTGGGCATCCCCGAAGAACTCAACGTGCGCACGGCCATCTCCTTCGGCTACCCCGCCCCGGAGGTTATAAGCGAGCGCAAGAGTAACCCGGAGGCTCGGAAGTCGAGGGAAGAGTTGGTGCATGAGGAGAGGTATTAACCGGGGGACAGACGTAGGGGCACGGCGCGCCGTGCCCCTACAGTACCGACTTACCAAGAATGTCGTCTATTGCTACAGCGCCCACCAGACCCTCCGGTAAGCCAAGCGTCTCACCTCGGCCAACCCTGCGAACGTTCCGGTAGCTCCCGTCTGAGAGGTCCGAGTAAACCTCTATGACCCCTTCCGGTATGTTGACAATCCAATAGTCAGCTACGCCCCCCTCCGCATACAAGGGCATCTTCACCTTGCGATCATCCGCAAGGGTGCTGTCTGAAACCTCAATAAGGAGGAGCACATCTTCGGCTTCGGGGAACTTGCTCGCGTAGAAATCATCCCGCCATTTCAGGAGGGCGATGTCCGGCTCAGGCACTGAATTGGGAGGCACGAGGATAGGACTTTGCACGAAGATAGTAGCGGTCTCATCAGGCAGTTTGGAAAAGAGGTAGTTGAGACGTGCCACGCACGCTATATGTGGACTGTTCGGAGTCATCTTCTCTACGATCACCCCCCTGATAAGCTCTACCCGGTCGTCCTCCGTGAGGATGCCCTTCTCAGCCATCTCAAAGTATTCCTCTATACTGATTAGCTTGCTCTGTATCGCCATATTGATCACCTGCCGTTTCACTCTTCCGATTGCCCACATCTGAATACTCCTGACCGACCCTTACATCTCCATGATACCACTCCCACATTAGTAATGCCAGCATAGTACAATTCACCACAACCTGTGGTATAATGCCTGCACAGGTCACGCTAGCTTCCATCCACCCTCTATCTAAAGAGCGATAAATGCGCTACATCAAACGCCCCTTCCTCGACATAATAGGGTGTGCTATCCTCATAGCCACCTTTTTACCAGCCTCCGCGCCCCGAACCTCTATAGCAGAGGCACGCTTATCCGCGCCCGCTACACAAGGCGACTCCCGCACATTCCCCGAAACGCACCAGACCATCGCAGGCGACTTCCTCAAATACTGGAACGAGCATGGCGCGTTAGCTCAACAGGGCTACCCCATATCGCCTGAGATGCAAGAGCTCTCGGAGATTGACGGCAAGAGCTACACTGTTCAATACTTCGAGCGTGCCAAGTTCGAGAAGCACCCTGAGCAACCCGACCCCCAGAACCAGGTCCTCCTTGAGCTTTTCGGCGTCCTGGAATACCGAGACCGCTACCCCCTCGCTGCCTACCTGCAAGGCGCACCCAATCAGGCAGCCGACACCACCCCCGGCTCCGTCCTCTTCGAGCTAACAGGCAAGAGGCTGGGCGGGACCTTCCTGCGATACTGGCAGACGCACGGAGACGTTCGCCAGCAGGGCTACCCGATAACCGATGTGTTCGAGGAAGTGGCCGAGGACGGCAAGACGTACAAGGTGCAGTACTTCGAGCGTGCCAAGTTCGAGCTTCATGCAGAGTTCGCGGGGACGGCGAATGAGGTGCTGCTGTCGAGGATTGGGGCGAAGTTTCTGGAGAAGAGGTTTGTGAAGGGTGGGGATGGTAGTTTTACGCCAAAACCCACGGCCATACCAACTCCTATTACAAGAGCAACCGAAACTCCAGTGCCAGGAGAGAAGGTGGGAGAGGTATTAGATACACTTCTCTACAAATTCGCTCTGAGTTCTGAGTATAGCATCTCGGAAAATGTAACAGTCAAAGGTCAAGTGTATTCAAAGGTATTAGTCTATAAGTCCGGCAGAATTGATGGTGTGTTTATGGATGGAGAATGGAAACGAGGTATTCCACAAAAAGCAAATGATGATCGATGGGTGTTTATTGATGGGCAGACTGATGTGGATATTTTGAGAGAGGTTACAAAGAATCCTCAAGGTATGGCAGATTCGGTGTTGCAATCATTTGCAATCCAATTATCCGATTCTTCGAGGCCTTCTCCCGACGATCCCCCCACACTGAGTGTCGAAGCTGCTATAAGCCAAATAAAATCTAATAGCTACCTAATTAGGGCTTTCTTGCCTATCGCCTCTGGCGCAGGAGGATTTGCGTTGAAGCAAACAGATATCAACCTAAGAGCTATATATTATGTCTTTCTTGACTCTAGAAACTACTCTGACCTAGATTCAATTATTCCTTACAACGCTAAATTTGGTGGCCAAGACTCATCATTAAGATTTGCTATATTTGCTGACACAAAAGGAGAGTTATATTACGTCAAAATTAGTCCACGAGAAGTAAATCCAGCGCAAGTAGGTTCTCAATGGATATATGCCAAGGACGCATTTGTACTAACAAATATTCCTTCCTTTCTCAATAGATTCTTTGTGGATGATCCTAATGATACGCTATATAGTAGAGTCGCTTTGGGATCTGGCCAAAATCCCCCTGAAAATGTGAATTTAGACAAGCGTATATTCTTGCCAAATGGCCTAATTGATCCTATTTTTCAAGCAGAGCAAGTAGTAAAGTAACTTGCCCTGCTGGTAGGATCGCCATTTGTGAGGTGGCGTATCAGGATTTTGGCATCCATGAGCGGAATAGGATCAGCCACGTTCGGCCTCAGACGCAGATTCCTGCGCTATTCCTTCCTCAAAGTGGCGGCGCAATTCCTCGAAGTCCTCAGGGCGCTTACGAGGCGGGACCGCACCAAAGGTCCTCTCGGCCACAGACCGGACGGGTCTTACAATAGCCTGCCGAGGCGCATTATCTCCATTTTCGACCAGCGATACCGCAATCCTATCACCTTCCTGAATGCCAAGAAAGCGGCGTATCTCGGCGGGTAAAGTTATCTGCCCCTTCCTCGTTACAACTGTGAAAAGTTCTTTGGCCATATTGTTATCCTCATATTATGTAGTACATATATCTCTTAGGTACTACCACTATATGATGGTCTAACACTGCTGTCAAGGCTGTACCACCTCGACAGTACGCACATACGTCAGCAGCCACCACTTATCCGTCTTTACCCTTAGCGTGCCGTTACGCGGCGCTTCATTGCTGTTGGGTGGTTTGTAGCTGAAGCGCACCACCGTCACCCACTGCCCGCTCAACGTCTGCTCGCGGGTTGCAGTCACGTCCGATAGCTCCTTGCCGCCCAACCACGCGAGGTCACGCCGGATGTCTTGCCGGAGAAGCTGTTGGTTAGCCACATTATTCTCGGAGAAGTGATCGCCCAGCAACTCTGCCAGCCCCTCGTTACCGGAGCTTATCGCGGTTACGTAGGCGTTCCCAAGCAGGGTAGTCTGGTCCATCAACGCTACCAGCAGCGCAGAGGCAACACATATAAGCAGCACGAGCGTGGCAAGTATGACCTGCCACGCTCTTAGCTTCAGCTTTCTTGTAGCCTTTTCGCCTGACAAGACTTACCTGCATTCACGATTGCTAGATAGCTGCCGCTTGTAGGGGCGTGCCGTCGGCACGCCCCTACAACTACCAAGAGCAACTCTCATTTGACCTTTAGCCAAGGATATCGTCTACGGCGACTATGCCCGAAAGTCCTTGCGGCAAGGTAAGTGTTTCCCCTCGGCCCACACGGTGCACACTGCTGTAGCTCCCTTCCGCCAGGTCCGAGTAGACCTCTACAACCTCTTCCTGTATGTTGACTATCCAGTACTCAGGTATGCCTCCTTCGGCATACAGAGGCGCTTTAACATTGCGGTCATTGTCCAACGTGATGTCGGACACCTCAATCAGGAGGAGCACCTCTTCGGCGGATGGGTGCATACCCTCATAGAGATCGGCGCGCCATTTCAGGAGGGCGATGTCCGGCTCAGGCATAGAATTGGGAGGAATACGAATCGGATTCTGGACTCGGACTGTTGCGGTGGCACTACCAAAGCGCAAGATGAACATGTACTGTAGGCGTGTCACGCATGTAGCGTGTGGAGGATTTGGAGTCATCTTCTTTACGATTATCCCCCTAATAAGCTCCTCGCGGTACTGTTTCGATAGAAGGCCTGCCTCAGCCATTCGCTCGAACTCCTCAGTGCTGATAGGCTTAGTCTGAATTGCCATGTAGCGCACCTACTCTCTTACTTCATAGATCAACAGTTTATCTCTTTGATGTTATGTCAACAGCAATTTGTGCAACTCCTACTACGAATATACGCCCAGCCCGAACCTTCGTCAAGGTCGAACTAAGCGTATATCTACACTTCGCCGCAACCACAAAACCTTTGCGGCCTTTTTACCTTTGTGATGAGCGTAGCGAACTATGCGTTTAATACGTTATCCAGCCTTCGCCCTCTCCCCGCTTTCCTCAGCCGCAACAGGCCGTCTCCACCTTAGATTCGGCTCCCGTGCGGCTGTCACCTCGTCCAGGCGGGTAAGCTCGGTGGTGTGGGGCGCGGCGTGGACGAAGTCGGGCTTCTCACGAGCTTCCTGGGCTATGGCCTTCATCGCCGCGATGAACTCGTCGAGCGTCTCCTTCGACTCCGTCTCGGTAGGCTCGATCATCAGCGCCTCTTCGACTATCAGAGGGAAGTAGACCGTCGGCGGGTGCATCCCGTAGTCTATCAGCCGCTTGGCAACGTCGAGGGTCCGGATACCCGTCTCTTGCTTGATATTCTTGGCCGATAGCACCACTTCGTGCATACACACGCGGTCGTAAGGTAGATGGTAAGTATCGCATAGATTCACGCGAATATAATTAGCGTTGATAATCGCGTCCTCGCTCACCCGCCGCAACCCCTTCAACCCCAGGTGGAGTATGTACGTATAGGCCCGGACGTGCATCCCGAAGTTGCCCCAGAAGTTCTTCACCCGCCCGATGGTCTGCTCAGGGCTTCGGAATGTAAACTTATCCCCCTCCTTCACCACCATAGGATCAGGCAGGAAAGGCGCGAGGTGCTCTTTGCAGGCCACAGGTCCGCTGCCAGGCCCACCGCCGCCGTGAGGCGTGGTGAAAGTCTTGTGAAGGTTGATGTGCATCACGTCGAAGCCCAGGTCTCCTGGGCGGATATGTCCCACCAGCGCGTTCAGGTTTGCCCCGTCGCCGTACATCAGCCCGCCCACGTTGTGGACCATCTCGCTGATCTTCAGGATGTCCGGCTCGAAGAGCCCCAACGTGCTCGGCACCGTCAACATCATGCCTGCAACGCGCTCGCTCAACGCCCCCTCTAGCGCGCTCAGGTCCACGCTGCCATCCGCGCCCGACTTGAGACTGATTATCTTGAAGCCCGCAGCCGCCGCCGTCGCCGGGTTGGTCCCATGCGCCGAGTCTGGTACGAGAAGAATATCGCGCTCGTTGTCCCCGCGCGAGCGATGGTAAGCACGTATCATCAAGATACCCGTAAACTCGCCGTGCGCGCCCGCCGCCGGTTGCAGCGTCACCGAGTCCATACCCGCTATCTGGCAGAGCATCTCCTGTAGCCCATGCTGCACTTCAAGCGCGCCCTGCACCGCATCTTCTGGAAGGTAAGGGTGGATGTGCGCCCACCCCGGCATGATCGCCACGTCCTCATGCACCTTCGGGTTGTACTTCATCGTGCACGAGCCGAGCGGGTAGAATCCAGTGTCGATGGAGTAGTTCTTCTGGCTCAGGCGCACGAAGTGACGCATCACGTCTATCTCCGACACCTCCGGCCACTCCAGTTCCTCCCGCATCAAAGCCGGGTCGAGCGGAGGTGCCTCGTCCATGTCCACTTCGGGTAGCGAGAAACCCACCCTACCGGGGGCGCTCATCTCGAAAATCAACGGTTCAATAGCCATTCTCTTCCCTCTCTTCTTTCCACATAATAATCATTATCATATCGCGATATGATAATGATTATTATGTGGAACCAATCTCTCCAAGAGCGGACACAAGCCTGTCCATCTGCTCTTTCGTGGTCATCTCGGTGGCGCAGAGCAACCATACATTGTCTGCACCACCAGCCTCTGGCGTGCCACTTATGTCAAATCCACCCACTATCTTGTGCTCCAGCAGGCGGCCATTGATCTCGCTGGGAGAAATGGGCGTCTCGACGGCGAACTCTTTGAAGAAAGGCTCGCGGCTGATAATCCTGTACCCCGGCAGCTGAGCTATCCTCTTCGACAGATAGTGGCTCCGCTGATAGCAGATCTCCGCTACCCGCTTCAAACCCTGCGGCCCCATGAGGCACATGTACGCTGTGGCAGCCACGGCCATAAGTCCCTCGTTAGTGCATATGTTGGATGTTGCCTTCTCGCGCCGGATATGCTGCTCGCGTGTCTGCAAGGTCAGCACGAACCCGCGCCTACCCTCCGTATCCTTCGTCATGCCGGCGAGGCGACCTGGCATCTGGCGCACGTACTTCTCTTTTGTGGCGAATAAGCCGAGGTACGGCCCGCCGAACGACATCGGCACGCCCAACCCCTGACCCTCACCGATGGCGATGTCCGCGTCAAGCTCGCCGGGACTCTTCAACATCCCCAGCGAGATCGGGTCGAAGACGACGATCAGCACCGCGCCAGCGCCGTGCACTTTCTCGGCCAGCCCGTTGAGGTCGCGTATCTCCCCCAGGAAGTTAGGCTGCTGCACAATTACACACGCGATGTCGTCCCCAAACTCGGACGATTCGCCCACATTCGCATCGCGCTCCACAAGCTCGATGCCATGCCCACCCGCATACGTCCTCAGCACAGCTTTATGCTCAGGGTGCGCCTTCGGGGAGATCAGCACCTTTTTGCGCTTGGTGATAGAGGCCGCCATCACCGCCGCCTCGCCCACAGCAGAGGCCGCGTCGTACATAGAGGCGTTTGCCACGTCCATGCCCGTAAGCTGGCAGACGAGCGTCTGGAACTCGTATATCTGCTGCAACGTCCCCTGGCTCAGCTCAGGCTGATATGGAGTGTACGCTGTATAGAACTCCGAGCGCGACATGATGCGATAGACCGCGCTGGGAGAGAAGTGGTTGTACGCCCCCGCGCCCAGGAAAGTGGCGTAGTGGGCGGCGTCCGCGTTCTTCTCCGACAGCCTCCTCATCTCAGCGATAAGCTCAGGCTCAGGCAGGGGTGCAGGTAGCTCTATCTTGCGGTCGCGCACCGATTGCGGCACTTCGCGGTACAGGTCGTCAAGCCCCTTGACCCCTATCCGCGCAAGCATCTCCTCGCGCTGGGCCTCGGTGTTAGGTGTGTATACCATATGTTATGCTCCCTCTATTGATGGACGACGGACGACGGACGATAGAGTGTACACGCCCATAATAAAAACTCTGCGAACTCTGCGAACTCTGCGTCTCTGCGGTGAATTTACTTTCTGTCGTCCGTCGTCTGTCGTCCGTCGTCATCCCTGCGCTTTCTCAAATTCGTCGTACTTCTCAGCTGTCATCAGCGCCTCGTACTCGGATTCATCGGATGGCTTGATTTTAACGTACCAACCATCGCCATAGGGGTCGGAGTTGAGGAGGCCAGGCTCGTCCAGCAGCTTCTCGTTGCGCTCGACCACTTCGCCGCTGAGCGGGCTGTAGAAGTCGGCAGCCGCCTTCACACTCTCCAAGGCCCCTATCGAGTCGCCTTGTGAGACGGAAGCGCCTGGGGAGGGCATATCAACGTACACCATGTCGCCAAGCTGCGTCGCCGCGTAGTCAGTGATGCCCATAGTCGCCACCCCGTCTTTCAGCACCGCCCATTCGTGCTCTTTCGTATACCTGTAATCACGCGGGTTTTCCATTGTATCCTCCTCTGTATGGAAAAAGAGATTATCGGTAGGGGACACCCCTACTACCCCGTCAGGGGCGCGCTGCCCCTGCACCCTGTTATGTAGTCTTGGGCTTTTTATACATTGGCCTCGGCACGACCTCAATGCCAACTGGACGCTCCCTTATGGTCACGTCTAGCTGCGTGCCGGGCGTATGTAAACCTGCATTTACCCAGCCCATTCCAATGTACTTGTCGAGGGATGGGCCGTATGATCCGCTCGTCACTTCTCCTACCGTTTCGCCGTCTTTAGTGATGGCGTAATGCGTACGTGGTACGCCTCTGCCTGTCACAAAGAAGTTGATCAGGCGCTCGCCCCCCGGATCATCAGCAGCCCTTTGCAGCGCCTCACGCCCGACGAAATCTACGCCCTTGTCGAGCTTTACGAAGCGTCCGAACCCTGCCCAGATCGGGTTCCTGTTAGCAGGCGGGGCGACGTCGCTGCCGGAGAGAGGCAGGCTCGCCTCCAGGCGCAGAGTATCACGACAACCGAGGCCAGACGGCTCGGCACCACCCTCCACGAAGAGCCTCCACAGTTTTAGCGTCTCTTCTATGGGGAAGAATAGCTCGAAGCCATCCTCTCCTGTGTAGCCGGTGCGGGAGATCAGGCAGTGGACACCCGCCACCTCGCCCCACCTTGCCCAGAAGAACTTGAGCGTAGAGAGGTCCATATCGGTGTGCTTCTGCACCAGCGCCGCCGCGCCGGGGCCTTGCACGTCCAGCTTGCCGGTCCGCTCAGAGCCATTCTCTAGCCTCGCATCTATGTTGTGCTTGCTCGCAAGCTCCTCCAGCAACGCATAATCGGAGGCGAGAGGCGCGGCATTTACCACGATAATATTGAGTTGATCGGGAAACTGGTAGACAATACAGTCGTCGCTGACCCCGCCTTCCTCATTACAAATATAAGAGTACTGCGCCTGGTTGATGTTCAGGGCAGCGACGTTGTTAGTGGTGAAGGTATTGCACAGGCGTGCCGCATCTGGACCAGCGATGATAAACTCGCCCATGTGGCAGGTGTCGAATATGCCTACCCGCGTGCGCACCCCCTTGTGCTCCTCGATGATGCCTTTCGTGTACTGCACCGGCATCATCCATCCGCCGAACTCCACCATTCGGGCGCCCAGCGCTACATGTTCATCATAGAGGGGCGTGCGCTGAGGCTCAGCAACCGCTTGAGGCTCGGCGCGAGCGTCCTCATCCTCCTTCTTAGCCATCACATCAGCCTGGATAGATTCTGTCTTCATGCTATCCCCTCCATCGTCTATCGTCTATCGTCTATCGTCTATCGTCCGTCGTCTAACAAAAAAGGACAGGCCGGAAGCTACTGTGTGCTTCCCCTGTCCTTCGGCCTGCGAGATTGGCATTTCACGATGCCTTGCTCCATCGGCGGCCCCTTCTTCGCTACTCGAATTCAGGGCACTCTCCAGAGGTATCGCGCTGTTGCGGTCCATTTTGCCTGAGAGTTTCGGCTATCGCCTTGCCCCTTCGGCGCTCCCCATAGGGAGTCTCTCCCGCATTCGCCCGCGCATTATAGCACTTGACTTATGAAGCGTCAACGCATCTTATCTAGGGAGTGACGAAAAAGGTAGATAAGCAATAAAATAGGAATTATGGAAGAACCAGAACAAAGAAAACGTGAGTGCCCACAGTGTCCACATTGCAAACAGAGCCGATATGTGGTGAGAGCTGGGTTCAACCACACAGGCTCA
>DATEOC010000036.1:0-78700 GCA_035274425.1 Chloroflexia bacterium
CTTCTCCAAATGTTTCAAAGCGTTAGCACGAAGTGTGAAGCTGTTCGCCTGGTATTACAATCGCCGCCAGCGTGTGATCCTGGCTAACAACCTCTCTCCTTACAAACGCTCTTGCCTCTCTCTGTACTTTTAGACACTCCCATTTCTCGCTCGCCGTATGGCCTGGGGTGGGACGTGCTCATACGCCATTCACTGCCCTGCTATGAGCTACTCGTTCGGATTGAATAGGTTAAACCACCTTTCCCAGTTGGGCGCGTCGCTACCCGCTGATTGCTGAGCCGGATTGGCAACTATGGGAGTTTCCACCGCAGGAGGCTTATTGGCGGACGCGTCGGGCGCGACCTTGATTGGGATAATCACTTCCTCTTCGGGGCGGCGCAGGTTCAGGTCCTCCCTGGCGCGCTGCTCGATGTACTTGTCCGACTGGTAATACTGTAGGGACGCCTGGAGCCGGACGTTTTCATCGCGCAATGCGGCGTTGGTGACTCGCTGCGCGGCGGCCTTCTCTTTCAGCCCGTGCTCCATCAATAGCTGCTGCCCATACGTCACCAGGAAGAAGACCACGACCACGAAGCCCAATGCGACAAGCACGGCCGTTGCAGGCGATGGCTTGTGCCCTGCACGGTTCGTTTTGACTACTGCGCTCATCTGTGGTGTAACGACTCCTCTCCCCAACTACGTCACCGCATTATACAGGGCGAGCATGGTCAGGTAGTCGTTTTCCACGTGCGCGATTTAGTTCAAAGTTCAAGGTTCAAAGTTCAAGGTCTCAGGAACCGTGAGGGATTTCCAACTTTGAACCTTGAACTTTGAACTTTGAACTAAACCTGAGGGCTGGCTTTGTGCCACCCGGTCACGGATTGATAAGCGTGGGCTACGCGCAGGACAGTCTGTTCGTCCATGTGCTTGCCGAGGAGTTGCAGCCCGGCGGGCAGCCTGCCCAGGAAGCCGCACGGGACCGAGATGCCGGGTATGCCCGCCAGGTTCGCGGGGACGGTGTACACGTCGTTCAGGTACATCGCCAGGGGGTCCTCAATCTTGTCGCCGATGGGGAAGGCGACCGTCGGCGCGGTTGGGCCCGCTATAACGTCAACCTTCTTGAAGGCTTCTTCGTATTCTCTTGCGATGATGGTGCGCACTTGCTGGGCCTTCTTGTAGTAGGCATCGTAATAACCCGCGCTCAGAGCATAAGTCCCCAGCATGATGCGTCGTTTCACCTCCGGGCCAAAGCCATAGTCCCGCGTGGCAAGCATCGAGTCTATGGAATTGACTGCTTCGGGCGAGCGATAGCCGAACTTCATCCCATCATACCGCGCCAGGTTTGAGCTTGCCTCGGCAGGGGCGATTATGTAGTAAGTCGCGAGGGCATAGGGCGTATGCGGGAGAGAAACTTCGACCAGTTCTGCTCCCAGCTTCTCCAGCTCGGCAATCGCCTGCCGCACCAGCGTGGCGACCCCCTGCTCAAGTCCCTCGCCCCAGAACTCGATGGGCATCCCTATCTTGAGGCCTTTGAGTGAGGCATCACTACGATCCAGCGTCTCAGAGTAGCTTGGTACGTCCACCTTCTGCGATGTCGAATCGAGAGGGTCGTGGCCCGCGATAGCTTCGAGCACGAGGGCCGCGTCATAGGCATCATGGGTGAAAGGGCCTATCTGGTCGAGCGACGAGGCGAACGCCACGAGGCCGTATCGGGAGACTCTCCCATAAGTCGGCTTCAGACCGGTGACTCCGCACAGCGAGGCAGGTTGCCTGATACTGCCGCCCGTATCGGTGCCTAGCGTGAAAAGGCCCATCCCCGCAGCAACCGCAGCAGCCGACCCTCCGCTCGATCCGCCCGGAACGCGTGTAGGGTCCCAGGGGTTACGGCTTGGCCCCCAGGCTGAGTTCTCCGTTGAGGAACCCATAGCGAACTCGTCGCAGTTGGTCTTCCCGAGCATTATCGCCCCTGCCGCACGCAGGCGAGCTACAGCCGTTCCGTTGAAGGGGGGCACGTAATTCTCAAGATGGCGCGAGCCACAGGTCGTGCGCACGCCGGACGTTACAAGCACATCCTTGATGCCCATAGGTATCCCGTCCAGGGGCGAGAGTGGTTGCTCCCCACCTGCGCGCCGCGCATCCGACTCCCGCGCATGGCGTAAAGCCGCTTCGTCGTCAACAGTAACGTAGGTATTTAACTCGCCGTCGAGGGTCCATATCCTGTCAAGGGCAGTCCGCGTCAGTTCCTCGGACGACATATCGCCCGCATCTAACAGCCGACGCGCCTCTCTTATTGTCAACGTAGCAAGGTTGGTGTTCAGCGTGGAATCAACCATTCGCAGGCACCTCGATTCCGTGCGCCCCAGTGCGAACGGCTCCATCCTCCAGCACCGAGGGGACTCGGAAGAAAGTCTCCTCCTTGCCTGGCGCGTTCCGCAGCACCTCGCCAACCGGCATGGACGGGCGAGACGTATCCCCCCTCATAATGTTCGATTGGGCGAGCACCTGTGCCGTTGGCTCTACCGCAGAGGTGTCGACCTCGCTGAGCATAGCTATGTAGTCGAGCACCTGTGCCAGTTGGGCACGCATCATCTCGACCTCCTCATCGGTCAGCCCAAGCCGCGCCAGCATCGCGACGTGGCGCACTTCTTCCGGTGTTAGCAAACTGGTCCTCCTTTTTGTCTGACGACGGACGATAACGTGATGCGTGATGCGTGATGACAGTAAATCAATAAAACCTTTGTGCTCTTTGTGTCTTTGTGTTCTTTGTGATTAAAGAATCACGTTTCACGTTTCACGTTTCACGCATCACCCTAACACTTGCTTCAGGAACGCGGCCACTATCCTCCCCAGGTCGCGCTGGCGGCCTTCGAAGAAGTGGCCTGTTTCCTTCAGGACGGTAGTGGTGGATGGCTGAGGCAGGGTATCTACGAACTGGCGCAGCTTGTCGGGTGGGCAGAAGTCGTCACGCTCCCCCGTCACGAAGAGCTTGGGATGGGGCCACTGCCCAAGATGGGAGAGGTCCCGCCAACCTACGGCGAGGCCGATGGGTACCGCCGCACCCACGTGGGCCTCTTCGGGGTGGGCGGCCAGGTACGCAAGCAATACGCGCGCACCAAATGAGTGCCCTACCAGCGCCATCTTGCGGTTATTGACCCCATCCTGCGCGCCGAGGAAGCGGAGCGCTGCCCCCACATCCTCCGTTTCGGGCATACCTTCCGGCGCGACCAGCTTCTTGTCATGCCCTCTTGAGATGGTCCCGCCGCTGCCTCGCACACCCCGCGAATTGTATTGCAACGTCGCGAAGCCGTCTTCAATTAGCGCCACCTCCAGCGCGATCATAAGCGTTGTGTCTATGTGCCCCCCGGCAGCGGGGTTGCTGTGGCACAGCACTACGCCAGGGTGAAGCGTGCCGTCGGCAGGGACATAGAGACGTCCTTCAAGCAAAGGTGGCTCCTCGCTACCAGGAGAAAAGCCTGAAAAAGTCACGGCCCTGCCCGGCGTCTCAACCGTATGGTCGGGTGTTGGTTGCATCCTTATCTCACAAAAATCACCAAGAATCGCCTGAACTGACTCTTGGTGATTCGTATTTACTGTACCGCTATTGCTTTTGACTGTATAGTCCTACCTGGGCCGGAGCGTAGTGCGACCAGCTCGCCCCCAGCCGGGCCTCCACTGGTTGCCCCCGAATATAACCGGACTGGAGCGCAATGCGACGCTCTGCACCAGCCCAAGCCCCAATAACATGCTAATTAGAGAGGAACCGCCGTAGCTTATGAAGGGCAGTGGTATACCGGTCACAGGCATGAGTCCAATATTCATCCCTACGTTGATGAATATCTGGACGCCGATCCAGGTCGCGACACCCACCGCTATCAAGCTGCCAAACGCATCCTGCGCACGCGAAGCTACCACCAGGCAGCGCCAAACGAGGAGGAAGAGGAGCGCGATCAGCGCGACAGCACCTATGAACCCGAATTCCTCGGCCACCACTGAGAAAATAAAGTCGCTGTACTGCACCTTGGTAAACTCTAGCTGGGTCTGCGTGCCGGAGAGATAACCCTGGCCGAGCCAACCCCCTCCACCTATGGCTGTGCGTGCCTGGAGGATGTTATAACCCTGGCCCAGCATATCTTTCTGTGGGTCTAAGAATATGAGCAGGCGGTCGCGCTGATAGGGGTGCATAACCCAGTTCCAGAATACGAAAGCTATAGGGATCGAGAGGACCCCGGTCGTAACCAGGATACGCGCTCGCACCCCCGCACCCAGGGTCATCCCCACGAAGACTGCCACCACCATGATCGCGGTGCCGAGGTCGGGCTGTAGGAATACCATTGCCGCCGGTCCGATAGCGAGCAAGGCAGCAAGCATGAACCACTTGGGCCTGTCAAGCTCGCGCTGGTGGTCAGCGTACAGCTTGGCGAGCAGCACTACGACGCTTAGCTTGACAAGCTCGCTCGGCTGTACAGGGAAGATACCGAAGTCAATCCATCTCTGCGAGCCGTAAGTGATCACGCCTAATACCAGCACTAAGCCGAGAAGCCCCACGCTCAGTACGTAGAAAATAACTGTGAAGCTCTCCATGAAACGGTAGTCCATGCGAGAGATGATGAACATCAGCAGCAGGCCAGCTATTCCGTAGATGGCCTGGCGGACAGGGGGATCGCCAAGTGAGATGCCCCCAACATGGGAGGCTTTCGTCGCGCTGTAAATCATTACTACGCCCAGGGCGAATGCGGCCATCGTGCATAGTAAGAGCGGGAGATCAATCGTATGTAACTTAGCTGCGCGCAAAGAGGGCATTCCCTCACAATCTAGATGTATAGTAGCGAATTCTATCATAGCACATCGCCGAGCCTGTGCGCAATCGGACGATAGACGATAGCAGGGCTGATGCAAAGTCAGATAGAGCAGATGTTACGCAGGAACAGGAGCCTTTTACATGTCATCCTGAACGAAGTGAAGGATCAGTCTGAGATAAGAAATGTATCCCCAGACAAATGCTGTAGGATAGTGATCCTTCACTTCGTTCAGGATGACATGTATACATTTACAGTAAAAGCGCGACTTTGCATCAGCCCTGTAGACGATAGACGATAGACGATAGACGATAGACGATAGCTTATTACTCGCAACTAACCCATAAATAATCTTGGCGTTCTCCGTAATCTTGGCGTCTTGGCGTTTAATCCGTCTATCGTCTATCGTCTATCGTCTATCGTCTATCGTCTATCGTCTATCGTCTATCGTCTATCGTCCTCAAAACCCCCAATTTCACACCAATTTAGGAAATTGGCCCAAAAACCTGTCCCAAAATGCCCTCGAAAGGGGATTAATTAAATAGAGATGCATTTCCGACCTCGCCGTCCGCAGTCGAGGTCTAACCACAAGGGTCCCGCTGGTGCCCCTGTCATACCGAGGGAATCACAAACTCCCTCGGCACTCCAGAAAGGAGTCTCAGCCAGGAATATCGAGTACCGAGTGCCACCCCACCAACATTCCGCACTCCGCACTCCACATTCGCCATAACCGGCACAGCGCAGGTCAATCCTCACCTGGTAGGAGCGCCATGCCAACCCTCTCACCCCTATTGGGTGTCGTGGTAAAAGTGAACACAAACAGAATAATCATCACTATGCTGCACGCTGCACATGCCAGCCCGCGCAGGCGGGCTTTGTAGGACGTAGCCCGCGGATTCATCCGCCGGGCGACCCCACAGGCGTAGTCCAACCCCACACGTGATGATTATCTTGTCACAATTCACCCCACTACCACCCCACCCCAGGCACAGAGGGAAATCACCAGGAACCAGTTGCGGCACAGGGGCACCAAACCCTACAACCCAACGCGCCCACAGGGGCATGGCATCGCCATGCCCCCACCCCCGCACCCCCTGCCTCCATCCTCTGCGGTGAACCCTCCATAAAAATCTTTGTGTTCTTTGTGTCTTCGTGTTCTTTGTGATTACCCGAATCATCGTCTATCGTCTATCGTCTATCGTCTATCGTCTATCGTCTAATCCGTCCATCGTCCATCGTCCGCTATTGACATCAATCGCGCCACGCTCTATAATCGGGCCACTGAGGCTATATTGGGGGTATACGAGGCATGAAGCTGGTACTCGCGGTGGTATCCAATCAGGCGGCGGACCGGATAACTGATGCTCTACTGGCTGCGGGGTTCAGAACGACCCGCCTTGCATCTACTGGAGGCTTCCGGCGCGAAGGGAATACCACCCTGATGATGGGCCTGGACGACGAAGACGTAGAGCCTGTGCTGGCTATACTCCGTAGCGGCGTGCAAGCCTCGACCTCCAAGAAAGCCGCCGCTCTAGCCACCCCTGAGCAGCCTATT
This sequence comes from Chloroflexia bacterium, assembly GCA_035274425.1. Taxonomy (GTDB): domain Bacteria; phylum Chloroflexota; class Chloroflexia; order QHBQ01; family JADMIH01; genus JADMIH01. The sequence goes on from DATEOC010000036.1 coordinate 6,331, forward strand.
GGCCGGGGCGCGGTGCTGGTCCTCCCACTTGAAGCCTCCTTCCGCCTGTGAGCCGCGAACACACTATTCAAGGTCTCCCGCTATCCCCTGCTGACTCCTGATCCCATTCCTCCTCTCGAAAGGCCCCAAGTGCAGATTGAGTTCACCGACATGGCTTACGGCGGCGACGCCGTAGGTAGAGACCCGTCGTCCGGGCTTGCGGTTTTCGCATGGCCCGCGATAAAGGGCGAGACCGCCACGGTCGAAGTGACCACGCGCCGCCCCAACCTCTTGCGGGGCATCGTAAGCCAGGTACAAGACGCCTCACCCCTCAGGACGGAACCGCCCTGTCCTTACTTCGGCACTTGCGGAGGCTGCCAGTGGCAGCATATCAGTTACGATGGTCAGGTCCGGTTCAAGAATGAGACCCTTCGCTCGCAGTTGCAAAGATTGGGTGGTCTTTCAGATGTTGCGGGCATTTTGGGAGAGCCTATCCCCTCGCCCCAGCCGTTCGCCTATCGCAATAGCTCCCATTTCGCCATCCACCCTGAAAGTAAGGCTCTGGCTTACTATAAGAGGGACAGTCATTCTCTCTTGCCCGTGGCAGCGTGCCCTATCTCCAACGAGGGCATCAATCGCACCATCCCATTCGTGAACTCCCTGCTTGCTCAGGCTTTTACCCACGAGTCGCTAGGTGGGGACTACAAAGGGATCATGCGCGCGTGGAAGGTATCTATCCGGAGCAGCATCGCCACAGGGCAGACGGTCGTAGTGTTCCACAGCGAGGCTGGCGGGCAGGCAAAACCGAAGCCAGGCATGGGCCGCAAGAGCGGGCGTAGAGCCAGTGGTAGAAGCAGCAATCGCCCCGACATCGGTCCCAGTCCAGAGGAGGCGCTCGATCCCGAAAGGAGCCCCGCGATTCTCATGAGCAGGCGAGAAGTGAAGCGCGCCGTGCAATCGCTGGCGCAGGTTGGCGTGGTCGGTGAGCCACTTGCCCTGACGGTGGTGGAGGTCATGGGGGACGGAACGGTAAACCTCCTCGGAGTGAGCCAAACGGCGGGCGCGTTGGCGACTGACGCGCTAGCAGAGATGATGTCAGGGTCACTCCTCCGGCGTGATACCGTGCGAAGTGGAGCAGGGCGTAGCGACCCACACCCTCCCCTCGGCACATGGTTCGAGCGGCTAGGGGATCGGGGCTACTGGGTCGCTCCCAACGCTTTCTTTCAGGTCAACACGTCAGCCGCCGAAGAGATGCTGGCTGAGGTCACACGGTATATGCCCGCTAAAGTGCAGTTCATGCTTGACGCACACGCGGGGGTAGGCACATTCGCGATAGCCCTCGCCGGCAGGTGCTCGCGAGTCCTGGGCTTTGAGATGGACACATCGGCGGTAGCGAGCGCGCAATGGAATGCCCACGCTACCAATATGTCCAATGTCGAGTTCCGGCAGGGCCGCGCCGAGCAACTCATCTCCCGCCTCACCGAGTCTGAACGCCCCGACCTCGTGTTGCTGGACCCGCCCCGCTCAGGGTGCGACCCAGCGCTTCTCGCTGAGATAGAGCGCCGGGCAGTGCCGCGCATCATATACGTCTCCTGCGACCCCAGTACTCTCGCACGCGACGTCAAGGTGCTCTCAGCAAATTACTCCTTGACTAGCGCCCGCATGGTAGATATGTTCCCCCAGACCTACCATATTGAAACAGTAGCTGTTTTGGATAGACGATAGACGATAGACGATAGACGAAGGACGATAGACGGATGGCTGCCTATTTCGTCTATCGTCTATCGTCCGTTGTCTATGCGCCCTTCGCCCATGGGTGTTATAATCCTTTAGCTTTTGATTGGAGACCGCGCGCTTGAGTATTATCGAAGAACTGGCCGAACGAACCATCGCCAGGATGTCGCCCGAAGAGCGTCACGCGTTGATATTGATGGTGGTGGAGAAAATGCTGGCGCAGATGACCGCCCAGGAGCGCGTAGCGCTGATGGAGCGGGTCGTAGACCGCTTCCTGGACGGACTCCCCACCGAAGAGCGCCGTACCGCCGTGCGTGAGCTTGTCCCCAGTCTCCTCTCCCAGCTGATGAAGAGCGGCGACATGAGCGTAGATGAGTTCCTCTGGGCGGCCATAGGCTCCCTCGGTGCGCTCGATGCGCCTTCGGCGGACGGCGGACAACGGACGACGGACGAAAGCGGTTAACTCACCGCAGAGACGCAGAGGGCGCAGAGATTATTTTATGGAATTATGTAATATCGCTATCGTCCGTCGTCCGTCGTCCGTCGTCCGTCGTCCGTCGTCCGTCGTCCGTCGTCCGTAAAAACCCATGCCTTTCCTGAGTGAGCTACTGAACAAGACCGTATACGACAGCCGCAACGAAGCCGTAGGCAGGTGCGTTGAGGTGTACGTGCGCGCGGATGAGGGCTTCCCGGCGGTGGTCGCTATCGGCTTGCAGCGTGAGGGGCAGGAGTACCTTATCTCCGCCCTCGATCTCATCAGGGTGGACCGCAAAGGTATCGTCGTGCTAGGCCGGTTGCGTGACCTCACCCTGTACGACCCCCAGGGGAGCGAGATTGGGCTGGCGCGCCAAGTACTGGACAAGCAGATTATAGACATCAACGGCAAGCGCGTCGTGCGAGTGAACGACCTCCAGTTCGCGTACGCCAACGGCAAGTACCGCCTGGTAGCGGTGGACGCGACCCCCACCGGACTGGCAAGGCGCGTCGGCTTCGACGGCCCTATCAACAAGCTGATGAAAGCGATGGGCAGGCGTGCCCCCGGCAGCGCCATCCCCTGGGACCAAGTAGACCCCACCGCTATAGGCGCTGCCGGGGTACCCCTCAAGGTTGCCCGGCAGGACCTCGCGCAGATGCATCCCGCAGACCTGGCCGACATCATGGAGCAACTCGACACCGAGGCAGTCGATTACGTTTTCTCCACCCTCGACACAGAGTTCGCAGCAGACACGTTGCAAGAGATAGAGGATGACCTGCAAGCGTCTGCGCTAGAAAGCATCGAGCCGGAGCGCGCCGCCGACATCCTCGAAGCTATGGAGCCAGACGAGGCTGCCGACGTGCTTGCCGACCTTTCTGCCGACCGCGCCGCAGACCTCTTGAGCCGCATGGACCAGGAGGACGCGGAAGACGTGCGCGAGCTTCTAGCCTATCCTGAAGATAGCGCGGGCGGCATCATGACCACTGAGTACCGCTCAATACCCCCCGATCTCACGGCGGAGCAAGCTATCGAGAGGCTACGGGCGCTGTACGCCATCTCCCCCAATGCCACCAGCGGCTATTACGTCTACGTCACCGAAGGCGAGGAGGAGACGCTGCTCGGGGTAATCTCTCTGTGGGACCTCATAGTATCACCCCCCAACCAGTTCGTCCGAGATTTCATGTCCTCCTCCGTCATTAGCGTGCGTGCCGACGACCCCCAGGAGGAAGTGGCAGCGGTTCTCGCCAAGTACAATCTACTCGCCGTGCCCGTCGTAGACAGCACAGACCAGATGCTTGGCATAGTAACCGTAGATGACGCCATCGAGTCGGTAATCCCTGTCGCCTGGAAGCGCAGGCTCCCTCGTGTGTTCGGGTAACAGGGCAGCGTAAGAATTGTATAATGGTGTGGACGACGGACGACGGACGACGGACGACGGACGACGGACGGTGAAACGTGATGCGTGATGCGTGAGAGTATTACGTAACTTTGGACTTTGGACTTTGGACTATCACGATGGAGAGTAACACGGGCAAAGCGCGTTTCAATGATCGGGAACATGCTGGATATGAGTTAGCGCTTGACCTCAAGCGCTTCCTGGGCGGACAGACCCCTGTCGTGCTGGCTATACCTCCTGAGGGAGTGCCTGTAGCTGCTTCGGTAGCGGCAGGGCTGGTCGCGCCCCTCGATGTGGTAGTATCCCAGCGCATCCCTTCCCCCGTCAAGTCTGTTGAGACGCTTGGCGCAGTCACCCCCGACCGCACCCTGGTGATAAACAGGCCGCTCGTCTCCAGGCTGAACCTATCTGACGATGAGATAGAGCACCTGGCCGTGCCCGCGTGGGCTGAGGCTCAAAAGATGCTTGGGCGCTATCGTAGCGGGCGGCCCTACCCGGACCTCCGCGGACGCACCGCTGTACTCGTAGGAGACGGCTTGACATCAGGCTATACCATGATGGCTGCTGTGGTCGCCACGCGCAAGCTGGAGCCTGCGAAGATAATGGTCGCGGTGCCGGTAGGCGCTATAGAGGCCATAGAGCGTGTCGGCGCTGCCGTTGACGATCTCCTATCGCTGGAGATAAAGACTGACCCCGATTTCTCTGTGGAGAGCCATTACGTCCGCTATGTCCCTTTCACTGACGAGGAAGTAGTGTGGACCCTCGAGCAGTTCTGGCGTGAGCGCCCACCATTGGGCAACAGCGAAACTTTCTAGCAGCCGTCAAGAAGAGGGAATGTGAAAAGGATAAAAATAAAGATTCGGCTCAGCCGAATCTTTATTTTTATCCTTTTCACGAAGCGGGACGATCTATATTCTATTATTGAGTTGGTGGTGAAGTTGCGGACGGATTAGCGGGTGGCGTCGCCTGTGGCGGGGTTTGGACGGGGGTCGTCCCGTTCGTTCCGCTCACCGGTATCGTGCTCGTGATGGTTGTCGTGCCCGTGATGGGCGTCGGCGGGCCAGGAGGGCCTTGCGGACCCTGCGGCGTCTGCTGGATGGGAGCCGTAGTCGGTTCTGGTATGGCAGGCACCGTTGGAATTGAAGGTAAGACGGGCAGACCTGTCTTTATCCTGTTGCTGGTGGTGTAGGCGTCCTTGGTTTTCTTGAACCAATCGTCATACGCCGTTTGCTTCAGGCTATCAATCTGGCTCTGCTCTCGCGGGCGCTTCTCGTCGCGCTCCAGCACCTTGACGATATACCACTTCTCGCCCACCTGGAAAGGTTGGCTGATTTCTCCGGGCTTCTCTGTAAGCTCCAGGGCTTTGGCCGCGAAGTCTTTATCTGCAACCGTCTCTGAGCCTTCCTTCGGGAACCACCCAGTTTCGCCGCCTGTCGAAGGGAGACCGGTGTTGATGCGATCAATTTGCTCCTTCGACTGCTCATTAGCTACCTTGGTGAAATCTTCGCCCTTGTCGAGTCTGGCTTTGATATTCTCGGCAGCCGCTTTCGTATCGGTGACTATTTGCTGTGCGCGTATCTGGGCTACTTCAGTCATTACCTGGGTGGCAGCCAGCTTCTCTATCACTTGCTCTCGGCGCACCTTCGGGTCCACTATAAGTTTCAGCAGGTCGTCCTCGGATATGTCGGGACAACCGTACCTGCATATCGGCTCAGTCTGACTTGGTGAAGTGCCCATATCTAACGCTTTCACGAAGCGCGGGTAGTAAGCCTCAGCAGTCTGTTGCCCGCCCGGTACAGGGGGAAGGGTCGCTGTCGGAGTAGATGTGTTTGTTGGCGAGCCTGCCGTGGGAGTAGATGTGGGCGTGGAGGTGGGAGGAGTAACAGATGATGTAGATGTAGCCGTAGATGTAACGTCCGGGCTTGGCGTGCTCGGTGGCTCCGGTGTAGGCGAAGTCGTAGGGGGGGTCGGCTGGGGGATGAAGTCCTTAATCTGGGCGGCCTTAAGCTCGTCCCTGGACGGATTTATCGCAAACTCACTCGCAGATTGCTGGCGAAGTACTTCGTTATCAACGAGCTGGTTGATGGTGTCGGCGTCAAGGATTGGATCGTTGTTGGCGTTTCGCAGTTGCGTCATCAACTCTTCGACCGTCCCCGTACCTGTGCCAATGGTCGTCTGCCCTGTCTGCTCCTGGAAAAATGCCGTATTGTTGATGCTCGTATACAGGTTGTAGCGGCGGATCTTGTTGTAGGTATCGCGGGTTATGGTGACATCCCCGACTTTAGCTACTTCAGCATTAGGCCGTAGAATGAAGGTGTTGATTACAGCGTACCCAATTACAAGGACAACAATCGTGCCTACTGCAATGGCCGCTGTATAGAGGTTGCGAATGCGCCGCTTCTCCCGCGCCGCCCTGGAAAGCTGCCCGCGAGTCATCACGGGCGCTGTAGATTGTAGCTTTTTCTTCTTTGCCATGCACTTCTTCGGATTTTGGATTTTGGATTTTGGATTTTGGACTGTTAGTTACGCACAATCCAAAATCCAAAATCCAAAATCCAAAATCCAGAAACTCCTTCTATCGGTAGTGGGGGCCAACGTAGGGCAAGAGGGCCATGTGGCGGGCGCGCTTGAGGGCGACGCTGACTGCTCGCTGGTGGCGGGCGCAGGTGCCGGTCTTGCGGCGCGGCTCGATCTTGGCGCGGTCCGAGAGGAACTTACGAAGGCGGGCTACATCTTTGTAATCGATGTGCTCTACCTTGTCCACGCAGAAAGCGCAGACTTTACGGCGCGGGATGTAGCGCTCGCCACCTCGACGCGGTGGGCCGCCTCTGCCGGGGCCGGACCTCGCTCCACCGGCGCCTCCTCCCGGCCTGTATCCGCCTCCGCTTCCGCCTCCTCCTCCAGGTCTATATCCGCCGCCACCTCCACCTCCGCCGCCCGGTCTGTATCCACCGCCTCCACCGCCCGGCCTGGGGCCGGAATAAGGGGGGCGCGAATCTGACTGGCCGCCGCCAAACTGAGACTGCGAGGGTGCAGCGGGCGAGGGGGTTTGCTGCCCCTGGTTGTTACTTCCATTGTCGTTCTGGTCTGCCATTATTCCATCCTTTTTGTCTATTATCATCTGCCCGCTTAGAAGGGCAGATCATCCAGGTCCATATCCATATCGTCAGAATCGCGGCTCCCTCCACGGGGTGTGGCGGGACGCTCACGCTCATCTCCATATCCACCCTGCGAGCCGCCGCTTCCCTTCGTATCGAGCATGATCATCTCCGACGCTTCGACCTCGACACTCGTGCGGGTCTGGCCCTCCTGGGTCTGCCACTCACGCGTGTAGAGGCGGCCTTCGATGTACACCTTGCTCCCCTTGCGGAGATATTCGTTGCATGTTTCGGCAAGCTTTCGCCAGGCGTTGACGCGGAACCACTCTGTTTCCTCTTTCGTCTGGCCGTCGGCGGTCTTGAAGCTGCGTGTCACCGCCATGCTGAAATTGGTCACAGGCGTACCTTGCTGGGTGTATTTCATCTCAGGGTCTTTGCCCAGGTTGCCAATCAGCATTATTTTGCACAAACCACGTACCATTTTAGGACCTCCGTTGTCTTCTCCCCTAATCTACTAATCTCATCACTTGCCATAGCTACCGTGTGGCTCTCGCAGACGCGAGACACGTGGCAGCCTTTAGGCCTCTGTTGGTTTGGGAGCGGGCTTCTCTTCAGGCGGCTGGACAAGGATATGGCGAATAACTTCGTCTGATATGCGAAGCTGCTCTTCAAGCTCCCTTGCCTGGGAGGGTTCCAACCTGATCCTGGCGACGACATAGTAGCCGTCTTCGTGCTTCTGTATGGGATACGCAAGCCTGCGCTTGCCCCACGGGGTCTTCTCGCCGACCTCGCCGCCAAGGTTGCTGATCATGGCGTCAACTCTTTCAGTTGCGCCGGTGAACTGGTCATCCGCGAGGGTTGGCCTCACGATGTACATCAGTTCATAGTCACGCATAGGCATTTTAACTCACACCTCCTTTCTCTGGGCTTGCTCCACGTCATCACGCTCTGGGCGGTGTGAGCACCCAGGTCCGCGTGGAGCAGAAAGGTAATTGCGTCGCGCCTTCCTGATACGATTATCCGGCGCAACGTTTTTACGCACTGCCTGTGATTATAACACAATCGAGAGACAATGGCAAAAAACGGCAGCAGCATAAAGTATCAAGTAAATACATCTACAGACCCTTGTGCCTTTTTTCACAAGCATTTATACTTATAGTTGGCTTGTGATTAGCAATTCTGGAAGAGAAATGGCGTGAAACGCAACGATTGACGTTGCGTACATAACATGGCGAGATTAGTGGAAATATATTATGCCTGTTGCTTGTTGCTCATAGCAAACGCAAAGATGATGAATTGTCAGAAGGAGAAGCATAATGGGGGCGAACCGTAACGGCTCGGAATCGGGGCCTGGCACACAAACAGAGTCCATTATCAGAGCCACTGATGTCCACAAGACTTATGACACCGGCACTGTCCAGGTGCACGCCTTACGCGGTGTGAGCCTAGACATCAGGCGGGGGGAGATGGCCGCCATCATGGGGCCGTCGGGCTGCGGTAAGACCACTCTCCTCAACTGCCTGGCCGGACTCGACGGCACCGACAAGGGTGAGATAGTCATAGACGGCACAGCTTTACACGACATGGATGACCGGCAGAAAACTACCCTACGTGCCAAGAAGATGGGCTTCGTCTTTCAGTTTTACAACTTGCTCCCTGTCCTCTCCGCTATCGAAAACGTGGAACTGCCGATGCTCGTATCGGGCAGCCCGGCTGGTGAAGCTCGCAAGCGCGCCGAGGAAGCACTGGCGCTGGTTGGGCTTTCGGACAGGGGAGGGCACCGCCCAGCCGAGCTATCCGGCGGGCAACAGCAGCGCGTCACTATCGCCCGCGCCCTCGTCAACAGGCCCGCCATCGTGTGGGCCGACGAGCCGACAGGCGACCTCGACAGCGAGACCTCCCAGGAGATCATGGACCTCCTCGTACGCCTGAACAAGCAGGACGGCCAGACCTTCGTAATCGTCACCCACTCCGGCGAAGTAGGCGCACGGGCCGACCGCATCATCCGAATGCGCGACGGCGTCGTCACTGACTACGGCCTCGGCGACAAGCAGCCCCAAGAAGCAGTCGGCGCTACACTCGATGCATAACTCATTAATCACAAAGAACACAAAGACACAAAGGCCACGAAGATTTATTAATGGTTTAACGCACAGGTTGGATGTGCACAGCATCTTGTGAAAAACCTCGCCGAAACGAGATAAACACCCATATGAAACTTTGTGGCCTTTGTGTCTTTGTGTTCTTTGTGATTAGATCTTCACCTATCACGCATCACGTTTCACGTTTCACGAATTCAGGAGCAGTTTAATGGAATCGCTATTTGGCATACCGATGGACAACGTCATGGTCTTCACGCTGGGCATGACTATATTCGTGCTGTTGATCGTGGCGTTCCTGGCGTGGCGCAAGCCGATACTTGCACGGCTGGCGTTACGCAATATTCCACGCAGGCGTGCGCAGACGGCGCTTATCGTCCTGGGGCTGATGCTGGCGACTTTGCTTATTACCGCAGCCTTCGGCACGGGCGACACGTTGACCTACTCGATACGAGGGTCCTTCACCGCGAGCCTGGGCAACACCGACATACAGGTGCATAAGGTCAACCCCATCATCAACTTCGGGGGCCCGCCCGACTTCAACCGCCCCGTGCCCACCCTCCCTGAGAGCGTTTACACCGACCTGAAGGCCAAAGTAGGCAGCGATGAGCGTATAGATGGCTGGTCCGCTACCATGCAGCAGACAGGCGCTGTTATAAACACGACGGCACGCCAGGTCTCCGGCCAGACCTTCATCATCGGCATAGACCCTGAGAGCCGAACCACCTTCGGCGATCTGGTTACCCCCTCCGGCCAGGTACTAGATGAAGCCTCAATTACAGCGGGTGACCTTGTGATTGACCAGGCCGCCGCCGACAAGCTGGATGCCAAAATAGGGCACGACGTCAACGTTATGATCGCCGGAAAGCCTGTCGGCTTCAAAGTGAGCGCTATCGTTCAGAATAGCTCCCCTTCAACGATGTTCCCCGTGACTTTCATGCGCCTCGACCGCATGCAGGAGATATTCAGCGCGCCCGGCCAGATTACGGACATAAACATCTCCCTCAAGGGGGATAAGTTCGAAGGAGTGAAGTATAGCGGGGAGGTAGCCGGCAAGCTGAAGGGCCTAGTAGATACCAAAACGTACACGGTTGAGGAGGTCAAGAAGGACGCGATAGAGACCGCCAACCTCTTTGGCAACCTCTTTACCACCCTCTTCGTCGCCACCTCTCTCTTCTCCATCGCCGCCGGGATACTCCTCATCTTCCTCATTTTCACCATGCTCGCCGCCGAGCGCAAGAGCGAGATGGGAATGGCCCGTGCGGTCGGTATCCAGCGCGGGGACCTCACGCAGACGTTCGTCTTCGAGGGGCTGGCTTATGACCTGGCCGCCGCCGCGATAGGAGCCGCGCTGGGTGTAGCCCTCAGCTTCCTGATGGTGGGCATCATCTCTGGCATCGTGGGCACCTTTGGCTTCAGCCTCACCCCGCATATTGAATTGCGCTCGGTTGTGGTAGCTTACTGCATCGGAACGCTCATCACGTTCCTGACGGTAGCCATCTCCGCGTCGCGCGTTTCACGGCTCAACATCGTGGCAGCGATACGCGACATACCCGACGCACACAAAGCCGACCCTTCGCTACGCCATCAACTGACGGAGCCTTTCAACCAATTGGGCCAACGACGGCCTTTGGGCTGCATCGGCGCTATTTTCTCTCTCATCGCCTCGCTTCTCAAGAGCGGACCGGTCACGGGCACGCTGGGTGTGCTCCTGTTCATCCTGGGGTGGGCGACGAATAACGGCCTCTACTTCCACCTGGGCGCGTCCCTCACGCTCATAGCCCTCGGCATGACCCTGCGATGGATACTTACTCGTAGGGGGGTACGCCCCGCCAGGCGCAACCGTATCGCCTTTACGTTCGCGGGTCTTGCTTTGCTCGCATACTGGATACTGCCCATTGACGTGCTGCATGATTGGATAGGCGCGCCCGCGTTTGGGGACGACGGCATCACGAACGTCATGTTTATCGGCGGCATTATGATGGTGCTCGGCGCGGTGTGGGTGGTGATGTATAACTCCGACATCTTGCTCGGCGCACTCACGAAGCTGTTGGGGCGCTCCGGGCGGATGAGGCCGGTCCTCAAGACGGCGGTTGCATACCCGATGTCCTCTATCTTCCGCACGGGGATGGCGATTGCGATGTTCAGCCTGATAATTTTTGTGCTGATCGCGATGTCGGTGCTATTCTCGATAAACCAGCAGATAGACCCGAACAAGCCGGAGGTATCGGGCGGTTACGACATCCAGGCGACAATTTCTTTCAACAACCCCATCCCCGACATCCGCCAGCAAATCGAGAGCAATCCCAACCTCAAGGGGAAATTCTCTTCTATCGCCGGGCAGACCCTCGTCCCCCTGGAGATGCGCCAGCTTGGGACCCCACAATCCTCGACCCCCAGTGGCGGGTGGCGTTTCTACAACACACGCTTCGCAGACGACACTTTCCTGGGGGACAACCAGTTCAGCTTGAGCGTGCGTGCGAAGGGCTACGAGACTGACCGCCAGGTGTGGGATGCTGTCCTCAACGATCCCACGCTCGTAGTAGTTGATATACTCCCGGTAGTCATTGGCAGCGCGGGTGGGGCGGGTGGGGCCGGCCCGAATATCCTCACCATATCAGGTGTGGACCCGGGAAATCCGGTCATGGAGCCGGTAGATTTGGAGTTTCGAGCGCCTGGGGCTTTAGGAATACCGGGTCTCCAGCCTGCGAAGGTGAAAGTAATAGGCGTGTTGAATAGGAACGCCAACTTCTACATCGGCATGTATGCCAACAAGAAGCTGGCTACGGACCTCCTCCCCCCGCAGATGTTGCAGGGCCTGACAGGCAACGCCAGCCTCACGGAGCTACCGACTACCAACTACTTCTTCCGGGTGGCATCCAGTGCCGGCACCGCGCAGAAGAGCAGTCAGGTCCAGGAGCTGCGGCGGGAGCTAGGTTCTGCCTTCCTCGACAACGGGCTTGAGCCTGTGGTCATCGCGGACCAGTTGCGCACGCAGCTTGCGCTCAGCCAGTCGCTGGGCAATCTGCTGCAAGGCTTCCTGGCGTTGGGGCTTTTCGTGGGTGTAGCCGCGCTTGGGGTTATCAGCACGCGGGCCGTCGTGGAGAGAAGGCAGCAGATAGGGGTGTTGCGCGCCATAGGCTACCAGCGCAACATGGTGGGTCTATCCTTCCTGCTGGAGTCGTCCTTTATCGCGCTCTTGGGTATACTGATAGGCGTGGTGCTGGGTCTGATACTCTCCTATAATATGGTGCAATTCATCCGCAAGGATACGCCTACGGTGGAGTATATAGTCCCGTTCGGCCAGATAGGGTTGATAGTGGTGCTGGCCTACGTGGTCTCACTCATTACGACCATACTTCCCGCCCGCTCCGCCTCGAAGATATATCCGGCGGAAGCGTTGAGGTACGAATGAGAGTTCAAAGTTCAAGGTTCAAGGTTCAAAGTCTGAAAACGGCTGTGAACTTTGAACTTTGAACTTTGAACCTTGAACCTTGAACTTTGAACAAAGAAACGGAGCGAATATGAAATCAGAACCTCGCAAGCGTGGCCTGCAAACCCGCCTCATACATGGCGCGCAGGAGGCCAACGACACTCCTGCCCTCTCGCCCGCCATCTACCAGACGAGCACATTCCGGTTGAATACGCCGGAGGAGGGCGCGGCGCTCGCCTCACAAACGGCACCTGCCACTTTCTATACCCGCTACGGCACACCTAACAACAAGCAGGTAGAGGTAGTGCTGGCGGAGCTAGAGGGGGCGGAGGCTGCCCTTGCCCTGGGGTCGGGCGCGGCTGCTATGACGGTCGCCCTCATGTCAAATCTGCAAACGGGCGACCATATCGTGGCTCAGAACACTCACTACACAGCCACCATGTCTATGCTGGGGCACACCTTACCTCGCTTCGGCGTGGAAGTGACACTTGTGGACCAGTGCGATACCGAAGCATTCGCACGCGCGATACGCCCGAACACGAAGGTAGTTTACACCGAGTCGCCTACCAACCCCACGATGGAGCTGACCGACCTGCGCGCAACTGCCCAGCTAGCACACGAAGCGGGGGCTATCGCCATCACCGACAACACCTTTGCTTCCTCATACAACCAATGCCCCCTCGATCTGGGCTACGACCTCGTGCTGCACAGCGCCACGAAGTACCTCAACGGCCACGCGGACGTAACGGCAGGTGCGCTTATGGGGTCGCGTAAGCTGATAGACTCCGCATGGGAGTACTTGCGGGTGTACGGCCCTATCCTGCACCCATTCGAGGCGTGGCTACTGCGACGGGGGCTGCAAACGTACGCTATGCGCATGGCCGTGCATAACCTCAACGGCCTCGAAGTGGCTCGCTTCCTGGAGGGCCACCCGGCTGTGGAGCGCGTCTACTATCCCGGCTTGCCGTCCCACCCCCAGCACGAGCTTGCGAAGGCGCAGATGCGCGGCGGCTTCAGCGCCATGATGTCGTTCGAGGTGAAAGGTGGGTACGAAGCCGCATATCGCGTGATCGGGCGTACAGAGGTATGCACCCTCGCCGTCAGCCTCGGCGGGGTCGAGACCCTCATCACCCACCCTGCATCCATGATTCACCTCCACCAGAGCGATGAAGAGCGCGACAAGGCAGGTATCAAGCCGGGGCTGATACGTCTCTCTGTCGGGTGTGAGGATGTGGGGGATATAATCGAGGACTTAAGTACCGCTTTGCAGAGTTAAACCGCCGCAAAATAGCCGCTATAATGAAGGAGCCTTCCACTCTGAAGGCTCCTTTTTGTCGTCTGGCGGGCTTATTGTTTTCATAACTTCAGCATATTTTATACAAGTAGGTCCTTATGGCAAATAAATCTAAAACCGAACGGCCTTTCGAGTCCGGCCAGTTGCGCGCACGATGGGCAATAATCTTCCTCGCGATAGGGATGATGCTTAATGCGTTTGCTACGGTAGCGGATTGGCTCCAAATAAACCTCCTCAACCGAATTGCGCGGGGTCAGTCAATTACATATCTGGAAGAGACAGCCAATGATGACCGTCAGGCACTGATCCTCACATTGCATTTCTGGGTATATGTGATCCTGGTGGTCTTCGTCTTGATGTGGATACATCGAGCAAACCGAAACCTGCCTGCTCTTGGCGCTCAAGACCTTAGATTTACGCCACGCTGGGCAGTCGGCTGGTTCTTCATACCCTTTATGAGCTTCGTGCGTCCCTTCCAGGCGGTCGCGGAAATTTGCAAGGCGAGCGATCCCGACATTGACGACCCTACGGGCGTACGGTGGAAAGCAAAGCCGGTACCCTCCATACTTGGCTTCTGGTGGGCCGCATGGATCAGCGTCGGGTTGCTGGTGTGCTTTTCCAATGTCCTCTTCAGAAGGTCTAATGATTTGGCCGCGTTCCTTACTGGAACCTGGCTGACTCTAGTTGCAGATATTCTGAATATCGTTGCAGCTGCTCTATTGATTATTATCATTAGGACGATAACTGCGTGGCAGCAAGACAAATTTGATTGATTGAGCGTGTATGAAGCACGAACGATAGCAAGAGCAGACTCGACACAAATATCTCTAAGAACGACTCCTGTAAGCTCCTACAGCATCAAGAGAGTGCCTGCAACCTGGACAACCACGAGGCAACACCCAAGCAGCTAGCCGATTCCTAAACCTCTGTCGACTTGGGGATTAACTTATCATAGTTATGATGTTATACTAACGGTGTACCAGTATGGTAACATTACTGGTGCACCGTGATTTCGCGTGCCTTACGTAATACAGGCTGCGAAACTTACTCTTGGTACATAAGCCTGCATTGGAGTCCTTACGAGCGTGATACTTACACAAAAGCGTTCCAGATATATCATAGCGGCCCTATTGTTGCTGTCCACCTTCGCAGCGACCTACACTCCTGGAGCCGCAGCCGCAAGCATTCCGTACACCGAGGTCATAACAGCCCCGGCAATCGCCGGCTATCCGGACTCTATAGCTTCTACGGGCGACTCTATCACTCGCGGTTTCAACACAGGTAGCTTCCCCTTCACCGATGCTCCCGCCAACTCATGGTCTACCGGGACGAACGCGACTGTGCTCAGCCACTACTCGCGCATCCTCCCCGATCACCCGCCTATCAATGGCCGCACTTTCAACGACGCCGTGACGGGCGCGCAAATGGTAGACCTCAACGGCCAGGTGCAGAACGCCGTATCCCAGGGCGCGGCTTACGTCACTATCCTCCTCGGCGCTAATGACGCCTGCACAGACACCGAAGCGCAGATGACGCCCGTTTCGACCTATCGCGCCCAATTCCAGGTCGCCATGAACACCCTGGCAGCGGGACTCCCGGACTCCCGCATATACATCCTGAGCGTGCCCAACATCTACAACTTATGGTTTATCCTCAAGGACGACTCCTCCGCACGCTCTACCTGGAGCTTGTTCGGCATCTGCCAGTCGATGCTCGCCAACCCCCTCTCCACCGCCCAGGAAGATGTGGACCGGCGCAACCGCGTGCGCCAGCGCGTGATTGATTACAACACGCAACTGGCCGAGGTGTGCGCAACGAATATCCACTGCCACTTCGACAATAACGCCGCCTTCAACACCAACTTCGTGCCAAGTGACGTATCCACACGCGACTATTTCCATCCCTCCATAGCAGGGCAAGCCAAGATAGCGGATATTAGCTATAACGCGAGCTTCAATTTCAGGGAAGGGGTCACGCCCTCATCAGTGGCGATGGTATCCCCGGGCGGGTCGAGCTATATTGTTACCATCACGGCCCAGGACAATGTAGGAGTCTCCGGCATCGAGTATAAGATAGGCACAGGGCCTTACACACGTTATACCGCTCCCGTCAACCTCCAATCTGGCAGCACCCTCACCTACCGCGCCGTTGACGTGAATGGCAATGTCGAACCTGCGCGCACCTTGAGTGTCACAAACAGGGTTGTGACTAAAAGATAATCCTTTCTTAGTCAACCAAAATGAGCGCCTGTGGCGCTCATTTTGGTTGATAACCTCTGCCAACTATTTATCTTGACGTTGCAACGAGTGCAACGCCTCTAGGCGGCTACCGGCACGTTACGTAACTTCTCCAGTATCTCTTGAACGAACATATCCTGCCACCGCGTAGTGTTATTCGCGCGGAACTCGCGAATGAACTCCACGTACAGATTGTAAGTGTCAGGGCTCATCTCAAGCGGGGGAACGTGGGCGTCGGCAAGGTGGGGGTGTTGGCGGGCGAATTGGTCGCGCGAGCTGTGATCATCGCCATACACGGCGGCGGGCTTCTCTATGAAGCAGCCTACTTCATGCAGCTCCTCATCGAAGAAGACGATGACGGGTATAGATCTAAACTGGCCGTTCTTGCGCCACGTGTCGGCCATATCGAGGTGCTCGTCGCGGCAGAATAGGCGCACCTGCCACGTTCCGGCGGCCTCGGCCATGCGGGCAAAGACCGGCACATAGCGCAGAACGTCACCGCACCAGTCCTCAAGCAGCACCAGCACCTTCAATCGCAGCCCCATCTCGCGCAACTCTGAGGCAACCTCATCGCTCAGTTTGTAACTGTCGTATCTCTCCTGGAAAAGCTCCTTGTTCTTGCTCATCCCCTCTACGAATTGTGCGACGGTCATCCCTTCGGAGAAACGCTCTGGGGTTAACTGTAATACTGTTTCCATCATTGATTAGTCCTCTCTATGGCTATTTTCGTCTATGGTTCTGTTTCGATTTGTTTTATTTCCGAATTTGGGAATCGATACCGACCTCTCACTTCTATAAGTCTAAAGTATAGCAAACATCAGGCCGCAGATGCAGAGAGCAATGATCTTGACACCATAAGAGAAGTCTGTTTCAAGATAAGATTCACCCATCTCTGGATAAGCGATGCCTTGACGCACATCCATGCAGGGGGTATAGTAATTTGGCCTGCCTCCTATATTATGGCGGGAAGATGGGAGTCACATGTCACGCACGAGCAATAAAGTAGACCCGCGCCTGGTGGGGCTGGGCCTGATCGCAGGAGCCACCGTGGGCGTCCTGGGTGTCGCCTACGCAGGCACCAAACGGAAGCAATACGCCAGGGATGGTCTTCCTCCCCTCATTGAATGGGGGCGCGTGCGGAGCGTGGCCCGCCAGATTGTCAAGGAAGAGCCGCCTCCCGCCGACTGGCATGAGATATGGGAAGCATATTATTCCAACATGGTAGACCGCTGCTACCCCGTCATCACAGCCGAGATGGGGCGCGACCTCCCCGCCCCCATTGACCAGATACAGGCCTTCAGCCGCACCGAATGGATAGACGCTAACATCGCCAACTTCAAGCAGCTATTCGACCACGTAGAGGCCCTCTACAGGCGAGTTCAACCGTCCAACTCCCTGGGCACCGCTCTACTCGGCGGCCTCAGCCAGACGATGCTTAGCAGCCAGCTTGGCATATTGATGGGTTACCTCGCGAGGCGCGTGCTGGGGCAGTACGACCTCGCTCTCCTCGGCAAAGAACCGGTATCGGCGGGCAAGCTGTACTTCGTCGAGCCGAATATTTCGGGGGTGCAGACCGAGCTTGGCCTGGACCCGAACGATTTCCGCCTCTGGATAGCTCTCCACGAGACCACCCATGCCTACGAGTTCGAAGCCTACCCCTGGGTGCGCGAATACTTCAACAGCCTCCTCGAGCAATACATAAGCTGCCTGGGGGACGAGATATTGCAGTACGGCACGAGTCTCGGCGGCTTCCGGTCCATGATAGAGCGGGCGCGAGCAAGCCGCAAGGAAGGTGATAGCTGGATCGAGGTGATGATGAGTCCGGAGCAGCGTGCCCTATTTAGCAAGCTCCAGGCGGTCATGTCCATAGTCGAGGGGTACAGCAACTACATTATGAACTCGGTAGGTGAGCGCCTCCTTCCAACCTACGCGACGATCAAGGAGCGCATTGACCAGCGCGCAGAGAGGCGCAGCCCTGCTGAAAAGCTCTTCATCAGGATAACGGGCCTCGCGCTCAAGATGGAGCAGTACAAGCTGGGGGAGAGCTTCATCAACAACATAGTTGCCGAGCGCGGCGTCGCTACCGCCAACCGCGTCTGGGAAGGCCCCGAAATGCTCCCCACTCTTGAGGAGCTTCGCGACCCGAAGTCGTGGTTGGCGAGAGTGGAAGCGTGATGGACGAAGGACGAAGGACGACAGAGTGAAACGTGATGCGTGAGATTAGTGCCTAATTCGTAATTCCCTAAAACCTCTGCGTACTCTGCGTCTATGCGGTGAATCTTTAAAAATCTTGGCGTTCTTTGCTCCCTTGGCGTCTTGGCGTTTAGAAAACTTTGGACCTTGGACTTGGGACTTTGGGTTGGCTGCTGATTACTATTCCGCACTCCGCACTCCACATTCCGCACTTGAAGGAGGGGTTTGATGGACGATCCGATTGAATTGGGACGTGTTGATAGGACCTGGAAGGACATGGAGGAAGGCGGGCATAACGTCTATAGGACGGAGGACGAGGAGCCGGACGATCCGTTACGCCTCCTCTCGCACTCACGGGCACATGCGCACGACCGGGCACACGTAGACCTTCTCCAGGAGGAGTATACTCCGGAGGAAGCGGCGCGCCTGCTCGGAACGAGCATCGAAGTGATTATCCACGCTGCTCGCGATGGGGAGCTAAAGGCGGAGCGAGCCGGGCATAAAATAGTTTGCATCCAGCACGCTGATCTGGTCGACTGGCTCAAGCGGCGAAGCTCCGGCGCATAGCATGAACAGCGACCCCAACTCGACGCGCCCACACGCCCAGGTCCCTCCGCCCGCGTTGCGTGGATATACGGGGCCGCTCGCAACATACCACCAGCCCCACAGCGACTACCTGCACCACCCTCTCCATAGAGTCTACCGCAGGAAGATACGCGGTGTGCGCATGCTCTGGTTTGGGGCCGGTATGGTGGTGGGCGGTATACTCGGCTTCGCGCTGATAATCATCCTTACAGCGCTCGTCTATACGCGCATACCCGCGTTGGTACAAACCGTTACAGATGAGCCTGACGTTACGATCACTATCTCCGAACAGTACCTGAGCAGCGAAGCCGGGAAGCGGCTGGGAGAAGGCTTTCAGAGTGTCAACCCTAACCTTACCCTTATCGCTGTCAGTATAGAGATAACATCTGAGAATAGAATAGATTACCAGGCAAACTTCCATGTAAATATACCTTTCGTCTCCACCGATATAAGCGC
This sequence comes from Chloroflexia bacterium, assembly GCA_035274425.1. GTDB lineage: Bacteria > Chloroflexota > Chloroflexia > QHBQ01 > JADMIH01 > JADMIH01. The sequence goes on from DATEOC010000036.1 coordinate 25,310, forward strand.
CGCGATCAAGAACCAGATAAACGTCCAGGATGGCGAATTGGTAATCAACATGGTCGGCGACCCACAGCTCGGCAACCTTAACCTATCCCTGGACCTCCTACCGTTTAACCTGAAGGGCGAGATTACCCGCGCCATCGATAGAGTTAACAACGACCTAGTTGTCAGCGAGATGAACAAGTTTCTCGAATCAAGTCTCACCGGTACTAACTTCTTCCTTGAAGGCGTAACCACCGATGAACGCGATGTTATGCTGCTTCTGAGACAGAAGTAACACGAAGTAACACCAGCCTTCCAATATCTCTAACTTGTGCCCTGGATAGGCGTACATTTGTGTCTTCGGACTTCGCGGATAGGGGTGGCATGGAAAAGTTTGTGAAAAAGTTGACAAACTTTTTCTTGTTTGCTATAATCCGGCTGGAGGCCCAGGGGAATCTTGAACCGTTTCGTTCGGCAATTATCGCAAGCAAGTCTCCTTGTTCCTGCTCACGCCCCTGTGATATAATTCGCCGCGATTCCTTCGGAATGAAGCCCCAGATTAGTTAGGGAGCGGCGCAATGAACGAGAAAGATAAAGGTGCGACAACCGCCCTGGCGCTGGTAGCGCAGCTTGGCTTTTCGATAGCGTTGCCGATGGTGGTATTTATCGGTGGGGGCGCTTGGCTCGATGCTCAATTCCGTACGGCTCCCTGGCTCCTCTTCGTAGGAATATTTCTCGGGCTACTCTCGGCGGGAGCCGCGCTCTACCAGCTAGCTAAGGTGCCGACAAGGCGAGGAGATGGGGCCGGAAAGCCCAACCTTTCCGACGACGAAGTCTCGAAAGGCAAAAGCGAATAGCAGCAGGGCGGGGCACGAATCATGCAGTAAGGGTCAACCGCGCCTTCCGAAAGCCCCACTGGGGGCGGCTCAGCAGCTACATTTACTAAGGCCATCGCACTATTACAGGGAGAAGGACTGAAGGCAGATGGAAATTGATTTAGGCACAAAACTTCCCCCTATAAGCATCAAGGCTGAGACCCTTGTCAATCTCTTCGGCATCGCGTTCACCAACTCGATGCTCTATACGCTCATCGTCGTTGCCGGGCTGGCCCTATTCTTCTGGCTCGCCACGCGCAGGATGAAGCTGGTCCCATCGGGCATCCAGAACTTCGCTGAGGCGATTGTGGAACTCCTCCTCGGCATCACCGAAGGCACCGCAGGCCGCCGCGTCGGTCGCCGCATCTTTCCCCTCATCGCGACTCTCTTCATCTTCATCCTGACGGCCAACTACGCCGGCCTCCTGCCAGGCGTCGGCACGATAGGCTATTGCACAGAGCACCACACAGCTCCAGGCGCTGAGACCGAGCACACGCTTGTAATCCAGAAAGATAACGCGCAGATTGTAAGCGTGCCCGGACTTGCCGCCCCTATCTTGCAGGAAGAAGAGCACCCAGCGGAGGACGCGCAGCCTGCTGAGGAAGCAAAATCCGGCCTCCCTACTGACATTTGCAAGCAGGAAGGCAAGGAAGAGTTTATACCTTTCCTGCGCGCCCCGAATGCCGACCTGAACACGACCCTGGCGATGGCCCTCCTGGCAGTGGGTATCGTGCAGATAGCAGGTATCGCGGCTCATGGCGTGGGCGGGTATATCAAGGAGCTAACGACGCCGATATTCCTCGCGCCTCTCCACATAATCGGTGAAATCTCTCGTGTCATCTCCCTCAGCTTCCGTCTCTTCGGCAACATCTTCGGAGGCGAGGTGCTGGTGACGGTCATGTACGCGCTACTTGGCAGCCTCTTCCTCGGATTTGGAGCTTTCATATTCCTGGGAGTGGAGCTTCTCTTCGGTCTGATCCAGGCGCTTATCTTCTCGATCCTGACGCTGGTGTACATATCAACCGCCGTCGCGGGCCACGCAGGAGGCCCAGGCCATGGCGGTGGGCATGGCGAAGCCCATACCGGCGATCACGCAGCCCCCACAGGCGAGATGGAAGAGCTAGGGCACGAAATCGCCCATAAGCTGACAGGACAGGACCGCAGCGGCGACACCGGTGTGGAAGTGCCAGGCACCGAGCCAAAGAGCGGCACCGAGAGACACATGGGATAAGTCAATTTTGGATTTTGGATTTTCGATTTTGGAATTAAGTATCAATCGAAAATCCAAAATCCAAAATCCAAAATCGTGAGAATTGGAAGGCGTGGGCTTTCCGGCTCAAAAGGGCCCTCCGGGGCCAATGAACCAGCAGGACAATATCAAATTCTACGAGCGGGAGGAAGAATCTGTGTTTTTAGAAGCTTTGAATATCGCGGGCAGTATCGCAGCGCAGACCGCCACGGCGGATAGCGGCACCAAGTTGCTGGCAGCAGGTCTCGCCATTGGCCTGGGTGGCATCGGCCCTGGCATCGGCCTCGGCATCGGCACCTGGGGCGCGACGCAGGCGATTGGCCGCAACCCCGACGCCGAAGGTCCCATCCGCACAGCCATGATCCTGGGCCTCGGTTTCGCCGAAGCCGTGGCTATTTATGCCCTGGTCGTGGCCCTGGTCATCATCTTCGTAGGTTAAGCCGCAGCGGGCGAGCCGCTGTTTGGTATAAGCGGCCATGCTGCCAGTTGGGAGCGTGGCCCGTGCAACCATTCGCGGCGAGCCTCCTAGAGGCCGGTTTCGCATACCGGAAGGAAACCGTCAATGTTTGATGCACTAGGAATAGCATTTGGCAACCTGATCTGGCAGTGCCTCGCATTCGGCCTGCTCATGTTTCTCCTTTCCAGGTTCGCCTATGGACCTATCGTGAAGATGCTCGACGAGCGGCGCAACCGCATCCAGGAGAGCATGGACCAGGCCGAGCAGATCAAACGCGACAACGCCGAAGCCGCCAAGCGCGCGGAAGCCATTATCGTGAAAGCTCAGGCCGAGACCCGCGAGATGTTAGCTCAAGCCCAGCAGATGAGCCAGCGTACAATTGATGCCGCCCGGGCTGAAGCACTCGAACTGCGCGAGAAGTTGCTTGCCGAAGCAGGGGCGCAAAGAGAAGCAGACACGCGCAGGGCCAAAGAGGAGCTTCAGCACGAAGTGGCTCGCCTCGTACTGATAGCAGCTGGTCGGGTGATAGGCAAGACCCTTAACTCATCGGATCACGAACGTCTGGTTGATGAGGCGCTTGCCGAAACGGAACGTGCGCGCGGCGGGTTTGGGAGAGGATGAGACGGACGAAGGACGGAGGACAAAAAGGTCAGTACTAGCATCTGGATGTAATTCGATAGAAATCAGGCAATTCGTCTTTCGTCCTTCGTCTTTCGTCAAGGAGACACAGAGTGGCAACACGTGGACCGGCGGCACGGCGGTACGCCCAGGCCGTGCTTGACATCGCCAAAGACAACGATACTCTAGACCGTTGGCTCAATGACTTGAAGGTGATGAGCGGCGTCTTTGGCGCGCCCAACGTTGTCACGACGCTCGAGGACCCCAAGCTAACAGAGACGGACCAGAAGCAGGTAGTGGAGCAGCTACTGCAAAAGGGTCTGGTTGACGACCTCGCGGTGAACCTGCTTATGCTGCTGTTACGCCGCCATCGTGTTGCTAGCCTGCCCAGGATATTAGAGATTTATCAAGACCTATACAATAAAGAGAAGGGCATTATCGTAGCAGACGTTACGTCGGCTGTACCCCTGGATGATGCCAATAAGCAGCGGGTGGCCGACCAGCTATCGCGGATAACAGGTAAGACAATAGAGCTGAGGGTGCATCACGACCCCCGCATCCTGGGGGGTCTCATCACCCGCATAGGAGATGAACTTATAGACGCGAGCGTAGCCACCCGCCTCGCGGAGTTGAGCGAAAGGCTTACTTAGACGACGGACGACGGACGACGGATATGGTAAACGATAAACGATGAAGTAATGATGACATTAGATGAGCCGCAAGTAGAAAATGGTGAATAATAGCAGCCGTCGTCTGTCGTCCGTCGTCCGTCGTCCAAAGAAAGGAGATTTCCATGGCGCTACGCGCAGAAGAGATTAGCTCCCTCATACGTGAGGAGATAGAGAAGGCCGGGCAGTCCACTCGCTCGGTGAGTGTTGGCACGGTCGTAGAAGTCGGAGACGGTATCGCGCGGGTGCATGGCCTCTCAGGAGCGATGTCCTCGGAACTTCTTGAGTTCGATACCAAGGGTGAAGTGGAAGGGGAGCGCGGCACCGTCATGGGCATGGCCCTCAACCTCGAAGAGGAGTCGGTTGGCGCGGTTATCCTCGGCCAATACACAGGCATCGAGGAAGGGAACACCGTTCGCACTACCGGGCGCATCGTTGAAGTGCCCGTTGGCGATGCTCTGCTCGGTAGGGTAGTGAACGGGCTTGGCGAGCCGATAGATGGCAAGGGCGATCTCCCCGCAGGCATCAAGACGCGCCCCGTGGAGCGTATCGCTCCGGGCGTGGTATACCGCCAGAACGTTGACACCCCGGTACAGACGGGCGTCAAGGCCATCGACTCGATGATACCGATTGGGCGCGGGCAGCGCGAGCTTATCATCGGCGACCGCCAGACAGGCAAAACGGCCATCGCGATTGACGCTATCATCAACCAGAAAGATAGCGGCGTGCTTTGTATCTACGTCGCCATCGGGCAGAAGGCCTCCCAGGTCGCCCAGGTCGTGGGCCAACTTGAGGCTTCGGGCGCGATGGCCCACACGATTATCGTGGCGGCCACCGCTGCTGACCCTGCTCCGCTACAATACCTCGCTCCCTACGCGGGGTGCGCGATGGGTGAGGAGTTCATGGAGAATGGTCGTGACTGCCTTATCGTATATGATGACCTGAGCAAGCACGCGTGGGCGTACCGCCAGATGTCCCTCCTTCTGAGGCGACCTCCCGGACGTGAAGCCTACCCAGGTGACGTATTCTACCTGCACTCGCGCCTCCTGGAGCGCGCCGCCCGCATGCACGAGAGCCAGGGTGGCGGCTCGCTAACGGCCTTCCCACTCATCGAGACGCAGGCGAACGACGTGTCGGCGTACATCCCGACGAACGTTATCTCCATCACCGACGGGCAGATATTCCTTGAGCCGGACCTCTTCTACGCCGGTATCCGCCCAGCCATCAATGTTGGTGTCTCCGTGAGCCGCGTGGGAGGTGACGCCCAGATAAAAGCATACCGCCAGGTGGCGGGACGCCTCAAGCTCGACATGGCGCAGTTCCGCGAGCTTGCGGCCTTCGCCCAGTTCGGCTCCGACCTGGACAAGGCGACCAAAGCGCAGTTGGACAAAGGGCAGCGCATCCAGGAAATCCTCAAACAGCCCCAGTATAGCCCCCTCCCCGTAGCCCAGCAGGTCGCCGTAATCTATGCTGTGACCAACGGCTACCTTGACGAGGTGCCTATAGATAAAGTGCGTGACTGGGAGGATGGCTTCCATGACTTCATGCGCACGGCTCACCCAGAGATACTGGAAACGATCACCACCGAAAAGCGCATCTCCGACGAGACTACCGAGACGCTCAAGAAGGCGATCCTAGAATACAACCGAACGGTCAAGTTCTAACGATTTTAGATTTAGGATTTGCGATTTTGGAGTAGCCCTCTGAAATCCAAAATCCAAAATCGAAAATCCAAAATAAGACGATGCCTAGCACACGAGAAGTACGCCGCCGCATCAGGTCGGCGAAGAACATAGCCCAGATCACTCGCGCGATGGAGATGGTGGCCGCGTCACGTATGAAGCGCGCCCAGCAGGCCGTGCTTGCGGGTCGCCCCTACGCCGAGAAGATAGCAGGTGTCATCCACAACCTGGCCGGGCGCTTGCAGGGGAGCGATGCCGACGAGATACACCCCCTCCTCAAGTCACGCCCCGTCAAGAACGCACTCGTAATCATGTTCACCGCCGATAAGGGTTTGGCGGGTGCGCTCAACACCAACGTGATACGCCGCACCACCCGGTTCATATTGAACGAAGCTGACGCACCCGTGAGCATGGTGGCGGTCGGACGCAAGGGGCGCGACTTCATGGTCAGGTATGGCCGTCCCCTCATCGCTGAGTTCATCAATATCGGGGACCGCCCTTCCGTGCGCGACATCTACCCTATAGCACGGGTCGCCACCGAAGAGTTCACGACTGGGCGCGTAGACGCCGTGTACCTTGTGTACACCGACTATGTGAACACCCTCATCCAGAGGCCCACAGTCTACCGCCTCCTGCCGATTGACGTAAAAGGTACGGGCGAGGAAGGAGATATGCCTGGGGACAATCGTACCCAGGAGACTGAAGGGGATGCGGTTGAGTACATATATGAGCCCAGCCCTGCCGAGGTGCTGTCTCAGCTCGTGCTGCGCTACGTCGAGGTGAGGGTGTATCAGGCGCTCCTCGAGCACATAGCTTCCGAGCAGAGCGCCCGCATGGTGGCTATGCGTAACGCCACCCAGAGCGCCAAAGACATGATCAGCGATCTGACTCTGGCCTATAACAAGTTGCGCCAGGCCAACATCACCAGGGAGATCATAGAGGTCTCCAGCGGCGCGACGGCTCTCACGAGCTAGGGAGCTAGACGATGGCGCAGATTTACTACCCCAAGAAAACATCGGCGAAGCTGCTTGAAGGCGCAGTGGCCGGACTGATTGGCGGGGTCGTCGCTACCGTCGTGATGGTGCTATCAGATTTCCTTACGCCTGAGAGAAGCTGGTGGAGCTCGGCCAGCGTGGTGGGCTCTATCTTCACTGGCGTCCAGAACTTCAACACCGCTTCGCCTGATATGGCGTCCCTGTTGTTAGGGTTGGTGTTGACCCTGCTAATCTTCGCCTTGCTAGGCATGGGCCTACCTTCATATATGCCAATCTTCCGCAGGTTTAACCTGCACCCCGCACTCGGCGGCGCGCTCTACGGACTACTTATCTGGCTGTTTGTAGACGTGCTTTTCTTGAATGCCCTTACGTCTGGACGCCTAAGCATGCTGTGGCTGCTTCCCGCAAACCTGCTGGCAGGCGCAACGATGGGCTGGTGGCTCAAGCGCATCGCTTGACGACGGACGACAGACGACAGACGACAGACGACAGACGACAGACGTTATCAACTGTTACCAATCACGTTTCACGTTTCAGAACTAGGAGGATAACAAATGCCTGCAACAGGAAGAATAGTACAAATAACGGGTCCGGTGGTAGACATCGAGTTCCCGCCGGACCAGCTACCAGCTATATACAATGCAATCGAGATAGATATGCCCAACCTGGGCGGTGACGATAACCGCACCCGCACATCGGAGCGCCTTGTGTGTGAGGTGCAGCAACACCTGGGTAACGACTGGGTTCGTGCGGTCTCAATGTCGACTACCGACGGCTTGCGGCGCGGTATGGCTGCGGTTGACACCGGGACTGCCATCCGGGTCCCTGTCGGCAAGGCGACACTGGGCCGGGTAATCAATGTCGTTGGCGACCCCATAGACGAGCGCGGCCCCATAGAGGCCGAGCAGCACTACCCAATCCACCGCGAGCCACCCTCATTTGAGGACCAATCAACCCAGGCGCAACTCTTCGAGACGGGCCTGAAGGTCATCGACCTGATTGCGCCCTTCTCCAGGGGTGGTAAGATCGGAGTCTTCGGCGGCGCTGGCGTGGGCAAAACGGTTATCATCACCGAACTCATCAACAACGTCGCCAAGCAGCACGGCGGTTACTCCGTCTTCTGTGGCGTGGGCGAGCGGACCCGCGAGGGCACGCAGCTCTACAAGGAGATGGAGGAGGCAGGCGTGCTGGAGAAGACCGTCATGGTCTTCGGGCAAATGAACGAGCCTCCCGGAGCGCGTTTGCGTGTAGGCCTCACCGGCCTCACGATGGCCGAGTACTTCCGCGATACCGAGGGCGCTGACCTGCTGGTCTTCATAGACAACATCTTCCGCTTCGTGCAGGCGGGGTCTGAAGTGTCCGCCCTCCTGGGGCGTATGCCCTCCGCGGTGGGATACCAGCCAACGCTGGCGACCGAGATGGGCCAGCTACAGGAGCGCATTACAACCACGAAGAACGGCTCCATCACATCCGTGCAGGCTATTTACGTGCCCGCCGACGACTACACTGATCCCGCGCCCGCAACAACCTTCGCCCACTTGGACGCGACGATCAACCTTGAGCGCGCACTGGCTGCACAGGCGCTCTTCCCCGCCGTAGACCCCCTCGCCTCCACCTCCCGCATCCTAGACCCACGAACGGTGGGGCAGGACCACTACGACGTTGCTCGCAACGTGCAGCGGGTCCTCCAGCGCTTCAAGGACCTCCAGGACATCATCGCCATCCTCGGCATCGAGGAGCTGTCGGAAGAGGACAAGCTGACCGTCGCCCGCGCCCGCCGCATCCAGCGATTCCTCTCGCAGCCGATGTTCACTGCTGAAGCGTTCACAGGTATCCCCGGACAGTACGTGTCGGTAGCCGAGACGGTGCGTGGCTTCAAGGAAATCCTCGACGGCAAGCACGACACCCTGCCTGAGCAGGCCTTCTACATGGTCGGCAGCATTGACCAGGCTGTTGAGAAAGGCAAGGGTATGCAGGAGCAAGGCTAGTCCTTCTTTGTTTGAAAAATGTCATCGATTATCGTGCAACGATAATCGATGACATTTTTCAAACGGAAAACTTTTCGTGTTTGATTTTGTCGTTGTAGGTTGCCTTTGCGAGGCAACCTACAACGACAAAATCAAAGTTCTGTTATAATGATTTGGTTATGCGCAGATTCAGAGGGTTAATGATATGCCGTTGAAACTTGAGATAGTCACCGCCGAGCGGCAGGTGATGTCGGAAGACAACATAGATATGGTCGTTGCTCCTTCAGTGGATGGCGAGGTAGGTATCCTGCCGCACCATGCTCCGCTGCTGACTGTGCTGGAGATAGGTGAGCTTCGCGTCAAGCGCGGGGCCGACGAGCAGAGTATCGTCGTGTCGGGTGGCTTCCTGGAAGTGCTCAACGACAAAGTTACCGTGCTTGCCGACGTAGCCGAACGATCTGAAGAAGTGGACGTGGCCGCAGCCGAACAGGCTCGCGCCCGCGCCCAGGAAGCTCTCGCCAACAAAGGTGCCGAAGCAGACCTGGCAGCGGCCTATGCCGCCATGCGCCTCGCATCCTTGCGTCTGAGGATAGGTACGCGGAGACGGCGCTCCCGACAGGAGGAAGGTTAGTTTGTTTTCGCGCTCAATTGGCATTGACCTGGGCACAGCGAACGTATTGGTCTTTTTGAAGGGGCGAGGGGTAATCCTGAACGAACCATCAGTGGTGGCTATATCCACCAAGGATGGCCGCGTGAAAGCCGTCGGTAGGGCCGCTTACGATATGTTGGGCAGAACGCCCGATACTGTGGAGGTGGTACGCCCGCTGCAAAATGGCGTCATCTCAGACTATCTCGTAACCGAGGCCATGTTGAAGACCTTCATCGCGAAAGCGGTAGGCCGCTTCAGCATGTTCAAGCCGAAGGTGATGATTTGCATCCCTGCCGGTGTGACGAGCGTTGAGCAGCGCGCCGTACGCGACGCGGCTATGCAGGCAGGCGCCCAAGAAGCATACCTCATACGTGAGCCTCTGGCAGCGGCTATCGGCGCACGCGTGCCCGTAGACTCGCCCACTGGCAGCATGGTCGTAGACATCGGCGGGGGTACGACTGAGGTAGCAGTTATCGCGCTGAATGGTATCGTCGTCAGCAACTCGATTCGGGTTGGGGGAGATAAGCTTGACCAGGCTATTGCTTCCTACATAAAGAGGAAGTATAATCTCCTAATCGGCGACCGTACCTCAGAAGATTTGAAGATAAACCTGGGTAGCGCCCTACCTCTCGACCCATCCGAGGAGATTACGATGGAGGTGCGGGGCCGGGACCAGGTGGCCGGTCTGCCGCGAACCATCGAAGTGCGGACCAATGAGATTGTGGAGGCGATAGCAGAGCCGCTTGAGCAAATCGTCGGCGCTGTCCGCCAGGTGCTTGAGCGCACGCCACCTGAGCTGGCTTCTGATATAATAGATCGCGGTATGGTGATGACGGGTGGAGGCGCGCTCCTGCGGCACATTGACGAGCTGCTCACCCAGGTAACGGGTATCCCCTGCTTCGTAGCAGACAACCCTCTGGCGTGCGTGGCGATTGGTACGGGGATGGCCCTGGAGAATTTTGAGGTACTGCGCGACTCATTTGACGATTAGCCTGGCGTTTGTGCTATTCAACGCATCTTGGGGTGCAACGTAGCGCGAGCCTACAATATGATGCTTTGAGAGGGTAGACATATGGCGAAGGTCCTGTTCAACAATGTTTACAAGCGTTATGGCAATGTCACAGCCGTTTCGGATCTCAACCTGGAGATACGCGACCAGGAGTTTATGGTGCTTGTGGGTCCATCGGGGTGTGGTAAATCTACCGCTCTCAGGATGATCGCGGGGCTTGAGGACATTTCGGACGGCACCATCTCGATTGGTGAGCGCGTCGTCAACAACGTCGCGCCCAAAGATCGCGATATCGCCATGGTCTTCCAGAATTACGCTCTCTACCCGCACATGAACGTCTTTGACAACATGGCCTTCGCTCTCAAGCTGCGTCACATGCCCAAGGATCAGATAGATAAAAAGGTAAATGCTGTAGCCGACAGCCTCGGTATCAAGCAGTACCTGGCACGCAAGCCGCGCCAGCTTTCGGGTGGGCAGAGGCAGAGGGTCGCCCTGGGCCGCGCCATCGTGCGCGAGCCGCAGGTCTTCCTGATGGACGAGCCGCTCTCAAACCTCGACGCCAAGATGCGCGTGCAGACCCGCGCCGAGTTGAACAAGCTCCACCAGCGCCTCCAGACGACCACCGTATATGTTACGCACGACCAGGTAGAGGCTATGACGATGGGGGACCGCATCGGGGTGATGAAGGATGGGTTGTTGCAGCAGGTAGACACACCCCGCAATATTTTCAACAACCCGACCAACATGTTCGTGGCAGGCTTCATCGGCACCCCCGCTATGAACATGCTCCCGATGACCGTCGCACAGGGTGATGGGGGCATGACGTTGAACACGACCGACGCCGGTGTGGATGGCGGGCTGGCGTTGCGGGTCCCCGCACGCTTCCGTGCTTCCCTCGAACCGTATACCGGCAAGCAGATCATGTTTGGCCTGCGCCCTGAGGACATACACGATGCTCGTTATGCCACGGGTCTGCTCGCGGTCGAAGATAACCCCGAGGACCTCGTGACGGTTCGCACACGCGTTGAGGTAGTGGAGCCAATGGGGAGCGAGATTTACCTCTACCTACTCCAGGGCAAGAATGAGTTCGTGTCACGCGTTGACTCTCGCACCGAGGTGCAGCCCACCCACGTGCTGGACGTCTCGTTCAATATGGACAAGATGCACGCCTTCGACCCGTCGACGCAGGCGACGATAATTGACAAGAACGCGATTTAGCGGACGAAAGACGAACGACGAAAAGATTGAATTCGTCCTTCGTCCTCCGTCTTTCGTCTTAATAGGAGGTTACGTAGTAGCATGGCGGCAGAACACAAGACATACGAGTTAGTAGTGCAACCCCGGGAAAACACCGGCAAGGTTGCCAAGAAGATGGGGCGGCAGGAGATGGTGCCCGGGGTCGTGTACGGCCACAGTCTGGACTCGGAGAGCGTGCAGGTGTCGCAGCGCGAATTAGAGCGCGTCTACCTGCGTGCAGGCAGCACCGGCCTCGTTGACCTCAAGGTGGGGGAGAGCGCCAGCCCGCGCAAAGTCTTCATCCACAAGGTGCAGCGCGACCCTGTCACCCACACCCTGCGTCACGTAGATTTCATGGTAATCAACCTGCGCGAAGAGATGACCGTCTCGGTGGCAGTCGTCCTGGTGGGCGAAGCGCCCGCCGTCGAGCGTAAGGAGGGGTTGCTTCTGCATGGCCTTGACCACGTACAGGTGCGTGCGCTCCCTGCCGACCTTCCTCCGGTCTTGGAGGCAGATGTCAGTGGCCTCGAAGCGGTAGACGATGCCATACACGTCTCTGACCTGTCGATACCGGATAATGTCACCCTGCTGACGGCGGGCGAAGAGATGGTCGCCAAGATCACCAACCTGCCTGTCGAAGAGGTTGAAGAGGTAGAGGAAGCGCCTGAAGAGGCTGAGGCTGCTGAGGGCGAGGAAGCTGCTGGCGGCGGTGGCGAACAGGGCGAGTCCTCTGATGAGGGCTAGTCCACTTTCCTGAAGCGCCCTGGACTCTCTGGGGCTTGCATTGCTGAGAATTGCCGTACAAGAGGGAGGTTGTCAGGTCTGACAACCTCCCCGTTTTTGCAGAGTGCAGATAGTTGTAACCGTCCAGCTGTCTGGGGCGTATATGAGAATGCGAGTTAGTTTCGGTCCTGGATTGGAGTTTGAGTAAATGGCTGTCGTTTTTCAAATAGCAATGATTTTGCTGGACATAGTGACTTGGGCTGTAATAGCTCGCGCCATTCTGTCGTGGTTTTACCCAATCGGGAAGGACCCCTGGAGCAAGTTACTCCTGGATGTCACGGAGCCACTGCTGGCTCCAGTCCGGACGGTGCTGTCGAGGATTATGCCCATACCTATAGATTTCTCCCCAATCGTGGTCATCCTCTTGATAAATCTATTGCAGCGCCTCTTGATTAGCGCCTACCATGCTGGCTGAGTAGTGCCCCTATACACAGGCCCCTGAAAAAGAATGAGGTTCCGGTTATGCCGGAACCTCACTCTTTTTCAGAGTCCCTTCCCCACTTTAGCGGGAAATGAACCTATTCAGGTCCACCTTCGGGTGGCACTTCGTCTGGCACCGGTTGCTGGAGCTTCATAACCATGTTATAGATCATCACGCTGGCCCTGCTGCGGGTCGCTGGGTGGTCGGGGTGGAAGTTAGTATCAGCGTCTACAGCAATGATGCCATGCTTGCGTGCGGCTTGAACGTACGAGTCTGACCAATGGCTGGGTAGACCGTCCGGCTGGGCCTTGCGAGGCGGCGCTTTGGAGACCGGCCACCCCGCGGCGAGCACTATGCTCCGCACGACTTCGGCGCGGGTCGCGGGTGCATTAGGCCGGAAGGTGCCATCCGTGTACCCCTTCATCACCCCACGCGCTACGGCTGTCTCTATATAGGGGAACATCCAGCCATCCAGGGGCACATCTGTAAAGCGCCCTTCGATGGGTTTGATGATGCTCCAGCGGCGTGCCGTGACGACGAGCTTGGCGAGCTGAGCGCGTGTCATCTCGGCGGTAGGGTGGAACGAGCCATCGGTGTAGCCGCTGATGATCCCTTTGTCGCTCAAGTACTCAATAGCGGCGAAGGCAGGATCGTCCAATGGTACGTCGCTGTAGCGCGGAGCTGCCTGCACGGTCACTTCGAGACTGGACACATTCCCGGCTGGGTCAGCTGCTGTAACATGTATGACGAAGTCGCGCCCCAGGGCTTCGATGGTGGAGGTAAAGACCCCACCCGACTCCTGGGCGCGAGTGTCATTGACGGCTACGAACGCGCCAGGTTCGGTCTTGCCTTTGACGACCAGCAGGCCCGGGCTTACATATGAGCGATTGGCCGGAGTATCGAGGAGTAACAGAGGGGGGCGGGTGTCGATGTTCGTGTAGGACTGCCCCTTTTCCGGCCACGCCTCGACATTTCCGGCTGCGTCGCGGGCGCGGCTGCGGAACTCGTAGGTGTAGCTGTCCTCTCCGTCGAACGTAGCCTGCGTCTGAGCGGTGGCGGACTGCCAGTCAACCCAGGTGCCGTTGGGGACGAGGCGGTACTGGATGTCATAGGAAACGATACCGGAGCCGCGTGCTTCATCTTCGCCTGCCCAACGAACGGTGATTTCCGTGTTGCTGCTGTATACGGGGAGAGGCAATATGGACGACCTGGGAGCAGCTTTATCTCCTACACCCGTACCAATGACTACGTCAACCCTGAGAGGACGAGACCCCTGGTCGGAGAACCACCCCTGCCCCTCGCGATACATATCCCACAAGAGCACGTAATGGCCTGGCGCAACGGGGGCGTTCAGCCTGGCCGTTATCTGAACCGTGTCAGCGAAGGGCACGTTGCGTGGTAATGCCGTCTTTATGTCCTGCCACCCTTCCTTGACCGGCTTGCCATCCGGCGTGACCCAGCGATACCCGATGCTGACGGCACCCTGGCCGTTGGCGGGCCACTCAAGCGAGCCGCTATTACGCACCGATAGGCGAACGTCTACGGTGGCGCGTGGATCGAGGTTGCCGGGCGTGTCGTGGGCCGTGAAGGAGGCGCGCAGAGGTGGCTGCTCGGAGATGACGGAGGCGCGTATCTGGGGGAGCATATCCCACAGGCGGTCGCCTGGGCAACTAGACGTGTTGAACTTGACGCCGCAGGCAGTGCCTTTGTAGTCGCGGTGCCCGGCTATGGTCGGGCGCACGTAGGTGATGGTCCCACCGCAGTTAGTGTAGCCGGTGATAGGCTCGGTAGCCAGTGGGTCTATGCCGCGCTGGCTCGCCTTCCACGAGATGAGGTCTATCAGGGCGGCCTGGGCTGCCGCGGAAGGCGCGACGGTCATGAAGTTGCCTATCATGCCGATACCCACGCTCCCCACGTTGAATGGATAAGCGTGCCCTGCCTCTACGTCGTCGCCCCCGGCGCGCCCCTCGTATATGACGCCGTTGGGGTCGATCATATAGTTATAGCCGACGTCGCCCCATTTGCGCGTGTAGGTATGGAAGTACCAGATGGAGCGCACGCGGGCGGCCCAGTCGGTGTCTTTGTTCGAGGTCGCGGTGTGGTGGACGACGATGTGGGTCGCGCGCTTGTATTTGGGGGTCCACTTCGGGCTGGACTCGCCCTGTGGGGAGCCCCACTCCTTGCGTGAGACCATTAGAGGCTTCGGGATGTCTGACGGGGTGCCCTGCATTATGAGCTGCGGCTGGGGCGGGTTTGGCGTCACCCCTCCGTCGATGAAGGTGTAGGTCAGCTCGTGGAAGACTGGGCTGACGTTGCTCCTGGCGCTGAGGAGGGTGACGCGGCTTTGCACGTAGCGGTGAGTGCGCTCGTCCTGGGGTACCGAGAGCATGCTGCCGAACGTCTCCGTAATCGCGTCCTGCGGCATGATGATGTCTTCTTCGTCAATCGCCTGCCAATCGGTCCAGTCGTTGCCGTCTTTGCTGGTACGCAATTCTATTTGTGCAGAGGTGTTCTCAGGCACGTCTGCCCACCAGTGGGGCGCTACGTCCGTGAAATCGAGGGGGGCTTTGGTAGGGTCTGAGGTGAATATGGCCTCACGCGCATCCTGAGGGATGGTGAGGTTGTTCTTCAGGCTCTCCTCTTTCGTATCAGAGTCGTCCTCAACCGGACCCGCCTGGCTGCGCTGCACGGCAAGCTCGATGAAGGCGCTACCGCTTCGGCTGCTGTCAGATGATACGGGTACAGCGCCCCGTTCCGAATATACACGCTCACTCTCGGTGAAGTGCCGCCCTATGAGGGTGTAGTCTTCTCCACGCACCAAAGGCTGCTGTGCCGGCTTGTCCGGCCCGGTTGTGGGTGGGGCACTCTTCGCGACAGCGACGGTCTGCGTGACCATCGCGACGACGGCAATAGAAGCTATGTACAGGCCGATCCGGCTGTACAGGCTAGAGGCGAAAGGTTTGGGTTTCCCCTGACTCCGGCGAGTCATCGGGGCGCGACGTAAGGATTGCATCGGCCATGTCTCCACTACTATGGGCAAAGGTGTGTCTATAGCCGAGTATATTGTGGAAACTGGGGCGAGTCAATTTGGCGGAAGATTGTCTGGTGCGCCCCACCTAACCTCACATAAGGATTCCTTAAGATGTGAGGTCAGGTTCTAAGGAGAATTGTGCCTGCCGCTGGTTGAATCTTGTCTTGAAATAGACTCCTCTTAGCGTGTCAAGTTTAGTTTGTAGCGCTCTCCACTCTTCTTATCCCCTAATCTGAACGCTTACAACAGGTTTCTGACAGGGTAGGGTATCGTATGAACTAGCCTCCAAGAATGACTTGGCCTTCTTCCTTCTAAAATATCATTGACAGGGTATCACTAATTAGTTACAATATGATTAATCGGGTGGCCTGGTTGACTGCTATCCATAACTGGACGCTGTAAGCAGGCATTCCTACTGCAAAGTAGCCCCGATTTTTATTTTCTCTTCCTTCGTTCCTCTCTGCTTTCAAATTCTGCTAGTATCTGTTCTATGTTAAGAATCAGATCAGCTTTATGTGCTTTTCTCAGAACCGAGATGCTAAGAACATGCGCTGGCGATCTCTTACCTATGTGGCCAAAGCTGATTTGTGCTGGCTCAATCGGGTAGCGTCCTCTCAATAGATAACTTACTAAACGCTCTTTTATTAGTGCGTTCTTACCGGTGTATTCGGTATCTATTGTGACCTGCCGTAGGTCGGCAATATGCTCCCTCAAAAGGAAATATAATCCAATTGAGAAAAACTGTATGGTGATTTCTTTCTCGCGCAAGCCCCTATTCGTGAGCTCCCTATATACTGCTCGCTTGATAGTAGCGGGTATGAGCACGCTGTAACTTGCTCCATTGGCAAACACTAGGACTGTATCTTTGGCCGTATCTTCAACCTTCCCGCTTTGGTCTACTTCAACAAGGTGAGGCATGGTAATTAATGAAGAACTATACGTACCTTGTATTAGCCGAGATGCACCAGCTCTACCTCGTAGTCTTCGATACCACCTTCGGGAAGGCGGGTCTCAATAAAGTTAACTACCTTGTTGATGACCTCATTCGCGTGCCGCGCGTCGTTGCTGACGCAGGCGACTCCCAGCACGGCACGTGTCCAGCTATCAAGCTCGCCTACTTCGGCAGCGCTAACATGGAAGCTGTTGATGACCTGTGCCAGGAGTGAGCGCACGTCGTGGCGCTTATCCTTGAGGGAGTAATTTTCGGGGAGGTATAGGGTGATGCGTGCGGTGCCAATTACCATTGCTTGTTACCGTTATGTCTCTGATCAAAAGAAAAGACGACAGCACGCTATTCACGCTTTCTGTCGTCCGTTGGAGAGGCACCGAGCGGATTCGAACCGCTGATGGAGCTTTTGCAGAGCTCTGCCTTGCCACTTGGCCACGGTGCCACATTAAGAATATGAGGTACAGCAATTTATAACACACAGGCGCGACCAACGTCAAGTTGCCAAATTAGAGGCGCTCCGGTATAATAGGGTGGTCCAATTCGCGTAGCTTTCACAGCAATCATATCTCTTTATCATAGAGGAGCATCCCAAGTAATGGTCAAGAAGACGGCAAAGGGCGCAAAGACAGCCTCCCAGCGCGCCCGTGAGGAGCAGTGGCGGCGTCGCGCAGCCGCGCAAGGTGGCCTCCCAGCAGCCTCCACCGGCACTGTGGAGCGTGACGATAGCGGCGACGGCGATGGCACTGAGGCGACTTACACACCCAGAAGTGGCGTCGCAAGGTCTACAGCCTCTACTTCTTCTGCCCGGTATGGCGCGGCAGCCCGCAGCCGGACAGGCTCTTCGATGGGGGCCGCGACTCCACGCAGACAGTTCCAGGCTGCTCGCCCGGGTCGAATGCGCATGGCTGCTAACACTCTGTCACTCGATGAAGAGATGCACTACGTCCGCAGCGACATCCGCCGCCTCATCATACTGACGGCAATCTGTCTGGCTGTACTGATAGCTTTGTCGTTCGTGATCAGGTAGAGCTTCGTCTAAAGAAGAGAAATAGAAAATCGGGCGCTCAGCGCCCGATTTTCTATTTGTTAGAGATGTATTTCCGGCGATGTGAGGATTACGCTTCCTCTTCATCCTCGACATCTTCCTCTTCGAACTCGGTCTCCTCTTCGCTTTCTTCGGCATCGCTGTCAACGTCCTCGGAGTCGTAGTCGAAACCGGCCTCGTCCTCGTCGTCCATGCCGTAGCGGAGAGCGCCTTCGCGCATGTAGGGCCTGTAAGCGCCCGCGGGTAGGGCCTTCGGTGGGAAGGAGAGCTTGCCGCGCTGGGTTGGGTGCTGGTAAGTCTCGCGGATGATTATCTTGATGCCGCCGGTATCGGACACAGTAGTGACCGCGGCGGTGTAGCGGTTGCCCGCCTCCATCAACCCGCTCAGGCGCTTCGCCAGCTTCGGCTCGATTGCGCCGATAAGCTGCCCCTCTTCGTCGTAGACGCGCAGGCTATTGCCTTCGATGCGAAGCTCAACGCGGTCACCGGCGGTCAGCTTGAGGAGCACTTCGGGCGCTCCGAGGTTGATAAGGGTGCTCAGCCCCGTCTTGCCTGTCTCCTCGATGAACATGCTGGGGTTGATGCGCTCCGACTCGCGCTCCTGGCCCTGCGCAGACTTCTCAGGCGCGGCCTGGACGGTCGCGGGTGCCTTCTCTGCCAGATGCACCAGCCTCTCTACGTTCTTCTTGGCGATTATGTTGTTGGGGTCAAGCTCGATGGCGCGCTGGTAGGTCGCGAGGGCGTCGCGGTAGCGCCCCATCTCCATCAGGGCCTTGCCGAGGCGATTGTAGGCATCGGCATCGTTGGGGTATAGCTCGATTATCTTGCGATTGACGTCGGCAGCCTCCGACCAGCGATTCTGCATCGCCAACGCAATCGCCCGCTCAGGGAGCACCCGCCTGAGCCTGGCTATATCTTCTGCGTGATTCTGTACCATTGTGTTTTTACCTCGCTTTTGACCATTCAGTTGGTCATTTCCTTGAAAGCCGCCTTTGTTTGCAGGGCACTTATATTTCGGACTTTAGCAATAGATTGTGTGCTATTATGATTCCTATACCATATGTAACGTATGAATAAGGGTTTTGGTTCAAAAGTACAATAGGACTTCAGATGTATTTTTGCACGCCTTTGGTCCTACCGGACCACCCGCCCGCACCTCTTGAGCAATTTCCATGCCGGATATTATCACATTTCGAGACTTCTCTCATTGATATACGCAACAGGATACACGTAAGTTGTGGAAAACGCTGGGATATACGCGCCATCCCTGTGGGGGGCTTATAACATGAGACATCCAGAACTATAGAGTACGGAACCGCCAAGACGCCAAGAGCACAAAGAACCCGCCAAGTTAAAAGAGGGATTATAGGGCAGTGAGAGCACTACTTCCTCAATTATCTTGGCGTTTACTTGGCAATCTTGGCGTCTTGGCGGTTCCGTCTATTCTACTGACGCTTGCCTGGTCAACCCACCTGGGCTGGCGCAAGAGGAATAGTTCTTAGGGGAAGTGAGAAGTTCGCGGACCTGACAGCTAAAAGAGTGCGTAGCGACGTTGGGGCGTCGTGGACGAGGCGCACGAAGCTGCCTTGCATTGACCAGGGGCCAACCTCATCAATTCTAGCGATGAGTAGTTGGCCGGTGCGGTCGATCTTACCGCCATCGGTATCCGCGATGAAGACTATCTTATTCGTGCGGGTGCGGCCCGACCACTTGCCGCGCTCCTTCCCCTCGATCAGTATTTCCATCTCCTGGCCGAGGTGGATGCTGTTCAGCTCGCGCCCGATGCGCTCCTGTAGACGCTCAATGGCGTGGAGGCGCACCATCTTCTCCTCGTGCGACACGTCATCAGGCCATGTCGCCGCAACCGTCCCCGGCCTGGGGGAATAAGCCGCGACGTGCACCTTGTCGAACCTGATCTCTTCAAGGAGGTCCATCGTGTGCATGAACTGGTCGTGCGACTCTCCAGGGAAGCCTACGATGATGTCGGTCGCGAGGGAGACGCCTGGGATGGTCTCGCGGATGCGGCGGATGAGGTCGCGGTAGTAGCGCAACGTGTAGCGGCGCTTCATGCGCTTGATGATTTCGTCGTCGCCCGCCTGCACCGGGAGGTTGATATGCTCCATCGCTTTCGGGAGCGAGCCTACGGCGTCTATGAGGTTCTGCGCCAGGTCTTTCGGGTGGGAGGTGAGGAAACGTATGCGCCAGAGGTCCTCGATGTCGTTGAGGCGGTGCATGAGGGCTGCCAGGTCGGTGCGCTCCGGCAGGTCGTGGCCGTAAGTGTCAACGTTCTGCCCCAGGAGGGTGACTTCGCGCACGCCTTGCCTGGTCAGACCTTCTACTTCGCAGGCGATCTCTTCTATAGTTCGCGAGCGCTCCTTGCCGCGCCGGAAGGGGACGATACAGTAAGTACAGGTCTTGTTACAGCCGTATATTATAGGTATGTAGGCAGCGATGCCCCCGGCTTGCGCGGTCGGCAGCAGCCCTTCGAGGGCGAGTGAGACGCCATATTCGCCCAGGTCGGGCGAGGTAGTGTCGGGGAGGCCCACCAGGAAGTCGGCCACGGCAGAGGGCTTGAAGAAGAGGTCAACCATCGGGAAGCGGCGGCGCAATGTGGTCTGGTCGGCCGTGACCATACAGCCGGTGAGAGCAACGAACATCCCCGGCTTTTTCTTCTTGAGTTGCGAAAGCTCGCCCAGCTTGCCTACGATGCGGTCTTCGGCGGCCTGGCGCACGACGCACGAGTTTAGCACTACCACATCGGCGGAATCAATGTGCTCTGCCTCGGCATAGCCACGATTCGTGAGCGCTGTAGCCACGTAGTTGCTGTCAGCGACGTTCATCTGGCAGCCGACGGTCCATATAAAAAAGCTTTTGTTACTTTGTCCCTGCGTTCTAACCATTATTTGTGCTCCGGTCTATAAGAGCCAGTCTAATCCGCTTCTCCCATGTCCTATAACCATAAGTGTACTGGAAAAGACGTGTGATTTCAAACTCATAGCTATTCGAGAGTGGGTGAATGCGCGAGTAGGGGCACGGCGCGCCGTGCCCCTACAGGCTATACTGACCCTCTACTTTGTCCTTATGGATACACCGCCTGTCCATCTTCGGTGTCGAGATAGATGGCGTTAGTTGGGCAGGAGCGCGCGGCATCTAGCAGGGTTTCGTCATCCACAGAGCCTGGATCGAGCAGATAAGCGATGTTCTCCTCGTCCAGTTGGAAGACTGTCGGCGCGATATGGACGCAGTTGCCAGCTCCTATGCAGCGCGATTGGTCGATAGAGACGATGTACGTCATGTGCGATGGTGCTTCATTGCCTGGTCGAGTTGCTGCGGTGTAACCTCGCCTGGACCTTTCATATTCTTCTGGCTGTCGCTCACTTCGCCGTACTTCTCAGCGACCGCCAGCGCAGCTACGAACGCCGCCTCCTGTGCAGCCTCGTCCCCCACCTCAGCTATGTGTAGCTCGCGCATCGCCATGCGGTTCGCTGGGGGCCGCGCGAATCGCAAACCAGTGACCTCGGCTATCTCTGCAATCATGCGGTCACCCTCGGCACAGGAGTTGAATGCGACCTCAAGTGCGCCGTGAGGTGCGCCCTGGTATAGCTTGCTGACGCGGATGTTCATGACACTATCTTGTGGGCGAAGTGTAACATCATCTCTTGCTGCTTAATTTGCTCTTCCACTTCGAGGGAGCCATGACCCGCCTCAAACCAGTAGACCTCGATGGATTTGCCCAGCTCTTTCATCCGGGCGATGTAGGCTTCCATCTGGCGGTCAGGGCAGCGCGTATCGTTGCGGCCCTGGATTACCAACAAGGGTGCTTGCACGCGTTCGACATAGGTGATGGGCGAAGAAGCGGCGTACTGCTCCGGCATCTCCTCATGAGTGCCGCCGAAGATCGCCCTCTGGTAGCCTCTTAGTGTCTCTGCCGAATCCTCATACATCATCCGCCAGTCAGCGATAGCGACAACGCCCATCCCACCGGCCCACAGATCGGGGCGCATGCCCAGCGGCAGCAGCGTCAGATAGCCGCCATATGAGCCGCCGGTGACAATTATCTGGTCGGGGTGTGATATACCCTCCTTGACCAACCAGTCGCGGGCAGCGACCATATCTTCGACTTCCCAATGCCCTGGGTTGCCCCAGATTTTCTGCTGGAACTCGCGCCCGAAGGTGGTGGAGCCGCGATAATTGATAGTGAGGAAGGCGAAGCCGTGGTCCAGCCACGACTGGAGGCCAGGGGCGAACAGCTCGGTGGTAACGGCTTCAGGCCCTCCATGCGTGTGCAAGATGGTCGGGAATGGTCCCTCGCCGTCGGGGAGGCCAAGCCAACCCTGTATCTCCTCCCCGTCGGAGGAATGAAAGCTGACCGATTTCCAGGGGCGGCCAGGCGGCACCTGGGCAGCCGCCAACAACGTGCGTTTTACCGCACCGGTAGCGGCGTCAAGGGCGATAACTTGTGAGGGTTGCGATGCATCTTGCCATTGAGCGAAAATCTCGTTATCAGGGGCGAAATATACGTTGGACGCTTCCCACAGGCCATAAGTGCCGCCTGGGTGATCCAACGGATGCAGAGTGGCGCTCTCTACGTGGTAGACAAATAGCCTCTGCACGGCGCGGCTGAACTGGCAGAGGAGCACTCGCTGGCCGTCATCGGACCAATCGAGAGGGAGTACATCCCCTTCCAGGTCCCCAACATCAAGGTCTGTACGCTTGCCCGTGCGCGGGTCCCAAAAAATAGGGCGGCGCACGCCCATGCGATTGGTACGAGCTAGAAGGCGCGTATCTCCTGGTATGGGTGAAAAAGCTCTGGCTTCAACGCTGCTACCCGTACCGTCCCAAAGCTCGCCTATAGCTTCGCCCGTGGTAGTGTCAAGCGCGAGGAGATTGTAATTGAGCATATCTCCGCGCTCAGTAGTGGTGAGGACCGCAATCTCCCCATTTTGGGAGAGGGTTGGCCCGAATGCTAATCTCTTGCCCTGGAATATGCAACGGGGTGTGCCGAGTGTGCCTTCGAGTCCAGCGTTTATGGCGAACGCCTGGAAGCCGTCCTCGTTGGCCGCCATGAAGCCTATGGTGTTCCCGTCCCGGCTTATTTCCAGGTCCCATGATGCGTAAGGGGGCAAATCAGGCGCAATATCTTCTGCCTCGCCCTCCTCAAAGGGCACACGCACGTAGTGGCCGACCTCGTTACCGCCTTTGTCGTCCAGATAGTAGACGTAGCGGCCATCGGGGGAGATTACGCCCTCCGATTTGCCCGTTGGCGTATCGGTCAACTGCCTCAACTCACCGGAGGGCACGTCCCAGGCGTATAGCTGGAACACACCCGTCTTCTTGCTGCACGCCAGGCCGCGTGTCGGAGCGCCTTTCGCAAGGAGCGTCCAAACCACCCCTTGTGTCCGGTATCGCTGTTTCCAGGGCGCATCGGGCACCGTCTGCACTTCAGCTAACAAGGTAATCCCCTTTTGTATTCAGCTTCTATCGGAATGACACTCTTTATACAGCTGCCGTTAGATATCTTCTTAGATTCCGAACGGATTCATTGGCTTCTCGCCAGTATAGATGAGGACACTCTTCAACTCGGTGTACATCTCAAGGCTATCCATGCTAAGCTCGCGTCCGAAGCCGGACTGCTTGTAGCCGCCGAACGGGAGGCCAGGGAAGGCTGTGAAGGGAGTGTTGATTGTCACGACGCCCGACCTTATCTGCCCGGCCACGCGGTGCGCCCGCCCTACATCCTTCGTCCAGAGTGTGCCGGCCAACCCGTAGACAATGTCATTGGCAAGCTGCACCGCCTCGGCCTCGTTGGGGAAGCGCATGATCGTCACTACCGGACCGAATATCTCCTCCTGGGAGACGCGTGCTTTGTTGGTGACACCTGCGAGGACTGTCGGGAGGTAGAAGTTGCCTTTCTCGAGGCCATTACCTGCGCGCTCACCTCCGGCGAGCACCTCTGCACCTTCATCGCGGCCTATCTTGACATAACTATCAACTTTCTCCAGGTGGCGAGGAGAGATGAGCGAGCCTATCTGCGTGGTCATCTCCATCGGGTCGCCGACCTTTAACCTGCGCGTCTTTTCCACGAACTTCTCTACGAACTCATCGTATATACTCTCCTGAACGAAGAGACGAGAGCGCGCTTCGCACGACTGGCCCGCGCTGTAATAGATGGCGAACAGGGAGCCGTTCACCGCGTGGTCTATGTCGGCGTCCTCGAACACGAGGTTGGGGGACTTGCCACCCAACTCCAGCGAGATGCGCTTGAGAGTGCCCGCAGCCCGCCGCATGATGTCGCGGCCCGTCTCGGTCTCGCCGGTGAACGCTACCTTATCTACGCCTGGGTGCTCGGTCAGTAGGACGCCTATCTCAGCGCCCGGGCCGGGGAGGACATTGACTACACCCGCAGGCACGCCCGCTTCAAGGCATATCTCTCCGAGGAGGAGGGCGGTGAGAGGGGTGGCGCTGGCGGGCTTGAGTATAACGGTGTTGCCCGCAGCGAGGGCGGGGGCAACCTTCCACGCCGCCATCATAATGGGGTAGTTCCAGGGGACGATCTGTGCGCACACGCCGATAGGCTCGCGCACGGTATAGTTGAGGAAGTTGCCTGGTACAGGTATGGTGCTGCCGGTTATCTTCGTTGCCGCGCCCGCGAAGAACTCGAAGTCCTCGATTGCCTGGTTCAGCTCCGCTTTGGCCTGCGAGATCGCTTTGCCGTTATTCATCACTTCGAGGCGGGCGATCTCTTCCTGGCGTTCGCGCATAATCTGGGCGACCTTGAAGAGGATGCTTGCGCGCCGAGCGGCCCCCATGCGGACCCACTTGCCCCGCTCGAACGCCTCACGTGCGGCGTCTACGGCGGCGTCAATGTCCTCCTTACCCGCTTTCGCGACGCTTGCCAGGTGCTCATTGGTGGCCGGGTTGATTACGTCGAAGGTCTCGCCCGACCTGGCTTCAACCTGCTGCCCGTTTATCAGCAGCTTCCACTCTTTGCGGGAAGCTATGTCGGTTTTTGTGTCCTGTATTGCTGTGTCTGCCATTAAGTGTTTACCTCTTCTTTATGATTCCTTCTTACCAGGCGGCTACGTTCCACTCGGCGAGTACCTTCGTTGGCTTTATCCTCACCAGGAGCTCGCCTGGGATACCGTTGCGCTTGCCATAAGCTTCGGCCAGTTCCGTGCCCATGTATCTGCCGCCGATGCGCGTGGCCCAGTGGAGTAGGGCGTCAGGGCTTTCGTCAAATGTCGCCGTGCCTTCAATTTGTACGTAGGAAAAGGGCGGGGTCTCGTCATCTACGCAGATGCACACCCTCGGGTCGCGTTGCATGTGGATTGCTTTGACGCTCTTATGCCACGTCGTGAAAACCAAGTCCTCCCCATCGAGATAGAACCAGATGGGTACAACATGCGGCCTGCCGTCGGAGCGGACTGTAGCAAGCTTGCCTGTCCTCGTGCCTTGCATGAGAAAGTCCCGGCATTCGGGTGTGATTGTGTCAGAGGTGAGGCCTCGGGTCACGATGTCAACTCCCTTTGGAGTAAGTTTCAGGCCTGATCTACCATCTCGATTATGGTAGCGATCCCCTGCCCTACGCCAATGCACATGGTGGCGAGACCGTAACGCCCGCCCCTGCGGCGAAGCTCATGCACTAGGGTGGTCACAAGGCGGCTGCCGCTGTTGCCGAGTGCATGGCCGAGCGCGATTGCGCCACCGTTAACGTTCACCTTCGCGGGATCGAGGCCAAGCTCGCGTATGCAGGCGAGCGATTGTGACGCGAACGCCTCATTTAACTCTATCAGGTCGAGGTCGTCCACCGCCAGGCCGGCGCGCTTGAGGGCCTTACGGGTGGCGGGGACCGGGCCGACGCCCATGCAGGCTGGGTCTACCCCGGCTACGGCAGAGGTGATGATGCGGGCCATCGGCTTGAGACCCATGCTTTCTGCGGCCTCCTTGCTGGTAAGCAAGATGGCAGATGCGCCATCGTTGATGCCCGATGCGTTCCCAGCCGTGACCGAGCCGCCTTTCTTGAAGGCCGCGCCCAGCTTCGCCAGTTTCTCTGGAGCAGTGTCGGGGCGGGGGTGCTCGTCCGTGTCGACCACAATAGGATCGCCTTTGCGTTGGGGGATTGTGACAGGGGTGATCTCGTCGTTGAACCGGCCCGACGCGATGGCTGCTGTCGCTCGTTGCTGGCTTTCGAGTGCGAAGGCATCCTGGTCCTCACGGGAGATGCCCCACGCCTCTGCAACGTTCTCTGCCGTCTCACCCATACTGAATGGGTAGTACATCTCAGCAAGACGTGGATTTGTGAATCGCCAGCCGATGGTGGTGTCGAATAGGGTCTGCTCGCCCCTGGGCCAGGCGTCGTTTGGCTTCGCCATCACGAAGGGCGCTCGCGTCATGCTCTCCACGCCCCCGGCAATGAAGACGTCGCCCTCGCCTGCGCGGATCGCTCTCGCCGCATCGTTTATGGCCTGCAACCCGGAACCGCACAGCCGGTTGACGGTTGCCCCTGCTACCTCTATCGGCAGTCCAGCGAGTAGCACCGCCATACGAGCGACGTTACGGTTGTCCTCGCCCGCCTGGTTAGCGCAGCCTAATATCACGTCCTCTATACGCTTGGGGTCTACGCCTGTGCGCTCCACGAGAGCACGGATTGCGTGCGCCGCCAGGTCGTCCGGCCGCACATCTTTGAGCGCGCCGCCGTAGCGCCCGACCGGGGTCCTCAATGCGTCAATAATATACGGCTCGCGTGCTCCCTCTTGCTGTGGCACGGTAACTTTACCTCTTTTCTGCATCCGTCATCGTAGGTGGCAATAAGCGCCAACTGTAATTATACCATACCCTTCTCGCCGGGTGAATGGAACCCTTCGCCTACCGAGTCGCCCGTCAGCCCCGCGGACACAAGCTGTTGCAGAAGGGGTGCGGGGCGGTAGCGGTCGTCTCCGAGGGTCGCCTGGAGGCTCCGCAATACCGCCAATACGGTGTCAAGGCCAACCTCGTCTGCCCAGCGCAACGGCCCCTTTGGGTAGTTGGTACCTAGTTTCATAGCGCGGTCTATGTCGCGCACGGAGGCGACCCCTTCTCCGACTGCGAACGCCGCCTCGTTCATTATCATCGCGAGGATTCGGGCCACCACCTCACCCTGCGCTTCCACGTCAGCTGGGAAAGTAATCCCTCCTCTGGTCAGGAAATCTTGCAGTAAGCCTGCGGGGATGAAGCTACCGTCCCGCCTGTGTTGCATCGAGGCCATCTGGCTGATAGTGGAGTTGCCTCTCTCCCCGCCTGCGTAATCGTAGAAGCCCTTGCCTGACTTCTTGCCGATAGTGCCTCCCTCGACCATGCGCTGCTGGATGGGGTGGGGGCGGTAGCGTGGCTCACCGAAGAATGCTTCAAAGACCGATTTGGTGACCGCGAAGTTGATGTCTATGCCGATGAGGTCCATCAACTCGAATGGCCCCATGGGGAACCCAGCGGCGCGTATCGCTGCATCTACCTGCGGTATGGAAGCGCCTCCCTCACCCACAATCTTGAGGGCTTCCCCGTAGAATGGGCGCGCTATGCGGTTGACGATGAAGCCTGGCATGTCGGCGGCGATCACGGGCAGCTTATCCATCCCGCGTGCAATTTCGGCAACCGCCTGCACCACGTCAGGGGAGGTATGTCTCCCGGCGATGATTTCGACGAGGGGCATCACGGGCGCGGGGTTGAAGAAGTGCATACCGACCACGCGCTCAGGGCCTTGCGCAGCCGACGCGATAGCGGTTATGGAGAGGGATGATGTATTCGTCGCAAGGATGGTGTTGGGGGCGCAGAGCGCACTAAGTGATGCAAATATCTCACGCTTGAGCGCAAGGTCTTCCGGAGCTGCCTCGATGATGAGGTCGCTACTGGCCGCGTCGTCGCGCCTGGTGGTCGTGCGTATTCGTCCCAGGATAGCCGCTTTCTCCTCCCTTGAGAGCTTGCCTCGCTCGACACGCTTCTGGAGGGGGGCCTCTATGCTGGCGATGCCCCTCTGGAGGAACTCATCTTTGATGTCGTATAGAAGCACGTCAGCGCCGCTCTGGGCCGCAAGCTGGGCTATACCCGCGCCCATCGTGCCTGCTCCTAGAACTGAGATAGTTGGGGGCATGATATAAGCTCCTTGTGGCCTTAGGTATCTTGCTGATCCGCAGATTGTTGCCTACGGCGCTCCGCTCGGACCGCTCTTATAGCTTCTGCTATATCTCGTTCTGCTTCTTCCTCGTCAACGTCGGGCAATCTACTATGGATTTCAGCCAGGTACGCTGTCAATTCCGCTCCAGCTCGTGCCCTCTCGCTGTCTGAGGGTATGTCACTCTTATCTGCCGTTGAGCCTGTGTTTGGGTCGTGTTCGTTATTGGGGGCAGTCATGATACTTTCTCCAATTGAGGTTAATATCCAGCAACTCCAAGTGCCTACTCGGTTAGATCATCGACCGTGCTGATCAACTCCCTGTAAACTTTGCCTGCCGCTTCTCCAGAAACGCTGCTATCCCTTCCTTATGGTCTGCCGATGTGCCAGCCGTCTCCTGGGCGTAGACTTCGTATTCCAGGAGTTGCTCGAGGTCCATGCTCAGGGCGCGGTTCATGGCGCGCTTAGCGAGGCCGATAGCTTTCGTGGGACCTTGCGCCAGTCGCAGGGCAAGCTCTCGCGTCGCGCTCTCTAACTCGTCGGGCGGGACTACCCGGTTCACCAGCCCGATGCGGAGAGCTTCTTCCGCTCCTACTTCGTCACCCAGGAAGGCCATCTCAAGCGCCTTGCCGAGGCCGACCAAGCGGGGCAGGAAGTACGATGAGCCGGAGTCGGGCACCAGCCCCACGCGCACAAAAACCTCTATGAACCTGGCCTTCTCAGAAGCGATACGCATATCACATGCGAGTGCGAGGGAGCACCCCGCGCCCGCCGCGATGCCGTTGATCGACCCCAGCACCGGCTTCTCCATGTTCCGTATTTTGAGCACTATAGGGTTGTAGCGCTCTTTGAGTGTAGAGCTGAAACCTCCTGTGGCCCCGCCAGACTCCGCCATGCGGCTCTTAAGGTCTTCGCCGGAGGAGAAGGCGCGTCCCGCACCAGTGAAGACTATGCAACGCACGGATGCGTCCCGTTCCGCTTTCTTGAGTGCATCCTGTATCTCGTCGGTCATCTTCCGGTTGAAGGCGTTGAGCACGTCCGGGCGGTTGAGCGTGAGCGTTAGCACCCCCTCGTCCAGGGTATAGAGTATCGTTTCGTATTCCATAGCATTCTCCTCATCTCAGCCCTATGCAATTGGCGCATAGGCATTCCACATCAAAGCATGATTACTGATAAGCAGAAAAGAATGGAGCGTCCAGATGGCCCATATCACGCATCACGCATCACACCTCAGCATCGCGTATCAGGTTCACACCGTAGAAGTTCATCTGCTCTCGCGTTTGTTTGAAGCCGAATCTTTTGTAAAGGGAATGAGATTGCGTGTTGCTCTGTTGCGTTGAGAGGCCCACTGAAGCCGCCCCTAGCTCGCGCATCATTCTGAGGGAGTGGGCGAGTTGCGCCGCGCCTAGTCTACGCCCCTGTTGAGCTACCACGACCGCGAGCCGGTCCAGGTGCGCCCAACCACGATAGAGAGTGAACGAGGCATACCCAACAGGCTCGCTATTCGAGCGCGCAATAAAGATGGACACGCCATTCATGCCAAAGTATTCTTCGAATTCCGGTCTGCTGTTCCACCAAAGCCAGGGGAACGAGTCGTGGTCCAGGGAAAGGAGCAGGTCCAGGTCACGCCAACCCGCGCGTGACACTTCTATCGCGGGCAACTGCGCCCCAACTTCTTGTTGGCCGGATGCCCGCAGGTCTTTCTGGAAAAAGACTATGCGTTCGATGTGCTGAAGGCCGAGTCCGGCGTACAATTTCGGACTGGCATTCCAAACGTCATCGGAGAGGAGCACCATACGGTAGCCGTTCTCCCGCGCCCGGTCAAGGGTTGCCTCAACCAGGGCCTGCTTGCCCCTGCGCGCATGGGCCTCAGCTATGTGAGCTATATCGGCTCGCCTCCGCCACGGCTCTGTGACCAGGTATTCACCTGTGCGTGGCACCCACATAGACATACCAGGATTGGCAAGGAGATGTGCCCTTAACGTCTCCGGACTGTAACGGCTGGTCCAGGGGAGGCGCAGTCCCCGTACCTGGTCCGCCGACAGGGTCGCAATATCGGGGTTAGGGTCGCTGAGGGCAACTGACCAGGGGAAACGTGCGTGTACTCTATCGGTATCGCCCATTGCTCTAGCGCTCCCCTGCCTTGAGATACCTGAGGCTCAACATACCAACGGGCGTGAGGCTTAGTCCCCTCAGCCGGGGACTGACGAGCGTGTAGCTCACGGGGTGAAAGAGCGGCAGGGCCGCGTATTCAGACATAGCCCGCGCCTCCACCTCGGTATATGCGGACAACCTCCTGGCCGAGTCACTCTCCAGTGCAGCGGCGTTGAGAATAGCGTCAACGTCATCATTCTGGTAGCCGGTGAGATTTGCCGGGGAGCTTGACCTGAAAAGCGCCTCAAGCACTGCCTCCGGGTCCGGGTAAGCCATGCTTGTCTGCGATATGAACATGCCATAGTCGCCTCGCTCAAGTCCCGACACGTAATCGGCCCACTCTATCTCCCGCACCTCAATATCTAGGCCAAGCGTCTGGCTGAGGGCTTGCGACAATAGCGGCCCGGCGCTGTCGCCACTTGTGAATAGCTGGAGACTTGGGATATTCCCGGCTTCCTTGTAAGTCGATTCGGCCAGTAGCTGGCGCGCATGAGCAACATTGAAAAGCTCTCCTGTACCAGGGGACTTGTATCCCGCGACACCCGGTAAAACGAAGCTGTTTGCTTGCTGCACTCTCGACTGGAAGAGGCCGCGAGCCACTTTTTGCCTGTCGATGGCCCGCGCGATTGCCTCCCGTACCTTTGGATCGTCGAAAGGCTTCTGTCGGATATTGAAGCCGAGATAAGTGGTGGAGAGGCCTGTGGTTGCGCGTAGCTCTCTCGATAGGGGGTTGTTTCGGTCTGACACCTCCTCGATCTCCTCTACCCCTACCGCCATCACGTCCAGCCCGCCCTCTCGGCTGTACTCCGCTATCCCATTTGTATTGTCCCTGCCCATCCAGATATTGACTATAGGTACCTCAGGCACTCCACCGTAGTAATCTGTGTTGCGTGCCAGCGTCATGTAGCTGTTGCGCTCCCACTTCTGTAGCTTGTAAGGCCCGGTGCCGCGCGGCTCCTCGGTCCACGCTTCGCCGCTCTCCACGTTGGAGCGCTGCACGGCGAATGTAGGTCCAGTCGCGAACTTCGATAGGAAGTAAGACTTCGGCGCATCTATCGTCACGACCAGAGTGTATGGATCAGGCGCGACCACACCCTGAACGTCCTTTGCGGTCCCCGCCAGCTTTTCCTTCATCCCTACGATGTCTCCCAGGTATGTGGCTGCGGGCAGCGTCGTTGGCGCGAGCGGTCCGGCCAGCCTAGGGTCCGAAGCTCGCTCGATGGAATATTTGAAGTCGGCGGAGGTAACCTCCTGCCCATTAGTGAAGCGGACGCCCCTTCGCAGAGGGAAAGTATAGGTCTTGCCATCTGGAGATACGGAAGGCATAGCGGACGCAATATCAGGCACGACCTTGAGATCGGCATCGAAAGCCAACAGCCCACTGTAAAGCTGGCGTATGATCGAGAGTGAGTAGGGGTCCGTCGCGAGCGCGGGGTCTAGTGTTGGCGGTTCGCCACGCCCGATGGCGATATTCACTGCCCCTTCCGTTGGCGGCAGGCCAGGCCCGCTCGATAGCGGTGTCGCGGTCGCGCCGGGAGGAGTCGCAGCGTCGTCCTGAGGCAACGGCCAGCACCCCGACAGGAGAAGCATGAGTATCAGGACCACTAAGATACCCCGCAAAGGACGTGGATATGACCAGGCGCGATGTGGGGCTTTACGGTGCAACTGACACTCCTCTTCAGAACGTGGCTCGGCACATTTTAGCACCGACGATGCGTGAGGGTCAAGCGAGACGAAGGAAGAAGGACGAAGGACAGATTAAACGCCAAGATGCCAAGAAAGCAAAGAACGCCAAGTTATTAAGTGGGTCTATCTCACCAAAAAGAATTCTGCACCTTCAAGCTTCTACGCCTAATACCCATAAAAAATCTTGGCGCTCTTGGTTATCTTGGCATCTTGGCGTTTAAATCCGTCCTTCGTCCTTGGTCCTTTTAGCATCGGCTTGTTCGACTGTGCAGGCTCTCGTATACTTGTGCTATGTGTGGGATTGCGGGGATATACAACTTGAGTGGCGAGCCACCGGACCCGGCTGTGCTGTTACACATGGCAGAGGCTGTGGCGCACCGCGGGCCGGACGGGCAGCGCTTCTATACAGAAGGTGGGCTTGGGCTTGCCCATCGCCACCTGCGCATAATCGACCTCAGCGACGCCGCGATGCAGCCGATGGCTAACGAGGACGGCTCTCTGCAACTTATCTTCAACGGGGAGATTTACAATTACGTCGAGCTGCGTCCGCAGCTGGAGGCGAAAGGGCACCGCTTCCTCTCGCACTCCGACACCGAGGTGCTACTGCGCGCCTACGAAGAGTGGGGTACCGGCTGCCTGAGTCGCCTCAATGGGATGTTCGCGTTCGCCCTCTGGGATAGGAGGAGAGAGCGCCTCTTCATTGCCCGTGACAGGCTGGGGGTGAAGCCTCTCTATTATTGGTGGAATAACGGCACCCTGGCCTTCGCTTCCGAAATCAAAGCCTTGCTCACTCACCCTTCCATCGAAGCGCGGCCACATCTGTCCGCCATCGCTGAGTACATGAATGCGATGTATACCACCGGCGAGCACACCTGGTTTTCCGGCATCAAACGGCTGCTGCCCGGCCACTTCATGCTTGCCGAACCTGCCGGGCTGCGGATCGAGCGATGGTGGGACGTACCTTCTACAGAAGACCCACCCGGACGGCATACGGAGAAATATTACATCGATACCACGCGCGAGCTTCTGGAGGACTCGGTCCGCCTCAGGCTGAGGTCCGATGTGCCATTGGGCGCGCACCTGAGCGGCGGCATAGATAGCAGTGCAGTAGTCGCCATCCTGAGCAAGCAACTCCGCCCGCTTGGTGAGCCGGTGCGTACCTTCTCTGGAGCCTTCCGCGAGGGGCAGGCATACGACGAGCGGCGCTATATCAACCTCGTAGCCCGCCGCTACAAGACCGACCACCGTGAGACCATACCGTGCGCGCATGACCTCCCTGCGCTCTTCGATAAGATGGTGTGGCACATGGACGAGCCTACGGCGGGTCCAGGTCTCCTTTTGCAGTGGGAAGTGTGCGCTCTCTCGCGTGCTTCGGGTGTGACTGTAATCAACGGTGGGCAAGGTGGGGATGAGGCATGGGCGGGCTACTTCGGGTACATCCCCGCGTATCTGCGCACTCTCCTCCGTCAGACGCCCAAGGATCCCCGACTCCTTGCCAACCTGACAACGGATGCTGTAACGCTGTTGCGTCGGAACACCACTCGCTCAGCTATGACGCATGCTCTACGGGGCGGTAGACGCGGCAGGCTACGCGCCAGCTCCGCGCTGGGTGATTGGGCGGGTGAGCGTTTTGGCGATCAGCCCTTCAACTTGCCGGACCCTGTAGCAGATGACGAGTCGAGGTCCGCCCATAGAACACCCCTGGCGGCGGCAACGTACTGGGACATGAAATGGTACTTGCCGGCTCTTCTCCACGTCGAAGACCGGACGAGCATGGCATTCTCCCTGGAATCGAGAGCGCCCCTCCTAGATTATCGCCTGATCGAGCACGCAGCCACAGTCCCCAGCGCGCTCAAGATGAAAGGCCTCACGACCAAGTACGTCCTCAGGGAAGCTGTGCGCGACCTCCTGCCCGCGCCGATTTACAAGCGGACTGATAAGATGGGTATGCCAACTCCCATCGCCCCCTGGTTCCGAGGCAGTTTGTCATCGTGGGTCAGATCGCAATTACTTTCTGAGGAGCGTTCGGGACTCCTCTCGCCTCGATACGTAGCACAGGCCCTTTCAGAGCATTCCGCGGGCAAGGTTGATCGCTCTAACGACATCTGGAAGGCCCTTAATGTCGAAGCCTGGTGGCGCGTGTTTATGCGCGGCCAGTAGCCTCACGCAAGGGACAGAACATTGATTGATCTAGGAGCGTTCTTAACAACGAATGTAAAAAGAGTGTCATTCCGAACGAAGTGAGGAATCTAGAAATCTATTCACATGGCAAGCTCGGAGATTCCTCACTTCGTTCGGAATGACAGGGAAAAGGGTGTTTCGTCCTGCGAGATTGCTATATATACATCAATACTTCTACACATATTCTCAGGCAGTATTGATAACCAATAACCTGATAACCCGTAATTCGTAATTGAAAATGCGCATCCTCTACTTCACCCAATACTTTCCGCCGGAAGTCGGGGCGACGCAAACTCGCGCCTGGGAGATGGGCCGTTACCTCATTGAGCAGGGGCACCAGGTCACCGTTGTCACCGAAGTGCCGAACCACCCATCGGGCATCATCCCACCTGCTTATCGTGGGCGGCTTTCCGGGCGGAGAAGTGAATCAGGCATAGATGTGTTGCGGCTATGGGTATGGACATCGCCCAACAAGACGTTTCGCTCGCGGATGCAGTTCTACCTCAGCTACATGAGCATGGCCGCTCTTGCCGGGTCACTCATCAAGGGGAAGTATGATCTTGTGTACGTTACCTCGCCCCCACTCTTCGTAGGCGCGGCGGGCATGGTCGCGGCGTTGGTCAGGCGTATACCTTTCGTATTCGAGGTGCGCGACCTCTGGCCCGAATCGGCGGTCGCGCTTGGCGAGCTATCGAGCCGCCGCGCAATCGCAGCTGCAGAAAGACTCGAGCAGTTGCTGTATAGGGGAGCCACCCGCATCGTGGCAGTCACCGAGGGTATACGCAGTCGCTTGCTTCAAAGGGGTATCCGTCCGGAAAAGGTCGCGCTGATTCCGAATGGCGCGAATACCGATCTCTTTACATACCAGCCAGAAGCAGGACGAATAGTTGCTGAGAGGTTAGGGCTGTCGGGCAAATTCATTGCGCTGTACGCGGGCATACATGGAGTGGCGCAGGGTCTTGAAACCGTAGTGCGTGCGGCACATCTTTTGAGGGATAGAGAGGATATAGAGTTTGTTTTCGTAGGGGAAGGTCCGCGCAAGGGAGCCATTATGGAGTTGAGCAGGTCGCTCGCGCTGGATAATATTCACTTCCTACCCGAAGTGCCGTCTGAGTCGATGCCTGCATATCTCTCGGCGGCGGGGTGTGCCATCGTCCCTCTGCGCGACGAGCCGCTCTTTCGTGGGGCGCTACCCTCCAAGATGTTCGAGGCCTGGGCGTGCTCGCGCCCCGTTGTACTCAGCGTCGCGGGCGAAGCGGCGGATGTTTTGAAGCAAGCGAGCGGAGGTCTCCTCGCGAGGCCCGAAGACCCCGAAGAGCTGGCGCATGCAATCGCCTACCTACAGGCGCGTCCCCTCGATGTAGAGGCTATGGGCCAGTCTGGCCGCGCGTACGTCGAGCGACATTATTCACGCCGCGAACAGGCACGGAAGCTGGCGGTGCTACTCGAAGAGGTCTTGGCAGTAGGAAAGTAAAAAGAGGCCCCAAGTACGGCGAATCGCGTACCTGGAGCCTCTTTTACTGATGCAGGACCTATGCAGATGACCTTTTTCGTCCGTCGTCCGTCGTCTAGGTAAGTCCTACGATATTGAGCAGAAAGGCTATTTGAGGCCGTTCTGCTTGACCAGCTTCTCGACGATTTCGCGCAACATTCGAGCGTGGCGCTCATCATCGCTCCGTATCTGCTCGATAATCTGCTTACCTTCCCCGTCCATATCGTCAAGGTACGTGTCATAGGCCTCAAGGCCCTCCAACTTACTGAGCAGTACCGCCAGTAAATTGTATGTAGAGTCGCTGATGATATTGTCTGCCATTTTATTCCTCCTCAAGTATTTGTGTCGGCCTGGTCAGGCCGTCCCCACTAGTGCAAGTTACGTGCCCACAGGTAGAGGTAACGATAGCGGCACAGAGCTTGCATCTCAAGCAAGTATAAGAGTCCGGTAGGGGCACGGAGCGTAGCGACGCATGCCATGCCCCTACACCCCGAATGGAGGTAGAGACTTGGAGCTAACGCCCAAAGTAGAAGAGCATACGATAAGAGTTAATAATCGAAAGGTAACGTATAGCGCCCGCGGGCCGCACGACGCCGATCACATATATATAGGTATCAACGGCCTCATGGGCGGTGGGGACTCCTTCTGGCCTGTTATCGAAGGTGTGCCCCACGACTGGCGCGTGCTGATGCCTGACCTCCCAGGCTGCGGCGGCTCAGAGCCGATGCGCAAACCTCATGCGCATACAGTGGATGGCTACGCGGAGTGGCTGGAGAGGTTCCTGGCAGCGCTGGGGTTATATGGTAAAAAGCTCGTGCTGGCGAGCATTGCCACAGGCGCGCCTATCGCTACCCGGTACTGCCTGGAGCATGGCGACCAGGTGATCGGGTTGGTGCTGCACCTCCCATTCCTGGGTAAGCCCGCGATTGGCCCCAAGTGGGCGCGTCCCGTCGTCGCGTATGGCCTGCGGATTCGGCCCCTGCGGAGGCTGGTGGACCGCCTGCGCTCAAGTGATGCGATAATGCACCGTATAATCATCCATAAACCCCCCGATGCTATCCCCCAACTTGCCGAGCGGGACATTCGCCATAAGCAGGAGGCTGACCTCAAGGCTGCCGGGCAGCTTCTGCGCGACCTCATGCTCATGGACGCTCGCAGCGAATTGCCCCACATCGAGCAGCCGGTGCTCATACTTGCCTCGGAGCACGACTTCTCGGCACCTCTTCCGATCCTCAAGCAAATCACGAGGCGTCCTAACCGTTACCTGTACATCTACAGGGGCGGACAGCATTCCTGGAATGAAGAGTTCATTGATGAGATGAATAAGGAAATCGGCGGATTTTTGGCGAAGTTAGAATCTCCAAATGCGTACCTCCATGTGCTATAATAGTGAACCACCCACCTGGGTGCTTACTAGCAAGGCTCTTCCCGAAACTTTGCGTAATGTTCAATCTCGGACGTTGCAGCTAATTCCTGTGGGCAGGAGTTAGTATCGAGAGTTGGGAAGAACCAGATTATCAAGGAGGAAATCATGCGTAAGACTGGATCAACTTTACTCGTATTGGTAGCAGTGGTGCTGATGGCCGCCTGTGGTGGCAACCCGCCGGCAGCCACGAGCGTACCTGCCACGGCAGTTCCTACAGCAGTCATGGCGGGCGAGACCCCCACCGCAATGATGGCTGCGGAATCCCCGACAGCTATGATGGCCGCTGAATCGCCTACCGCGATGATGGCCGCCGAGACACCCAGCGCCGTCATGACCGCCACGACAGGACCCGCCGCAGACACCAGCCTCGCCGCGATCAAGCAGAGAGGTAAGCTCATAGCAGGCGTGAAGTACGACGTTCGCATCTTTGGATACCTGAACCCGGAGACCAACAAGGTCGAAGGCTTCGACGTTGACCTCGCCAAAGCTGTTGCCAAGCGCATCTTCGGCGACGAGAACGCCGTCGAGTTCCAGGAGGCGATCTCAGCCAACCGCATCCCCTACCTCAATGAGGGCAAGGTGGATGTAATCTTCTCCACGATGACGGCGAACGAGGACCGCGCGAAGCAGATCGAGTTCTCCGATACATATTACGTGGCAGGCCAGTCACTGCTGGTCCCTGTCAACAGCACCATCACGAGCGTGAAGGACCTCGCGGGCAAGAAGGTCGGCACGGTCTCAGGCTCTACTTCCGAGAAGAACATCCGCGCCTTCGCCCCGGAAGCTACGGTCGAGCTATTCTCCAAGTATGGAGAAGCTGTGCAGGCGATGGACGCGGGCCGCGTTGACGTAGTAACGACAGACGACATCATCCTCCTCGGCTTCGCCAAAGATGCTCCCGACAAATTCAAGGTGGTCGGTGGGCAGTTCACGCAGGAGCCTTACGCCGCTGGCATCAAGAAGGGCAACACCGAGCTGCTCGCAGAAGTCAACGGCGCAATCCGCGACCTCATATCGAGCGGTGAGTATGCTACGCTCTACAAGAAGTGGATCGGCAGCGACCCCGCCAGCACTCCTCCCCAGGACTGGCGCGAGGTATACAAGACCGCACCGGTAATTCCTACAGCTATGCCCGTAGCGACTGGCACACCGTAACCCGCAAGTAACGAGTAGTCAGGCGCGGAAATCTCTATTATAGAGATTTCCGCGCTATCACAATTTGATGTTTGACTTAGAACCTGAGTATTGGACCTTACTCGGCCAGGGGGTTTTGATGACCCTCTGGCTTACCTTTGCTTCCGGCCTTCTGAGTCTCGTGCTGGGGATAATACTGGGCGTTATGCGCTCTGCGCCCCTCGGCATAATACGCTCAATTGCGGCGGGCTATACCGAGTTCTTCCGCAACATCCCTCTGTTGACGGTGCTATTCTTCCTATACATCTTCTTTGGCGGCAAGTACGCGGGGTTTACGATTGAGCCGGTGACGACGGCGATAATAGCCTTCGGAGTGTACACTGCCGCCTACGTCGCGGAAGTCGTTCGTGCAGGCCTTACCACAGTCAGCAAGGGCAATATTGAAGCTGCCCGCTCACAGGGGATGTCCTTCATACAGGCGATGCGCTACGTCCAGCTGCCGCAGGCGATAAGGGTCGCGGTCCCCCCACTCGGTACACTCTTTATCGCCCTCCTCAAGAACACGTCCCTCGCCTATACCATATCCATCGCGGAGCTATTCTTCCAGGGGAACCTTGTCGAGGCGCGCACATTCAATCCCTTTATTCTGCCGCTGGTGGGCACGATTTACGTCGCGCTGACCCTACCGATGGGCGCTCTGGTCAACCTGATCGAGCGTAAGTGGGCTATTCAACGTTAGAGGTCTTGTAGGAATGTCAGTACAAGCGAGTGCGGCCAGCCCACGCTTCAACTGGAAAAGTATCTCCTTCATACTGTTGCGCCTCATCGGCGTCGCGCTGGTCGTCGTGCTCATCCCGATTGCGTTCAACATGGAATGGCGCAACTTCGAGAAGATATTCCAGAAGGCCACGTCGCTACGCTTTATCGCACTCGGATTGGTGGCGACGGTCACGGTATCGCTGGCCGCGATCATTGTCAGCCTCCCCCTCGCCACCGCGCTTGCGCTGGGCCGCCTCTCCACGATCCGCGTTGTCAGGTGGCCTTGCGTAGCTTTCATCGAAGTGACCCGCGCCGTTCCGCTGATCCTGCTCATTTTCTACATAAACCTGCGCCTTCCTGGCCTTGACGTTTTCCAGCGCATGGGCGTTGGGGGTACGGACTCCTTTCTAGGCCGCGCAGCGCAGGTAATTCTCTCGCCTGCGGGCCTGGCGACTGCCATTGCCCTCACTCTCTACACAGCCGCCGTAAACGCCGAGCTACTGCGCTCAGGCATTCTTTCGCTGGAGAGAGGCCAGACCGAGGCGGCGCGCTCCCTCGGCCTCAACTACGCTCAGACGATGCGCCGGGTGATCTTGCCGCAGGCGTTCCGCCGCACGCTTGCGCCCCTGATCGCACAGTTTACGATCCTGGTAAAGGACACCTCACTCGGTTCGATAATCGGTTTCCTTGAGTTGAAGCGGAGCGCGGATGTAATCGCTGCGCTTGACTACAATATCCTCGAAGCGCTTTATGTAGTCACGATTATCTACTTCATCGTAAACTACCTGCTTGGCCTCACCAGCAAGCTGATCGAGCGCAAAGGCCCCTCGGTAAAGGTACGCCCAATTGATTTCTAGCGTGTCGGACTAAGTATAGATAATGACTGGAGAGAGCACATTGGAAACGATGGAAAAAATCAGGCACGTAACCGGCGAACCGATAATTGTCATGGAGGGGATCACGAAGCGGTTCGGCAAGCTCGTAGCCTTGAATAGCGTGAGCCTCGAAGTGAGACGGGGTGAGGTACTGATGGTGATCGGGCCGAGCGGCTCAGGCAAGTCTACGCTGCTGCGATGCATCAACTACCTGGAAGTGCCGACCAGCGGGCGCGTGGTAGTTGACGGTATCGACCTGAGCGCAGGCAAGGTCAATATCAACAAGGTGCGTGAAGAGGTGGGTATGGTCTTCCAGCGCTTCGAGCTATTCCCCCACCTTACGGTCCTTGAGAACGTCACTTTAGCACAGCGCGTGGTGCGCAAGCGTGACAATAAAGAGGCGAGGCGCATCGCGATGGAGCTACTGGACAAGGTGGGCATCCCGGAGAAAGCGGACAATCACCCGGCGCAGCTATCGGGCGGGCAGCAGCAGCGCGTGGCAATTGCTCGTGCCCTCGCTATGCAACCCAAGATCATGCTCTTCGATGAGCCGACCTCCGCCCTCGACCCTGAGATGATAAAAGAAGTGCTGGACGTGATGCTCGACCTCGCTCGCGAAGGGATGACTATGGTCGTGGTGTCACACGAGATGGGCTTCGCCCGCGCCGCCGCCAATCGAGTTGTATTCATGGACCAGGGGAGCATAGTCGAGATGGGTGAGCCGGAGAAGGTATTCAGTGCGCCTGAGCACGAGCGGACGAAGCTCTTCTTGAGCAAAATTCTTCATTAGGGGAAGTCGGCGTCAGATGGTGGGATGAATTGCTGGTTGCATCTTATGGGCCGTAGTGAATAATGATTTCAAGATACTGATGTTGGTCACAACAAAGATTGGCAGGTTCATAAATGGCGATTCAAATAGAGCAAGAAGAGCAAGTAGAGGTCAAGCGCCACGTTATCACTCTTGATGAGTATGAGGCGATGTGTGTAGCGGGCGTTTTTGAGGAAGATGCCCGTGTTGAGCTAATTCGGGGAGTGATTGTAGATATGGCACCACCAGGGCCAGAACATGAGGCTTCAGTTGCGGGTCTAAATAGAGTACTTAGTAAGCTCGTGGGAGATGCTGCGCTCGTGTGGCCTCAAGGTAACGCAGTGCGCCTCCCGGACAGCAATTCTCGTCCCCAGCCTGACATCACTATATTACGATGGCGAGATGATCTTTATAGGGGCAAGCGTCCTGTGGCGGAGGACGTCATACTGCTCGTGGAGGTCTCCCAAAGCTCCTTGAAATTGGACCGAGGGGTGAAGCTAACCCTTTACGCCGAAGCAGGCATCCCTGAATATTGGGTGGTGGACATCAAAAGAGGCATCATAGAAGTCTACACAGAGCCTGCCAAGAGAAAGTACCAGCGGGTAAGGGTAGCACGGCGTGGCGAGAAATTGCAATTGCCTGGAGGGCTTGAGGGAAGTATCGAAGTAAGCGATGTGATTGGGTAAGAGGTGTTCACTCAAAGCTATCACATCAGAACCTTCCCGGATGTATATAGAACAAGAATCATAGAATATTGGTCCGATTCTTGCTTGACAAGCTCTCCTCCCTATGATATAATCCCCTGTTAGGTCGAAAATCCCCACTATATGTTTCACCACGAGACGCAACGGTAATCCAACCTGTCAGCTCCTCCCCCGCAAGGCGGAACCGCCGATAGGGAGGTAAGTTTGCGCCTCGCTTGCGTGTCTCTGGGCTTCGCCGACGATGGACGGCAGTCGGCGGGTGACAGAGATACGTGTAAATATGAGACACCTCAGCATTTCACAAGATTAGTTGTATTGAAGCAAAGTCAGCATCGTCTGTCGTCCCTCGTCTGTCGTCCGCCGTCTATCATAATAGGAGCCGCATATGACAACAGCTATTCGCCCACAGAGTCCATTTACCCCAGCCTCCACCGGTAACGTTCCTTATCGCACCGATGAGGAGCAGCTTGCTCTCG
Source organism: Chloroflexia bacterium (assembly GCA_035274425.1). Taxonomy (GTDB): domain Bacteria; phylum Chloroflexota; class Chloroflexia; order QHBQ01; family JADMIH01; genus JADMIH01. Next base: position 66,758 of record DATEOC010000036.1, read on the forward strand.
TTGGACGCCGCAACTTCGGCAAGATACCCTCCGTGATGCCGATGCCCAACCTGATTCAAATACAGGTTGACTCGTTCGAGTGGTTCAAAACGGCGGGTCTCCAGGAGCTTTTCCAGGAGATCTCCCCCATCACCGACTTCACTGGCAAGAATATGGAGCTGCGCTTCCTCGACTACCAGTTCGGCGAGCCGCGCTACTCCGTTTTTGAGTGCCGCCAGCGCGATATGACTTACGCCGCTCCTCTGCGCGTGCGCGTCCAGCTCCTCATCAAGGAGACGGGCGAAATCAAGGAGTCGGAAATCTTCATGGGCGACTTCCCGCTCATGACCGATACCGGCACGTTCGTCATCAACGGTGCCGAGCGCGTGGTCGTCTCCCAGTTGGTGCGCTCTCCCGGCGTTTACTTTACCGCCACCGAGGACCCCAACACAGGTCGCCGCCTCTTTGGTGCCAAGCTTATCCCAAACAGGGGTGCGTGGCTCGAGTTCGAGACCTCCAACAAGGACGTGATGTCGGTCAAGGTTGACCGCAAGCGCAAGATACCCGTAACTATCCTCCTGCGCGCCATCGGCTATGGCTCCGAGGAGGAGTTGATGGACCTTTTCGAGGGTGTGAACAACAGCGAGCATAACTACATGCGCGCTACCATCGATAAGGACGGCACTCATTCCCAGGAAGAGGCGGTAATCGAGTTCTACCGCAGGCTCCGCCCAGGCGACCCTCCAACGAAGGACAACGCCATGAGCCTATTGCAGTCGCTCCTCTTCAACCCGCGCAGGTACGACCTGGCTAAGGTTGGGCGCTACAAGCTCAACAAGCGCCTGGACCTCACGGTGCCTCTCGACAATCGCGTGCTGACGAAAGAAGACCTGGTGAAGATAGTCGAGCAGATGATCGTACTCAACAACTCCTTTGTACGTGGTGAGAACCCCCGCGCCGACGACATTGACCACCTCGGCAACCGCCGCGTGCGTGCCGTGGGCGAGCTTATCCAGTCGCAGTTCCGCGTTGGCCTCCTGCGCATGGAGCGCGTAATCAAGGAGCGCATGTCCATCCAGGACCCGGAAAGCGCATCGCCCGGCGCTCTCATCAATATCCGCCCGGTGGTGGCAGCCATGCGTGAATTCTTCGGCGGATCGCAACTCTCGCAGTTCATGGACCAGACCAACCCTCTCTCCGAGCTGAACCACAAGCGTCGCCTCTCGGCCCTCGGCCCCGGTGGACTCAGCCGTGACCGCGCAGGCTTCGACGTGCGCGACGTGCATGAGAGCCACTACGGACGCATCTGCCCGGTAGAGACCCCCGAAGGTCCCAACATCGGTCTAATCGGCGCGCTCGCCACGTATGCCCACCTCAACGAGTTCGGTTTCCTCGAGACACCGTATCGCAAGGTGGTCAACACCGTAGATAACAACCCCGATTCCCTCGTAGGCCACGTGCTGCGGGAAGAGGTGGAGGGCAAGGATGGCAAGGTTATCGCCAAAGTGGGAGCGACGGTAACACGCGACCTTGCTGTGAAGATTGCCGAGTCAGACCTAGCTCGCGTGCGGGTCAAGCCTAGAGTCACCAACGAGATAGAGTACCTGTCGGCGGACATCGAGGATAATTTCGTAATCGTGCAGGCGAACGCGCCTGTGGACGAGAACGGCCATTTCCTGGACCGCAACGTAACGGTGCGCTTCCACCGTGAGTTCCTACAGGAGCCGGTGGACCGCGTGAGTTACATGGACGTCTCCCCCAAACAGGTGGTCTCCGTCGCGACGGCGCTCATACCATTCCTTGAGCATGACGATGCCAACCGCGCACTCATGGGCGCGAACATGCAGCGCCAGGCCGTGCCCCTCTTACAGCCCCGCTCGCCCATAATTGGCACGGGCATCGAGTGGCAGGCCGCACGCGACTCCGGCCAGGTGGTAGTAGCTCGTCAATCGGGCACCGTCGTGAAGGCAGACGCCTCTGTCGTGCTGGTGCAGGACGACGATGGCACTGAGTTCGAGTACCAGCTACAGAAGTTCGTCCGATCCAACCAGGACACCTGCATCAACCAGCGCCCCCTCGTCAAGTCAGGTGACCGGGTGATGCCGGGCAGCGTACTGGCCGACTCCTCCTCGACGGAGAACGGCGAGCTTGCCCTGGGGCAGAATGTGCTTGTGGCCTTTATGAGCTTCGAGGGCGGTAACTTCGAGGACGCTATTCTCCTCTCACAGCGTCTCGTGCAGGACGACGTATATACGTCCATACACATCGAAAAGTATGAAGTAGAGGCCCGCGAGACCAAGCTAGGTCCCGAAGAGATAACGCGTGACATACCAAACGTTGGTGAAGACTCGCTCCGCAACTTGAACGATAAAGGCATAATCTACGTCGGAGCAGAGGTCATAGCCAACGACATCCTGGTAGGCAAGATCACCCCCAAAGGTGAGACCGAGCTTACTCCTGAAGAGCGCCTCTTGCGCGCAATCTTCGGTGAGAAGGCCCGCGAGGTAAAGGATACCTCCCTGCGCGTACCGCACGGTGTGCGCGGTAAGGTAATTGACGTAAAGGTCTTCTCCCGCGCCAACAACGATGAGCTTCCGGCAGGCGTGAGCCAGTCGGTGCGCGTCTCTATAGCGCAGAAGCGCAAGATATCGGTGGGTGACAAGATGGCGGGACGCCACGGCAACAAGGGTGTCATCTCCCGCATCCTCCCGATAGAGGATATGCCTTTCCTGCCTGATGGCACACCCGTTGACATCATCCTCAACCCGCTAGGCGTGCCTCACCGCATGAACATCGGACAGATACTTGAGACGCACATGGGCTGGGCGGCGGAGAAGCTTGGCTACAAGGTAGCTACCCCCGTCTTCGACGGCGCATCAGAAGAGATGATCCACAACGAGCTTGAGCGCGCAGGTTTGCCGCGTGATGGCAAGGTTGAGTTGTATGATGGCCGCACCGGAGAGCAGTTCGACAACCCCGTAACGGTCGGCTACATATACATGCTGAAGCTGGCCCACCTGGTTGAAGATAAGATTCACGCGAGGTCCACAGGCCCGTACAGCCTCGTGACCCAGCAGCCGCTCGGCGGCAAGGCCCAGTTCGGCGGCCAGCGCTTCGGCGAGATGGAAGTGTGGGCGCTGGAAGCGTATGGCGCTGCGCACATCCTCCAGGAGATGCTTACAGTCAAGTCCGACGACGTGATGGGCCGCGTAAAGACGTACGAGGCCATCGTCAAGGGCGAGAGCATCATGGAGGTGGGAGTGCCGGAGTCGTTCAAGGTGCTCGTGAAGGAGCTTCAATCGCTCGGCCTCAACGTAGAGGTCTTCACCGAAGATGACACGCCGCTAGCCCTCGCGGAAGACGCAGGCAGCGATATCCTCTCCGACCTGGAAGGTATCAACCTGAGCGGCTTCGAGGCAGATGAGAGAGAGCGGTTCGCATAAATCGACGCTGTAGGGGCATAGCGCGCTATGCCCCTACGGAACCCTCTCACTAGGGATAAGATGTGCCACCCAATGAACGACAGCCTGGACAAGCGCAAGAGGATAGAGTCCGCAGCCACTTGGTCGCAGAAGGTTACGAGCAACCTTATGGCACCACGGACGATGAGATTAGGCGTAACCTCGTCATCGAAGGAAGGTGCGCCGACTTTGTTGGATACCATCGACAACTCAACATGTGGCTCATAGCTGAGAGTAAGGGTAGCGATATGCGAGGCGCAGAAGAGCAACTTACGAATACTGCGAAGGGTCTATTAGCAAGAGAACCTGGGGCAAGCGGAAGGATTGAGTACCACGTCTATACTGACCGCAAGAACTATAACGACTTGACCCATAGCAGGAATGGCTTGGGCGGTTATCGTCAGATTGGCGGCTTTCTAGGCTACAGAGATGATGACGAGAATTTCGTCTTCAGTCACATAGAAGGTACGCGAATGCAGGTACTGATGGAGGCCGGATGATGATAAGTGAAGAAGCGCCCCAAATCCCGACTCCTATCCGTCGCGCCTTACGCAGAGAAGTAGGGCTTACCCAGGGTAGGTTAGAAGCTCTTGAGTTTGTGTGGGATTGCGCAGCAGACCTGGTGAAAATCAGAGAGAAAATAGCCGAGTTAGAAGAACTACTCTTCGATCCGAACCGAGCCAAAGGTTCAATGGCACCCGGCGCAAGCCCACGTGTTTATCGTGAAGGCTATTTAGTAGGCCTGAAAGAAGCGATTGATATAATTTCTAAAGTAATAGTTGAAGAGGAAAAACAGGTAGTATAGCACGGAGGTAACATGCTAGAAGTCAACAATTTCAGCGCGATACGAATCAGCCTGGCCTCTCCGGAGAAGATCCGTGAGTGGTCGCACGGCGAGGTCACAAAGCCCGAAACGATCAACTACCGCACGCTCAAGCCGGAGCGCGACGGTCTCTTCTGCGAGCGTATCTTCGGCCCTCAGAAGGACTGGGAGTGCTACTGTGGCAAGTACAAGAGGGTGCGCTATAAGGGCACTATCTGCGACAAGTGCGGCGTCGAGGTGACTCGCTCTCGCGTCCGCCGCGAGCGCATGGGGCATATCTCCCTGGCGTCTCCCGTGTCTCATATCTGGTACGTGAAGGGCACCCCTTCGCGCCTGGGGCTGCTGTTGGACATCTCCCCACGCAACCTTGAGCGTGTGCTTTACTTCGCTACCTATATCGTCACCGACCTCAAGGATGACGAGAAGCAGCGAGCTATTGAGCACGTGCAGACCGAGGCTGAGCGCCGCGTCCAAGAGGTAACCGAGCGTACGCACGCCCGCATCACCGACCTGCAAGGTGGCCTCCAGGAGGAGATTGCCGAGATACAGGCGAGCGACAAGGAGAGTCGTACTGAGCTAGACGCTACTCTCAAGAACGCCAAGAAGGTCCTCACCTCCGAGCAGCGCAGCATAGAGCGCAAGCTCAAGAAGCTGGTGGGCAGCACTACGCCGGAGGACATCTACCTGGCGGGCGGAGACTCCCCCGTCTTTGCCGCAGGTGATGAGATCAACGAGGAGAGCGTGGCGCGCCTGAAGGAAGCCGCCGCCGAGCGCCTGGCCGACGTCCAGGACGAGATCAAGCGCCAGAGCCAGCACTCCCGCGACCTCGTAGGGGCGACCCGCGACCAGCGTTCATACGTGGCCCTCCAGGAGAGCGAGCAGATAGAGGCCCGCGCCAACCGCGAGATCGAAGAGATTCGCAAGCAGGCCGCTGAGCGCGTAGCCCAGCTTGAGGACATCAAGCGCGACCAGCTTCTCTCTGAACAGACCTACCGCGAGCTTTCCGATGCCTTCCCCGGCGTTTTCGAGGCAGGGATGGGTGCGGAGGCTATCTTGAAGATCGTCGGCAGGCTCGACCTCGACGCCAAGGCCGCCGAGCTTCGCCATGAAATCCAGACGGTAGGCGGCCAGCGCCGCAAGAAGGCTACCAAGCGCCTGCGCGTTGTGGAGGCTTTCCGCAAGTCGGGCAACGAGCCGTCATGGATGATGTTCACCTACCTGCCGGTCATCCCCCCCGACCTGCGCCCTATGGTGCAGCTCGATGGTGGCCGCTTCGCCACATCTGACCTGAACGACCTCTACCGCCGCGTCATCAACCGCAACAACCGCCTCAAGAGGCTCATGGAGCTGGGCGCGCCGGAGATCATCATCCGCAACGAGAAGCGCATGCTCCAGGAGGCCGTAGATGCCCTCATAGACAATGGCCGCCGCGGGCGCGTGGTCTCCGGCTCCGGCAAGCACCGTCTCAAGTCCCTCAGCGACATGCTCAAGGGTAAGCAAGGCCGCTTCCGCCAGAACCTCCTCGGCAAGCGCGTGGACTACTCAGGACGCTCCGTAATCGTGGTCGGCCCTGAACTGAAGCTGCACCAGTGCGGCCTCCCCAAGAGGATGGCATTGGAGCTGTTCAAGCCGTTCGTCATGCGCCGCCTGGTCGCGAAGGGCCTCGCCCACAACATCAAGAGCGCCAAGCGATACGTCGAGCGCGTGAAGGCAGACGTGTGGGACGTGCTGGAAGAGGTTATCAAGGACTACCTGGTGCTCCTGAACCGCGCACCCTCCCTGCATCGCCTCTCCATCCAGGCGTTCGAAGCCGTGCTGATAGAAGGCTCGGCTATCCAGCTGCACCCGCTCGTTTGCTCGGCCTTCAACGCCGACTTCGACGGCGACCAGATGGCCGTGCACGTGCCCCTCTCCGCCGCCGCGCAGCGTGAGGCCCGCGAGCGTATGCTCTCGATCTACAACATGCTCTCACCCGCCAACGGCGATCCTATCGTCTCACCGTCGCAGGACATCGTGCTCGGCTGCTATTACATGACCGTGATGCGCCCCGGTGCGGACGGCGAAGGGAAGATATTCTCCACTCCGGAGGAAGCTATCCTCGCCTACAACAGCGACGTTATCAACCTCCAGGCACCCATAAGCGTCAGAATGAGCGGTGGCGGTAGGGGTAATGGTAAGTCGCAGATTATCGAGACAACCGTTGGCCGCATCATCTTCAATGAAGTAGTCAACCGCTATAATGACGATTTGGCCGAAGACCAGCGTGTCGCGTATCGCAACCAGGCGATGGACAAAGGTTCTCTTCGTGCGCTCATGTCCGAATGCCACCGCAAGCTGGGCGCTCGCCGCTCCGCCGAGATCGCGGACTCCTACAAGCGCCTCGGCTTCAACTTCGCTACAAGGTCAGGCATGTCCGTAGCCATAGCAGACGTTGAAATCCCCAAGAAGAAGGGCGAGATGCTAACAGCAGCCGACGACGCCGTAGAGAAAGTTGCAAAGAACTTCCAGCGCGGCCTCATCTCCGAGCAGGAGCGTTACGAGGAGGTCATACGCATCTGGAACGAGACTACGGACTCGCTTACAAACGAGCTTGAGAAGGTCATGGACCCCTACGGCCTCGTTTCGACACTCGCTTACTCAGGCGCTACGAAGGCCAAGTTCAAGCAGCTTCGCCAGTTGGCAGGTATGCGCGGACTGATGGCGGACCCATCGGGCCGCATCATCGACCTGCCGATCCGCTCCAACTTCCGCGAGGGCCTCACTGTGTTGGAGTACTTCGTCTCAACACATGGTGGGCGCAAGGGTCTGGCCGACACCGCGCTTCGTACGGCGGACGCCGGGTATCTTACGCGCCGCCTGGTGGATGTCGCGCAAGATGTCATCATCAAGACTTACGAGTGCGGGACCACAGCCGGAATCTGGGTGGCGTGGCCTAAGAGCAAGGATGTCAACGATGTCGTAAACACGCGTATCATTGGCCGCTTTGCCGCACAGCCTGTGGCTCACCCCGTTACGGGTGAAATCATGCTCGACACCGGCGACGAGGTCAGCGAGGAGTCCATGCGCCCGATAGTGCGTGAGGCAGAGGCCTGGCTTGCGGACCTGCGACGCGGCTTTGAGAAGGAAGGACTCAGCCGCGACGAGATAGAGCGACGGATGGCAGCCGAGCAGTCCAAGTTTGGCATCAGCGTTCGCTCTCCGCTCCTCTGCGAGCTTGAGTACGGCGTCTGCCAGATGTGCTACGGGCGTGCCCTGCACAACAGCAAGATGGTGGACATAGGTGAGGCGGTGGGCATCATCGCCGCGCAGTCTATCGGTGAGCCGGGCACGCAGTTGACATTGCGTACCTTCCACACAGGCGGCGTCGCCTCGTCCGAAGACATCACCCTCGGTCTGCCTCGCGTCGAAGAGCTTTTCGAGGCTCGCGTTCCGAAGGGCCAGGCGATTCTCGCTGAGATAGACGGCGTTGTCGAGATCGTGCACGAGGGTGAAGGCGACCAGCAAACTACCAAGATCCGCCTCTCCGAGACGGAAGTCTATGACGACGAATACCCCTTGCCCAAGCGTTATGAGCTACTCGTAGCCCCAGGCCAGGAAGTTCGCGAAGGGACCGATCTATTCCGCTCTGCCCTGAAGGGCGAAACGGATGAGGCAGTGCAGGCGCGCATGAGCGGCCAGGTACTGGTAGATGAAAAGCACAAGATGCTCGTCATCCGCTCCGAAGAGACGGAGCAGCGCGAGTACCAGATACCGCACAGCGCGCAACTTGAAGTGCGGGACGGCGAGCGCGTCTCAGCCGGGCAGCCTCTCACACGCGGACCCAAGAACCCGCAGGAGATACTGCATATTCTCGGCCGCGAAGCAGTGCAGCGCTACCTGGTAGACGAAGTGCAGAAGGTGTACCACTCCCAGGGTGTGAACGTGCATGACAAGCACATCGAAGTGATAGTCCGGCAGATGCTCCGCAAGGTACGCATCGACACCGCGGGCGACACCGAGATGCTGCCTGGAGAGATGGTGGAGCGTTTCGCCTTCGCCGAGGTGAGCGCCCGAACGATAGCGGCAGGCGGTGAGGCTTCGACGGCCACACCTGTCCTGCTCGGTATCACGAAGGCGTCCCTCTCTACCGACTCCTTCCTCTCCGCCGCGTCATTCCAGGAGACGACCCGCGTGCTCACCGAGGCCGCGATAAACGGCCAGGTGGACCGCCTGCGTGGCCTCAAGGAGAACGTCATCATCGGCAAGCTGATACCAGCCGGGTCGGGCACGACTCGCACCGCGCACCAGCCTGGTGACTATAGTATGGTATCGGTAGGCCAGAACATAGACGACTACCTGAGGGCCAGCGAGAGCTATGCTGACTACGAGACGCTCGACCTTGACGCAATCGGTGACGATGGCGGCACGGACGGCGTGGACGGTAACGGCGTGCCCGGACGGCATGATGCCTTCGACGCCAATATCTTACTCTCGCTAGACTCCGAAGACCCTACCCTCGATAGCAGTATAGACACCACGCCAGACGACGACGAGGACGACCTGGGCGTTGACGACGATGCCATCGAGGACGACGGTGACGAGGACGTAGATAGTGGCGATGAAGATGATATCGAGGGTGATCTAGCGAGTGACGAAAGCTAGCCTTTAGCAACCTTCAACTGAGAGCATATAGTAAGAAAAGACAAGAAGGCTCGATTGAACCGAGCCTTCTTGTCTATTTTCAAAGAGTTATCAATGCGCCGGCACGCTTACTGAAAACTCGGGACGCTTAATCTTCACCGTCATCCCCCATCGGGGAGTGCTCTGCTAGCTCTTTCCGTAGTTCCTCCACTTCGGCTGCGTGCTTTTCCGCATCTACGTGCCCTATCTCACGCTCGTAATCAACCCTCACCTGCTGAAGCTCTATCGCTCTCGCCAAATTACCTTGCTCAGCGAGCAAAGTGCCCAAATTCCAGCCCGTGATGGCTTCCCCTCGGCGGTTGCCTATCTCACGGGTGATTTCCAGGGACTGTTCGTAATGGTCGATGGCTTTGCGTGTCTCTCCCAAGACCGAGTAAGCGATACCCAAATTGCCCAGGGAGATGCCTTCACCGCGGCGGTCACTTATCTCACGGACGATTCCCAGATACTGTTCGTAATACTGTATAGCTTTGCGTGTCTCTCCCAGGTTACTGTAAGCGATACCCAAATTGCCCAGGGCAGCACCTTCACCGCGGCGGTCACCTATCTCACGGGCGATTTCAAGTACCTGTTCGTAATAGTCGATGGCTTTGCGTGTTTCGCCTAGAGCCGAGTAAGCTAAACCCAAATTGCCCAGGGCGGCACCCTCCTCCGCTTTACGTTCCAGCCTTCGTGCAGTTTGCACCGCTGCCTCGATCTGAGGAATACGCTCCCGGCGCTTGTCATAGCGTAGATCACCAACATACGCTGTTGCATTGGCGTAATCTAGCAGCAGTTCAACAACCTCCTGAGATGGGCCGCCTATACCTATACGCCCTAGTGTATACCCTCGTGCCCAGTTCCAGCCTGCGTCAATGTGTGCCCGCTCCTGGTCGAACAACTTCAAGCCCAGAAGCAGGTTCCCTCCACCTTTGTTGTATAGATCACTCGCGAGATAAACAATCTGTGCATAGTGCTGTGCGTGGCGCAAGTATACAGAATAATTCCCGTGCAATCGCGCCAGAGCAAAGTCCCGAACCAGGTCATGCAAGCTGTATCGCCCGGTTTGCCTGGCCCATTCCACCAGGCTCCGACGGTAGAGGAGAGCAAGCATCTCTTCTAGAGTTGGTGGGTTGGCAGAGGGGGCAGAGGTGGCAGTTGCTTCATGGCCTTCTGTCCTTGGCACTTCTACAACCGCACCTGCTGCATCTATTTCGAAGCTGGCGGGGAAGACACTGAGTTGGCACAACACCTGTTGTACCGGCTCGTCAAGCGCGGCATAGCTCAGTTGGAATGAGGCTTCCACGCTCTTGGTGGGGTCGTTTGGATTGTCGGGGTCTCGAAGCAGCGCCAGGCGTGTCCTCTCCAATGCTTCGAGTTGGCGCTCGATAGTCATCGCAGAATTGGCGCACAGACTGGCGCTTATACGTAGAGCCAGGGGCAACCTTCCGCAGAGTTGCGCCATGCGGGGAGCGGCAGTGCCGATGTCAGGGCAGATTTCCAGGAGCAGCTTCTCAGCTTCGGCTTGGGGTAGTATCCCCAGGTCCCACGTTGCCATCCCAGGCAGGGTGAAGTGTTGGCGGCTGGTCAGCAGCAGGGCACAGCCAGCCGGGGGCAGCAAGTTCTCCACCTGTTTTGCATCTCTCGCATCGTCGGCCAGGACCAATACACGCTTCCCGCTGAGGAGCGAACGGTAGATTGACTTCAGCCCGTTGAGGTCGGCGGGTAGCTGCGCAACCGGCTCGAAGGCGCGAATGACCGTTTGGAGCGCCTGTTCCGGCGTTAGGGGGTTGTCGCTGGCCCCACGCAACTCGATAAGGAGTTGGGCATCAGGAAAGGTATTCATCAGGCGTTGGGCCACAGCAAAGGCCAGCTCACTCTTGCCTATACCGCCCATCCCGCGTGCGCCACTGATCGCCGCAACGCCGCTCCTGGTTGCCTCGCTGAGGGCTTGCACGAGTTGGTCAATCTCGCTTTCCCGCCCAACGAAGTCGGCTACGGGTGCGCGAAGCTGGTGCAGACTCGTAATGTCAGTAGTGTCCGCCCCATTTGTTCTCCGAGGTTGCGTTTCTTCTGGCGCGGTGTCTGGGGTCGGGCCAATGGGCCTGGAGTCACCTTTGATTGCACGTTCCGCCTGTAAATCCTTCACTACCCGTCGGATGCCTTGAACTACATCTGTCCATGCTGAGTCTCGATCCGGCCATAGGATAACTGGCTTGCCACCACTGGGTAGAGCCTGTAAATCCCTTATTCTCGTTTCCTTCCAGTCACATTTGCGTAGGATGATGGGGATTACGACAGCTTGACCCTCATCATGCATTTTCAGTGCATGGTCCATTTCTGTATTGAAAATATAGTCTGAATCAAGAAAGTCAGAGCTAACGAATAACAAGAAGACCCTAGAAGCTCTCAGCTTTTCTTTAATAACACTATCCCACTCCTGACCTGGGATTATCTTGCCGTCATACCAAACACCTATTACGCCTCCACGCTTGAGCACTGCTATATGTTTCTCAAGCTGATCTCGCAATCGGCTATCTTCGTGTGCATAGATGATGAAGGCTTGCAGAGGCTGGCTTTGGGATTCACTTGTCATAAGGTCACAAGCTCCATGTATGAAGGCGGGTGCGGCAGAGGTGAGAGAAGGTGTACAAGGGTTGCATCTAGCTCTGCAGCAAGTATAGCAGCATAGTAGGGCATTGGGTAGCTCTGTGTCAATAGTTATGCCAAGCTACTACACACAAACTGCAGGTCCGATGCAAAATGGTGGGGAAGCACATGCAGCTTCCAAGAGCCTCTTCAACAACAGTGACGAAGGCTTAAGGGCTGCCATAGTGAAGCACACTTTTCCTGTCATTCCGAACGCAGTGAGGAATCTAAAACCAATGGTGCTAGTTTAAGGGGTTGACAAAAACAAGGGGTTTTCCGAAGCTGTTGTAGCTCAAAACCACAGCGAAAGGAGAAACCCCATGTCTACCACAGATTTTATCACAGAGTTGTTTTGCCGAGTAGATGACACAA
>DATEOC010000037.1:0-72095 GCA_035274425.1 Chloroflexia bacterium
TGAGCCTGTGTGGTTGAACCCAGCTCTCACCACATATCGGCTCTGTTTGCAATGTGGACACTGTGGGCACTCACGTTTTCTTTGTTCTGGTTCTTCCATAATTCCTATTTTATTGCTTATCTACCTTTTTTGTCACTCCCGAAGCGACATCGTATCGCACGTGCATACGAAATCTGTTAGAATAGGGCGGGGCATCGCTACGGCCCTGTCCTTGAACAATCGTTGCGTCTGTAAGAAAAGGAGGTACGCACATGAGTGAGCGCCATCGGCTTCGGTTTGGCGCAGGCTACCGGGGCGCGCCGTCGCGCCAGGCATGGGTGGACCTGGTGCGTGGGGTGGAAGACGCCGGATACTCCACCTTGATGGCTCCTGATCACCTGATCACCGAGTTCGGGCCTCTCGCGGCCCTGACGGCAGCTGCGGTGGTCACCCAGACGCTACGGGTCAGCACCTATGTCCTCGCTAATGACTTCCGCCACCCCCCGGTGCTGGCGAAGGAACTGGCCACCCTGGACGTCCTTTCGGACGGGCGGCTGGACATAGGCATCGGCGCGGGCTGGATGGGGGCGGAATTTGCCCTCGCTGGCCTGCCATTCGACCCGCCAGGGGTGCGCATCGCCCGCCTGGACGAGGCGATCCAGGTTCTCAAGCGCCTATTCACCGAAGAGCCGGTCACATTCGAGGGCAAGTATTACCAGGTGAACGGCCTGGTGGGGCTGCCCCGACCTGTCCAGCAGCCGCATCCCCCTCTGCATATGGGGGGCGGGGGTCGCAAGATGCTGGAACTGGCGGCCCGCGAGGCGGATATCATCGGCCTGATCCCGCGCCTCGGTCCGGCGGGACCAATGTCGCTAGAGGATTACTCGCCGGCTGCCACCCGGCAGCGGTTGGAGTGGGTCCGTGCTGCGGCAGGGGAGCGTTTTGACCATGTGGAATTGAGCTTCTTCATCAGCCAGACGGTCGTCACCGACGATCAAGCGCAGGTGGCGGAGCAGATGGCGCAAGGCATGGGCGCTACGGTGGAGCAGGTCCTTGAGACGCCCTACATTCTGATCGGGAATGTGGAACAACTGGCGGAGAAGATCCTGGCGTGCCGGGAAGAGTACGGGGTGAGTTACTTCGTCATCGTGGACGAGGCTGTGCAGCCCTTCGCCCCGGTCGTGGCGCGCCTGGCAGGCACCTGAGTTTCGTGGCCTCGACCTTGCAGTTACGTCGAGGCCCCCGAACTTCTCGCTCCCGTGCGTTTCCTTAGGATTAGGATATTGAGCGCAAATGCCGCATTTTCGCGCATTCCCATCACCCTGTACCTTGCCCTTGGTGTCAGGTATGTTGGGTAGTGACATTTGTCAGAATTACCTGTTACTGGGTCCAAGAAGGAGTCGTGCTATGAAAAGGCGTTCCGGGTTTTTAGTCATGGTGGCCCTGCTGTTAGCCATGTCCGCGCTCTTGAGCGCATGTAGCGCCGGGCAGGAGTCGCTGACGGGGAACGACGTAGTGAAGAAGATGCGCGAGGCGCTGAAGAGCAACCAGACCGCGCAGGGCACCATCGAGCTATCCGCCAGGCTGAATAAAGAAGGGCTGAAGTCCCTGGCCGCCGGTATCATACCGGGCGGAGCGGATATGGTAGGGAAGGACCATATTGACATGCTCCCCGACCTGACTTCGGTCACGCTCAAAGTGTGGAAGGGATTGGACGACAAGGGCCGCGTTGAGGTGGGTAGCTCCACATTGCCGGGTGTGACGGGTACGATCCTGGTGTACGACGGCCAGAAGGTGTATGCCTATATCCCTGCTCATAACAAGGTGTATATCAAAGCAGCCCCCGACAAGAGCCAGATGTCCGGCGAATTTGGGGGTATGTGGGGCGCTATGACCCCAGAGGAGCGCGGGGACAAGCTGGTAGAGGCGTCGGACGTCAAGCTGGCGGGTAGCGAGCTGGTTGACGGCAAGGAGAGCTACAAGCTTGAAGTGACTGCTAAGGCTGACGCGCTGAACATATTGGGTGTTCCCGCGATGTTTCAGATGATTGCCGGTAGGTTGATCAAAGACGCCAAAGCTACAATGTGGGTGGACAAAGAGCGTTGGATACCCCTCAAGGCAACGCTTGAGCACCCGCAGGTCGGAACGTTCACATATACAGGCAACCTGGAGCTAGATAAGCCGATAGACGACGCGCAGTTCGTACTGCAAACCCCGGCCGGGGCCGAGGTTGTTGACCTGGACGCGCTAGAGGAGCAGATGCGGCCCAAGTCTATGACCCTTCCTGAGGCGCGGGCCGAGGTTGCCAAAGATGGCTGGAAGCTGTTGGAGCCGAGCTACCTGCCTGAGAAGGCGACTCTGGTCGAGGTGACGAGGCTGCCCGGCATGTTGCCTATACCTCCTGGCGGGAGCTCGATACCATACTTGCCCGCTGACGCTCCGAGTAGTGGCGCGTCGGATGAGGTGGCTATATATATACCCTCGTCCTCGCCGTATAACTACCTTTCGTGGCTATACAGTCCATCGCCTGATCCTACTATGCCAATACCCGCCGGTGTGGAGGTTTTTGGCATAAGGGGTTCTGGAGTACTAACTGGCGAAGGCTTCGGTTCAGCGTCGCCCAGTTTCATGCTCAGATATTCCTCTCCCACCACCGACTTCTCCATATCTCAAAGCAAGAGCGAGATTGAAAAGGGGTTAGGAGATGGTTTCAGCGGCATCAATGGTGGCAATACCGGCATGAAGGAAGTGACGGTGCGTGGCGTCAAAGCGATAGCCTTCTCCCCCGACGGGAGCAACTGGACCTCCCTCATGTGGCAAGACAAGAGCGGCGTCTGGGTCCATATAAGCGGGAAGCTGAGTGTCGAAGAGACGGTAAAGATAGCCGACGGGCTGCGGTAATTTGGAGTGCGGAGTGCTGAATAGACGAAAGACGAGGGACGAAAGACGAAAAATCACGTTTCACGCATTTTCGTCCTTCGTCCTTCGTCCACGAAACATAAATGTCCCAGCAGCCGATAATTAGACTCGTGGGCCTCACCAGGCAGTACCGGGTGGGGCCTACGCTTGTGCAGGCGGTGGCGGGGGTAGACCTGGAGATAGCGCGGGGCGAGGCAGTCGCGTTGGTGGGGCCTTCGGGTTCGGGGAAGTCTACCTTGCTCAATCTCCTGGGCGGGCTAGACAGGCCAAGCGGCGGCGAGATATGGGTTGACGGGGAGGACCTGGCCCGCGCTCCCGGTAAGCGGCTCGTGGAGCATCGCAAGCGTCGGGTGGGCTTCATCTTCCAGAGCTTCAACCTGCTCCCTTACCGAACGGCGCTTGAGAACGTCGAAGTGCCGATGATGGTGGCGGGCCTTCCGCGTGGGGAGCGGCGCGAGCGTGCGCACTCTCTGTTGAGGGAGGTGGGCCTGGAGGCGCGCACCGGCCACCGCCCCTCACAGCTCTCAGGCGGCGAGCAGCAGCGCGTCGCTATTGCCCGCGCCCTCAGTATGAGACCCCTCATCCTCCTCGCCGACGAGCCGACAGGGAACCTCGACAGCGCCACAGGAGAGGGCGTCATGTCGCTCCTGCGCGACCTCAACTCCAACGGCCTCACCCTGATAATAGTCACCCACGACATGGCAGTAGCCCAGTACGCCCACCGCATCGTGCGCCTGCGCGACGGCAAGGTAGTTGCTATTGAGGGGTCAGGGGTTAGGGGTCGGGGTCCGGAGTTAGTGGACCTGACCCCCACCCCTGACCCCTATTATCCATATGAGATTACGTGACACAATAGTAACAGCCACACAGAACCTGGGCCGGCGCAAGGTGCGAACGGTGCTGACCTCTATCGGCGTCTTCGTGGGGATACTTACGGTCGTAACGATGGTGTCACTCGGTATCGGCATACAGAAGCAGATCACCGACGCGATACAGGCGTTCGGGCTTGAGACTGTGCTTGTAGAGCCGAATCTTCCCGACCAGCCTCCCGGCACCTTCAATCCGTCGGCGCGGCTGCGGCCCATCGTGCCCATCAGCCCTTCCGCTGTACAGCATATAGAAGCGCTGCCGGGCGTAGAGTCGGTGGAAGTGTGGATGTCGATCCCCTCATCTATGGAGATATCGGTGACGATAGAGGGGAAGACCTTCCCGATAAGCATCCGCGACCGCGTGCCGGAAGAGCGTATCTTTACCACGCGGGTGCCTATGGTGCAGGGGAGGCCTCTGCCGCAAACGCCTGATGCGCGGGGCCTGGTGATCTCGCGGCGGTTGCTCCTGGGCGCGGGCTATGACTTGCTCCAGATGGCGGGGATAATCGGCAAGCCTGCCACTTTGACCGTGACAGCGCCCAGGGGAGATAAGTCTACCTTCCAGACCACCGTTGTGGGGGTCAACGAAATAGTAGGGCGGCAAGGGGTAGAGTTAGGGAACGCCGACAAAGCGGACATCAAAAAGTGGTGGTTCGATGACCCAGCTATTGTAGAGACAGACGGCTACCTGTACGCCATGTTACACACGGCATCTATCAGTGATGCTTCTCGTATAGCGCGCGTCGTGGAGGACGAGATGGGCTTCAGTGGCTCGACGTTGCAGACCCTTCTCGACCAGGTGAACCGCATCTTCACCATCTTGCAGGTGATGCTCTCGTCGGTCGGCCTCCTGGCGCTGGCTGTAGCCTCGATAGGCATCGTCAACACGATGATAATGGCAATCTACGAGCGGACGCGGGAGATAGGCATCCTGAAGGCGCTTGGGTCGTCCAATGGCGACGTGCTGAGGATGTTCATGGTGGAGGCCGGGTTGATAGGTCTCCTGGGGGGCATAGTGGGCGTGCTTGGCGGTTGGGGTTTAGGCGCGATATTGAACAGGATTATCCTCGACTACCTGCGGCGTGAGCAGATACCTATCTTCGACCCCTTCTTCGTACTCACGCCGGAGCTTGTGGCAGGGTCGTTGGTCTTCGCCACGCTGGTGGGGATAGTGGCGGGGCTGTACCCTGCATTCCGCGCGGCCAGGTTAGACCCGCTACAAGCGCTTCGACATGAATAGCATACCCGAAGCATCTGCCTGATTAAATCATTCCACAAGAGCTTGACAAGTGCGAACATTTGTACTATTGTAAATGCATGGAAACGCAGATACAGACAGGGACGCAAGTACGGGTAAGTGCGCTCGCCAGCGGCAGCTCAGGCAACGCCTTTCTCGTGGAAGTCGCGGGGACCAGGTTGCTATTCGACGCGGGGCTGAATGCCGCAACTCTGGACTATTATATGCGGCAGCGTGGCGTCTTGCCCTCGCAGTTGGCGGCCATCTTCATCAGTCACGAGCATATAGACCATCTGCGTGGCGTGGGTATTCTGGCCCGGCGTTATAGGCTGCCCGTGGTCGCCAGCGAAGGCACGTTCCTGGCCGGGGCATACCAATTTGGGCACCTGCCGGAGAAGGTCGTGCAGCTACCTGGTCGTGAGGTACATATTAGTGGTGTAGATGGCACGGGCGACGTAGCTGTGCGTACGTTCGTGGTCTCTCACGACGCCGCAGAGCCTACCGGCTTCTGGATCGAGGCGGGGGGCCGCAATATCGTCATTTGCACCGACCTGGGCTGCGAGACGGCGTCTATCCGCGAGCCTTTAGAGGCAGCCGACCTGCTGGTGCTGGAGGCGAACCACGACGTAGACCGCCTCTGGCGCGGGCGATACCCACCTGCTCTGAAGAGGCGCGTAGCCGGCCGTTACGGCCACCTGGCGAACGCGGACGCCGCCCGGCTCGTCTCTGAGCTGGCCCGCGATGGTCGCCCGCGCACCGTCTGGCTTGCCCATCTCTCCGCCGCCAACAACACCCCGGCACTCGCATTCGATGCTGTCACCGAGCCGCTCAAGTGTGAAGGTTGCACCCACCTCGAAATCGCGGTCCTTGCCAGAGACAGGCCAAGCCATACCTGGCGTTCCGGCATAGGTGCCGATAAGGGTGAGGCCCGGGCTGAGGGAGCCGAGGCGATCAGGCGGCAAATCGCACCGGAAGAGAGACTCTATAACCAGGCCTCGTTCGCTTGAGCTAGAAATTAGAGTATATCCCCAGGTTTTCTTCTCCTCTCATAATGAGGAGGGTTGTTCGCAGGTTGAGGAGGGTCTACCGTGCCATCAGCGACGGGAATAAAGGTAGAAGGTGTCTGGCAGGAGGGTGATTGCGCACGCTGGCGAGGTTGGCTCGATAGCTATGATGCGATCTTAGCAGCACAGGGTAATGAAAAGCTCGCTAACCTCGACCGCTGGTTCCGAGAAGAACTGCCTACCAAAGTAGCGGAGCGTGCCTCGCCCTGCATCTACGCCGACGAGCTACAGGGCATCGCTGCCTGGAAGATGCATCGTGGCGTCTGGCGCGAGCGCAACCGCCTGCTGGTGGCCGGTAATCCACCGGAGAAGGTAGAAGAGGTCAGTCGGGAGGCATACGCTGCCGTGCCAGACCCGCGCAAGCCGGTTGCCCTCATCTCAACGCTGGCAGGAGTTGGCCCCGCCACCGCATCGGCGGCACTGGCAGCTTATGCGCCCCACATCTACCCATTCTTCGATGAGCTGGTCGCCGCCTTCATCCCCGGCCTCGGCCCCGTCGCCTTCACCCTACCGTACTATCTCAAGTACGCCTCAGCCCTCCGAGAGCGTGCTGACCTGCTGAATTCAACCTGCTCCGACAGGACCTGGACCGCCCACGACGTTGCGCAGGCGCTTTGGGCGCTTGGCTCATCTCATTAGAACCCATCTCAAAAATAGTTACAAAGAAAGCGGTGGCATTCCTGGCAGCTATCAGCTATAACGGAGCTACAATCTCGGGGAAGGGACATCTTATGTCGGAAGGCAATTTCACCCTCGACCTCTTCTATCAATGGTGGAGCAACTACCAGGATAGGCTCAAGCACGCAATCGCCCCGCTCACACCCGAACAGCTAGCATTGCGAGCCGCGCCGGGTCTACGTTCTGTAGGAGAGATTGTAGCCCACGTAATCTCCTCGCGGGTGGCCTGGTTCGGCGACTTCCTGGGCGAGATGAGTTCGATGCTCGGCGTGGAGGCCCTGCTCGCCTGGGATACGGATGGGGATGGGGAGATGCGGGACGTTCCGCCTCGCACAGCCGACGAACTTGTAGAAGGGCTGGATACAAGCTGGCGCTTCATGGCGGACCTGCTGAACAGGTGGGACTCCGCCGACATGCAGCACACCTTCCCTTTCGAGTCAAATGGTCACCACTACGATAACTCCCGCAGTTGGGTCACCTGGCATATCCTTGAGCACGACCTGCATCACGGCGGCGAAATCTCCATCATGCTGGGGATGCACGGTCTGCAACCGCTCGATGTGTGACGGACGGTGGACGATGGACGGTGGTGCTAGTGCGTAATACGTAATTGGCTGTATCGTTACCTTACTTAGTGCCTGTTTTTGAGATGAGTTCTAGTTAGAGCAGCGCAAGCCTATAAGCCTCTTCTGCTTGCAGGCATAGTCGCTCCCAGTTGAACTTCGTCCAAACGCGCTTTTGCGCTCTCTCACCCAGGTGCTTGCGGCGTGCGGGGTCACTCAGCAAAGTAGATACAGCGTGAGCCATATCGTGTAGATTGCCAGGCTCTACCAGCACGCCTGCGTCCCCAATGAACTCCGCCGCCTGTCCCACGCGGTGAGCCACTATGGGCAGGCCCATCAGCATCGGCTCCAGCACTTTCACGGGGCTTTTGGCGCGTGTGATGAGATTATCTTCGATGGGGTAGAGGGCCACGTCGCCCATCGCGAGATAGGCGGGCACGTCCTCCTCCGCGACCCGCCCGGTAACTATAATGTTGTCTTGAAGCCCCAAGCGCGCCGCGTCGGCCTTCAGTTTCTCCTCTTCACCGAAGAAGCCCTCTCCTACAACCAGGAGCTTCGCCGTAGGGTGCGCCTGTAAAACATGCCTGAGCACGTAGAGGGGCCAGCGATAAGGGAACTCGGCGAAGCGCGTGTACAGGAGGATGGTAGGGCCGCTCTGTAGGGGCACGGCGTGCGTCGCTACGCTCCGTGCCCCTACGTTCCATTCACCGTACTTTTCTCCCCAAACCCCGTTGGGCATGTAGAAGACGCGCCGCCTGGGGAGGCCGAGGTCCCACGCCCGCGCCTGAAGCGTGCGACTTGCTACCGTGACCGCGCCTGCCATACGTGGCAACATTGCTTCAGTGAGGGTGATGAGCACTTTCTGTGCGGGCGAATAGGGGTTTATGTCTGTCCAGCCTCCCGGCCCCTCCCAATCGTCCATGTCTAGCACCCAGGGGATGCGTAGCGCCTGCAAAACGAAGGCCGCAAGGCCGCTGTAGCCTATAGGTTTGAAGACGTGAACCACGTCAGGATTTTGGATTAACTTATGTACAGGTGGATGTAAAGCCGAACGGATCAGCCCGAAGGTTAGGGACAGGCTGTTAGGAGCGTGGCGGGGTAGTGGGAGGGTTAGGATTTCGACGCCGCCATCGCCAGCAGGGGAGGGTATATGGCGGGTTTGCAGATTGGTCGGTGCTGAGGGGTCATCCCAGGGTGGGATAACGATGCGCACGTGGTGCCCCCGCCGCGCCAGCGCCTGCGCGAGGGGCAGCATCCGGGCCGAAGTTGTGGCCTTCGGCTGCATCCCAAACGGCGCGATGAAGGCGATATGCATGTCTGAATTTTGAATTTTGAATTTTGAATTTTGAATTGGGAGCGCTATTGCAGACTCATAATTTCAAAATTTAGAATTCAAAATTCATAATTATCATTCCCACCCGCCCTCGGTTACTAGCTTGAACTGGTCGAGGTCCCAGTAGCCGTTGGCGATATAGCGCTTGATGGCGAAGACCGGGTCGGCGTCGGGGTCTTCTATGTCTCTGAGGCGGAAGGCAGCTTTATACCCATACGATTTCAGCTTCTCCACCACTTGCGCGTTGTAGATGCCGAAGGGGTAGGCGAAGAAGGGGGTGGGGTGGCCGAGCAGCGTTTCTAGCTCTTTTTTCGGCCCGGCTATCTGTAGCTGCCAATCTTCGTCCGTCTCGTACTGGGTGACTAGGTGGTGGTCCCAGGTGTGAGGCTGTATGTCGTGCCCTTCCCTGTCCAGTTCCTTCAACTGGACGGCGTTCATATAGTTCTCCTGCCCTATCGTTACGGTCATGATGAAGAAGGTGGCTTTGAAGCCGTACTTCGTGAGGAGGGGTAGGGCGTTAGTGTACTGGTTGTCGTCATTATCGTCGAAGGTCAGCATGATCGGCTTGTCGGGCAAAGGTCTGCCATTCGCATAATATTCGTACACCTGCTCGGACGATACTGAATGGTAGCCATCCTCCTTGAGCCACTTGAGCTGCGCTTCAAGGTCCGACGGGGGAACTATATATGCTCGGTCGTCCTCGGAGTCGCTCTTCTCCCAGTCGCGTATGTGGTGGTAGCAGAAGATGGGGACGAACTTGCGCTCTGATACAGGTATTGGGCTGGGAGTTGGCGTAGCGACCGTCGTGGCGGTGGGGATTGGCTCCGTTGTGTTAGTCGGTGGGGCCGTTGGTATAGCGGTGGGGGCAAGGGGCGTCGGGTTGGTTGGAGTGCCGCTATCGCACCCTACTACTGCCCACAGGACAATCACGATGATGCCAAGAGAAAGAGACCGCTTACCGGAGCGCAAGAAGGACATGGGAGCAACGCACCTTTCTAACCGGGAATTCGCCCAGGTCAGGGCACCGACATTTTACCAGATAGCGCCGTAGGTGACGAGCCTGGACGACAAACGACGGACGACGGAAAGCAGTAGGCAGTAGGCAGACGATAGACGATAATCTAAACACAGAGACGCAGAGGGCACAAAGGTAACACAGAGTTTATTATTGGTTACTATAAACCCTTAATAATCTCTGTGCGTCCTCTGTGTCTTTGTGTCTCTGTGTTTAATATCGTCCGTCGTCCGTCGTCCATCTGGATGTGTATAATCAAATGGGATAGCGGGGCGTTTGGGTAGAATCTGCCCATGTTGATCCCACATGTTTCACACAGAGCTATATCCACTACTCCTTCCGGGGAGGAAGCGCTCATGTCACTTGATGATCACGTTATAGAGCGGCGACTCACGAAGCTACGGCTGGCGGGTCCGGAGCTGAGCCACACGCGCAAGAATAACGTTGAAGCCGTCCGGCGTATGGTTCGGGGCGACTCTTACGCCACGTTCGGCATACGCCGCGTGGTGGAATATGTGCAGTCAGAGGAATTAGACGCCGATGATGCCCTGAAGATAGTGGCGAGTATCACCAAGTGCTCTCAGGACATCAATCATACAGAGGGGCGTGGCTATATCTCGCCCTCTTCTACCATCAAGGGGCTAAAGGCGACTGCCGCCGCTATAAGGCGCGTGGCGTCCGAGGGGGGTAGCGTGGTCTTCGCCACCGGCCACCCTGGCGCGATGATCGATTACTACACGGAGCTTGCATACCTTACGCGGCATTTAGGTGGGCGGGTAATGGACCTCGCAAAGGGGCAAATCGTCACCCAGGGGCAGGACATGGACCAGGTGCAGGTGGTCGACTCGGTCAACTCCATTGCATTCCTATCAGACACGTGCGCCGCGCTACATACGCACGACTCGCGCCCGATGGAGATGATGCTCAACGATGCAAGCAGGCTCCCCGACCTGGTGGTAGCGGACCACGGCTTCGCGGGGGAAGCTATCAACCGGGGCATCCCCACAGTGGCGGTGATGGACACGAACGACCCTGGCCTTGCAATCGCCAAGAAGCTGGGGGCAGACCTGATACTCGTGCCGATGAACGATAACCGCCCCAACGTGGTCACGCGTGAAGCCGCCGGTCTGGTCAAGCAGATGGCGCTGGAGGTTGGGCGACGGCGGTGAAGCGTGGGGCGTGAAACGTGAGGTGTGAGGCGTGAGGGTAGGTCTGGAGACCTGCCTTCGCTGCTTTAAATCGGTCTTTTGTACCTTGACGGGGTAGCGCTCACGCCTGTACAATGGTCTGTAATTCGGCATTTCAGGCATATTATTAGGTTGGGTTTCATATTAATTATTGGGCAATTCGCGCTCAGTCGTTCGCCAACTAGCAGTTACCAGGAGCAGCCATCATGGAGCGTCTTTCGAGCCGGGAGCTAAGGTCCCGCTACATCGAGTTTTTCAAGGAGAAGGGGCACGTGCACGTGCCTTCGTCGCCCATCGTGCCCGATAACGACCCTACGCTTCTCTTTACTACGGCGGGCATGGTGCAGTTCAAGGATGTCTTCCTGGGCACGGAGACGCGCCCTTACAAGCGTGCCGTCAGCTCGCAGAAGTGCATGAGGGCAGGAGGTAAACACAACGACCTTGAGAACGTTGGCCCTTCCATACGCCACCAGACCTTCTTCGAGATGCTGGGCAACTTCTCCTTCGGCGACTACTTCAAGCGGGTGGCTATCGAGTACGCATGGGAGCTTCTGACCGAGCGGTTTGGCCTCGACCCGGAGAGGCTGTGGCCCACTATCTATCTGGATGACGATGAGTCGTTCAACCTCTGGCAGGAGGTAGCAGGAGTGCCCGCCCGTAAGATTACCCGCCGGGGCAAAGAGGATAACTTCTGGGCTATGGGCGATAGGGGACCGTGCGGCCCGAACACGGAGATATACTGGGACTTCTACCCTGAGCGCGGCGAGACAGATAACCCCGCCACCGACGAGGACAGGTTCTTCGAAGTGTGGAACCTGGTCTTTATGCAGTTCGACCAGCCGGGAGATGGCTCACTCGTGCCCCTTGAGAAGCCAGGCGTGGATACCGGCATGGGCCTTGAACGTATGAGCGTGGTCTTGCAGGGTGTAGGCAGCACCTACGAGACGGATCTCTTCGCTCCCATCATCGAGCGCACGCGAGAGCTTACGGGGCACTCGAAGGAGGAGATGCAACGTCAGATCGCCTCCTACCGTGTCATAGCTGACCACGGGCGCGCCGCCACCTTCCTGATAGGGGAGGGGGTGCTGCCTGGTAATGAGATGCGCAGCTACGTGCTACGCCGCGTGATGCGCAGGGCTATGGTGCACGGCCGCAAGCTTGGTTTGGGGCTTGAGGGGCCATTTCTGGGTGAGATTGCCAGAGTCGTCATGGAGATAATGGGCGACGTTTACCCGGAGATTGTCCAGCGCAAGGAGTTCATCCTGAAGGCTATCGCCAACGAGGAGGAGAGCTTCGCACGCACGCTGGTGGCAGGTCTAAACAGGTTCGACCAGGTGTCATCGTCTCTAAGGTTGCAATCGGGAGATGTCTTCCCAGGCGAGGAGATGTTCCGCCTCTACGATACCTTCGGCCTATCGAAAGACCTGATAGCTGACCTGGCAAGCGCACGTGGCTTCGGCACAGACGCCGAGGGGTATGAGGAGGCAATGTCTCGCCAGCGCGGCCAGAGCAAAGCCGCCTCCAAGTTCGGCGCGGGTGAGCGTGAGACCCTCGATGTGTACCAGCAGGTATCGCCCCAACCTACGGAGTTCCTGGGGTATGATTACTCCAATCTTGATTTCGGATTTCGGATTTCGGATTTCGGATTTGACGGTTCCGGGAATGGTGTTGAACCTCAACGCAAAGCTGTACGGAACGGTGTAGAGACAATCCGAAATCCGAAATCCGAAATCCGAAATCCCACCGGAACAGTGCTTGGTGTTATCCGTGACAAGCAGATCGTCGCGGAAGCGGGCCAGGGGGAGGACGTTGAGGTTGTGCTGGACCGCACGCCTTTCTACCCGGAGGGTGGTGGGCAGGTAGGGGATAAGGGCTTCCTTACCTGGGATGGTGGCCGTATGGAGGTGCGCGATACGCGGCGGCCCGTTGGTGGGGTGATTGTCCATAGAGGAGTGGTGCTGGAAGGTACTCTACGCACCGGGAGCGAAGCAGAGGCTCACGTGCCGGGCAGCGTGCGGTGGGACACGATGCGCAATCACACCGCCACGCACCTGCTCCACAAAGCTCTGCGTGACGTATTAGGCACGCACGCCCACCAGGCAGGATCGATAGTGGAGCCTGGGAGGCTGCGCTTCGACTTCACGCACGGCCAGGCGCTCTCTCGCGAAGAGCTTATCCAGATAGAGCGCATTGCCAATGAGCAAATACGCGCCGATTATCCTGTTATACCCAGGGAGATCTCCTACCAGGAGGCGCTCGCTGAGGGCGCGATGGCCCTCTTCGGTGAGAAATATGGGTCGGTGGTGAGGATGGTCCGCATCCCCGGCTTCGAGAGCAAGGAGCTGTGCGGCGGCACGCACGTCGAGCGCACTGGGCAGATCGGCGCAATGTACATCACCTACGAAGGGTCTATCGGCTCCGGCATCCGCCGCATCGAGGCTGTGACGGGGGCAGGTGCAGTCGAATATGCCCAGGAGCGTCGTGAGATGCTGGCAGGCATAGCCCAGCGCCTGCACACTACGCCGGAGCGCGCAACTGAGGCTGTGACAACCCTGCAAGAGCAGCTACGTGATGCCACCAGGCGCGTCGAGACCCTCCAGCGCCAGATCGCCAGGGGAGAGATGGGCGGTATGGAGCAGCAGGTACGCGAGGTGTCCGGGGTGAAGGTCCTGACCGGCAAGGCCCAGGCCGAAAGTGTAGAAACGCTCAAGGAAGCGGGCGACCACCTGCGCGACAAGCTAGGTAGTGGCGTGGTAGTGCTGGGCGCTATCATCGAAGGCGAGCCGAAGCTGGTAGCGATGGTCACGGCTGATATAATCGAGCGGGGCGTGAGCGCCGGAGAGATTATCAAGGAGATAGCCCCTACCGTCGGCGGCAAGGGTGGGGGTCGCCCGAACATGGCCCTGGGGGGCGGAAAAGATGCAGAGGGGCTGGATAGGGCGCTGGAGATGGTGGGAGAGGTCGTGGGTAAGAGACTCTCATAAGTCTAGATGAATCCCACGTACTTTAATTGCTAGTTTGTGGTTGGTACAGTCGCTAAAGTGGTCGCCCACGCCGCCAATATATCCACGCAAATGATGCAGAGGAGGTACGCATATGAGAAGTAACTATCCGAAATCGTAGCGAGGTCACCAAGCGCAAGCTTACCCACGTTGTATTGGAGATAGTCATCATCAACAATGCCCCGGTTGTGGAGATGAACGTTGCGACGCAACACCAGCTCAATTAGCTCGATGAATGGAACTTCAGCAGAATTTGCTGTGGTTGAAGAACCAGCAAGTGGTAGTT
The DNA here is from genome assembly GCA_035274425.1 of Chloroflexia bacterium. GTDB lineage: Bacteria > Chloroflexota > Chloroflexia > QHBQ01 > JADMIH01 > JADMIH01. The sequence continues at coordinate 14,133 of DATEOC010000037.1, forward strand.
TCTCGGGGAGGACATCTAATTTTCGCAAGTTGAATAGCAACTCCTTGAGGTATTTAGATGCCAAGAGCTCCTCGATCACGGAGTCCTGGAGCCTATCGAAAGAACCTCTATGTGCAAGGTATTCGAGCGATAACTTCGACATCCTATCGTTCTTCACACCCGGGTGCCCTGTAAACAAGGCGAGTACCGAAAAGAAATCAGTACGAAATGCCGCTCTGACCAAATCGAAGACGGTAGCCTCAAAGACGGTCATGAGACTGATAAAGCCTTGCCGCCAAATGTTGATCTCGGCATCAGGTTGAGACAGGCGCATACTAAGACGAAGATTAGATATCTGATCTTCGACGCCAAGTAGCTTCTGGAACTTGTGTTCAACTCTATAGAATTGTGCCAGTTTTATTGCTTGGTCCACCACTTGATCTATAGTTAAACCGCTTTCTTCGTCCGATTCGAGCACACTTCCATCATCTTGTTTTCCGAGATTATCAACCAGAGTAGCCCAAAGCTCCTGAAAATCTGGATTATCTTCGTCGGGGTTCAGCATAAAGAGATAGTTTGCTGTCTCAACTATTAGTCGTGATCCCTTTGATAATGTCTCGCGTGCGAGTGCATCTAGCTTAGGTGCGATGGCAGCCTTCGCCATCTCCAGGCGAGGAATGACAGCACTAATTAACTCTGCAAGCGGCCCTAGATGTTCCTGAGTATGAACAGTACTAGGAAGCATTAGGTTTTGCCATTGTGAGTTAGAGATATTGCCGTCTGAAATTAAGCCATGCTGACGAAGGATTTCGATGAGAGAAAGCAATTCAGCACCACTAACTCTAGCTTGTCTGCTGACTAATTTCACATACTCTACAATCCATTCCACTTCATTCCGAAAGTTGGCCTTTAGTTGCTCTGCACTAACGGAGTTTGTAGAAAGTGACATTAATGATTACCTTTCGTTAGGATTAGTTTATTCGCTGGAGTACCTTTAGCTAAGTCCTGCTCAATACTGGCCTTCGCCAATCGCCGTTCTTTGCAGATCTTCCAAGTGGGGGCCAAAATCGCTCACTTCGGATATAGAAAGGTCAGTACAACTGTTACCACTATATTGATTAGGCTGATTCCTGCGACGACCCACATCTGCCAGCTTTTTGCATTTCCCTCACGTGCCTGGAAGGAAGCGTGCCTCAGCCTGTCAATATGCTTGAGTCCCCAATCGATAATCTCAATCGGCGATTTGGGAGCACCCTGACCTGTGCGGAATTGACTGCGGAAGATGTCATGTGTGCTAAGGCTGTCTATTTCTCTCGAACGCTCTTCTAACTGAAGTATGAACATCCACGAGGGCAAGTGTTTCCCTGCTCGCATATCCTCTTTCCACTTTTCCAAGTGTTGCGGACGTACACCCCTGCGAAAGAGCTCGCCACGGAATCGTATTAACCGCTTGACATCATAGTCGTCAGGAAGATCGAGTCGCACAGTGATGCCCTTATAGGTAAGGAGTGAATTTTCGTCATTGGAAGCGAGGATCCAGATGGCCGACAAAATGTCGAATTCGTCTGGATCTGCCATGTTCACGCGTCTGACTGCTGGCATATGACCTCCTTGTTGTACGTTTATTATGTAATCTGGTACTGCCTTCGTGATTATTTATTATACCACGTTTGTGACATAGACGTGACGTCCTAGCATAGAGATTAGTCGGTAAGATACGGACATGTAAACCCAGGGAGAACCATTTGCTGCCTCCCTTGTTGAATCCCAACTTCTAGTGCTAAAATGTGGGGAAATTTGGCTGTAGGCTCGATTTCTTGGGCGACGCACGCATGAAGCGGTAACACCTCATCTTAATTCTGAGGAGGAAGTTTGCAATGTTTAAGCGCGCACGGTTATCCTCGCTCTCTGTTCTTATGACAGTAGCATTATTGCTTTCCGCCTGCGGGCAGGAAGCAGCGACCTCTCCGACGGCGGTCAGCCAACCTACCCCCGCGAACACGACCGTTGTAGTGGCACCCACCGGTACTGTAGAAGCGGTCGCGACCAGTGCAGATCAGTTACCCACCAGCACGGTTGGAACCACAGTGACCACAAGCGGCGGAGGGGAGCTGAAAATAGGGTTCGCTTTCGTCACCAGTGGCAGCAACGCGGTCTACGGCAATTCACAGAGAGCCGCAGCAGAGTTGGCGATAAGCGAGATCAACGCGGCAGGAAAAGGTCCTAAGATTACGCCCGTCTTCGAAGACACAGCCGCCAAGCCGGACCAGGCTATCACCGTCTTCCAGAAGTTCATCAATAGCGATAAGGTCCACGCCATCATCGGACCTACCCTGAGCAACGAAGCTAAATCGTCTGATCCGGAGGCGCAGAAGGCAGGCGTACCCGTGCTGGCCGTCTCGAATACAGCCGCCGGGATAACTGAGATGGGGGATTATATCTTCCGCGACTCGCTGGCTGAGTTTCAGGTGATACCGGCCACTATACGAGAGGCCAAAGCTAAGTTGAATATCAGCAAGGTATCGCTCCTCTACGCCAATGACGACGCGTTCAGTAAGTCCGGGGCCGACGTTTTCAGGACGGAGCTACAGGCTAATGGCATCCAGATACTGAGCGAACAGACCTTCTCAACAAACGATGTTGACTACAAGGCACAGCTTACGGCCATAAAGGGAGAGAATCCGGACGCGATAGTGATATCGGCCCTCGCCACGCCCGCTCAGACCATCCTCCAGCAGGCGCGCAACGACGTTGGCATTGACCCCAAAGTACATATCATCGGTGGCAACGGCTTCAATTCGCCCGCTGTGGTGGTCGCTGCGGGACAGGCTGCCGAAGGGGTAATCGTGGGAGCGGCCTGGAACCTCAGCGCCACCGACGAGCTAAGCCGCAAATTTATAGAGAGCTTCCGCACGGCCAATAGCAAAGACCCCGACCAGTTCGCGGCTCAGGCATACGCGGGTGTGTATATCATGCACGATGCCGCTACCAGGGCGGACATAGCCGCAAAGTCGCTTCAAGACGCCCGCACCGCGATCCGTGACGCTCTCAAGACGGCCAAGGATGTGCCGACCGTGCTAGGCAACTTCTCCTTTACCGACAAGCGTGACGCCAACCATCCCCCCGTGGTGCAGATAGTCCAGAACGGCAAGTTCGCCATCCTGGGAGCGACGCCGTAAGAGGAAGGATAAAGGATAAAGGATAAAGTAGAAGTCAGATTTATCCTTTATCCTTTTATACGATGAATCTATCCCAGCTTCCTGCCCAACTGCTCAACGGTGTATTCATCGGGAGTATCTACGCCCTGTTTGCTCTTGGGTACACTCTCATCTTTGGCGTGTTGGATATACTCAACCTGGCACATGCGGCGATATTCATGCTGGGGGCGATTGTTAGCTGGTGGCTCGTGAGCGAGCAGGGCTGGAACCTGGTGCCTGCTTTCGTGGTGGCGGTAGTGCTGTGCGGGTTCCTGGGGATTTTGCTCGACAGAGTGGCTTTTTTGCGCCTTCGGCGGCGGAGTGCCGGCCACCTGCAACCCCTCATCAGCTCTATAGCCATCTCCTTGATCTTTGTCGGGCTGGCGCGGCTCTTCTTCAACCCTGACCGCAAGCAATTCCCAAACGGCACCTTCCCAAGCGTCTACTTTGATATGGGTAACGTGCGGATTCGCCTCCTCGACGTGGTAATTCTCGTAATCAGCCTGGCGATGATGGTCGGGCTGACGTGGCTGGTACGTAGCACCTCCCTCGGCAGGTCTATGCGTGCTGTGGCTGAGAACCCCAGGGCGGCGGCGCTCCTCGGCGTGAGTATCGAGGGGGTGATAATGAAGACCTTCTTCATCGCGTCCGCGCTCGGAGGGGCCGCAGGAGTACTGTATGGCCTCAGCCTGAATAGCATCGAGCCTACGATGGGGGAGCGCGTTGAGTTGAAGGGGTTGGCGATAATCATACTGGGCGGGATGGGTAGCATACCGGGTGCGGTGGTCGCGGGCTTCCTGATCGGCCTGATAGAGGTGCTGGCGGTAGCGTTCCGGGTCTCGCAACTGAAGGATGCCCTCGTCTTTGCCGCTCTCTTCATGATGCTCCTCATCCGCCCACAAGGGCTATTCGGGCAGCGGCTAGGCCGGGTAGCGTAGCCGAGTTATGAATTCTAAGTTTTGAATTTTGAATTGCTATAGGCAGACCCAATTCAAAATTCAAAACTTAGAATTCAAAATTCCTGAGAGATGCAATTCTTCGCAGATTTCTACGCCAGCAACAGGCACCTGATAGACCTGATTGGGGTCAACGCTATGCTGGCGTTGAGCGTCTATATGACACTGTCGTGCGCTATGTTATCGCTAAGCAACGCGGCGTCGATGGCTATCGGGGCGTATACGGCGGCTGTGCTCACCACGCAGCTGGGGATAGGGTTGTGGCCTGCCGTAATCGTGGGCGCTTGCATGGCGGGGCTGGTGGCTCTCCTCCTCGGCTTGCCGATATTGCGGCTGAGGGGGGTCTTCCTCGCCATATCGACCATAGGCTTTGGCGAGGTTGTGCGTATCATCATCGAGAATATCCCGTCGTTAGGCGGGTCGGAGGGTTATCGCCTGAACGCCGGGCAATTCACGGCTACTTCGGGATTCTGGGAGATTTACATAGTTCTCATTCTCCTCGCTTACTTCTTCAGCAGGCTGAAAGGCTCGCGGATGGGCCTGGCGCTTGAGGCTATACGCGAGGACGAGAGCGCCGCCAGCACCCTGGGCATAAACGTCACCTTCTACAAGGTGGCCGCTTACGTCACAGGCGCGATTATAGCGGGCGTGGCGGGCGCGCTATACGCTCACGCCCTGCCTGTGCTGCTGCCGGGCGGCTTTGGCTTCACCCGCGCCGTAGATATACTCGTGTACGCCGTGGTGGGCGGCACGTTCGCCTGGCGTGGGGCGATAGCGGGCGCGTTCCTGATGACGATACTCTCTGAGGTGCTGCGCATCATCCCGCCCATAGGCAACCTGTATATCAAAGATTACCCGGAGATATTCAGCGGGCTGATACTGCTGACGGTTGTGCTTTTCCTCCCCAATGGCTTGTTGAGCGTTGCCCTGGGACTGAACAGGCGGCGCGGACCTGCGCGGCCTATACCTGAGCAGGTTCGGCCAGATCCGCACCACTCTGAACTGGGCGGGGATAGTGCGGTCGGTGGAGGCCAAGAATCTCTACGGGATGCGGAGCTTGCTACTGAGCCAAGTCAGGCCATCAAAGTAGGATACGAGGAGACGCGTAGCAGCGAGGAAGGTGTAACGCATCCAGGCGCAAGCCCCAGGGAGGCATCAGGATGAGCGCTATGGATAAGCCTCCGGCGAATGGGTCTCAGCAGCCAATCTTGAAGGTAAGGAATCTCACGCGAGCATTCGGGGGGCTGGTCGCGGTGAATGACGTGTCGTTCGACGTATACCCCGGTGAGGCATACGGGTTGATCGGCCCCAACGGCGCGGGCAAGACCACGGTCGTCAACATGTTGAGTGGCTTGCTTGCCCCGAGCAGCGGCACTATCGTATATAAAGGGCGACGGATCGAGAGGCTTCCAGCACACCGCATAGCGGCGCTTGGTATCGCCCGCACCTACCAGAACATCAGGCTTTTCGGGGCGATGAGCGTGTTGCACAACGTGGTTGTCGGTGAGCACGTGCGGCTAAGAGGCTCGCTTGGCGAGAGACTCTTCTTCTCGCCCCGCGTTCGCCGAGAGGAGGCAGCCGCCCGCCACAGAGCATTATCTCTCCTTGCAGGTGTCGGCCTTGAAAGCGCAGCAGCGCAACCGGCATCGTCGCTGGCCTACGGCAACCAGCGCAGGCTCGAGTTGGCACGTGCCCTGGCGTCCGAGCCACAGCTACTCCTGGTGGACGAGCCTGCCGCCGGGATGAACGCAGCAGAGAGTGAGGCTTTGCGAGTGCGCCTGCGCCGGTTCGCGTATAGCGGCCTCACCCTCCTGGTCATCGAGCACAATATGCCCCTCGTCATGAGCCTGTGTGACCGTATCGGCGTGCTCAACTTCGGCAACCTCATAGCGCAAGGCACGCCCGCCGAGATCAGCCGCGACCCGGCAGTCATCGAGGCGTACCTGGGGAGTGAGGAATGATGGGGACGAAGGACGAATAGAAGGCAGAAGGCAGAAGGCAGTATGAAATGTGAAACGTGATGCGTGAGAGTGGTGCCTAATTCGTAATTCCTAAAAACCTCTGCGCACTCTGCGTCTCTGCGGTGAATCCATAAAAATCTTAGCGTTCTTTGCTACCTTGGCGTCTTGGCGTTTAGACTATTTTGGACTACAGACATGCTTGAAGTAACCGATTTAGCCGTTAGCTATGGGCAGATAGAAGCTGCGAAGGGGATGACCTTCCGGGTGGGGGAGGGGCAGATCGTGGCGCTCGTCGGGGCGAACGGCGCGGGGAAGACTACCGTGCTCAGTGCGATATCCGGTCTGCTGAGGCCGAGGCGGGGCAGCATCAAGCTCAGAGGGGAGGAGATAAGCAGGTGGCCCTCGCATAAGATCGTGCAGGCAGGGATCGCGCAGGTGCCGGAAGGGAGGGCTATACTGGCGAGGATGACGGTGCGAGAGAACCTGGAGCTGGCGGCATCGGCGGGCGGCGCGCGACGGGTGGAAGCGGCGGAGATCGAGAGGATGTACAGGCGCTTTCCGGTGCTGGGTGAGCGCAGAGGTGGTATGGCTGGCAACCTCTCCGGTGGGGAGCAGCAGATGCTTGCAATCGCTCGGGCCCTCCTCCTCAAGCCGAAGCTCTTGCTGTTAGATGAGCCTTCAATGGGGCTGGCCCCGCTCCTGGTCAGGGAGATATTTCGCATCATCAAAGAGTTGAATGATGAAGGCGTGACTATGCTCCTGGTCGAGCAGAACTCCCATAAAGCGCTGCAAATAGCCAACTATGGTTATGTGCTTGACAGGGGGGAAATAGTGCTCGAAGGTCGTGGCTCGGAGTTGCTCCAGGATGGGCAGGTGGCACGCACGTATTTGGGTGGGCAGGCTACGTAACTAACAGGAACATAAGGTGGTGTTAGTGGCAGATATCACTTTTGTGGTTCCCAATAAGCCATGCTACAGGGACGTATCGATCACCATGCCACCAACTCATGGTGCAGGAGTAGTTGATTTTTGCGGCCTGGATACGGTAGACTTGTTCACTTGTCAATGAGAGCGAAATGTCTTGCAGAGAGCCTCATGATTGTGCTTTGTATACCAAAGTGGAGGGAGTAGAACATGATACCTAGACTGCTGGACATAGGCTGCTCTAAGAGGTGGTGGCAAGGTTTAGCCTCTGCAATCATGTTGCTTGCGATCCTATTTGTGACACCCTCAGCATCAGAAGTTTCAGCAATAGATAAGGGAAAGTACGATGTGGAGGGTTATTCAGGAGATGCACAAGCTGGATATTTAGGCTGTAATCTAGCCTGGCGTGCAGTGGCTGGTCCGAACCATGGGGCGATGTACAACCTACTCGCTGGAGTTGAAGCCATTGCTCCAGATAACGTATGGGCAGTTGGGAGCCTCGGTGCTGGTACGTTAGTCGAGCATTGGGACGGTACCCAGTGGGCTATTATTCCTAGTCCTAGCGTGGGGTCAGGTGACAATTCATTGGTTGGGATTTCTGCCGTTAGTCCGAACGACATATGGGCCGTAGGCTGGTACAACGCTAGCGGAGGCACGGCCGGTACGCTCACTGTACACTGGGATGGCTCAACATGGACCCTGGTAAATAGCCCTGGTCCTGGACCCGGACAAACCAGGCTCTTTGACGTGCTGGCAATAGCCTCTAATGACGTATGGGCAGTTGGTGAGAGCGGTAATCAGACACTAATTCTTCATTGGAACGGATCAGTCTGGACCCAAGTTACCAGCCCCAGCCCTGGAGCCTATAGCAATAGTCTCAGTGGCATAGCTGGCAGCGGCCCCAATGATATCTGGGCGGTAGGTTACTTCAGAAATTCTGAGTTTCCATTCCAGATACTAACCTTGCATTGGGATGGCACAAATTGGACTAATGTACCATCAACTCCTCAGATGCGTACGCACTTCCTATATGGCATCTCCATGATATCGCAAACGGATACATGGGCAGTAGGCACGTTTATAAATGAGCAAAACACCTTCGATGCTCTTACTATGCACTGGGATGGCTCTACTTGGACTGAGGTCGTTGCACCTAACCCTGGCACGAGCACGAATAGGCTGGATGATGTGGAGGCTATTTCCGCAACTGATGTATGGGCATCGGGTACGTATTATGACGGTGCAGTTCCATTGCTTATTCATTGGAATGGTACACAGTGGTCGCAAGCGCCCAGCAGTAGCACTATGGGTGCACTGACAGACCTGTCAGCTCTTGCGTCTGACGACATTTGGGCTGTAGGTGATTATTACTCTAACGGATATCATTCGTTGATAGAACATTATTCCACGGATTGCCCGGTCGGCACACCTACGTCTGCTCCCTCCACATCTACTCCTACTCGCACAAATACTGCTGTAACACCGACGCGTACAAGAACCCCACTTCCGAGCAGCACCCCTACGGTTACGAACACGATTCCTCCCACTCAGACGCCAGGTGGACCAACCGCAACCCCCATCTTATCAAATACAAGCACTAGCACGGCAACGCTTACTCCAATAGCCGCACCCACATCAACACCTTGCGCGCTGACTTTCGCAGATGTTCCTGTAGACCATGCCTTCTATAGTTTCATCAGGTGTCTTGCCTGTAGAGGCATCATTTCCGGCTACTCTGATGGAACCTTCAAACCAGGTAACGACATAACCAGGGGGCAGATAGCTAAAGCTGTTAGTAACTCCGCAGGCTTCTCAGAGGACCCAGGTTCTCAGATATACGAAGATGTGCCTGTGGGCAGCCCATTCTATGCATGGGTCAACAGGCTGTCTATGAGGGGACACATGGGTGGCTATCCTTGTGGATTAGTGCCTGAGGAACCTTGTTTACCACCTAACAACCGCCCATACTTCCGTCCTAACGCCAATGCCACCAGAGGGCAGCTAGCCAAGATTGTCTCTAATGCGGCAGGACTAGGGGGAGATCCCACGGGTCTGTTCTACACTGACGTACCAGAAGATCACACGTTCTACGCGTGGATAATGCGTCTCACCCAATTGGGAGTGATGAGTGGATATCCTTGTGGGCTGGTGCCAGAGGAGCCTTGTGACGACGCTAACCGTCCTTATTTCCGACCATTCAACAACGTAACCAGAGGGCAAGCGTCAAAGATAGCAGGTAACACCTTCTTCCCTAACTGTGATACGCCCTTCCAGCGCTAGCATCTCTGTGTGGATTTTACGCATGTTAGAAAAACAGAATGAAGGGCTACATGGCTCTTCATTCTGTGCGTAAATTTAGAAGAAAACTATTATTAGTGCCGAAGGTGGGACTCGAACCCACATGGGGCTACCCCCACCCGCTTTTGAGGCGGGCGCGTCTGCCATTCCGCCACTTCGGCTTGTTTACTTATTTACGCTTGAAGGTCTATCGCTACCGGCATCGCTTCTGCTTCCCAACCGCCATTTGGGTTGTATTCGCGGTGATAATACTTGGCGACTACCAGTTTGCGTGCTGCCAGCTTCTCTTCTTCGCTCTCTACGAACCGGCCCTTCCCATCAAGCATCATGTCACCTATGCGTACGCTCAAGCTGGGATCATTGCTGATGTTCCTCACCCAGTCTGCACGATGGCCGCCACCTGCGAGGATATAGAGAGTACGGTCCCCTGGTGCCGCCGCAAACCACAGCTCCACCGTGTGAGGCTTGCCCGATACGCGGCCTGTCGTGGTCAGGTAGCAGTATTGTTTAGGTGGGAGCAAGCGTGAAGCGTCCAAACTACTCCCATTATACCCAATCTCCGACATAAGGTCAACGCGCTCAGGGCGAGTGGACGGGTGTCACGTCGCCCGCCAGCACTCGATGCTCACCACCGGCGTCCAGCCGCAAAATGAGCGCCCCATCCCGGTCTGCCCTCAGAGCGATACCTGTTACAGCGCTGCCGACTTCATGGACCGTTACGCGCTTGCCTATGGTCTCCAGTGCGGCTACCCATTCAGTATGAACCGTGCTGAACTGGCCGCTCTGTAGGAGAAAATAGAGGCTCTCCAACTCAGCGAGCACCTGCGCCAGCAATACCGCGCGGTCAACATCGTGACCCCACTCAATGGAGAGAGAGGTGGCTGCCTCCCTCAAATCGCCTAGTTGGTCGGGGCGCAGGTTCACGTTGATTCCGAAGCCAACCACTGCGAAGGCCCAGTCTCCACCTGTGAACTCGCTCTCACACAGCACGCCCGATACCTTACGCCCTCCGAGGAGCACGTCGTTGGGCCACTTTATGGCGATTTTGGATTTTGGATTTTGGATTTTGGATTTTGGCTCCTGTCCAGGAGCTTCTGCCTTCTGCCTTCTGCCTTCTGCCTTCTGATCTAGACGAGTAATAGCGCGGTAGATGGCGAGGGAGGTGGCGATGGTGAGGTAGAAGGCGTACTGGGGGGAGAAGCGGGGACGTAGTAGGGTTGAGCATAGGATGCAGCAGCCTGGTGGCGCGGTCCACACTCTACCTAGTCGCCCGCGTCCGGCTACCTGCTCATCGGCGATGATAACCAGACCTTCCGGCTCGCCACGCCGCGCTGCTTCACGAAGGAGGTCATTGGTCGAGCCGACCTGTGGATATATCTCTATTCGCCCACCTAGAAGAGTAGCGGTGAGAGCAGATTGGAGAACTTCGACGTTGTAAGTATTACTCAAGGGTAATTAGACCGGCACGGAAGTCGAGAGTTAGTTTCAGACCTCGCAAGAAGTCGAGGCCAAGTACGCCATTTACGTCGGCGTAGGATGGCACGGTGTAGCAGATAATCGGAAAATCTAGCCTCCGCCGTCCCAGCGTCTCGGCCTGCCTAAGAACAACCTGTGGCGCAACCTCTATACCGCTTGCCGTTATCATCCGCATCTGTATGGTTGGAGTTCCGAGGTCGTAGCCCAAGTCCATTACGGTCTTCCGGTCAAGCAATGATCTGGTCGCGCCCGTATCAAGAACCATGCGAACTATAGAGATCCGCGCACTCGGGTAGGAAGGACAATAAGGCCGCCTTGTGGGTCGAGCGGGAATATCACAACACGAACACCATATCTTTGGGTGCCACCCCTGTATAGACAAGTGCGCCGCTCTTGTGTGGTGATGCTGCCATCTTGTCGTACAACTCATCTTTATCTTTACTGTGCCACAGCACCTTCCCGCGTATCACTTCCAAGACTTCAGTCGTCTCAGCGTCTTCGACGAAGACCCACTCCGCTGGAAAGCGTTCCTTGATCTCTTCTATGGTCATTATCTCGCCCATACAAATCTCCTCCTACAAGCTATGATCCTTCCGACAGGTCCAATTGGAACGAATAAGGCAGCAACTCCTCAATCGTCCGTACAAGTCTCCCATCCCCCTTCTCAGGGTCGGAGGCCATCGCTACCACGATGCCGGGCGCAAGCTCTGACAGCACCTGCCTGCATACGCCACATGGGGGTGTTGGCTCTGGCAGGCTGCCCACTACTGCAATAACTGAGAACTCCCCGACAGGCTCCCCTGCCGCTATGGCCGCACCCAGGGCTACGCGCTCGGCGCATATAGTGGGGCTGTACGCCGCGTTCTCTATGTTGCACCCCGTATACACCCGCCCGCTCCTGGCAAGGAGCGCCGCTCCTACTCTGAAGTGTGAATAGGGAGCGTATGAATACTCACGGGCCTGGTTCGCTTGATCGAGCAAGCTCTCATAGTCCGAATTTGGACTTTGGATTTCGGGTGCCCTCTGGGCGTTTGGATTTTTCATACTATTTCACGCATCACGCATCATCGTCTATCGTCTATCGTCTATCGTCTATCGTCTATCCGCACGCATCATGCTTCACTAACTTCGTCATCTTCCTCATCCTGGCTGAGGCGCACTATAGAGAGTTGCTTGAGCCTCGTACCTTCGGTGCTGAGCACGGTGATGGTGTGCTGGTCGTCAATCTTCAGGCTGTCGCCGGGGTTGGGCACGCGGCCTAGCTGCTCGTACACGAAGCCTCCTATTGTATCCGAGTCTTCGGCCTCCCACTTAGTATCTAGCATGTCATTGATGTCGTCGAGGTCAACGCGGGCATCCACGTGCCACTCATTGTCACTCACCTGCTCGACCATCTGCGGTTCGACGTCGTACTCGTCCTGTATCTCCCCGACTATCTCTTCCAGCAGGTCCTCGATGGTGACAAGCCCAGCGGTGCCGCCGTACTCGTCAAGCACGATGGCTAGGTGCATCCTCCCCTTTTGAAGCTCCCTCAATAACTCGTCAACCTTCTTGGTCTCCGGGACGTAGTGGACCGGGCGCATCACCTGCGTGACGGGAATATCCACACCTCCCTGGCGCAAGGCCCGCATCATATCCTGCACCGTCGCCACACCCGCCACCGTGTCTATCGTTTCGCGGTAAATGGGAATGCGGGTGTGCCCCGAATTGAGGGCAATGTCGGCGGCATCGGCCACCGTGCAGTCGTCCTCTACAGCCACCATATACGTGCGCGGCACCATCACCTCTCGCACTACTTTATCACCAAACTGGAAGATGGAGTGGATAAGCTCTTCCTCTTCCTGCTGTATGACCCCTTCTTCCTCCCCGACGTTGACCAACATGCGCATCTCTTCCTGGGTGACGAATGGGCCTGCTGGAGCGGTGCGTCCCCCTAATATGCGGACGAAGGGCCTGGCAACCGCCGACAGGATGGTAACGAGGGGCGCTGCTATGCGCCGCATCATGTTTATGGGGCCATACAGCGCCAGTGCGGCGCGCTCCGGGTTCCTCAGCGCCAGCGCTTTAGGCACTGCTACACCGAAAATGAGCACCAGCATCAACGTTAATATTACCACCAGGAGCCGCCACCACCATTCGCCTAGCGGGCGTGATGCGTACAGGGAGAGCGCGCCGATGGCGAGGAGGCATACCGTATTGATGATGAGAATAGTGGCGGGGAAACGCTGGGGGTTGTCGAGCAGGTCGTTTATGGCCTGGGCGCGGGGCACTCCACGGTCGAGGAGCTGCCGCAGCCGCAAACGCGATATATTGGTGAGCGCGGTCTCAACCGCAGAATCGAGAGCTATCAGGGATAGGCATAGCACGATCACAGGAATGGCTAACGTTGCTATCCAACTGTCGGGGTCCAAAAAAGGGTGATACTCCTACTAATGGCGAATTTTGAATTTTGAATTCTAAATTTTGGATTGCTTGGTATAACTCAAAATTTAGAATTCAAAATTCAAAATTAACGGAAGAGCGCGCTTACCGAGCGGTCCTCGTGGATGTGCATGATGGCATCGGCGAAGAGTGGGGCGACGCTCACTATCTCTATCTTTGAGTGCTCGTGGTGGCCGTTGGGCGGGAGAGGTATGGTGTCGCTGACCAGCACTTTGGTGAAGAGGGACCGCTCCAGGAGGTCGCGGCAGCCAGGGGCGAAGGCGGCGTGGGTTGCACAGGCGTACACGGCCCGCGCACCTCGCTCCTTGAGCATCTTGGCCGCCGCCACCAGCGTGCCGCCCGTCATTATCATATCGTCTATCAATAACGCGGTCTTGCCGCGCACGTTGCCTACCATCTCCACCGCATACGACTGGTCCACCTCCGGGCGCTGCTTGGCGATGATAGCGAGGTCGGCGTTCCCCCCAATGCGCTCTCGCATCTCCATCGCCCAGCCGACGCGTCCCTGGTCGGGCGCTACCACCACAGGGTCGGGAAGGTCAAGCTCGCGGCAGCGGTCGGCCAGCAACCGGCGACCCTGGAGGTGGTCCACCGGGATGTTGAAGAAGCCCTCGATGGCGGGTGCGTGCAGGTCGCAGGTGAGAATGCGGTTCACACCTGCGACCTGGAGCAAATCGGCCACCAGCTTGGCGGTGATAGGCTCGCGGGAGCGGCTCTTCTTCTCTTGCTTGGCGTAGCCGTAATAAGGGATTACCGCGGTGATACGCAGGGCGGAGGCGCGCTTGATGGCGTCTATCATAATGAGCAACTCCATCAGGTGGTGATTCACCGGGTGGGAGGTTGGCTGCACAACGTAGACGTCGGCCCCGCGCACGCTCTCCTCGATGACCACGCGCGTCTCGCCATTCCTGAACTCGTCCACGACAGCCGCACCCAGGGGCATTCCCAGGTGCTGCGCAATTGACTGGGCAAGCGCGGTGTGCGCCGTCCCGGCGAAGATTTGCAGTGGGACCGTCATGTTGTTCATTGCTCCCTCTCCTTTTAGTCTGATTTTCTCACCTGGACTGCGATTCTTACCGGATGCGCCCTTTTTGATAGTGATGCGGCGTCTCGCGCCTGAAAGGTGCTGGATACGCCATAAATACGGGCGAGGCATGCCTCGCCCCTACGCCCCATCTGGGTTATCTTCAGTGCCGTTACCCTCGCCCTCCTTTTTGATGCGCCTGATGAAGCGTGCCGGAACGCCTGCCACGAGCGTATGCGCCGCGACATCCTTCGTGACCACGCTCCCCAACGCCGTTATCGCGCCGTCGCCCACCTCCACGGGCGCTCGCAGCATTGTGTCGCTCCCTATGAAAACGTCTTTGCCTATAATGGTGCGGCTCTTGGTGCCGTCAATGTTGAAGTTGGCGGTGATAGTGCCCGCGCCTATGTTCGTGCCCTCGCCTACGTGCGAGTCCCCTATGTAGCTGAAGTGCCCCATCGCAACGCCCGGTTCAAGGGTAGAGCGCACCACCTCCCCGAAGTTGCCCAGGTGTACTCCTTCGCAAAGGTGCGCGCCCGGACGGAGGTGGCTATACGGCCCTACCGTTACGCCTCGATCTACGCGGCTCCCTTCTATAGTTGAGGAGACGATGCGGCAATCATCCCCTATAGTCGAATCGACTACCTGGGTGTTCGGGCCTAATACGCAGCCACTTCCTATCTCGGTCTTACCTTCGAGGATGACCCCTGGGTAAAGTAGTGTGTCAGCCCCTATCTTCACGTCCACGCCCAGATATACGGTGTCGGGGAGGAGCATGGTGACGCCCGATTCCTGCCACTCCTGGCGGAGGCGTGCCTGCACTATCGCCTCCGCCTCCGCGAGCTGCACCCGGCTGTTGATGCCCATCGCCTCATCCAGGCGGTCCAGTGTGAAAGTGACCACCCCCTTGCGCGGCTGCTCCCCCGATGCGGTGGGGCGACTGCGCTCCTCGCGGATAGCCATACCGATCAGGTCGGTGAGGTAATATTCGCCCTGCGGATTCAGCTCGATCTTTTGCAGGTGGGACCAGAGCCAATCGGCGTCGAAGAGGTACACGCCGCTATTGACCTCGGAGATGGCGCGCTGCACAAGAGTGGCATTACGCTCCTCGACCACTTCGAGGAGGTTCTGATTGAGGTCGCGCACCACACGCCCATACCCTGTCGGGTCCGCCGCTATGCAGGTGAGCATGGTGAGTCGTGAGTGTGTTTGCTTGTGGCGGGCGAGGAGCGATTCCAGGGTAGCGGTGCGTAGGAGAGGGCTATCCCCGTAGAGGACCAGCACTGGGCCGTGATGGCCGCTCAGGAGGGGAGCAGCCATGCTCACGGCGTGGCCAGTGCCTAACTGCTCAGGTTGGAGGGCATATTCGACGGAGAGGGCATCGTCCGGGCCGTATCGAGGGCCAATGGCAGCCCGAACATGGTCCGCGCCGTGCCCGACCACCAGTACGGTCTGGGAGGGATTGAGAGGCGCGAGGGCACGCAATACATGGGCGACAAGAGGCAGCCCGGCCAGAGAATGCAGCACTTTGGGCTGCTGGGAAGCCATCCTCTTGCCCAGGCCTGCCGCCAGGACCACCGCCGCCAGCGGTTGGCTCTCCATGTTTGGGTTCCTTGCTACCAATTGGTGGTGTGGGATACGGTTGGGGTAGCTGTATACTACCCTATGAGGGCAACAGTGTCAAGCTATGGTCCGATGCATATCGATACTCAGCAATCCCTATTTGTGCCACAGTGGTATAGAAGCTGCTGAATAGATGCAGATGGTATCGTACCGCCTGCACCGAAGGGGGTCAATATGAACACTACCCGTCGCTCTACTGCGCTGGCGCGCTCAATAAGCGTAGCCGGTGGGGTTATAGCCTTTACCCTGTTGATCTCTTTATTTTCCCTGCTGCAAGGCACATCCATGCCTTCAGTGCAGGCTTATGATGATACCTCGCCGCAAGCAGTTGATGTTCCAGGCGATGAAGCTTGGGACGACAGGTTCGGAGTGCCCGGCCTTGAGGGCGGCTTCGTGGAAGCGGTGGCCGTCGTGGGGAATGACGTCTACTTCGCAGGAAGCTTCACGAGTGCGGGCAATATCAGCGCCAACAGGATCGTTCGCTGGAACGGGAGCGCATGGTTCCCCGTAAGCACCGGCATCAACGGTCCTGTGCATGCCCTCGCCACCGACGGCACCAACCTGTATGCGGCTGGAGAGTTCAGCCTGGCGGGGGGCTACAGCGTCGGTAATGTAGCCAAATGGGATGGGACGATATGGTCTACGTTGAGCAACGGTGCGGCAGGCGCGGTATACTCGCTTGCTTACAGTTCAGGCAACCTGTACATCGGGGGACGCTTCACCACCGTAGACGGCATCGAGGTCAATAACATCGCGCGCTGGGATGGCAGTCACTGGTTCGCACTCGGCACAGGAATGGATGGCTTAGGGAGCCGAGACGTGTTCGCCATCGCCGCCAGCGGCAGCACCATATACGCCGGGGGCAACTTCACCCAGGCAGGTGGGGTCAGCGCGAGCCGTATCGCGAAGTGGAACGGCACGCAGTGGTCGGCGCTGGGCAGCGGTATGAACGATAACGTGCTGGCCCTGGTAATAGATAACAGTACAGGCGCTCTATACGCGGGCGGAGCGTTCACATCCGCCGGTGGAGTGCCTGCCGCCTGCATCGCGAGGTGGAACGGCACGCAGTGGTCAGCAGTGAGTGGTGGCACTGATAGCATCATTGAATCGCTCGCGATAGGGAATGGTTACTTATACGCGGGCGGGCGCTTTGTCTCGGCAGGTGGGGTGGAGGCTCACTTCATCGCGCGCTGGGACGGCATATCATGGAGTCCGTTGGGCGAAGGCCTCGGTTCAGATTGGGGCTCGACCAACTTCCTATCAGGACGCGACATCGCGATTAGCGGCAGCAACGTGTACGTTGCGGGCGAGTTCACGGGGGCCGGGCCTATAGGGTCGAAGCGTGTGGCACGCTGGGACGGGACCCAGTGGCACCCGCTCGGTCCGTTCGGGGGTGCTCTGAACGGTGCTATCTACCGCCTTGTGCAAAGCCCCACAGGTTCAGACATCTACGCAGGTGGCTCTTTCCCGCGGGCAGGGGGTATCGTAGGTAACCGGATCGCCAGGTGGGACGGCAACCAGTGGAATGCCTTAGGGGGCGGGGTCGATGGGAACGTATGGGCCATAGCGTTCATCGGTAATGATATGTACGTGGGGGGCGAGTTCACGCATGCCGGTGGCGTCCCGGCGAATGGTATTGCTCGCTGGGATGGGAGCGCCTGGCACCCTCTAGGAAGCGGTGTGACCGGCATAGTTTACGCGCTGGCGGCCATCGGAGGTAACCTGTACGCCGGGGGCACTTTCATTGACGCCGGTGGAACCTTCGTGCGCTACGTCGCGAAATGGAACGGCAGTGCCTGGTCATCCCTGGGTACGGGCCAGGAAAATGGCACGGGCAGCTACGTCTACCAGTTGGCGTCCGATGGCATCAATCTCTACCTCGGAGGCGAGTTCACATTTGTCGGCAACGGAACTTACGCGAACCATGTTGCCATGTGGAACGGCATCCAATGGTCGGCCGTCGGTGTTGGCCTGAACGGTATCGTCAGGGCGCTGGTGATGGATGGCAGCACTCTCTACGCGGGAGGAGAGTTTCTGACCACCGGCAACAACACCAACGTCGGCTATATAGCCAGGTGGGATGGCAACCAATGGTCCGCGCTTGGTAGCGGGGTGAACAACAATGTATACGGTATAACCACAATGGGAAGTTACGTATACGCGACTGGAATCTTCGATACGGCGACCGGCGTATCTGCCAACAGGATTGCCCGCTGGAACGGGAACACGTGGCAGGGCCTCGGCAGCGGGCTGGACGGCGTGGGGATGGCCGTACTTGTGCAAGGAGGGAGTTTGCACGATGTACACGTAGGTGGGAGTATAAGCTTGGCCGGTAACAAACCTTCTTTCGGCATGGGCATCTGGCACGAGCAATCCGTGGTGACGGCAACTGCTACCCGTACAGCTACGCCGGTTAGAACTGTTACACCGGTCTGCTTCTCCCCTTGGGAGAATATCCCCGGCCCCACTCGCAACGGCCCTCTGGCGTTCACGGATGTCGCTGCCCTCGCGCCTGACAACGTATGGGCGGTTGGAACCTACGTGCCGACTGGGGGTGAGGAAATTCGCCCCGTGATTGAGCACTGGGACGGACAACGGTGGAGCATAGTGCACGCGCCTCTAAAACCGGGGGGTTACTCGCTGGCTGCCATAGACGCAATTTCGGCCAACAATATCTGGGCCGCGGGTCCGGGGCCGACCTTTGTCCACTATGACGGCTCAACATGGTCGCTCGTTCCCGCCCCGGCTGTCTACTATGGAAACATCGAAGACCTTGACGCTATTTCCGCGAATGACATCTGGGCAGTAGGGCAAGCGAGTCTCTTTGCGACGCTCGCAATGCACTGGGATGGCGTGGAGTGGAGCGTGGTGCCAACCCCAAATGGCGCTCCATACAGTAACGACCTGCATGGGGTCTTCGCTGTATCGTCAAATGACGTGTGGGCGGTAGGGGAATGCAACCAAAACTCAAGCTCGCTTACTCTGCACTGGGATGGGAGCGTCTGGACTATAGTCGCAACGCCCCAGGTGGGATCCGCGGGTGACCGTTTCTTCACGGTGGGCGGGTCGGCTTCCACTGACATCTGGGTGCTGGGTGAGGCACGCGGCGGACCGGGCGCGGCTATACTCCATTGGGATGGCTCCTCATGGGAGGGGAGTTCCACGCCCGACCTGCCGGCTCTTCCGGTCGATATGGATATTATCTCAGCTACCGACATATGGGTAGCGGGGTACGTTGGGGTGCAAACCACGCAAGCGATGGTCAGCCACTGGGATGGGATCGCCTGGAGCACGACGTTCTTCCCGATGGGCCCTTACTCCAACGAGCTAAATGGCATCGACGTTGTCGGTAGCGACATCTGGGCGGTAGGCCAGCAATATAGTGGACGCACTCTTGCTCTCCATAGGCACAACAACACCTGCGGGCAGGCTACAGCTACGCCTTACCCCCAACCTACCGCACCTCCCGCTCGGCAAGCATGCGGTAATTACGCCTATTCGAGTGAGCCTGGGGCAGTAGTTCCGGGTGACACCCTGGTCCCAGGCTCTCAGTGCAACGATTGTGCCGTGGGCATCGCCTTGCCGTTCACCTACTCGTTCTACGGGCAGCCTTACGACAGCATACAGCTTGGCTCGAACGGCATCGCGGCGTTCGTTCCCGGGGAGAATGATTTGATCAACGAGTGCATCCCCTTGGAGGGAATGCTGGCGACAATTGCGGTCTATTGGGATAACCTCGACATGTCAGATACCGCGGGGCCGAACCTCGGCATATTTACCTCGATAAGCGGCGACGAGCCAAACCGAATATTCAACATCGAGTGGCGCGCGTGCAGACGAAGGAATGGCGCGTGCGACGGTACGGTCAATGTAGAATTACGGTTGTACGAGGGACAGGATAGATTCGATGTAGTGCTGGGCGAGCAGAGTAATACGAATGGGAGCGCCTCAATAGGCGCACAAGCGGATGGCATCTCAAGTTTCTACACAGCCCTCACGTGCAACTTGGCCTACGCCCAGCCCAGTCAAATCATCTTTAACCTGGGATACCCCGATGTGCGGCCCGATAGCGCCTTCTACCGCTACGTGAACTGCCTCTCTTGCCAGGACGTTATCTCCGGTTATACAGATGGCACCTTCCGCCCTGGCAATGACGTGACGAGAGGTCAGCTATCGAAGATAGTCTCCAACTCGGCGGGCTTCAACGACGACCCGGGTCCACAGCTTTTTGAGGATATGCCTCAGGGTAGCACCTTTTATGACTGGGTAAACAGGCTGGCAAACAGAGGTTATATAAGTGGCTACCCATGCGGTGGAGAAGTTGAGCCTTGCGGACCCGGCAACTTGCCCTACTTCCGCCCCAACGCCAACGCTACCCGCGGGCAGATTTCCAAGATCGTCTCAAATGCCGCGGGCTACGACGATGAGCCTCCTGCTCAGACCTTCCAGGACGTGCCTCCCTCCAACGCATTCTTCCTGTGGATCGAGCGCCTGGCGTCCAGGGGGATTATGGGAGGTTATCCATGCGGCAGCCCTGGCGAGCCGTGCAGCCCAGGTAACAGGCCGTACTTTAGGTGGGGCAACAACGCGACGCGGGGTCAGACGTCCAAGATAGTCGCTAACACCTTCTTCCCCAACTGCAATACCCTCGGACATTGACCTGATACACAAGAGAGCAGGCAGAGGGGGCACTCGCTCATGTACGATGCCCCCTCTGCCTGCTCTTAGATACGCTGCTCGACTATTCCTGCCTCTTCCCTAGCTCCATGTCGAGCATCAGGATGGCGGAGCGGTTGTCGCCTGCCATCTTTAGCTGGTCTATCAGGAGGTTGGCGTTCTTCTCCTCCTCGACCTGCTCGGTGACGAACCACTGCATTAGCGCCTGGGTCGCGTAGTCATGCTCTTTGACGGCAAGCTCGTACAGCTTGTTGATTTGGGTGGTGACGCGCTGCTCGTGCTCAAGGGCCTTCTCTGCTATATCCAGGGGCGAGCCGAAGTCGGTCGCGGGGCCGTCTATGGCCTGGAGCTTCACGACCCCACCGCGGTCACTGATGAAGTCGAATATCTTCATCGCGTGCACGCGCTCTTCCTCACTCTGAGCGCGCATCCAGTGGGCGAACCCCGGCAGCCCCTTGCGGTCGCAGTAGGCCGACACAGAGAGGTAAACGTAGGCTGAATATAGCTCGTGCTTTATCTGGTCGTTGAGCGCATCCTGAACTGATTCCTTTATCATATCGGTTTCTCTCCTCCTTTTGCTCCTTATTGTACACCAGAAACCAAACCAGGGCACCTTTGTAGGGGCATGGCGCGTCATGCCCTTTAGGACCTTGATAAGCCTATTATTCCCTCATGACATAGAAGGGTCTTCTTTTTCTTACGATTTTTCGCCCGCAGGGCGAAAAATCGTAAGAAAAAGAAAGAGATATTTAGAACTCCTAACAAAACCTGGTTGGTGCTGTAAAATGTGGAATGGCAAAACCACTGCTTACAGACGAGTTGTGGGAGGTAATTGAGCCGCTCTTACCTCCCGAACCACCTAAACCGAGAGGTGGGCGTCCCCGCATCTCCAATCGAGCGGCACTCACAGGCATCTTGTTCGTACTTAGGACTGGCTTACAGTGGGAGATGTTGCCACAAGAGATGGGCTGCGGAAGCGGCATGACCTGCTGGCGACGGCTCCGAGACTGGCACAAAGCAGGAGTTTGGGAAAAGCTGCACCAAGTGCTACTCGACAAACTGAATGGAGTTGGAGAAATCGGTTGGGAACGTGCATCTTTGGACTCGGCAAGTATCCGAGCTAAAAAGGGGGTCAAGCAGTCGGTGCGAATCCGACGGATAAAGGCAAACCAGGCACGAAGCGCCATCTTGTGGTCTGCCGAGCGGGAATTCCCCTCGCGATAAGATGCACTGCAGCTAACGTTGCAGACACAAAGACGCTGGAGATGATGGTTGATGCAATTCCTGCTATCAAAGGAAGAAGAGGCAGACCTCGGAGAAAGCCTGACAAGATGCATGCTGATAAAGGTTACGACTCGAAAGCCAATCGCAGAGTACTCAGAAAGAGAGGGATCACTCCTCGTATCGCTAGACGTGGAGCTGAGAGCAGTGAGAAGCTTGGCAAGCACCGTTGGGTCGTGGAGCGTACCTTTGCTTGGCTGAACCACTTCAGGCGACTGACTATTCGTTATGAGAGAAGGCTCGATATTCATGAAGCTTTTCTTGAGTTAGGCTGTGCTCTCATTTGCACCAACTATCTTCCAAAAAGGTTTTGTTAGGAGTTCTTAGTTTGGCGAGATGTCTGAGACTTTAAGTAGCCTTGGATAGTGCCTAGGCTAGGGGAAACTCGGGCAGCTCTTTCTATATGGCTCATCACCCATGTAGCGTTGCCATTCGTCTTGAGTTAGATTGCGGGCGGCGATGAGGCAGGCATGCTCCTGCCATGAATCTAGGTTGACATCCCATAGGGTGGGGCTATTCTTTTCGCCCGAAGCCAGGAACTTCCCATCCGGGCTGAAGGCTACGCTGTAGACGATGCCTTCTTGACCATCAAAATTGGGCTTGATCTGCCAACGTGACGCCACGTCCCACAGCGCGATAGTGTTATCGGTGCTTCCCGAAGCGAGGAGCTTGCCATCAGGGCTGAAGGCCACGCTCATGATCGTGTTCACATGGCCGGTGAGGGGTTGCCCTATAGGCTTGCGCGTGGCGACGTCCCACAAGATTATGCTCAGGTCTTCACCTGCTGATGCCAGCAGGCTGCCGTCGGGACTGAAAGCGACGCTCCATACGTCATCTGTGTGACCCTTGAGCGGCTCCCCAAGCTGCTTGCGGGTGGCGACATCCCACAGGATGATGGTATTGTCCCAGCTACCAGACGCCAGGAGCTTGCCATCAGGGCTGAAGGCTACGCTGGTAACGGTGTCCGTGTGCCCTGCGAGGGGCGCTCCGGTTGGCTCACGGTCAGGGACTTCCCACAAGATAATTGTCTTATCCCTGCTTGCCGATGCCAGCAGCTTGCTGTCAGGGCTGAAGGCTACCCCCAATACGCCGTCTTTATGCTCCGGTTTTGTTTGCCCCACAATAACCTTTGTCGTTACGTCCCACAGGACAACGCTCCTGTCCTCACCGCCCGACGCCAGCCATTTTCCATCCGGGCTGAACGCCACGCTTCGCACCCATCCCGTGTTTTCTGCGAAGTAAGGAGGTCCCGTGCGCGCGCGTGTGGCAACGTCCCACAGGGTAACGCTATCCTCGCTACCGGACGCGATAGTCTTGCCATCGGGGCTGAAGGCTATGCTAAATAATGTGCCGGGTGAGGTTATCTCAGCGAAACGCTCCCCCAGCGTCTGGTCCTTGCTGACGCTCCATATAATAGCCGTTCCGTCCCAGCTACCCGAAATCAATCTATCCCCATCGAGGCCGCTGAAGGCGAGGTCGGTGATGATAGAGGAATGGCCCCTAAAAGGGCTGCCAAGCGGGACGCCCGCTATTATGTCCCAAAGGGTGATGACGTTCCTCTGGTCGGCTGACGCGAGCAACCGCCCGCTCGCGTCGAGAGTAAGGGCCGTGACCGAGCCTGACGGCAAGGTCAACGGCTTTACGAAGGGCTTTCGACTCGCCACGTCCCATATTATGATGCTACCCGCGTCACTCGACGCCAGGAGGCTCCCATCAAAGTTGAAGGCAGCCGCGCCAACGCTACCTTCGTGCCCTATAAGAGCGGTGGTCAGCGCTTTACCTATTACTACATCCCACAAGAGAATCGACTTGTCGAAAGTAGCCGCTGCAATCGCTTTGCCGTCTGGAGTAAAAGCTACGTCAAAGATAGGGGCGTTCACCTGGTAGGTCTGGCTGACGGGTTCGCTCGATGCCAGATTCCATAAGGTGACGTTCGGACCTGATCCGAAAGAAGCTAAGACCTTGCCGTCGAGGCTGAATACGAGCTGCTGCGCTCCGCCAAAGTCTCCTGGTAACGTGGGGTTTACCGGCTCATGGGTGCTGGTGGACAACAGGACGATAGAGCCATCCTGATCTCCTGCTGCCAGGGTCTCGCCACCGGGGCTGAATGCAAGGCTAACGACTGTGCTGCTCAGGACTTTGAGAGGCTTGCTTCTCTGCTCACCCGTGTCGATGTCCCAGAAGATGATACTGTTATCATCGCCTCCAGTAGCAGCGGTAGAAAATGAAGCCGCTACACTCTGCACAGCGCTCGTATGGCCGCGTAAGAAGTGGCTGAGGTGCGGGGTATATTGCAGCCCTTCCAGCAGGCTACCTTTCGCCTCTACCGTATCGGTGATCCGGTTGGCTTCTATGGATAGTAGTAGAGATAGGTCTAGCTGTGTGCTCAATCTGGAGAGCGATTGGGCGGCTAATTGGCGTGAGGTGGCTATCTTCTGCTGGCGCTCAGCTTCGAGGCGGCGCGTCTCCGATATAGCTTCTGCGGTGGCGCGCACGCTGGCTTCGCGTACGGCTTGATTTCGCTCCGAGAGAGCATAGAGGGCCAGCCCAATTGCTATTAACATGATTAGTACAGCAAGTCCCGCTGTGAGTCTCAGCTTATTACGCTCTGCCTTGCGGCTGGCAAGGACGTAGCGAGCGTGCAACGCCGTGGGGCCAGGTGATTTTTCCGCGTTCGCCTGGCTCAGCCATGTCTCGGCTTCACGTAAATCCGCGCCACGCAGGAGAAGGCTATCGTCGCGCTCCCTCTCCTCCCATTCTGTGGCGCGCACGAGGAGCCGGGTGTGCTCGCGTGCCCAGTCGAGGTCTGTGTTGATGGCATCCGCCAGTGTCTCGACCCCCGCCTGAAAATCGTCCTCCGGCCGAACGAAGAGCCAGTTGTGCCGAGCCAGCTCAGGGGGCACTTCTCTGGGGTCTACGTCGCGACATACGACAGGCACGACCCGCTTGTTATGCCTGGCTGCGTGCTGCACTTCCAGCCTGCATATTTCAGATGCCGAGAAGTCGGGGCTGAGGACCGCCACGAAGGTATCGGCGGACTTGATGCCGGCGTAAATCTCCTGGAGCCAGTCTGCGGTGGGGGGGATACCTTCCCAGTCCACCCACGCATCGAAGCCGCGCTTCTCCAACGCCTCGTGCATGGCGCGCACGAAGTCCCTGTCCTTGCGCGAATAGGAGATGAATACGTTTGCCACGGGAATTTTGAATTTTGAATTTTGAATTTTGAATATATGAGTTATACGTACTGAGCAGAACTCAAAATTTAGAATTCAAAATTCAAAATTGCTAAACGTCCTGTATCCTCTTGACGAAGCGCTTGGCGAGCTTTTCATTCGACTTTTCGTTCGATTGCTGCACTACGCCGCTTACGTAGCCTTCTACGTCCTGTTGTAATATAGCTTCCACCTGGTTGGCGAAGACAGTGTAGGCCTCGGTATGTGACTTGTATACGTTGTACGGCTCGGTCATCTGGAAGAACTTCCAACCCTCTATCTTCAGCCACTCGGCCATGCGGCGGTAGTGCCGCCAGCGCTCTCCGTAATGGAAGAACTCCTCTACCGAAGCTGTGAGGGCGACCATCACGCTGATCGCGAGCGTCACCCAGCGCCATGTAGGGTCTACGGCGTTCACCAGGTATATGGCGAGGAGGGTCGGGATGGTCACGCCGCCGATGATTGACGTGAGGCGGAGGAA
The DNA here is from genome assembly GCA_035274425.1 of Chloroflexia bacterium. Taxonomy (GTDB): domain Bacteria; phylum Chloroflexota; class Chloroflexia; order QHBQ01; family JADMIH01; genus JADMIH01. The sequence continues at coordinate 39,664 of DATEOC010000037.1, forward strand.
GTAATAGCGGGTGCGCGAGTGATCGGCTTTGCCGTCCAGCCACAGCACCTGGTCGAGCCAGCGCGACCTTATAAAGCGCCTTTGAAGGTCGTTCAGGTTGAGCGTGTCTATAAGCTCACTATACTCCTGCTTCATGTACTCTTTATACGAGGTTTTCCGCGCCATCCTTCTCTCCTTTGCCTGAAAGCTGCTCCTCAATCGCCACAGCCAACTCTACTTCATCGTCCACCATTTTCCGTCCATCGTCTTTCGTACTTCGCCCGTCCAGATGCTCCTCAATCGCCTCGGCCAGCGCTTTTGGGCCACTCTCATTATCTACTACGTCTACCACTCTTACCAAGCCGGACGCCACGAGGTTCCCAACTCGCAAGTCTGTAAGCTCACCGCGCACCCCTGCCGCGATAGCGTCAGCGGTGCGCCCCGTGCCCTCAAGCACCAATATGGGGCGATTAGCCTCTATGCTGCACCGGGCGTCCAGCCAGGTAACCTCGCCTCCGTTGACCAGCACCGTTATCGAAGGGAGGTGGTCAGCTAGCGTGCCGGCGACCTGCGATATCCACATCGCCTCATCGCCCCAGCTTGAGCCAGGAACGAGCACGAAATGAGTATGGTGAGGCTCCAGGAGGGCCAGAAGCTCGGCATCTTTAGGATCGACGGCCTGCGTCGGTAGAGCAACCGTGCCGATGGCCGCTACGCCCACCAGGGGGAAGCTTGCCTTGATAGCGGCGCGGGCCTCGCCCATCAAGCTCATTATCCCGGCGTGGGTCCCTCCATCCACGACGTAAAGGCCAAGCCGCTCGGCTGTAGGGGCCAGCACGCTGGTAAAGAGGGCACGTAGCTCCTCTCTGTCGCCGTCCGGAAGGAGGTTCGCCCCACCCACCAGCACGAGCGTAGGGCGCGATTGCTCAAGCCCTATCCTGCCGAGGGCTACGGGTAGCTCTGATAGGTCCCCCACGCGGATACGTGAAGCGACCGCCCCGCTAGGGAATGTGAGTGTAAACGGTTTTCTTATCACGCAGGTAACGCCTCTGCCTGCGGACATTATACTATGAGCCGCTGCGCGTGGGGAAAGGCCGTAGGGACATGACGCGCCATGCCCCTATAAATGCACATGAGCAATAATAGATGTTTCTTTTCTCGTAATTTTTCTCCCTCAGGGAGAAAAATTACGAGAAAAGAAACATGATACGCTTTAATCTCCTGGTCTCTAAGATGGGACGGAATTCTTCTTTCAGAGAAAGAAATAGCTCCCTTATAGAAGATTGTCCCAGGCGGTTGTCTGCCAGGCGTCGGGAATGTCTGCGGGGGGTATCCAGGGTGGGAGGGTCATGAGGAGATGTTTGGAGAGGGCGCTCACGTATGGCTCGTACATCTGGCGCAGCTCGGCGAGGCGGGTGTCGGCTGCCTCTCCCGCGCTGAGCGATAGGCCCGCTGCCTCCAGGGTGGTGCGCACCAGGCCCAGCTCGTCATGCGCGAGGCGTCCAGGCTCGATGGGTTCAGGAGGGGTGTTGTACACCTGGCTCATGTCTACCGCGGCGTGGCGAGCCATCGCGAAGGTAAGCTGGGCTTGCCGTGAAGGCACTCCCTCTATGCCCACTATGACCAGGGCCGACGTGTCGAGGATGGTAGTGAGCGCTGCCACCCATGATTGGTTGTCATGCTGCGAGCGGAAATAACCTAATACCGGGTACGACAGGTGGCCCTCAAGCAGCTCCGCCGACCACTGTTCCCAGTCGTGCATGATCTGGCCCAGGCCCACGAGGTCTTTATACTGGTGCTGCCTCCTGAGCAACTCAAGCGCGCTTGGAGGGGAGCCTGCGCGCTCGTCAAGCAGAGAGACGTGTATCTCCCGGCGTGAGAACGCCTGGTTGAGAGCGGGCAGGTAGCCTATCATGAGCGCGAGGAACGCAAAACCGGTGCCCGACTCCAGGACGGCCACAGCTCGCGCCCAGGGAGTGATGGGCACGACGTCGCCAAGCCCAAGCGTGAAAAATGACGAGCCGCTCATGTAGATGTCGGTGAGGAAATCTGTGCGCCCTTCAGGCGTGTCGATCTGCGACCCAAGAGCGTAATGAATAAGCGCAAAGCCGATGATCAGGGCAGCAGCCCATATAGCCACCAGCAATATCAGGGAGAGAGGCCCATAAAAGCTGAGGAAGTTCTCCTTGCGGGAGGAGCGCTTTATCCTTCGGCCTGCAAGCGCCCAGGGTGCCCAGGTAGACCTGTAGAATAGTTGGGTAAGGCGCAGGCGTTGCGTCACGCGGCGGGGGAGCACGACCGTCTCGAATGCGTCGAGGAGCACGATGAAGATCAGTGCAACCCCGGCGAAAGCTGCGGCTATTTCCATCTGTTACTTTGCTCCTGGTAGGCGGTAGGTGGTAGCTGGTATAGTGTAATGTTAGACAGATTATAGACCAAATGGGGCAATTGTTTCACGTGAAACAATTGCCGCCTGTCAAGATTACAAAGGTCGAAGTTTGTTGTTTTATAGGAGGTTTACCATGCATGATGTGAACTGGGTTGACAAAACATTCGAGTTTGGCCTATCCCTGGAGGAGCTATCACCCCTGCTTGAGCGCCTGCGCGCGGTGCCCTCGGTGATAGAAAGGCTCGTTGCCGGTGCGCCCGCAGAGCACCTCGCGCAGAGGGTGGATGGCGCTTGGTCGATACAGGAGCACGTAGGGCATCTCACGGACCTTGAGGAGTTGCACGAAGGTAGGCTAGTTGACTTCGAGGGGGGATTGGAAGTGTTGCGGGCGGCGGATATGACCAATCGCAAGACCGAGGAAGCGCATCACAATGACGCCAATCTGGACGATTTGCTGGCATCCTTCCGGGCGGTGCGCACTCAGTTCCTGTCACACCTGGAGAGCATGGGAGAGGCTGCCATGACCAGGTCGGCCCTGCACCCGCGCTTACAGAAGCAGATGCGGCCCGTTGACCTCGCCTATTTCGTCGCTGAGCACGACGACCACCACGTGGCGGCTATCGCACGGCTCTGTAGCTCTGCTACAAGCTGACCGGACGAGAGCGTTTCACGTGAAACATATCTACGCGACCCGCATCTTGTCTCCCCGTGGTCGTTAGGCTATAATGTGCGATAATCCGCGCATTAGAGTTGTGGCGCGGGAATTGCAATTGTAACCATAACTGAGCACCAGAATATTCGAGACTTAGGAGGAATGATATTATGCTACGCTGGCTTGTTCGCCTGCTGGTACTGGCCGTAATCGCCATTGTGGGCGTCATAGTGGTCTCGCGGCTTACGAATCGCGAAGAGGACTTTGAGGATTACGATGACCTGGAAGCGGGCTTTGACTTCCACGAGACGCCCGTAGAGATAGAAGTGCCCGCCGAGCAGTCTGCTGGTGGGAGCAGCGCTGGGAGCGGAGGCGGCTCAAATGGCATGGGCGGCGCGTCCATGGAAACGACCCAGCTCGGTGAAGGTGGCGGCCAATTGATCGACATCAACGGTATTGGTCCCGCCTTTGATGCGCGCCTGAAGGCAATCGGTATCAATAGCCCTGCCGACCTCGCCCAGGCGGACGCTAACTCCCTCAGCGAGCAGCTTGACGTTATCGGCGGGCTTGCCACTATCGAGGACTGGATTGCTCAGGCCCGCACTCTCTCGACGCAGAGTGCCTCCGGCGGCCAGGGCCAGTAAACGGCAACCAATGATATTTCTATAGTGACCAGCCAGATTGACGGCTCCGATCTTACAACCGCACCACCTCCACGCAGTATCAAAACGCGGCTCATGGGGGTGGTGCGTGTTATTGTTGGCGGCCTGCCACCTCTCATTGGCAATCGCGTAGCGGACCTGGCGGGCGACCTCACCTACCACGTCGCGCCCCGCTCCCGGAGGGCAGCTATCAGCAACCTGGGCCACGTTATGCGCCCGGTCTCGAAGGAGAGGCTCAAGCAGGCCGTGCATGGCGTCTTCCATAACGTTATGCGAAGCTATTACGACCTGTGCCGCGCCCCCAACTTGAGCAACGACGAATTGGACTGCTCCGTCGATTTTGACTACGAAGGTTGGCAGCGCGTTCTCGACTTGCACCAACAGAAGCGCGGGGTAGTGCTCGCGAGTGCCCACTTCGGGGCCTTTGATATGATAGGTCAGGTGATCGGTAGGCGCGGTGCCGACATGCGCATCATGATCGCGCAGGTGAAGCCCGCGTGGCTCTCTGATTTCATAAGCGCCTTACGGGTCAATCGTGGCGTCAAGGCCTTCCTCGTTGATGCGGAGGAAGGGAGCGGCCTGAACCTGGCCGCGCTCAAGGATACCATCAAATTCCTGCGGGGTGGCGGGGTGCTGGGTGTGATGGTTGACCGCAACCTGGAGAAGGAAGGGGTGCCTATACCCTTCTTTGGATGTGATGCGGTGGTGGCTTCGGGTGTGGCCAAGATGGCGTTCAGGACGAGGTCCGCGGTGGTGGTATGTATCTGCAAGCGTTTACCCGGCAACCGCTATGCTGTAACTTTCGATCTCCCAATAGAGCCGACAGGCTCAGCCACCAACCCGGAAGACATAAAATCGTTACTGAAAGAGATATTCGCCCGCCTGGAGCACCACATCAGCCTGAGCCCTGAGCAATGGGTGCTACTGCAACCGGTCTGGGAAAGGATAAAAGACAAGGGATAAGTGGACTTGTCACGCGACATAATTTATCCTTTATCCTTTATCCCTTTTCCTTTATAATTCATAACCTGTGGCAAACCTTATTACATTAGCGCGCGTAGTGCTCCTCTTCATAACGGTGGGGTTTGTTTACCTGAGCCTGCCGCGCGACGGTGTGCCCGGCGAGCCTGTATGGGTGCTGGTGGCGGCGGTGCTGACGCTCATAGTTTTCATAAGTGATGGGTTCGATGGCATGGTGGCGCGTGCTCGTGGTGAGGCTAACGCTACTGGCGCGGTGTTCGATATAGCTGGCGACAGGATCGTTGAGAATGTCTATTGGGTGATGTTCGCCCACATAGGTCTGTTATCAGTCTGGTTCCCATTCTTGATGCTGGCGCGCTCTTTCCTGGTAGATGGCTTGCGCGCCCTGGCGCTGAGCGAAGGTAAGACCCCATTCGGGGAGAAGACGATGATGACCTCTCCTTTTGGCCTATGGCTGGCAGCTTCTCGCCTCCATCGGGGGCTGTACGGCGCGGCGAAGGTGGTGGCCTTCATGTGGCTCCTCATCTATATAGCCCTCGAATTGCAGGTGCAGCGTAATGCTGTATGGGCACAGAATGTAGGGAGGTTCGTCGAGCCGATGCGCAACATTGGAGTCGGCCTTGCCCTATTCGCTCTCTTGTATGCCCTCGCCCGCGGAGTCGTAGTGGTGTGGGACAGCCGCCACGCCTTCTGGGTCCGACGGCCCCAGTAGGCAGCGGGCAGCGGGCAGAAAGCAGTAGGCAGAAGATATGGACGCATGAGCAATCCAAAATCGAACCAATCCGAAATCCGAAATCCGAAATCCGAAATCGCCATGGTTGCTGCGGTGTTTGACGTGGACCGCACGCTCATACCCGTAACGACTACAGAGCGGATATTTATACGTTATCTGCTCAGGAAACGGGTGTTGGGGCTGGGCGCGGTGTTCCAGACCACCCTTTTTATCTTGAAGAACCTCCGGCACGCTTCTCCCTTTGAGACTATCCGGCGGCAGCGTGCTTACCTGGCCGGGCAGCCCTATGAGAAGATGATTAAGGTGGCACGGCGATGCTTCGAGACGGACATAAAGCCGCGCCTTTCACATACCGGGTTAGAGGCTATAAGGGAGCACAAAGAGAAAGGTCATTCGATTGTGCTCCTCTCAGGCTCGCTCGATTTCCTCCTCGCGCCCCTCCGCGAAGAGGTGGGTGCCGACCATCTTATTTCCGCCAATATGGAGGTAGTGAACGGTAAGCTGACGGGGCGCATAGTCGGTCCGTTCCCTTATGGCAGCTACAAAGCTGCCCTCATCCAGCACTTCGCCAACGAGCACGGCCTGGACTTCTCGCAATCATACGCGTACGCGGACCACCACACCGACCACGAGGTATTGCGCCTCTTCGGTAACCCCGTAGTGATCAATCCCAAGCCCAGGATGCAGGAAATAGCAGATCGGGAGGGGTGGCCCGTCAAGCAGTTCGGATAATAGTTCAAAGTTCAAGGTTCAAGGTTCAAGGTCTAAAGTGCTAACACACCCTCCGTTATACCTTTATTTTGAACTTTGAACTTTGAACCTTGAACTTTGAACTTTGAACAAAAAATGAACACACCTATCCTCATAGCCCACCGTGGCGGATCGATGGAAGCGCCTGAGAATACGATGGCGGCCTTCCGGCACGCCATCGGCCTGGGGATACGCTTCGTCGAGCTTGACGTGCAGGTGTCGAACGACGGCGAATTGGTGGTCATACACGATGAGACCCTTGAGCGCACGACGGATGGCACGGGCACTGTGGGCGTTTACACCTTCGAGGAGCTGCGCCGGTTGGATGCAGGCTCGTGGTTTGCGCCAGAATATGCGGGTGAGCGCATCCCTACACTTAGGGAGGTGCTTGCGCTGTGCGTGCCGGAGGGGGTGGGGGTAGTCATAGAGCTAAAGTCGCCGGACCTTTATGAGGGTATGGAGGAGAAGGTGGCTGCCCTGGTAGGGGAGATGTGGCTGCGAGGGGCCGAGAACATCTGGTGCATCTCCTTCGACCACGCCGCGATACGCCGTATGAGGGACCTTGACGCCGCTCTACCGCTTGGCTATCTCTACGAGTGGAACGAGGAAAGCTTCATATCCCCGGACGATACCATACAGGCCGTATGCCCTTACTTCCGCACCCCCCTGGCCCACCCGGAGCAGGTGGCCGAAGCTCATAACCTGGGCAAGTTCGTATTTGTCTATACAGTGAACGAGGCTATAGACGTGCGTCTCCTGATTGAAGCAGGCGTGGACGGTATGGTGAGTGACCGCCCAAGTATGTTACTAAATGTGTTGCACCATAGCTAACAGTACTATATGATATATAATATATGATATATAATATATGATATATGATACTTGCTTTAGAAAGTATTGGACAGCGTTGGCGAAGGTAGAAGAGCCTTCCGTAACGGAGCACCCTTTCCCCTGTCATTCCGAACGCAGTGAGGAATCTAGAAATCTATCCACCTGGTAAGCATTGAGATTCCTCACTGCGTTCGGAATGACACCCTTTTTACACTCGTTGTTACATACCCTCTTAGAGACTGTCTGAAAAGTCCCACTGGTTGGCCTATGGATCCCAAATCTGGTCCGAAACAGGGCAAAAAGGTAGTCAAGATACGGAACTTGGCCTTCTATATCCGCTAGATGTGGCGCTTACAGGACTTTTCAGACAGCTTCTTAGCGTTCTTTGCTCTCTTGGCGTCTTGGCGTCTTGGCGTTTAGATGATTTTGGACTACTCACTGCTCGCTTTGCGAACGGCCTGCATAGCGGCGTCGTAGTCAGGCTCGCGCATCTGGTCGGGCACATATTCGGCGTGGACTACTTTGTTCTCTCCATCTATCACGAAGACCGCGCGCTGTAGGAGACGCCATTCCTTGAGGAGCACGCCGTAGTCCTGACCGAACTGCTCGCTCTTGTGGGAGGAGAGGGCTTTGTGCGTCACTCCCTCCGCGCTCTGCCAGCGTGACTGCGCGTATGGCAGGTCCATACTGATAGTATAGACCTCTACCCCCTCCGGCAGATCGCTCCGCAGGTTCTCCCAATGCCGAGTCTCGATATTGCAGACGGGGGTATCCAGGGAGTTGACCACATTGAGCAGGCGCACCTGCCCCGCCGAGTCCTCCAGGCTCACGCTGCTCATACTCTCGCCATCAAAAGAGTCGAGGGCAAAATCGGGCGCGGTATCACCCGGCTTCAACTTGCTGCCCACGACGGTAAGCTGTTCATCAAACTCAAATGCTTCTCCCGTGCGTTCTTCCATATCTTTTGTTGCTCCTTTGTATTTCTTTTCCTGTCAATTACCTTCCCTTTTGGGAATCATAAAAGGCTCTCAGCCAGCGCCCGTAAGGCATCGGTGAAGCACTGCATAGGTGGGCGGACCAACCCCGCGCCGACCTGGCCTACACCCGCCTCTTTGTGAGCGATGCCTGTGTTGATTATCGGCAGGAGATTGGAGTCGACTACCTTGCGCACGTCTATGCCTGTGGGTGTGCCCGCGAAACCGAGTGGCGGTAAGGTCCAGTTAGGGTTTTGCGCAAGCGTTATCGTGTACATTGCCTCGGTGTAGGCTACGGCATCGGCGGGAGTGCCACCAACCACCTTTACCACCGCGGGTGCGCCCCCCATCGCGAAGCCGCCCAGGCCCGCTGTCTCGGTTATCGCGCTATCACCTATATCGCCCGCGGCGTCGGCCTCGCTGAAGCCTGGGAGGTAGATGCCATCCGGCACGGCAGCAGGTCCTGTGAACCACCTGTCGCCCGTGCCGCTTACCCGTATGCCGAAATCGACACCGTTACGCGCCATAGTCGTCACAACCGTACACCCTTCGATGCCATGAGCTGCATCCAGGGTGGCTTTGCAAGCGGCCATCGCCAGGTTGAGGAAGAAATAGTTGTTAGCTGCTATCGGATCGAGCGCGGCGGCCGCACGCTCGCGATCATCGAGGGCGCGTATCAGCGCGGGGGCGATGGATTTGAAGAGGAGGGATGTGGCGGCGATGTGGCGGTTGTGGCATTCGTCTCCCATCTGGAGCGCCTGCGCGATCATTGGCTTGAGATGCACGCCGCCCAGGGCGCGTATCCCCACCTGGAGGGTAGGCCCAAGCGTGTCGCACATCCACCGCAAGCGCGCCAGCACTTCAGGGGCGAACGCGCCGTAGCGAAGCACTTTGCCCATCCCCTCATTGAGTGAAGAGTATGAGTAATTTCCTCTATCAGCATTACGGACCACAAACATCGGCATCGAAGGGGAGACCAGTCCCGCCATCGGGCCAACCGCGCCCCTGTGATGGCACGGCTCGAACTGGACACTACCGCTCGACGCAAGCTCCCGCGCTCCAGCCTCGTCCGGTGCCCACCCTTCCAGGAGTATCGAGCCTATCACTGCACCCTGCATCGGGCCGCACATACGTTCCCACCCGATAGGCGGCCCCGCATGCAACAGTACATGCTCATCCATGTCGGGCCAAATCTCGCGCGCTGGGCGCACGTCCTCCCACACGGGGTCGGAGGCGAAGATACGTTGTAGAGCCTCTTCATTGGCCGCTGCTATGCGTGCTCCGACGCTGCCTTGTGCCTCGTCATCCGCCATTTCCGCCAACATTGCGCCCAATGCCGGGTCGCCCTGCGCGGGCGGCTGCCAATCGAGATGCACGTACGGCGCATTTACCTCCGCAAGCGTGTCCGCGAATGTGTGTACCCCAATATTCACGACGCGGGGACCCTCTTGCAGGAGCTCAGTTGTAGAGTTGGTACTATTCACATTACTCACGTCACATATGATGAGCGCCGCCCGTCGTCCGCGATGGCTGCTGCCAGTCGGGCTGCGTCGGCGTTGCTTGATGCCAGGATTACGCCCTCTTCTACTAAGGCGCGCTTTTGCTCTTGTAAGCCTTGCGGGTCTCGCTCCGTCCCAGATATAGACGCAACGACCGGCAACTCTCGTCCAGCAGAGCGTGCATGAGCTTTGGCATCGCTTATAGTTTGTGCGAGTGCAATACCTGGAGCAGGGTGCGATCCATAGCCTAATACTATATCTAACAATAAAACTGCCACTTCTGGATCTTCTGCTTCTGCTAGAATTCGCTCCTGGCGCGCTGATAGGTCTATCATCGGGTGCGGGCGACCCACTGTGAACTCATCCGAACCCATGTCAAGGCAAGTGTGGCTCTTGCTTTTATGCGCATCAGGCAACGCGGTCTCTGGTGAGAGAGGCGTGTTCGAGTAAATAGGCCCTAAGGCTCGTTGCATCAGCAGCATCGCCTCGTAGCAGAACGTCCCGCCGGAAAAGAGGCCGCGCACATACCGTTGCGATGGTGCTAATCGCTCTTTGATACCAGCTATTGGGTCTTCATCTACTCTATTTTCAGGGATATGGCCGCCCGCCAGTTCTACAGCGCGCCTTGCAGCTTCCTCCAATGTACCTGCGGTGGAAATGTTCGTGTGCTGCTTACCCTGGGTGAGGCTATCCCTATCAGCCCCCAGGAAAGCTGCTACGACAGGCTTCGAGGCGCGACTTGCTGCGTCCAGCACCTTCGCCGCTATATCCGGGTGGGGAGGCTTCGATACCAGCACGATTACCGTCGTTGAGGGGTCTTCTACGAGTGCTGAAAGGCCCATGATAGTCATGGCCCCGCCTACGCGCTCTGACAGGTCGCGGCTACCTGTGCCTATCGCGTGCGACACACCCCCACCGTAGCGGTCTATTAGCGACGTAACCTCCTGCATACCCGTGCCGGACGCGCCCACCACGCCGATATTCCCCCGTCGCACGACGTTAGCGAAGCCGAGGGGGACACCTCCAATAATGGCAGTGCCGCAGTCCGGCCCCATGAGGAGCAAACCACGCTCAACCGCGAGGGTCTTCAGCTTCTGCTCGTCTTCGATGGAAACGTTGTCGCTGAAGATCATGACGTGCATACCGGCCAGTAATGCCTTCCGCGCTTCGGCGGCGGCATACAGCCCAGGTGTCGAGATGAGAGCGAGGTTGGCTCCAGGTAATGCGGCCCTACCCTCAGCGAGAGTATGTGGTGCGCTTTCGGCACGCTCCCCGCTTGAAGGTATCTCGGCACGCAACAGCGTCTCAAGCTCGCCCTCTACGCTCTCCAGGGCCTCGTCCGTGCCGCTCAGGGCAATTATCAGGTCGTTAGGACCGGCAACCTTCCCTTCCGGCGCGAGCAGCCCTGCCTCGGCCAGCATCTCTCTGTTCGGCTCCGTGCCCATCATCAGCGAGGCATCTTCCACACCGTGCATAGCGCGCAGCCGCACCGCCACCTGCATCAGCGTGACAGAGTCCTGGTAGCGGTTCTGCTTTACAATATTACGTGTGGGCATGGGAGGGTGGACGACGGATGATAGACGATAGACGATAGACGATAGACGATAGACGATAGACGATAGACGATAGACGATAGACGATAGAGTAATCTGTATTGCGTGGATTCTAATTTCTAGCTTCTAATTTCTATAAAACCTCTGCGACCTCTGCGTCTCTGCGGTGAATCAAATTTAGAATCGGCTATGGATATGGGGGAGGGTGAGGAGGCTTACGGCTCCGTGGCATGACGAGACTGTGCCTACCACAACACCTTTGCCCCACGATTCGGGCTGGGTGATGAGCGCGAGGATTTGGTCGCGGGCACCAGTATACTCTTTTATGGTAAGGGTGTCTATGCCTGGCACCCGGAAGCGCGGCTTGAAGACCACGCTCCCGGCGAAGAGGTCAAGGTGGGCGCTTGCGTAATCTTTGACGGTATCCTCAAGTTCCCAGGTGCGTACGTCGCGGATCATGGGGCAGACGTGGGGGGCGCGACAGTTGGTGGGGCATATCCAGTTGGCTGCGCTGATGTAGCGGCAGCCGCTGGGGTCGAGGTATTCGTACGGGAGGCCACCGAACTCGTGCGTAACCGGCTCGATGCCGATAGCGCCCTGACCGAGACGCTTGCGGAGGCTCCACACCAGCCACTCGAACGCGAGGTGAGGCGCTACGGGCGCGGGCACTACCTCGGTGTCAGGGGGGAATAGCTCCCATGTGCGCTTCATGTACTCCAGCCAATCGCTCCGCACGAAGGTGAGGTGGGGGTTCTCAGCGACTTCGGGCAGATCGAGGGCCGGGGGGTGGGCGTTGCGGTCCACCATGATGATGCGCGCGTCCTCGGAGATGCGCCCGCGCTTGCGCCCCTTCTCTATGTGTCGAACATGGTGCGTGCCAAAGCACCCACCGCCGAAGACTATGAAAAGCTCTTCTTTGCTGGAGTCCATGTCCCTATCGTACCATAAATGGAGGGCGGACGACAGACGACGGAATAAACACAGAGACACAAAGGCACAGAGAACGCACAGAGATTTCTAAAGATTTATATTTATCCAGATAGCCTTTATGTTATCTTTGCGGCCTTTGTGTCTCTGTGTTTATTCCGTATTGCGTCGTCACGATGCGCTCTTAGAAGTCATCAGCCATATACGGTGTAGGTTGGCCGGAGGGGCTTAGCACTGCCTGCATGTTGGCTAAGCCGTCCTCTTTCAGCACCTCGATTTGGCCTGTGGCGGCTGCTCGTACCGGCGCGATGTAGCCGCCGTAGAGCTGCGCAAGTGCCCTCGCATCCATCCGAACGCCCGCCCGCGCCTTCGATTTACTGGTCACCGGCAATTTCTCTATATTTGCCTTACCATCGCGGACCTGCAAGTGATATATCCCGCTGTTGATAGGGAGTATCTCGTCGGCGACCGCAAAAGTGAATTCTCCCTCAATCTCAGGTTGGAAGGTGCGCTGGCGAAAAGCCTCTTCTACATCTAGCAGCCTCAGCATATAACCTGAGTGGACCTTTACCTCGGCCTCTCGCGGGTCGGGCAATCGGGATGCGAAGGCGGCATCTACCGGCATCCAGAACGTCACTTTGCTAGCCTGCGAGTCATGGTTGTAAATGAATCCATATATCGCCTCCCACGCCTGGTGGTCTACAGCCATCATCTCATGGATAGCCAACTCCCTGACCCATTCGCCCTTATCTTCAAGATGGTAGATTATATAGCCTGATGGGCGGCCCTCCGCATTATAGTAGAGGTAAGTGGGGATGTGTTCTTTCTTGTGCGTGAACTTGTGGAGCCACCATCTTTTCGAGCGTGAAACGGCACCGAGGTTGCGTATGGCCCACTCTTTATAGATTGAGTCTAGCTTCTCCAGATCGCCTGTATCGTTATCATCGTCCTTATTCCCATCGCCCGTGACGATAGCCTTGATATGCTTGGTATCTATGGGCGTGAATGTGCCTGTTCCGGCAGCCTTCCGCCAGGGCTTGAATTGCTCTATTTTGACCGTATATTGCGCGGCATCGTGCGCCAGCTCATAGCCGAATGTCCTGTAGAAGGGGAAATAGAATGGGTAGAGGGCGGACAATGCGACTCCCTTAGCACGCTGCTCATCGAACATACCGACGAAAAGCTCGCGAATGTACCCCTTCCGTCTGTGCTCAGGCGGGCTGGCGACGGCAGTGATGAGCGCAGTAGGAATAGGAGTTGGATTGTTGAAGTAGAGAGCGCCCTCATCTATTATGCCCATACCGCACAGGAGCTTGCCGTCGTCATCGAACAGGCACCTGGAATTGTCGGGAGTGAGAGGATCGATAGATTGCCAGAAGGCTACGTCCTCAGCAGAGCTATTGAACGCGAGACGCACCATCTCTATATACGTATCCATCTCGCCTTGATTTGCGGGTGGCCGATATTGCATAAAACTACATCTTCTCCCTTCTACCTGAGATTTGCAGACACATCCTACCATAAACGCTTGAATTATGAATTCTCAATTTTGAATCGCCCCAACAATTCAAAATTGAGAATTCGTAATTCAAAATTCGCGCTAGACGCGCACTCCTTCCAGCCTCGCGAGGGCGAGGTTGCGGAAGAGAGCAAGCCCGCAGTACCACTTTATCCTGGTTCTCCACGCGTCTTTAGTCTCAAGCGCGCCTATTGGCTGGGCCTGGATGCCGCCGTTGTCGAGGCCGCACAGCCCCGTCTGGAAGCCGAATTGCACCGCGTAGATGGAGGAACAGTCGGCGCTTGTGCCTTTGGTCTCGTTGTCCAGGATATTGTCGTCTACCTCGACGGGGACGCCGTCGTAGGTGAGCACGCGCCTCCCGAAGGCGTCTGTACCGGTCTCAAGCACGCTTCCCGATGCGCGGCGCAGACTCGACAGCTTCCTCCGCGTGCGCTTCGACATGAAGAGGGCGTGGGGCATCCCAGGCTTTATCATGTCTATAAGCTCGTCCAGGTGGCCCAGGTCGAGCACCGCCCCGTTGGCCCCCTTGGACATGGTGCGCGCCCCAGCCGACAGCTTCTTCAACCCGTCGAACTCAAGTGAGTTGACGGCAGCGTCGCCGTTGAAGAAAGCGGAACCAAACGCCTGGGCCAGCGCCTTCGCCTTGGCGGCTATTACCAGGGCGCGCAGGTCGTTGGGGTCGGCATACGTCTGCTGGAGGAACGCATCCACGTCCGCGTCCCCGCCCAGGATTGCCAACGTGGCACTTTTTTCTACAACTGTCATGGCGCTCTCGTTCCAGACGGAGCCGACAGCGTAGAACTCCACTTCGCCCAGCGTCTCTTCCTGGTTGTATTTAAGCGAATTGCCCACGATCTGCACGAATGGCAGGTAACGCAGCACCGCCGATTCCTCTATTACCGTCTCCGTAACCCCGCGAACTAACACATCCTGCGTCAGCCTCGATGAGTCTTGCAATGTTAGTGGCATTTTGTCTATCTCCTTTCTTGGTAGCCGCTAGCTACCTTCCTGATTTCTAACTTCCAATTCACGTTTCACGTTTCATGCATCACTGCCCAATCCTCTTCAAGCCAAGAGCTATCTTGGCTTCGGGCTTGAGCGTCTCCACACCCATATCCGCCGAGGAGCGTGGGGGATTGCCAGGCGGCACTGCGCGCTCGAACTGCTCAGCGACGCGGCGGCTGATCTCGCCGTAAGCCCTGCGCGCTTCCGTAGCTGAAGCATCTATCTCTTCTACCGTCTCGCCCCGCACCATCTCCGGCACCAGGCCAGGCTGCGACGCCACCAGCTCCCGGTAGCGAACTACAGCATCCGCTTGCGGATTTGTGATTACAGGCTCTTCAGTTGCTCCATTTCCTCCGCTCGTGCCTCCATCGTCTGGGCGCAACAATCGTGTATCTCTCATACTCTTCTCACCTCCTTCCCCTTTCCATCTCAGACTATTCGGACATTCTCCTGCCCACTGCCCACTGCCTACTGCCTACTGCCATCTGGCATCAAGCCTGCGAGAACTCTACCCTCACCACCCAGCCGCCCCTGGGGTGATTGCCGTCGTAAGGCTCGATCACGCTCTCCTCGAAGGCGGTCATCTTGACGCTATAAGTCGCGCCGTCCACATCTTTGAGTTCCATGATGGGTAATGGCAGAAATGCCTGTAAGTCGGCCCGTATATCCTGGGCGGTGCGGTTATCTGCCGGTGGCACGTTGGCGAGGCCAGCTGTGAAGTCGAGGCACGCTACGTCCATGCGCCACTGCCAGACGCCCCACGAATCCGCCGTAGGGTCGTTGGGATAGCTGGGATCGACTATCCAGGGCCGCCAGTGGAGGTGCGGCCTCGCAGGCAACCCCTCCACCCCCGCTAACCCCTTCCAGGCCAGCGGAAACCCCACCCACGCCCCATCACGCACCGAAGCGTGGCGTAAGTAGAAATCATAATCGTTCATAAGCGCTCCTTAGTGGTGAGCAGCGAGAATTTAGAAATGTCATTGCTCTATCGTCTATCGTCTATCGTCTATCGTCTATCGTCCGTCGTCTGTCGTCTGTCCTCATCCAACCTCGAGCCTCTTACTGCCTGCCGCTCTTCGGCGTGCGGCGACTTCGCGCTCTAGCTGCTCTGCATAGCGTTTGGTCATGGAGCCTGCCTTGGTGGGGCGGCCACGCTTCTGGTCTTGCCCGTCGAGCCAGGCCCACG
Source organism: Chloroflexia bacterium (assembly GCA_035274425.1). Taxonomy (GTDB): domain Bacteria; phylum Chloroflexota; class Chloroflexia; order QHBQ01; family JADMIH01; genus JADMIH01. Next base: position 55,304 of record DATEOC010000037.1, read on the forward strand.
CCTCAGTCGCGGCCCACAAGATGAGCAGGCGTTCGTCATCGTCCGGGCCATTCCAATCGACTGCCGGGTCGGGCCGCTCCCAGGGGAGGAGCACGCGCATGACCAGCTTCGTCGTGCCCACTTCATCCCCACTCGCTGCGTTACTCAGGTAAAGGGTCCCTGCCCAGTGGCTCCAGCTCTGGCGCTGAGTAGTCCTGCCGGTGGTGCCTGTGGTCCCGCCCGCTTCCTGCGGGAGCGCCTTGCCGGGTGGGCATTCGACGCTTACTACACCCAGCGCGCCTGGCGGCACATCGAAGGTGCGTTGCTCTGACGCTACGTTACGGTAAGCGTTTGCCTGCATCGGCCAGAGGCGCGAATACCACCCAGCCGCCTCCACGATGAGGCTATCGAGCAGGCTATCACTCCAAAAAGCGTTCGTGCCCGTATCCCCTAATTCCCGCCGCAAACGGTCCCGCATTTGGGTCCTGTTGCTCATTGGTTCCTCCTATTCGGACGACGGACGACAGACGACGGTTGTCCAAACCCCAAAGTCCAAAGTTCACCATTTGCCCCATCTATCGTTTATCGTCTATCGTCCGTCGTCCGTCGTCCGTCGTCCGTCATCCGTCGTCCTCTCCTCAAGCACCCTCTGCCACTCTCCCTCCGAGTCGCCTTCGCCCAGCAGGTCCATTGCTCGGCGGTGGGAGTGGATGCCCGCGCTTACCAGTGCCGTCTCCTGGGTGACCAATTCGGTGCGGTCTGATGGGAGGATGGGCGGCCACACCACGTTAACCGCGTAACCACCTTTGGGGTCGGCTACCTGCGCTGCTTGCTCATCGCCGTGCATCGCGTGCAGGCGCAGGATCATGCGGTTGCGCTCCTCGAGGGCGACGGTCCAGATCGCTCTCTTCCTCGACACTTTCTGCAACATTGGCTGCATCTCTATCTCAAGCGCCACGCCAGACCTTGCCGTGCCGCTGCCGTCACCGAAGGCTGTGCGCGGCATCTCCGCGATGTCATGCAGCGCCCTGTAGAGGAGGTTGATATAGTCGATGTGCAGTCCTACCCCGCCTCCCGATAGGAGGTCGAGCAGGTACGCCTTCGCGTCCTTTGGCAGCTCCCACAGCCGCCCAGGACCCACCTTGATCCCCGTCGAGTCGGTCACGTTCTCCAGCACCGCGATGGGATTGCCGCTTACCTCAAGGATGTGGGAGAGCACCGAGAGGCGCGAGTTGAGGTCGCGGTTCAGCGCCACGATGTCCACCAGGTCGCTCTGGCCCCAGGGCTCTTTCGGCACGCGCAGGTTCGGGAAGACCACGTAGGGGATGAACCCGTAAGGGTTGGGCACCCGCCGCACCACCCCTCCGTCGCGCCACACCTCAAGCGTATCGGCGGTCCATTCTTCCGTGACGAGGGATCGGGGGTCGGGGGCCAGGGATTGGTAATTACCGCTACCGACCCCCAATCCCTGGTCCCCGACCCCCACGTAATAGCTCTGCGTCACCTTGAGGAGCCTTCGATAATCATCCCCCTGGCGGACGCACATCAGCGTCGAGGGGTCTACAGCCGACACCGAAGGCGCGCCCGCATCAGGGTCCCACGTCACCTTGAAAGCGCCGTCACCCAGCACCGCGCTATCCACCGCCGTATCGAGGTCCACCAGCGCGAGGGAGTTGCGTTCGTAGCACGCCTGTAGCAATGCCTCGGCGTGTTGCGCGGCCCTCTTCCCCTCCTCGCCAGAGCCGTCTGGAGGCGTGACCGCAAAGCCAACCCCCTTGCCCATGAGATAGGATGCCGCCTTGTTGACCACCACGCGGGCGTAGTTGAAGGTCAGCCGCTTCTCGTTGGGCGCGGGCAGGCCGTCCCACTGGTAGCCATTGTAGAAGTCTAGGTATGCCCTATACCCCGCCACACGCAACGAGTCGGCTTGCGCGAGTTGTGTCGTTCGCGTGGCGCGAGGCTGCTGCCCCGTCGAGACAGCTTTCTCAACCAAATTAGTTCCTTTCGGACGCTTTGCCATAGAAACCCCCAATCTAATAACAGAAAATACGTTCTATTAACTTAATCCCCTTTCAGGCGCAAATTGGGACAGGAAAATGGGGGCAAAATGGCTGAGTTTTGCACAATCTGGTGATGGGTGGACCAGTGGACGTAAGATAAGTTACGCTACTGTACTGATAGGTGAACCCTCGACCTGAATCTGGGGTGTTAGAGAGGGAGGCTGCCCGATGCCCAGGACCCCTTACCGCGTGGCCTTATTGTTGGCCCTGATTTTCGCCATTTCAATGCTATCCGGCTGCGGCGGGCCGGAGGGTACGAAGCTATCTCCCGATTCCCACACCCTGACGAACACCCAGCATACCGGCATCTACAACACAACAGGTCCGCGCTCCTCGCCAGACGTGGCCTGGAAGTTCAAGGCAGAGGGCGAAATCAGTTCTTCTCCTGCGGTTGCCGGTAGCATACTTTACTTCGGCAGCGAAGATACGCACCTCTACGCCCTGGACGCTGCTACCGGCCAGTTCCGCTGGAAGCTCAAGACAGGCAACAAAGTACGCTCCTCTCCTGTCGTCCATGAAGGGGTCGTCTACGTTGGCAGCGATGATGGCGCGCTCTACGCGGCGGACGCCAATATGGGCGCTGAAAAGTGGAAGGCCAAGACTTATGGCTACTTCATCATGGTCGACGCGCAGGGGAATTGCTGTGAAGAATACCTGAAGTCCAAACTCCCTCCCCCTGGCCTTAATTTATATATGGCTACTTCCGGTGATTCAGGCTGGGGCATATACGCTTCGCCCGTGATCACGGGCGACAAGCTCTATTTCGGGGCTGATAGTGCGTACTTCTATGCTGCCGACGTGGCGACGGGCGAAATCGCCTGGGTAGAAACGGCTCAATCCGGCATTACGTCCAACGCTGCCGTGGATGGAGATGCGGTCTACTTCGTGAGTGATGGCGGCGGCCTTTTTTCACTAGATACGAAGACAGGCCGCGAGAATTGGCGGTTTTATACACAGTGCTACTCTGGCGGGTCATCTGTGGTCGTAATGGATGGGACGATCTACGTTGCAGGAGATAACAGCAGCTCATTGAGAGGGAACAAACAAGATATGGACAGCACGCTCTGGGCTGTAGATGCTGCCACCGGCAAAGAAAAGTGGTCTTTCCCCATAAAGGACTGGACTACTGCCCCTATTGTCTCCGGAAGGAGCGTGTATATCACGGGTGGAAAGAGCCTGTACGCCGTTGACGCTCAAACTGGGGCCAAATTGTGGGAGTTCGACACGGGCCACAAGATATTGGACCCTCCCATTTTGGCGCTGGCTAGCAGGCTTCTATATCTAAGCAATGCTGATGGCTCCTTATATGCGATTGACGCAGAGACTGGACACGAGGTGTGGAAGTTCAAGGTCGATGGTGCCCGAAAAACCGCCCCTGCTGTAGCCGACGGTATGTTATACTTCGGGTCTGCGGATGGCTACATCTATGCGCTCAAATGATCCCAAATTTGCTACGCTCCCCGTGTCTCTATGACGAAAAGAAACCTCTCAGTCTCTGCGCTTAGCGAGGGTTATCTCCCAACACTATCCGCCCCGATTCTCCTACTCCTCCTAACCCTCACAGCCTGCGACTTCTCCCCCGTACCCCCACCCTCCACACCAATCCCCATCCCGCCTGCAACGCGCACCCCCGTACCCCTACCCACAAATACATCTATAGCCCAATCCCCAACACCTGTCCCCCAATTCCCCACCCCTACAGGCAAGGTTGTCTGGCAGGTCCGGCTGGACGGAGGTATCGCGTCCAGTCCAGCCATAGGGGCAGGGCTGCTATACGTCGCTACGCAGGGTGGGCCTTTTTACGCATTGGACGCCGCCACCGGGCAGGAACGCTGGCAGGCCACTTTCGATGGGGAGATTAGTGGCAGTTTCGTCATATCTCGTAGTGTGCTTTACGCAGGTGCGACTTTCCTGGATACCGGCGCCAGGCAGGGCGGCGTAGTCGCATTCGACACCCAGGACGGCCACGAGCTTTGGCGCTATACTGCCGGCGGCGAGAACGTCACTTCACCCGTGCTAGTTGGACGCCTCCTCATATTCGGCAGCGACGACGATAAAGTCTACGCCGTAGACACCCGCGTAGCCGAGGAGCGGTGGACATACGACGCCGGCGCACCCCTCGATGCTCCTCCCATAGCCGCTGATGGCATCGTCTATATAGGTGACGCCACAGGCACTTTCCACGCTTTAGACGCTGCCAACGGTAATTTGCTCTGGAAGCTCGATGCGGGTAACAGGGAGCGCATACTCCCCCTCACCTACACCACCCTTACCTCTGCCTATGCAGCGGGTGATACAGTCTACTTTGCGAACGTATTGGAAGGCCCCGTCTATGCCGTAGATACGGCCAGGGGCAGCGAGCGGTGGCGCTTCGCTACAACCGGCCTTATGACCCCCGTACCCACAGCTGAGCCGGGAGAGAGAGACGCCAGCATCGTGTCGAGTCCCCCCGTAGCCGCCGGCGATACGGTGTATATTGGCATCTCTTTTGGCCCCCTCGGCATCCCCGTGCCCGACCGTATCGGCTACCTTTACGCCCTCGACGCCCGCACAGGCAGGGAGCGCTGGAAAGTGCAGGCGGAAACCCAGGTCGTGGGCCGCCCCATAGTGCAGGGCAACACCATCTACTACGCCGCCAATGCCGGCATCCTCCACGCCGCCGGCACCTCCACAGGCGCTGACAGGTGGAGCTTCGAAGCCGACAGCCCAATCAACGCCCCTCTGCTCCTATCCGAAAGCACTCTCTACTTCGGAACTCTTGGCGGCGAGTTCTATGCCCTGCGGTGAAACGTGATGCGTGCTCCGATAGATTAAACGCAAATGACATAGATTAAAATGACATGATTTAATACGAAGGGCTTGCATTGCGTCGGAAGTTGTGATATAGTGTAATCCGACTATACATCCGCTTATATAGGTGCGTTGCAGATGTATTGTGCTGGCATGGAATGCACACACATAACGGCAAGAAGGAGGAGCATGTAATGAACACGCGTCTAAAGGCACGTTTACGTTCCCTGGCGTTAGTTATCGGACTCCTGGTTGGAATGCTTGGAGTAACTCGCACGGTCTCAGCTCACCCTGCCAATCAGCCTGCCGACCCAGTAGCCCTGGTGATGGAGATGGCGGATGCTTTCAATAACGCCGATGTTGACAGGCTAATGGAAATCCTCGACCCCTCGTTCAAAGATGTAGTTGTGAACGCCCCTGCTGCACTTCCTCCAGAGTTTAGCAATTATGATCGTGACGGGTTTATAGCTCTGAGCCGCGATGGGGGATTTCATATGGAACTGTCTAACTGCAAACTGTCCGCCCCCGATACGGTAGTTTGTGATAGTTCAGTAACCATCCCAGACAATCTGCCACTATCCCGCCCTGTCACTCAAACCCTTACCGTTACGGTGGTAAACGGCAAGATTACCTCGATCGTAGAAATGTTGTCCGACCAATCGCTGCGTGATTTCGAAGATTACCTCGCCGCTTCTCAAGCAGGAATGCCCACCACTGGCTCATCTGATATGAGCGTGGCGCTCTGGTTGCTCAGCTTGGCTCTCCTTTCCCTCGTAGCAGGCGTTATCACTCGCCGCACCCACGGATACCGTCGGTAAGTGCACATATGAAAAATCGGACCGCGTTGCGTGGTCCGATTTTTCATACTCAACATCTATCTACCTCGTGCCACCCTGGGCCGCCAGTCTAGCCTGTCCAGCACCGCGCACAGGGCCGCGCTCACCAGCAGGTCGTCGTGCGTGGCGCGGTCCTTCACGCCCCACCTGAGGAGCTTACCCGGACCGCTTCCCACCTGCGACCCGCACGCCTCGACCTGCGTCCAGAATAGCCCCGTGTCGCTCTCCCCATCCTCGACGTACTCCTTGTATCTCCCGCTCTCTACCAGGCCCAGGAAGTCCCAACCGAGCTGCGACTTGCTCTGGCTGCTGAAGACGAACGGCACCACCCGCCCCTTCAAAGCCTGCCCCAGGAACCCCGCAAGCCCGGCCCCCACGCCCGTCGCGTCCACCACGACGTGCCTCGCCGCCCATACGTTGCGCGCAAGGTCCGCTATGGCGGCGTATAGCTGAGGGTGTGGCGTCCCGACCCACAGCCTCCGGTCCACCACCCGGTAGGTAGGCCGCATCACCAGCGGGTCGTCCAGCCCCGTCAGGTCCACCTCAACCACCGTCAATGCCGTCGCATCCCTCAATGCGGAGTGCGGAGTGCCTGAATTGGGCGTAGCCCAAGAACCTGCGGAATAGTGAGGATCAAGTGTTGGTAGTCGAGTGCCTCTTTCTCCTAATTCCGCACTCCGCACTCCGCACTCCGCATTCTCTTCCTCCGCTCCCGCAACGTCCACCAGCAGCGCGTACACCCTGCCGGGCGTGGCAGAGCGCTGTCGCGGGTGGTAGCCGCGCATCTGTGCCCGCCTGGCGGGGCCGAACAACTGCCCTTCCGCGTCTAGCTCCTCGAGGAAGTATTCGGTGCGTATGAAAGGGTGGTCTCTACCGAACTGCGCGATGCGCGAGCGCACCTGCTCACCATACTCAGGGACGTGCGCCGCTACCTCCTCCCAGCCTACCTTGAACACGCGCTTCTTCCCGTCTTTCCTCTCAAGCTCGCCCAGGTATGCCATCTGCCTTGCCAGCAGCGTGTTTGAGGTCCAGACCGTACCCGAAAAGAGCTGCGTGGCGTGAGAGGCCGCGCCCATCGGGTCAAACACGGCATCCCACCTGGACGGTGACACCTCCTGCGCCTCGTTGCACGCCAGCATCAGCGTTGCCGTCTCCCCTCGAGCCTGGGCACTCCTGTGGGCGGTCAGGAAGCTACAGCTTGCCCTACCCAGGCGCAACGTATACCACTCGCCCGGGTGGGCGCGCAACAACGGATCGCCAATCCTCTCCGCCAGCCGCCTCTTAGAGATTATCCCTTGTGGCCTCAGCGTCGGGTTCACCACGATGATAGAGCCTCCTCGCAGGTTGTAGCGAAGCATCAGGGAGGCCTCAAGCTGCGCCAGCATCTCATCCTTGCCAGATTGCCTCGCGAAGACCACCGCGAACTGCCTCCCCTCCCCTTGCACCACAGACTGCGTGATCTCAGACGCTACCCGCACCTGGTACCCCCTCAGCCTCCACTGCGGCCATACAAACCCTGAAAAAACCGCAATGTCCTCTATCAACTCCCTTATCCTCGCATCAAACATCACATCTCTCCTTGTCCAAAGTCCAAAGTCCGAAATTCCCCAATCCCAAAAACCTCTGCGCCCTCTGCGTCTCTGCGGTAAAATCTCTTGTCCGTCGTCCGTCGTCCGTCGTCCGTCGTCCGCCGTCTAATCCCGCCCTCCGCACTACCTCACCAGTCTCATTATGAACTCCACCACTGCCGCACCCAGCACGAGCCACAGCAGCGTGTTGACTCTCCCCTTCACCTCGGCCAGGTCCTCCTTCAATTCCAGCAGCATTTGCCTCGTCACAACCTCGTACACCGACCTCGGCTTCTCATCCACCCCACCATCCTGAGCATCTCCTGCCCGCATTCTCCCCTTATCCCTCACCCTCTCCACCAACACAGCACGCCTCCTCTCTCCACTCACCTTCATCTCAAACCTCCCCTCCATCATCCATCACGCATCACGTTTCTATCGTCTATCGTCTATCGTCTATCGTCTATCGTCTGCCTTCTGCCTTCTGCCTTCTGCTTTCCGTCGTCCGTCGTCCGTCGTCCGTCGTCCATCGTCCATCGCCCGTCCTCTCTCACCCCTCCTCAATCTCCCCAAACCCCAGTTCCCTCAACATCCTGTCGAAGTGCGCCCGGAGCCAGGTGAAACCGTCGTCCTGGGCCGATAGCTTTTGCTGCGCGAGCATCGCCCGCACAATCGAGTCGGAGAGCTTCGACACTACTGCTCCCGTTTTGAGCCTATCCGCCTCCCTTTCTCCCAGGTCTGCCACTACCTGCTCCAGCGTCGCTCTCAGCGTCTTGATCTCTCCCTCAAGCGTGGCGCGCCTCAACCCGCCCGCACGCAGCCTCTTCACATCTGTCACGATATCTCCATCTATGACCTGCAACTCTTCCCCTTGCATCTCAATCTCCCTTCTTCAATCGCAACTTGAAAAACAGCAAGTGCAGCAGGCAGATTAATGCCTCCTATTAATTAATCCCCTTTCTCCCTCGAATCGGGACAAATCGTCTCAAAGCACCCTACACGCTACATAGATATGCAGGTCGCATCACAATTCCACAATCCTGACGTTCTATAGTTCAAACAACTATTCAAGGAGGGTAGAATTATGGCAGGTTTGGCAAGCATACTCTGGGTAGTGGCATTGATAATCGTAGCGTTGTGGCTTCTTGGCTTCATATTCCAGATTGGTGGGGCCTTCATCCACCTCTTGCTGGTTATCGCTGCCATAGTCATCGTTTACAATCTCCTTGTAGGGGGCCGTAGGACGCCCTAGTGGCTCGAGCCCAACAACGCCTCGCCTGGGGTCTCACGGCGAGCCTGGGCGCGCTGTATATAGGCGGCTTCTTCCTGGGCTGGGCCTCAGCCTACGCCTCATGGCACCTCCTCCTCGTGATAGTCGCCATACTCTTCCTGTACAGCGTGCTTTCGCAACGAGGAGCATAATTTCGCTTAATAGGCAAAGAGAGATAAAAAATCGGACCCGCTTGCGGGTCCGATTTTTTATCTCTCTTTAGTTGTTCCAGGTACTACCTGGAGACTGTAGCCGTTGGGGGGAGCACGGGTTGAACATTCTGCTGCACCGGGAGGGGGGTGGGCAATGTGTCGGGCACCGTCGGATATGTCTTCGGGTCCTGAGCGTGCTTATCTTTCCAAAGTCCCCAGCCACCCAGCAATACCTTGAGATTATTCGTGCTATAACCCTGCTGGTTGAGCAATCTACGCGCCACACTGGCGCTTTCATTCTCGGATGGTCATTGGCAGTAAGCTACTATAAGCTTATCCTTCGGTAGCTCGCTGAGGCGTGACTCGGTCTCAGCGTCAGGGATGCTAATTGCCCCTGCGATGTGCCCCTCGTCATACGCCTGCTTGGCCCGCACGTCAACAATAATGGGGCGCTTCGCCGGGTCACTGTACAACGTTATGAACTCTTCTATAGGCATGCGGGTCGCCTCGATCTGCGGCGGCGTGGTCCCAACGCTGATCGTGGTAGTCTGTGCTTGTGGGTTGCCGTTGTTGGCCTGCGGGAGTGTGGTAACGCCTGCGCCCCCCTGGTTGTTGTTCTGGTTGCCCCCGGAGGTGCTCGACCCTATGAGGAACATTACCATCATAAGGCCCACTACCAGAGCGCCTATGACCCCGCCCATGACGTAGGGGAACGGATCGCGCTTGTGCTCTACGTACCTGTTCCTGTTCCTGTTCACAGGGCGGCGCGTGTCACTGTAACCGCCTGAGCGGCTGGGTGGCCTGGAAGCCGCGTTCCGCCCGCCATTGGCACCGGCTGACCTGCCGCTCATGCTCGATGCTTTGTTCGGGCTGCCTGCACTGCTTGCGGGCCTGTCTGCCGATTTCGCGGTGTTGACCCGGCGTGGCGGTAAATTACCTTTTTGGGATTGACTCATGAGGTTATCTTATTCCTCCCGCTCTTTCTAGGCTGACGATAAGAGGTACGATTATAAATTTACTGTCCCGATCCCTTGAGTTGTTGTAGATATGCTTCCATCTGGACACCGTTCATGCCGCCGATATGCACGGCGCGTATCACGCCGTCCGTGCCCACGAAATAGGAGCTGGGGACAGCGCTCACCTGATAGCGCGTCGCCACCTCGTAATTGCCGTCGTGGATGAAGCGCCACGTGTAGGGAATCGGTGGCGAGCCGTTGGGTGGACTATTGATGAACTTGGCGACCGTAGGAGGGTCATCACCGCGCCCATCCATCGAAACCCCGATGAACTCGATCTGGCCCTTGTACGTGTTATACAACCTCTGCATCTCAGGCATCTCCGCCCGGCAGGGTGGGCACCACGTACCCCAGAAGTTCACGAACGCAGGTTTGCCCAGGGTAGATAGCCGCATAGCTTGCCCTGTCGTCACATCACTCCACTCGAAATCGGGGGCCTTATCGCCTCTCTTAGGCTCTCCCCCTCCAACGTTTGCTTTGGTGATGACGCTAACTACGTTTGCCGTCGCCGATTCCGGTATAGGCTGCACTATTTGAGTAGTGCGTGAGGTGATTAGCCATATCACCATACCGAACAGGCCCAACACAAGTACAAGCGATGATATAACCGCCGCCGTGCGAGCCGGGGTGCTGAATAACCCTACAGGCTGGTCCTCAGATTCGTCTAGCAGCATATCCTCATCCTTGACCCTGGAGCGCGTGCTTTTATACGTTGTGTTACTCATCCACCTGTACCTCTTATGCCCTGGGGAAGGGAACCCCACAAAGCCGCGATTCAATACGGCATATCGCCGTATAATCTAGTTTACCTAACTACGCATTCACTGTCAAACCGGATAGTAGCGAGTAGCGAGTAGCGAGTAGCGAGTAGCGAGAAGTTAGAAGTTAGAAGTTAGAAATATCGTCTATCGTCCGTCGTCCGTCGTCCGTCGTCCGCTACCCAACAATATCCTCTCCCCCATCAACACCCAATACGTTGCCGGTTACCCAGTCCGCACCGGAGCCGGGCCGGGCGAGGAGCGCGATGAAACCTGCGACATCGGTGGGCCTGGTAAGGCGGCCCGATGGGTTGCGGGCAAGCGCGCCTTCTATAAGCAAGTCGTTACCGGGTATGCGCCTCAAAGCAGGGGTATCGGTGACGCCTGCACGTATCGCGTTGGCGGTGATCCCTCGCGGTGCTAGCTCAACGGCAAGCTGGCGTATGTGCGATTCCAGCGCCGCCTTCGCAGCCGACACCGCTCCATAGCTTGGGATGACGCGTTGTGACCCTGCCGAAGTCATGGCGAAGATGCGGCTCCCACGCCCAAGCAGGTTGCGGCTAACGAGGTCCTGCGTCCAATAGACGAGCGAATGTGCCATCACGTCGAGGGTCATGTCCATCTGCGCCTGGGTGAGAGCGTCATCCGGCTCGTTCGTTATGTATGGCTTGAGACTGCCAAAAGCGAGCGAATGGAGCAATACCCTAAAGCCCGACCCCTCCATCGCCTCCGCCATCTTGTCTAACGCATCACGGCGTCGGTCGGGGTTGGCTGCGTTCATGTTGAAGGGGAGGTACTTGCGCCCGGCAGCCTCGATGCGAGCCTTGGTTTCCTCGTATGCATCGGGATCACCCGGCCGCCTGAGATGGACGCCGCAGATGTTCAGGCCGGCTTCCTCGGCCAGCGCTGCGGCGGTCGCCGCCCCAAACCCCGAAGAAGAGCCAAGCACAAGCGCCCAACCTAGCTCGGTTGGCCCTTCTTGCCCCTGGTTCTCCTGCTCCCCATTCCCATTACCGCCATTGCCATTACCATCCATGATGCACGCTCCTGTTTACAGAGATAGGCGGATATATTATAGCACATGAGTGTCTGCGGCTAATTATCTTTCTGTGCAATCTACGCATATAATTGCTGAACATCTCTTTATAGTTCGTATAGCTCTATTAAAGACCGGCAAGCATTATAATTGCAGTAGGAATTGTAAAACATCTAATCCTTCAAGTTTGCGGTACTCTATAGTGTGGCTACTAATACAGAGGGGGCCCACAATCATGGTTGACAATTCCTGGAATAGAAGAGCCATAACTACTCTTCGCGTAGTTGGTTCGCTCATACTCGTGCTATCTATGCTGCTCGCATTCATTGAGGGCTTCCGATTCTTTTCCGGTACGGATAATTACTATTATTATGAAACTCTTTATTCGTCGCGATGGAACGATTGGAGCCATATGGCAGCGGCAGTCGTCATCTTGCTATTTGGCTTGTTTGTCTGGGCAGTTTGCATGGTGCTGGCGCTAATGGGTGAAAGCCTGCTTGAGATCCGGCTAAACACAGCGCCTCCCATCCAAGATAATGACGCTTACGATGAGTCAGCCTCGGAAGAAGAACCCGCAGATGAAGACGCATGATGCGTCAGCCGCAGAGATAGTAAGAACTATTGAGTCTCCTGCTGGAGTTAAGCCTACATGACGCACGAAGACCATCTAGACCTCTTGCGAGGTGGCATCCCTGGCCCAGGCGGCCTATGGGCCGACTTCGGCTCAGGCACCGGCGCTTTTACGTTGGCCCTGGCAGAGCTTATTGGTCCCACGGGCCACATTTACTCAGTAGATACAGACAGAGGTGCGCTGAAAGAGCAGGAGCGCTCGATACGCGCCCGGTTCCCAGAGTTGAGCTTCCACTATCAAGCAATAGCCGCTGACTTCACTTACCGGCTCGATCTCCCAGCGCTCGATGGCGTGGTGATGGCGAACTCCCTCCATTACGTCCGCCACAAAGACCCTGTGCTGCAACTCATCAAGAGCTACCTGCGTCCAGGCGGACGCCTGATACTTGTCGAGTACAATGCCGACCACGGCAACCCCTGGGTCCCACACCCCCTCTCTTATCCCACCTGGGAAGCCACAGCCCGGCGCAACGGCTTCGCCTCCACTCATCTCCTTGCAACGGTCCCCAGCCGCTTCCTCCGCGAAATCTACTCCGCCATGAGCCTGACCAGTGAAACGTGAAACGTGATGCGTGAGGAGTGAACCGCCAAGACGCCAAGAGCGCCAAGATACCACCAAGATTTTTATGGATTAGTTGTAAGGTGCTTATCGTCTGTCGTCTGTCGTCTGTCGTCTGTCGTCCGGCATCACGCATCACGCATCATACCGTCGTCTATCCCCCGTCCTCCCACCCCTCTCTCCCTATCAGGGGGACGAAGGAGACGCTTACAAGGTTCTCTTCCGCGTACTCGTCCTCGCTCTCACGCGTGACGCGCACCAGCTTCTGCTCTATCCGGCTGCTCCCCATAGGCATTACCAGCCGCCCACCTATCTTTAGCTGAGCGCGCAACGTATCCGGCACCTGGGGACCACTCGCTGCTACCGTAATGGCATCATAAGGCGCGTGCTCCGCCCAGCCAAGCGTGCCGTCGCCCACTCCCACGCGCACGTTATCATACCCTAGCGCCTCCAGACGCTCTTTGGCAGCCAAAGCGAGCGACTCGTGCCTCTCCACCGTGTACACCTCCTGGGCTATGCGGCTCAACACGGCAGCCGCGTATCCCGACCCCGTGCCTATCTCAAGCACCCTATCTCCTGGCTTCAGCTGTAGCGTCGTAGCCATCAATGCCACAATGTACGGCTGAGAGATAGTTTGCCCGTCGGGGATAGGGAGGGCGGCGTCGATGTAAGCCCGGTCCCGTAGCTCTTCAGGCACGAAAGCTTCCCGTGGAACGGTGCGCATAGCCTGTAGCACTGCGGGGTCTTCAAGGCCGCGCGCCCGTATCTGACGCTCTACCATTAGCTCCCGCAGCTCGCGCTCCCGACGCGCATCCCTATTACCACCCATACCTCCCTCCACCCCTCCCCGTTCGCACCTCAAATCAGCATAATCCAGACCACCCATGAATACCGAGTAGCGAGCCATCATACATACGTTCAATGTCTATCGTCTGCCTACTGCCTACTGCCTACTGCCTACTGCCTACTGCCTACTGCCTTCCGTCGTCTGTCGTCCGTCGTCCGTCGTCCGTCGTCCGTCGTCCGTCGTCCTTCCATCGACCTACCCCCAATCCGCCCCCAGACCGTACCTCATTGCCTCCGTCTCTGCTACAATCACCTTCACAGGCGATGAATCCCTCTGTGAGAGTCGGCGCCGGGTATGCGTCATTCCACGCGTACTATCTTACCATAGCACTATCGCCTCAAAGTTCAAACAGCGCCATAAGAGGTACGGTTATCTCCGGCGGGCGCGCTAACAGACCCAACGAGACAAGGAGAACAGAGACATGGTATCCGATACACTCACTTTAGACAGTGTCCTCGTGCCCGGCGCGCCTTCCATACCCGGCCTTACCTTCCGGTACTTCAAGGGCGAGCAGGACTACCCCCAGATGGTGGCCGTCCTTGACAGGGCGAGCGAGGCCGATGGTAGGGAAGAGGTACACACCGTAGAGAACCTTGCAAGCAACTACGCCAACCTCAAGAACTGCGACCCCTATCGCGACGTAGTGATGGTCGAGGTAAACGGCGAGCTGGTAGGCTACAAGCGAGTATCCTGGAGGCAGGAGCTTGACGGCACTTATATCTACGATCATTTCGGTTTCATCGTCCCCGAATGGCGCGGCAAAGGTATAGGCCGTGCCCTCCTTCGCCATAGCGAGGCCCGCCTGCGCGAGATCGGCCAGGAGCAGAGGTACGCTACAGATGTCCCCCGCCTGTACGACACCTGGGCACAAGATAGCCAGCAGGGTTTGATTTCCCTCATCGTAAGCGAGGGCTACAAGCCCGTCCGCCACGACTATGAGATGGTCCGCCCCGACCTGGAGAACATACCAGACGCCCCTATGCCCGAAGGTCTGGAGGTACGCCCTGTGCAGCCGGCGCACTATCGGGCCATCTGGGAGGCCGAGGTAGAGGCCTTCCAGGACCACTGGGGCATGGAAGTTACCACCGAGGACGACTACCAGCGCTGGCTCACCAACTGGCCCTTAACCTTCCAGCCTCACCTCTGGCAGGTAGCCTGGGAGGGCGATCAGGTAGCGGGTATGGTCCGCAACTTCATCGCCGAGGAAGAGAACAAGAAGTTCAACCGCAAGCGTGGGTACACCGAGTTTATAAGCGTGCGCCGCCCCTGGCGCAGGCGCGGTCTCGCCAAGGCCCTCATCGCTCGCAGCTTCAAGATGCACAAGGAGCTAGGGATGGAGCAGGCGGCCCTGGGCGTAGACACCGAGAACCCTAACGGCGCTCTCCAGCTTTATGAGAGCATGGGCTTCAAAATGGTCAAGCACTCCGCCACCTACCGTAAGCCTGTAGACGAAGTTCGCTAAACACAATCTAACCTTTCCAATAAAAATGAGCGCCGTAGGCGCTCATTTTTATTGGAAAAGACAAAGTCCTTCCTTAGAAGCTAGAGCCATTCGATGAAGCCGGGGAAGCTGAGGCGCTCTTCTGACTCGCTCCCTGGTCCCAGGCGTTGGAATATGCCTCGCGGGCACCCTCAACCGCCCCCTCGTTGAGGTCAGTGAAGTCTTTCAGGTCCTTCACTACCACGTCAGGGATCATCTTGCCGATGTCCATAGCAAACCCGGCATTATCCTTCAGGTGTCGCGAGGCCAGCTCTGCCGTCTGGCTGTCGTTGCAGGCCAGGGAGGTAGTAACGAGCATCACGTAGCTGATATTGCTCAGGCTGAGCGCGGTGTAATCGTCGCGCAGGTTCTTTGATACTTCCTCGGCGCGCAGCTTGTCTATGAGACCTGCCGCCATACCCAGCACAGCCGCGCCTGCCTCTTTGATAGGGTTGCCGGGGTGCCCCCCGAGCTCCTCCAGCCGCGCCTTGAGCGCGCTTACGTGCTCTTGTAGAGTATCGCGTACGTTGCGCAAGAAGGGGTTGATGGTCGGTTCGTCTTCGGTCCCCTTGACCTGCTTATCTACCGCCTGGTAGATATGCTCCTCAAGTCCGACCATATCCGACAGGTATTTGGTCAACAGGTCATTTTTCTTCTTGTCCATAGTCTCTTGGGTCATCGTTTGCTCTGCCACTTGATGTTCCTCCTACGAAGCTGGAAAGTAATTAGACATGCCCCTTATGAGCAGCCGTCACTCGTATAGGTGACACTATCCTCTATGCGCCCTTGCACTTAGAGAGCAGGTTCTATGCCAGACAGAAAACGTACCAGGGCGGTTTGTGAGCCTCCCTGGTACATTCAGCGGCTATGGATACAGGACGACCTCTAGCACGTTCCAACCGGAGGCCGTACATCGCACATTTATGCTACCTCAATCCCCTCAACGACGGGGCACCCTCTCTTACCTCCGCACACCTCGAGTTGACATATCGGGCGGCAATGAAACGTTTCAATCCCCTCTACGACGGGGCACTCTCACCTACAACCGCCAACGATGCGCCAATCATGGTTGTCTCAAAGAGTTTCAATCCCCTCAACGACGGGGCACCCTCTCCTACGCTGGCAGTAATACTGGTAGTATTCCTGCTCGCCATGTTTCAATCCCCTCAACGACGGGGCACCCTCTCCTACACAGGCTACTTCTGCGAGCAAGGCGAAGTGCGTCAGTACGTTTCAATCCCCTCAACGACGGGGCACCCTCTCCTACCGCAACGGGACGGGTTAGCACTTCGCTCGGCAAGCTCTTTATGCCTATATCCCGCTCATTCGTTCGGCATTTTCCTCCTTCTATCCCTGCATCACTGGGATAGAATTACTATCTCTAACCCCCAAACTGCCCGATTCTGCCCTGCTGGGACGAGTTACCACCCTCTATTCTCGCCACTAACATACCCTCTTTTCCCCTCCATGTCAATACCTGCGTCAATACTACTTGCCCAATTCATAATTCGTAATTCATAATTCGTAATTCGTAATTCGTAATTCGTAATTCGTAATTCGTAATTACCGCCAATACTTCCCCACTTCGTAACCCTTCAGGCCCTGGCTAAAGCTGCTAAAGTGGCATGTAAACTGCTCTGCACATGTTAAGAGAAGTCTATGTGCAGAGCAGATTCACCCAGCTTCAGAAGCTCTATTCTTGCCCCAACCTGACCTCCCACGTTAAGGAGTATTTATGGGAGGTTAGCTTCTCTCCCCAGAAAGAGAGACCAAAACCGCAACCTGCACCTTAAGAGAAGGTTATGCAGGTT
>DATEOC010000038.1:0-44143 GCA_035274425.1 Chloroflexia bacterium
TGGCGCAGCTCGGGGTAGAGCTGGCCCAGCACCACCCGCGGGTCGTCGGTGGCGCCGAACGGCCGGTGCCGGTAGGCCACGCCCAGCTCGTCGTAGTTGTGGAGGTTGTGGGTCGACGGGATGATCGACACGACCAGGCCGAAGCCCTGCTCCCGGATCCAGATGATCTCCTCCTGGCGCCGGACCCGGCGATGGTTGGGGCCGTAGCCACCCGGCCGCTCGCAGACCGCGAGGTGGTCCTTGATGATCCAGGCGAAGTTCCGGGGCTGGATGCCCTGGGCCCACTTGCCCTTCATGCGGCTGACCACGATGCCTCCAGCAGTTCGGCGGCGCGGACCGTCGGGGCGACGTCGTGGACCCGGACCATCCGCACGCCGCGACTCATGGCCCACAAATGGCGTATTTATTATATGAGAAAAGCGCGCGAAAAGCCTGTAGAGGAGCTAGTAGATTTCAGCTATGAGGGGAAGCCGTTGCCTCCCAACCTGCTGGACTACCGCCATATGCAGATCAGCATGAGCAGATGGGCCGATACGGGCAGGATCGGGTGCCTCGGCACCCTCACCATGACTCTAGCCCTCTTTTCCATATGCGCGCTAGGGATAGCCGCCTACTGGCTCCTCGTAACTGCAAGATAACGCAAAGAGAGTCTTTTCATTATCCCCTTGAAAATCATCAAAAAGGTCCGGCGCAGCCGGACCTTTTTGATGATTTTCAAACTCCCATTTTAGAATCCTGCCCCCTACCGGCTACCGGCCAGCGACCACCCCTGGAACGTATCGAAGCGGGCGGCTGGCGACACTATATCCGTCGAAGGAAGCGTGACGCCCATAGCAGGCGAGCGCGTTGCGTACGTGTAGAGAGGGCTGTAGAGTATCACCGAGGGCACGTCCGCGTAAAAGGCTTGCTGGAATGACAGGTATCGCTTGGTGCGCTCCTCTTTATCCTGGGTGAGCAGCGCGCCTTGCAAGGCTTCATCCGCCTGTGCATTGCTCCACCCGGAGAAATTGAGTCCCCCCTGGACATTCGCCTGGGACGAGTGCCAGTATTGGAACACGTCCGGGTCGGCTCCATTAGCTTCCCACCCCGCCAGCACTATATGGAAGGCGCGAGGATTGAGGTACTCTCGCAGCAACGCATCGCGCCCTACCAGCGCGAGCTGCGCGTCAATTCCAACCGCTTTGAGGTAGCCTGTAATCTGCTCGGCCACCTCGACATTGGCAGGTAACTCTTTATTGGCAGCCAGCGCCACGGTCAGGGTCACACCATCGCGCACGCGTACCCCACCCGCTCCTAATTTCCAGCCTGCGCTATCGAGCAGGCGTCTGGCCTCGGCAGGATCATACCCCCTCACCTTGATAGAGGGATCATGCGCCCATGACCCCGGCAGGATGGGGCTTTCAAGAGGCCGCCCCAACCCGCCCAGACCCCCGGCAATCAACGCCTCCCTGTCTATAGCAAGCTCGACGGCCTTTCGCGTCTCTACCTTGTCGAACAGCGGTGAGCGCAGGTTGAGGATAAGCATGGTGTAGCGTGCAAGACTCTCCTTGTGGAGGGTTACTCCCGGTACAGCTTCCACTTCGCCCACGCGGTCAGAGGGGATATGGCCGAGACCATGCGCCTCGCCCATCTTGAAGCCTGATAACGCTGCCCCAAAGGTGGGATAGATGCGGAACCATAAGCGCGCTATTCGAGAATTAGTCGAGGTGAGGTCCCGGTTCCGCTCAAGTAGCACCCCCTCGGCTGGTGAGATACCGCCCGGCACGGGTGTGCCCTGCCGATTAGATGCTGCACCGGGCGAGAGCGCTTCGTCTCGCACGTAGCGCCACGGGCCGGAGCCTACGGGGGACTGGTTCAAGTCGGATGAGACCATCTCCGCGGGCTTTACGCTCGACCACAGGTGCTTGGGGAGCATCCCCAGGGTGGTGAATTGCAGGAAGGAGGCATTGGGAGCGAGAAGAGTGAAGCGCACAGCCTGGAGCGAAGGCGCTTCAACCGTTATATCGCGCCAGCGAGCCACGAGTGCGGGGTCGCCCGGAAAATCAAGTGCTCGCAACAGGCCAAAGGTGGCGATAAGGTCGTCGGAAGTAACCGGCTTGCCGTCATGCCACTTGAGGTCCGGCTTTAGCGTGAACGTATATACCCGCCCGTCTGGGCTGACCTGCCACTCGCTAGCCATATCAAGGGCGATATTCCCCTCGCTGTCGACGCGAGTGAGGCCGCTGAATACCAGGTGGGCCAGGTCGGTGTCGGTGTCTGACATCGACAGCAGTGGATTGACGAAGCGAGGCGCGCCAACCACAGCCTCTACATAGGTAGAGCCAGTTGCCGCAGGCGCTGACGGAGATAACCCAGGAACGTTAGCACTCGCCGTAATCGCCAACGCCGCAATAATGAGAGCCAGCCCGGCCAGGGCTGTAACGGCTTGCTTCCTGAAGGAGAAAAACAATTCGGATTTTGGATTTTGGATTTTGGATTTTGGATTTTGGAGAAGGTCTCAGGCGTTCTATCTTATCTCAAGCTGTTCGCCATTTATTACCCAATCCAAAATCGAAAATCTAAAATCCAAAATGGTCTAGGCTCGGACCATACTGTTGATGACAGCTATGAGGAAGAAGGTTACCGAGAGGCCAATCGTGAACTGGAAGAGGCGGCGCTCGAAGCCCCGGCGCGTCCGGTAGACCGATGAAGACTCGCCACCGAAGATGCCGCCCATGCTAGAGCCTTTGCTCTGCATCAGTATGACCAGGATCATCACGATTGCAAGTATAAACTGAATAAGGTTGAGAGCGTCCTTGATTTCCACCGTCTATTACTCCTTGCGGCTCAGGTTAGAAGAGTGATATTTGCCTCAATCTACAGATTATACCATGTCTGTTGCCTGGCGTCCATCTCCGCGTTCAACAATGAATCGCTCAAGATGCACAGATGTAGGGGCGCAGTATGCTGCGCCCGCCCAAACTTTCAATTCTTTTTCTATCGATTTTAGGCCCTGCAAGGGCCTAAAATCGATAGAAAAAGAAAAATTCCTCTCCCTTTTTGTCACTCAAGTTCGGCCTCAGAACACCAGGTCTAACACCAAATAGGCGAGGAATGAGATAGCCGCGCACACGGGGATGGTAAATACCCACGCGCGGATCATATTGAAAGCTACCGACCACCGCACGCCGGAGAGACGGCGCGCTGCCCCTACACCGAGTATGCAGGACGAAATGACGTGGGTCGTGCTGAGCGGGAAGCCGAAGCGCGAAGCCGCTTCGATGATAGTCGCGCCGGTGGTCTCGGCGGCGAAGCCGTGTATCGGCTCCAGGCGTACCAGGCGGTTGCCCATCGTATGTATGATGCGCCACCCACCCGCGGCGGTGCCTAGCGCCATCGCGACTGCCGCCAGCATTATTACTTCCCACGGTATGTTGGGCACCCCTTTAGCATCCACGGCCAATGGGAAGCCAGCAGAGAAGAGGGCTAGCGTTATCACGCCCATTGTCTTTTGAGCGTCGTTCGAGCCGTGGCTGAAGGCCATGAAGGCGGACGACACCAGTTGCAAGCGACGGAAGACGCGCCCGACCCGTCTAGGCGGAGCCTTTGAGAAGAGCCAGAAGAGAAGTTTCATCAGCAGCACCGACGCCACGAAGCCTATGATCGGGGAAAATATAAGCGGAAGCACCACCTTGTTGAGTAGCCCTTCCCAGATGACCCTGCCCGTGCCGAGGGCGGCGATGGAAGCGCCGACGATCCCCCCGATGAGAGCATGACTGGAAGACGAAGGGATGCCGTAGTACCATGTGATGAGGTTCCACGCGATGGCCCCTATCAGCGCGGCCATGATCAGCACCTGCCCCAATTGGAACCCCAACCCCTGAACGGCCTTTGCATCTACCAGACCGCTCGTAACGGTCTTGGCTACGGCCTGCCCGGTGAGCGCACCCACGAAGTTGAGCACGGCGGCCATCATTATAGCTGCCCCAGCGGTCAGGACACGCGTAGCCACTACGGTGGCGATAGCATTCGCCGTATCGTGGAAGCCGTTGATGAAGTCGAAGCTGACTGCCAGGACGATTACGAGGCCGAGCAACGTCCATGTAGTTGCATCCAGGCTGCTAGGCATGCTTGATTACCAGGCCGCGCAGTACGTCGGCGATGTCCTCTGCGTTATCGGTCGCCTGCTCCATCTCATGGTATATATCGCGCCACTTGATGATCTGTACCACGTTCTCCGGGTTGGCGAATAGGTCTCCTAACCCCGCCCGCAGCAAGTCGTCGGCCTGGTTCTCCAGGCTGTTTATCTTGATGATCGACTCTTGTATCTGCCCTAGCTCCTTGCGCTTTCGCAGATGCGGCACCGCTTTCACTATCTCCTCCGCGCAGCCTACGATGCAATCGGCCAGCAGCTTCGCGGTGGGGAGGATGGTATCGACCTTGTAGGTGTTCATCATGTCCGCCGCCGAGTGTATCAGGTCGGTCATATCGTCAATGGAGCTGTAGAGACGGATAATGTCTTCGCGGTCCATAGGAGTGACGAAGGTATTGTTCAGCTTGTTGTATATATCGTGCCCGATGTCATCGCCCTGGTGCTCGAAGTCATGCAGCCGCGCCGCAGCCTCCTGCGGGTTCCGAAAATCATAGCAAAGCTCTCTCAAAGCGAGCGACGCCTGAAGCGTAATATTGGACGCATCTTCTAACCACTGGAAAAAATTGCCGTCATCCTGCTTCAGGAAGTCAAACAGCGGCATATTTACCTCCAAACTCGGATTTTGGATTTCGGATTTCGGAATTGACGAAGGACGAAAGACGAAAGACGAAAGTCAACTAACCCCTAAAAAATCTTTGCGTTCTTTGTTCCCTTTGCGTCTTTGCGTTTAATCCTCACGTTTCACGCATCACGTTTCAGCTATTAGCCCCTCTATCCGCTCACGCAGGGTATCGCGCACCTGGCGATAGGCAGCGAGTTGCTCTTCCTCGCTCCCTGTGGCCTTTGACGGGTCTGGGAGCGACCAGTGCAGGCGTTGCTTGCCTCCGGGGAAGAGTGGGCACGATTCATTTGCCTGGTCGCACACGGTAATGATAACGTCCCAGGGCTGTTGGATGTAACGCTCAAGGGTCTTGCTCTTTTGGCCGGAGATGTCAACGCCCACTTCGCTCATAGCCCTTATGGCGAACGGCCTCACCAGCGTCTCCTCGGTGCCCGCGCTATGGGCCTCGAAACGCTCGCCGCCCAGGTGGCGCAGCCACCCCTCCGCCATCTGGCTCCGCGCCGAGTTGTGAGTACACAAGAAGAGAACCCGAACCGGGGAGTGCGGAATGCCTGAATTGGTCGCAGACCAAGAACCAGCGGAGTGCGGATTGTGCATCTCAGTGCTAACGCTCATAAAATGGGATCAGCTAATAGATGTTGTAATTCCGCATTCCGCACTCAGGAGTGTTTTGCCAGCACTTCGCGCTGGCCGTACATCTTGGCGTAATATTCGGCGAATTCGCCCGATTTTATCTTCTCCCACCACTCGCGATTGTGCTTATACCAATCTACAGTCTCGCGCAGGCCGTCCTCCAGGCTCCACCTGGGCGACCAACCAAGCTTCTCCAGCTTGGTGGTATCTACGGAGTAGCGCAGATCGTGGCCGGGGCGGTCTTTGACGTAGTGAATAAGGGTGCGGGGCTTGTCCAGGAGATCGAGTATGGCGTAAATCACCGTCATATTCTCACGCTCGTTGCCGCCGCCTACGTTGTATATCTCCCCTGCCTGGCCGTTATGCAGCACCAGGTCTATCCCCGCACAGTGGTCAAGCACGTACATCCAGTCTCGCACGTACTTGCCGTCACCGTAGACTGGCAGGTGCTTATCTTCAAGGGCGTTCGTGATGAATAGCGGGAGGAGCTTTTCTGGGTACTGGCGCGGGCCATACGTGTTCGACCCACGCGTGACCATTACATGCGTACCGTGCGTAACGTGATATGCGCGGCAGAGCAGGTCGCCGCTGGCCTTGCTCGCCGAGTAGGGAGACCTCGGCTCAAGCCTGTCTTCTTCGGTGGATGACCCTTCGTGCACTGCGCCGTACACCTCGTCTGTGGATACGTGCAGCATACGCTCGACGCCCAGCTTGCGCGTCGCTTCCAGGAGAGTGTAGACGCCGAAGACGTTGGTCTGTATAAAGCTCCCAGGGTCCATGATAGACCTGTCTACGTGCGTCTCAGCGGCAAAATTTACAATGGCGTCCACCCCGAACTCCTGGATGGTGCTCTCCACCTTGTCGGCGTCCGCTATATCGCCTGCGATGAATAGGAAGCGTGGGTTATCGTTCAAGTCTCGCACGTTCTCGGGATTGCCCGCGTAGGTGAGCTTATCGTATACGAGTACGTGATATTCCGGGTATTTCTCAAGCATCATGCGGGCGAAGTTGCTGCCGATGAAGCCGGCACCGCCCGTGACCATTATCGTTTTCAAGCGTTCCTCCTATTCCAACCTTCTAACAACTCCGCGATGTGGGCGATATGCTCGCGGTAGTGGTCCGTGACCCATCCAATTATATCTGATGCCCCCGTAGGATAAGGCTCGGTTGAGCCAGGATAATATACCGGGGCCTGGCGGCTAAAGTCTTTATAGGCCATCTCGCGGAGCTTACCCGCCAGGGTATCATGTGCTGTCTCCATCTGTTCTAACGAAGCAGCGCGGTCTATGTTCTGGTCGGCAGGCACCCCGGCTCCATCTTCGCTAAGATGAACTTCTCCATATCCCGCCTCTTGTATTTTATCTACGGTCCCGGCATATTTCGTGAGCACATCTGTTATGTGCGTGAGAAGATAGCCTATAGAGTAATCATCCCCCTCCGGCATGTAGCCGAGCGCCTCATCGGGCACCTTTTCAAAAGCGTCCTCAAAGTCGTCCCGCGCATGGTCAAAATCGGCCAGTGCCTTCTCGCGGTCTAAAATGTCAGCAGCCGTATCGTCCATCCCCTACCTCGAATTTTGAATTATGAATTCTAAATTTTGAATTGAGAAACCATATAATTCAAAACTTAGAATTCAAAACTTAGAATTACAACACTCCCACTTTGCTATTATCTCCCAGCAGCATCTTGTACGCCTTGGGCTTGATCGGTGAGCGGCTGATTTCGACGTTGCGGCCTACGAGGCTGTCTTCGAGGCGACCTGGGAGGTCTATTATCTGGCTGTTCTCAAGGATAATCGAGTGCTCGATCTCGCTGTTGGTGATTGTGCAGCCATAGTTGATAGCGGTGTAGGGGCCAATATACGAATTGACTATGCGCGTGCCCTGCCCGATGATAACGGGTCCACGTATAACGGAGTTGATTATCTCGCAACTGCTGTCAATGACCACCTTCCCTTTGATGTGGCTGTCGCTGTCCACGAACCCCTCAATGCTCGGAACGAGCTTGTCCAGCACGAGGTGATTTACCTCCAGCATATCCTCCAGCTTGCCGGTATCTATCCACCA
Source organism: Chloroflexia bacterium (assembly GCA_035274425.1). Lineage (GTDB taxonomy): Bacteria > Chloroflexota > Chloroflexia > QHBQ01 > JADMIH01 > JADMIH01. The sequence goes on from DATEOC010000038.1 coordinate 7,454, forward strand.
GCCGTCTAGCACGCGTGGGTGGACGTGGTAGCCATGCTCAAGGAGGTACTGTATCGCGTCGGTGATTTCGTACTCGTTGCGCCACGATGGCTTGATGTTGTGGACCGCTTCGAATATGTGGTGGTCGAACATGTAGATGCCGACCAGGGCTAGGTCGCTCACCGGCTCGCGGGGTTTCTCAACGAGGCGCTTCACCCTCCCATCTTCCAGCTCGGCTACGCCGTACTGCTGGGGGTTGCGGACTCGCTTGAGGAGCACCTGGCAATCCCAATCACTATCTTTGAACTCCTGGACGAAGGGAGCAACGCGGTCTTCGAGCATATTGTCGCCCAGGTACATGACAAATGGCGAGCCGTCCAGGTACTCCTCTGCCACCATCACGGCATGAGCAAGGCCAAGGGGATCAGGCTGGTCGATGTAAGTAACGTTGGCGTTCCAGCGTTCGCCTGTCCCTACTGCCGCCTTGATTTCCGGGGCAGTGGGGCCAACCACGATGCCGATATCGGTGATGCCCGCCCCCACCAGGTCTTCGATAGTATAGAAGAGTACCGGCTTGTTGGCGACGGGCACGAGCTGCTTGGCACTCGTATAGGTAAGCGGCCGCAAGCGCGTGCCCTTACCGCCACTCAGTATCAGTCCTTTCAATTACCCTCCAGGAGATTCACTTCGGAAAGAGAATAGCATAAGACGAGCGAATAGTTCAAGGTTCACAATTCTGGGCGGAAGCCCAGAATTGTGAACCTTGAACTATTCGCTCCCACCCAAATCGAACGCCTCATGCGTCTCTATCTGGCTACCTCCGGGGGTAGGTCCGCCGCTTGGGATATAGACGATGTTGCCAACCACAGCCGCGCCTATGCCGTGCCTGGGTGTAGGCATGGGGGCTAAAGGGGTCCAGCTATCGGTGGCGGGGTTGTAGGCTTCGTTCTCGCGGAAGGTGCCAGCGCTCTGCTCTCCGCCAAAGACGAGCATGTATCCTTGTAAAGCTACGGCTGCTATACCGCTCCTCGCTGTGGGCATGGGGGCGCGAGCCTGCCATGAATTGGCCTTTGGGTCGTACGCATCGTTGATGCCAGTATTGCGGGCGAAGCTCTCGAAGCGGCCCCCGACGGCGTAAATCTTCCCTGCCAGTGCCACTACGCCCAGGTGGTCGCGAGCAGTAGGCATCCCGGCCAGCTTAGCCCATGTGTTTGTGCCCGGATCGTATACCTCGTTGGCGGTCAGGTCGGCGCTATCACGCCCGCCCATCGCGTAAACCTTCCCATCCATGACAGCCACGCCCAGGGCACCACGTGCAGTCGGCATCGACGCGAGTGCTCTCCACTTATCGCTGGAGGGGTCGTATTCATACGCGTCCGCTACGGCCCGCCCATTCTCCAGGTATCCGCCCACCATAATCAGCTTGCCGTTGAGGCCAACCGCGCCAGCGTGGTTAAGTCCCTTCGGAAGGGGCGCACGGCTACGCCACTTGTCGGTGGTGGGATCGTACTCTTCGTGGACCGCCTGCCCTTGTTGCGCGCTAAAGCCACCCAGCACGTATATCTTCCCGTTGACCTCGGCCACAGCTACCTCGCTACGTGGGGTTGGTATAGGCGCTTTAGTAAGCCAGCGTCCCTGCCCTGGGCGAAGCTGGCCGAGCTGAGCCGTAGGGCTTGCCGCGGGGAGAGGGGTGCCTGAGGCGTTGTACTTCTGCTGGTATCGAATCCTGCCCAGCAAGCTCAACAAAACGTTGTTAGGAGGGGAGTTGTCAGGGTGCAACTCGAATACGGCACGCTGGAAATACTGCACGCGATAGAGCTTGCCATCTATAGAGCTTCGCTCTTCAAACTCGTCCGATATGGGGAATCCCTGCTGAGCGAGGCCGCCATGCGACTCCCAGTACGAGCGGAAAGCGCCGCCTATCGTCTTGCCCGTCTCTCGGAAGAGGAGCGGGCTGTCCGTGCTGGCACGCTGGTTGGTCGCGCCAGCGGTTCCGTACCGCTGTCGATACTCAAAGACACCTAGTAGCGAGAGGAGCACGTCATACGGCTTCTGGTTCTGAGGGTGCGCCTCGAAGACGGCGCGCTCGAAGTACTGGACTGTGTAGGTCTGTCCGTTGGTATCGGAACGCTCCTGCATCTGCGCGGATATAGGGTAGCCCTGTTGTGCGAGCGCGCCATTCTGCTGCCAGTACTCGAGGAACCTCCCACACACCTCCCGCCCCGTCTGCTCAAATCGCTGGCAGCCACCCTGTGCTGCCAGCACGTCGCCGCGCAGGTAGGCCAGGTTCATACTGCATAAAGCTAGCATAATCACTAAAGAGTTGGCTCGCGTAGCTAATGGTATAGAGGAATGGTATCTCATATCTATCCTCCTCGATGGTCGAATGGGAATCGATACCTACATTCTATCACCAATGGCAGCGATCTATCAGCACTAGTCGCTCCATTTGTAGGGCAGATGCAAAGTCAGATAGAGCAGATGATACGTAGGAACAGGAGCATTTACATGTCATCCTGAACGAAGTGAAGGATCAGTATGAGATAAGAAATGTATCCCCCATAGGTATTGTAGGACGCTGATCCTTCACTTCGTTCAGGATGACGTGTATGCATTTAGAGTAAAAGCGCGACTCTGTATCAGCCCTGACTCCATTTGTCCTGGCTTGCCGGGCGCTAGACGATGAAACGTGCAAAGTAATGCGTGAATCCCCAATAAACCTCTGCGTCTCTGCGTTAAAATCAATCGTCTATCGTCTATCGTCTTTCGTCCGTCGCCTACCCCCATTTCGCGCTCAAGAATTGACAACCCACTACCTCTCGTTTAGAATTGGCCTCTATCGCGGTTTTATGGAGGCGGGCTGATTCATGGCTTTGGGTGAAATATTGGGTTGGGTGGCGGCAGGTTTGTCCGTGGCGCTGGGCATCTTGCTCTACATGCAGAACTCACGGCTGAGACGCCTGGAGCGCCAGTTCCGCGCCCTCATGAAGGGTGCCGGCGCTACAACCCTCACCATGTCGCTTGGAGACCTCGTAGCCGACCAGGCTGAGCGACTGGAGGCGACCCGCGCCGATATAGAGCAATTGCGCAAAGTGGTAGGCGACCTCGAAGCGCCCGTCGCCCGCAGCGTGCAATATGTGGGAGTTGTGCGCTACAACCCTTTTGGAGATACGGGCGGCGACCAGAGCTTCGCCGTCGCTCTCCTGGACCAGCGGAGCGATGGGGTAGTAATCAGCAGCCTGCACGGGCGCACGGCCACACGCTTCTACGCCAAGCCCGTGAAGGCGGGTACGTCCCATACTACTTTATCGGAGGAAGAAGAGCAGGCAATCCAGCAGGCCCTCTCGCATAAGGGCGAGTGATGCGCCATATATTCCTGTGCGCGAGGCACGAGTTTTGCCTATCAGTATCCAGTAGAGTACAATGAGTCGCAGATAGTGCTTTAATTCTAGGAGTCCACGATAGATGGCCCGAATTTGAAATCGGAAAGCGGGAAGCTGAAATGGGAACATGGGGTGAATTATGAGCGCGTTACGTAATATTCGGGAAAAGAAGGGATTCAATATCTCGCAACTGGCGTCGCGCTCAGGCATATCGGGCAAGACTCTCCTTGAGTACGAGGAGGGACGCCAGATAATCCCCCTTGCCCATGCCAAGCTGCTGGCAAAGGCGTTGTGGGTGCAGATAGAAGACCTCATGCCCCCACCCGGCAGCGTAGCCGTCTCTACACCTGCTTCAACAGCTACACCTGCGCCCCCTACTGTCCGCCCCACTCCTGTGCCGGCCCAGCAAAGTCCTGCCCAGCCTACTCCGCCTGTTCAAAGCAGCGTCACCAGGCAAGTCGCCCCTGCGACTCAATCTATACCTGCACAACCGGCCCCTGTGATGAGGCAACCGGAAAGCAGGAGCCAGCCCCCGGCATCGAACGCACACAATCCGAAACCTGAGACCAAAGCCCCGAAATCAAAGATTGTGCCGCCTATCTCCGAAGGGCAGACCCAGGAGCTGCTAAACTTGGCGCATAGACTCAACATCACACAGGAGCAACTTGAAGAGCGCGTAGGCAAGCCCCTGGGTACGCTCAACCGCCCTGATGCAACCGATTGGGTGAAGCGCCTGCGAGCTATAGCGGATGAGATAGCGCCCACCCAAAAGGTGAAATACGGCAGGTGGCCCGATGCCAACGAGGACCGCGAGGCAAGCTATCTTGCAAAGCAGCGCGACGCGGGCGCGACCTGCATCTTCCACCTTTTCAACGAAGAGGAGTTCAGCGGCACCATATCCGACTTCACTCCCTATACTATCACCATAAAGGTCGCTGATAAGGATGAGGAGATAGTGCTGCGCAAGCTAGCCATAGCCTACTATCGCTGTATGCCCGTGAGCGCCGCTGGGACGAATGGCACCGCCCCCTCACAGGAGGTAAGCTCCCACAACCACGCCCGCGACGACCATCACCAGCCAATAGAGAGAGGCATAGACTCCGACCGCACCGGCCAACCCACCAGCCCCGAAAAAGACCAGATGGACGAGGACAGAGGAATGTAAGTTAGTGCGGAGTGGCGAGACTTACTAGTCCGCACTCCGCACTCCGCACTCCGCACTCCGCACTAAAAATGAGCCTGAGCGATTACATCAAATATCTGCGTGCGAAGCACGGCGGCGACACGCCCTGGGAGATAGCCGAGGCGAGTGGAGTGCCTGCGGGCGCTATCCACCTTATCGAGGTGAAGCACCGGCGGGTGGGGGAGGAAGACGAGCAACTCAAGAAGCTCGCCTCTTTCTTCAACGTGCCCATCGAGGAGCTTACGAGCAGGCGCGAGGCATACCGCAAGCGCCTGACTTTCTTCCTGGAAGAGCTTGGTGGGAGCGACACCCCTATCTGCCTCAAATTGGAGAGTGGTGAGGAACTAGAGGGTGTGCTCCTGTGGTACGCTCGCGAATCGCTGGCACTAACACCTGCAAACGACCCCTCTGGAGAGCCTTACATCGTCCAACGCGGCTGGATAGCCGACTGGCGCAAGGCGGCCAACCCTAGATGGGAAGTTTTGAGTTCTTAGGTTTGAGTTTTGAGTTGCGAGTTATGACTGGTTCATTGACATAATAATGCCGTGATTGCACCTACCTCAGAACTCAAAACTCAAAACTCAAAACTCAGAACTCAAACCTCCCTCGACCCGGAGCGGCAGCGACTCGCCAAAGAATATGCACACACACGACGCGTGCTCTTCTTTGCTAGCCTGGCCTTTATGCTGGCCGGGGTCGCCCTGCTCCTCTTCACGGGATGGTCTATTGGGTTGCGTCAATGGGCAGAACAAATATCTGCCGACCCCTGGGCTACTGTAGCCCTCTACGGGGTGGCGCTCGGTGCGCTCTATACCCTCATATCACTACCGCTCGATTTCTACTCAGGCTATATCCTGCCCCATAGATATGGCCTCTCTACGCAGAGCATGGGAGGTTGGGCGCTCGACAATGTAAAGGAGCTTGCGTTATCGGCGGTATTTGGTCTCGGTGGCCTGGAGTTGCTCTACTGGCTCCTCCGCACGTGGCCCGACTGGTGGTGGGCGATCATGGCAGGGCTGGTGTGGCTCTTCATGGTAGCGATGGCGCAGCTTGCCCCCGTGCTCCTTATGCCCCTCTTCTACAAGATGCGCCCGCTCGACGACCCCGCTCTCACCCAGCGTCTGACCTCCCTGGCAGAGCAGGCGGGCACACGGGTGCGCGGCGTGTACGTAATGGACATGAGTAGCCGCACCACTGCCGCCAATGCCATGCTGACCGGCATGGGACACACGCGGCGCATCATCCTGGGTGACACCCTGCTTGAAGGCTATACTCACGACGAGATAGAGACCGTGCTGGCGCACGAGCTTGCCCACCACGTTCACAATGACATGCCGAAGGGTCTCGTAGCCGAAGCGGCTCTGCTCCTTGCGGGAATGTGGGTGGCGAGCCATGTCCTGGCGTGGGGCGTGGCCGCGTTCGGCTTCAAGGGTATCGCTGACGTAGCCAATCTGCCCCTCTTTGCGGTCGCTATGTCTGTCTTCGGGCTGGTGGCGATGCCCGCAGGCAACTTCATGTCCCGGCAGATGGAGCGCGCCGCAGACCGCTATGCCCTCAGGGTCACGGGTAAAAGCGCAGCGTTCCGCTCGGTCATGCTCAAGCTGGCGGGCCAAAACCTGTCGGATGCTGACCCCCCTGCCTGGGTACGCTTCCTCTTCCACAGTCACCCCTCCGTCTCCGAGCGCATCCAGGCTGCCAATGGGGGCGCAGGGGGTCGCCCCTGACGGGGTTTGGGGTGTCCCCAAGTCTCCCTCACAGAATCCACAATGTCACACAGAGAAAGAGAGCTTAATGTCAGATACACATATAGACACGCCTGCGTGGGTGCGCGACGCGGTCTTTTACCAGATACTTCCCGACCGTTTCGCTAAGAGCGACAAGGTGCGCAAGCCTCGCAACCTGCAAGAGTGGGATGCTACTCCTACCTTCCACTCATACAAAGGTGGCGACTTGATAGGCGTGGTGGAGCGTCTGGACTACCTGGTTGACCTGGGCATCAACGCCATTTACTTCAACCCAGTCTTTCAATCAGCCTCTAACCACCGTTACCACACTCACGATTACTACAACGTCGACCCCCTGCTGGGTGGGAACGCCGCCTTGCGCAAATTAATTGACGAAGCGCACGCTCGCGACATAAGGGTTGTGCTGGACGGGGTATTCAACCACGCCAGCCGGGGCTTCTTCCAGTTTCATGACATCATGGAGAACGGCCCTTTCTCGCCGTATATAGACTGGTTCAATATCCAGCGATGGCCCCTGAATGCATATAACGAGAGCGAGCAGCCCAATTACGAAGCATGGTGGAACCTCCACGCCCTTCCCAAGTTCAACACCGATAACCCCGACGTGCGAGAGTTCCTTATGGGCGTGGCCGAGCACTGGATACGCTTCGGCATAGATGGCTGGCGGCTCGACGTGCCTGCTGAAATCAAGGATGACACCTTCTGGCAGGAGTTCCGCCGCAGGGTCAAGGCCATCAACCCGGAAGCGTATATCGTCGGGGAGATATGGCACGACGCCCGCCACTGGCTCAAAGGCGACCAGTTCGACGCGGTGATGAACTACCTCCTCACGAAGTTATGCGTCGAGTTCTTCATCGCGGGGGAGGTGGACCCGGCGCTCGTCAAAGGCACGTCGATGTGGCCAGTGCGCGACATCGGCACGCGCGAGTTTGGCCTGGAGATAGAGGCTCTGCTCAAGCTCTACCCACCCGAAGTCACCGCCGTGCAGCTCAATCTCCTCGATAGCCACGACACGGCCCGCTTCATCACTATGGCCAATGGTGATTGGAGCGCGCTCTGCATGGCTACCCTCTTCCAGATGGTCTACCCCGGCGCGCCCTGCATCTACTACGGCGACGAGATAGGGATGGCGGGTGGGCGTGACCCCCTATCGCGTGGCGGCTTCCCCTGGGAGACCGAACGCTGGCACACCGACGTGCGCGATTACTTCAAGAAGTCAGTGGCCCTGCGACAGAATCACCCCGCGCTGAGGCACGGCGCATATAGCACCCTCTACGCACACGGCACGATATACGCGCTCGCCCGCCACGTCCCCGGCGAATGCATCGTGGTGATATTCAACGTCGGCATGGAAGCAACCGGGGCCAATATCCCCACCAAGGGCCTCCTCCCCGACAACGCCACCCTCACCGACGCCTGGACAGGAGAGCGATACGCCGTCGGCACAGGCGGAATCACCTTGCAGGTGCCGGCACGCTCCGCGTTAGTCTTGATAAACACGTAGTTCAAAGTTCAAGGTTCAAGGTTCAAAGGCCAGGGTATGAAACACTTTGAACCTTGAACCTTGAACTTTGAACCTTGAACCTTGGACTTTGAACTAAATATGAAAGACTTAACCAACAAACCAGCCTTCCTCAAATCCATCGCCGAGCGGGTACACCTGCGTGAGGGGCCAGAGGCTGTGGAGAGCGTCCTGCGCGCTATCTTCTATGCGCAGACCAACCCAGTAGCCGAGCCTGTGGACGAACGCACGCTGGCCCGCATTGCGCGTCTCCCAATGCCCGTGGTCAATGCGCTACGATATGAGTTTCAAAGCTCAGGTGCGCTCGATGAGACCGGACCTGGCATCCGCCTGAGCGGCGACGCCCTCAAAGCTGTGCAGGAGAGCTGGGGTTGGGCACTACTGAAGGGCGATGGGCAAGGTATCGCGTCTGCCGCGTGCCGGGCGTGCGGCGGGACGGGTGTAGCCCCCACGGGACCGCAGTGGGACGGCGTGCTCGAAGCCCTGCGCCGCCACCTTAAGAAATCTCCTATCACTCCTGAAGCTGAGTTGCGCCGCGTGGCTTTCATGCACGAGAGTAATGCGCTAGCGGGAAAGGATGTGCTTGTGATGGGAGATGACGTGCTGGCAGCGGCAGGTATAGCCCTGGCCGGTAAGGTCTTATCTCAGTCGGGTAAGCTGGCGCGCAGGGTGGTAGCCCTCCACCCCGACGAGCGCATCTTGAGCGAAGTGCGCGACATCGCGGTGCGCGAGGGAGTTATTGTTGGCCTTGTCAAGCACGACCCGCGCCGCTCCATCATGGAAGACCTTGAAGGTGAGTTTGATAGTGTTTTTGTCGCCCCCTCTCCTGTTTTTTCCAGCATGGTCAACCTACTCTCTCGCGCTATAGAGGCCGCCAGACCGAAGAGTGGTAGGATCTTTCTCGCGTGCCCGCCCCTTAGCCTCGATGACCGCCTGGACGCCCAGCGTGCCATCCTCGACCTGGGACTGGCGATAGAGCGCCTGGTGCCCGGCTTCGACAAATATGAGGACGGCAAGCCCCCTGGCGACTTGTACATCCTCAACGTGACCGAGGATTCCTAAACTCGAAAATCATAAAAAGCATAAACATGAGACATCCCGAACTAACAACTCTTTGAAAAAAGGACAAAATGGAGGTTTTGCTCAGCAAAACCTCCATTTTGTCCTTTTTTCAAACTCCCCTCCCCAGTGGGGAGGGGCTGGAGGTGGGGGTTTGAAATGAGTTTATGCATGGGACAGGCATGAATATAAAATTCGGGATGCCTGATGTTTATGCTTTTTATGACTAAAAAGACCTTACGGCGATGCTGAAGCTGCGGACCATGCCGCGAACCTGGATGTAGTTAGTTGCCACGCGAGCAGGCCAATAGCAGCGACCATCACCAACACGCTCGGCAGCACCGCCAGGGCGTTGTTGTCCTGGTAGAGCGTTAGCGGGGGGAGCAAGTAGCCGGTCCACAGGATTGTGAGCCATGCTGTCGTTACCGGCCTGCTCCATTCGCCCGACATAGCGTACGCGCCAATTATCCACGCGGGGAATATCAGCAGGCCGAGGTCGTGGGGGTTGAGATGCAGGGACGTGAGCACCGCCACTATCCCCGTCAGCGCCCACATCAGGTCCCAGGCCTGCGTGTGTGCCGGTACCTTCACATTCTCCAGCGCCTCACGCGAGCTAAGCCATGCCCAAACGAGCAAGCCCACCGAAATGAGCGAAGCCATTATGAAGAGGGGAGTCACCAGCCCCGCGAGCTGCCCGCTGAAGAGATTTGTGAAGAAGCCGCGCCAGTTGTGCATGATTGCGGGGTCTATCGCTCCTACATCTTTCCACCCCGCCACTCCTACCAGGAGCTTCACGTACTCTAACGGCCATGCAACCCCCAGCGCGGGCATAACGGCCACGCTTAGGGCTGCCATAAGCCCGGCGAATGTGACCAACGCCTTCCAATACCCTTGCAGCAATATGAGAAGCAAAACGACGGGGAGCACCTGCGGCTTCAACGCGACCAGCAGCAATGATGCTCCTGCCCAGAATGGCTGCCCGCGCTTGAGAGTTACGTAGGTCGAGCAGAGGCCAAGCAGCACGAGCGGGGTATTCTGCCCCAGCATGAGGCTCCTGATGAGCGGGAGGTATGAGCAGGCCGCCATACTCATCACCCACCCCACCGGGCGCGATACCGGCTGAGCGCCGTCCAGCATCCCCAGTGAGACCCCGATAGCCAGCCCCGCCGCCATCGTCCAGAAGGCGAAGATGAGCGGGTATGGTATATCGAGCATGGGCGCTATAACGAGCGCCTCGAATGGCAGGTGGTTATAGGGGAGGAGCTTGCCGGGCGGGAGAGGCGACAGCACGAAGTCCTGGGCGTCATGCTGGGCGTCCTGGTCGTACAGGAGGGGGCCGTTGCCGTCGCGTATGATGCTCGCGCCCGTGAGGGTAGAGACAAAATCAACCGGGCCGCGCTCACGAGTGCCCCTTATATACCCCTCCGGCCCGCCCACATCCTGCACCGCCTTGACCCAGATGAAGAGGTAGCCGATCACCAGGCCCAGCGAAAGAATCAACGCCAGCTTGCAGAGAAGGGTCCACCTGCCCGCCTGACCTTGCGCGGAAAGAGGCTCCGGTGTCTGGCTGGAGGATCCCATCCCCTGGCTTCGCATGAGCTTGCGCTCTAGCTCTACAGGGTCATCCGTGGGGAAATCGGCCCCCCTACCGCGCAACGACACTCTCCGCGCCGGCGTCCGCGTAGGATGCTAGCCCCTGCCCGGATCCCCAGGCGTCAATCATCGCTTCCAGGAAGCGTCTGCCGTCGTCGCACCCCAGTATGCTCTCAGCCGCTCGTTCGGGGTGAGGCATGAGGCCAAGCACATTCCCCTGCGGGTTGCAGACCCCGGCGATAGCGTCAGATGAACCGTTGGGGTTCGCCGCCGGGTCGAGGGAGCCATCTGGCGCGCAGTAACGTAGGACGATTTGCCCGCTCCGGTCAAGCGCCTCCAGCGTATCGGAAGCAGCGAAGTAACGCCCCTCGCCATGCGCGATAGGCAACCTCCAGACAGTGCCGGGAGCTACGCCCGCCAGCAAGGCGCTGCGCGATGGTTCGACCCTGACGTGGACCCACCGGCAAGCGAAAGATAGCCCACCGTTACGCATCAGCGCGCCGGGCAGAAGATGGGACTCCGTCAGCACCTGGAAGCCGTTGCAGATACCAAGCACCCATCCCCCCGCCTCAGCATAGCGCGTCAGCGCGCCCATCACGGGTGAGAAGCGCGCTATCGCCCCCGCACGCAGGTAATCGCCATATGAGAAGCCTCCTGGGATAACCACGAGGTCATACCGGGAGAGATCGGTCTGAGTGTGCCACACCAGCTTCGCCCGCTGCCCCAGCACCTCTCCAAGCGCATAAAGGGCATCATGGTCGCCGTTCGAGCCTGGGAAAACCACGATGGCGATTTTGGATTTTGGATTTTGGATTTTGGATTCGTGGTTGTTCATAGCTCACCCTCCCTCTATCGCACATCATCTATTGTCGCGCATCACCCCAAAAATCTCTGCGACCTCTGCGTCTCTGCGGTGAATATCGTCTATCGTCTATCGTCTATCGTCTATCGTCAGTTTCGCGGCAATTCGGGCCGCTATCTCTCTGAATATCGCCGCCTCGGCTGCGTCCGGCGCGTCCTGGGTCAGGGGGTGTCCAGAGTCTATGCCCCGGCTGATGGCCTGCTCCATCGGAATGCGGCCAAGCAGTTCAATCTCTTCCTCCTGGATGGCCCAACGGCGGTCGCTGCGATGGAACACCTCGACGCGATTGCCGCAGTCTGGGCAGACGAAGTAGCTCATGTTCTCGATCACGCCAACAATGGGAACTTCGGCCTTGCGGAACATCTCCAGGGAGCGGCCCGCATCCAGGAGCGATAGGTCCTGCGGGGTAGTGACCACCACGACGCCATCGAGTTGTACCACATCCACCAGGCTTTGCTGAGGCTCGCCCGTGCCTGGGGGCAGGTCTACTAGCAGGTAATCGAGGCTGCCCCAGAGGACATCTCTGAATGTGCGCGTGACCATCATCCCGGCGAAGCGTGGGTCCGGCATCACCGCCTGGTTCTCACCTACCAGCAGCCCCATCGACATCACCCTGAGACCATACCGCTCCAGTGGCTCGATGTATGGCTCAGGCTCAGCACGAGCGATAGGCATCATCCCACTGGCGGCTTTGGTTCGCCTTATGCCGAGCATGAGAGGCACGTTTGGCCCGTAAATATCGGCGTCGAATAACCCCACGCGAGCACCACTCTGCGCCAGGGCCAGCGCCAGGTTCACAGTGACGGTGGTCTTGCCCACCCCACCCTTGCCGCTTGCTACGGCCAGGATATGTGATACTCCTTCGATGCGACGAGGCATGGTTGTGGACGACGGACGATAGATGATGCGTGATGCGTGATTATATTGGACTTCTGCCTTTTGCCTTCTGCCTACTGGTCCCCGGCTATTGGCTTCAATTCGAACGCGTAGTCCTCTATGACGGGGTTAGCCAGGAGGCGGCGGCACATTTGATGTACTGCCTCTTCAGCTTCGCTTTGAGTGTTGGCGTCGAGGTACACCTGGATGAGCTTGCCGGAGCGCACCTCGCTCACACCGGCGTAACCCAGGTTGTGCAGAGCGTCTCGCATCGCGAGGCCGGGCGGGTCGTTCACGACAGGCTTGAGGGTAACGCGGATATTCGCTAGCCAGGACTGCGACGAGGACTGAGGACTGAGGACTGAGGACTGAGTAGTGCCCGGGCTATCTATTGTTAGTTCCTCATTATTCATGCGATGCCGCCCATTCTATGATACTTTGCCCTCAGTCCTCAGTCCTCAGTCCTCACTTAAGCTCAGCGCGGAGGTTGCGGCGGGCGATCTTTTGGTAGGCTTCGAGGTACTTTTCGGCGGTCTTCTGTGCTACGTCGTCGGGGAGAGGTGGAGCAGGTGGCTCGCGGTTCCACCCCGATTTCAGGAGCCAGTCGCGTACGAATTGCTTATCGAGGCTGACCTGGCTCTCACCGAACTTGTACTTCTCTATCTCCCAGAAGCGCGACGAATCGGGGGTTATCATCTCGTCGATAACTATCAATTCGTCGCCCAGCCAGCCGAACTCCAGCTTGGTGTCGGCGATGATGATGCCCTGCGTTCGGGCGAACTCGGCGGCGGCTGTATATATTTTGAGAGTGGCGTCACGCAGCCTCTCAGCGACATCCTGGCCCACGATGGAGGCCATCTGCTCAAATGTAATGTTTTCGTCGTGCCCCGTATCGGCTTTGGTGGCGGGGGTAAATATCGGCTCAGGTAGCTGGCCGCTCTCCACCAGGTCGTGCGGCAGGGGGATGCCGGCGACGCTACCCGTTTTGTCGTATTCAGCCCAACCGGAACCTGCCAGATAGCCTCGCACCACGCACTCTATATCTATCCTCTTGGCCTTCTTGACGAGCATAGCCCGCCCCTTGAGCTGGTCTTGCTTATCGCGGGGCCAGGAACGCCAGTCGAAGGGGAACTCGGCGGGGCGAATGCTGATCATGTGGTTAGGTGCGATGCTCGCCGTCCTCTCGAACCAGAAGGCGGAGAGAGCGGTCAGCACCTGCCCCTTGTAGGGGATGCCGGTGGGGAGCACGCTGTCGAAGGCAGATATGCGGTCCGTCGCCACGATGAGGAGCTTATCACCGAGGTCGTATGTATCGCGAACCTTCCCCCGCCCGAAAAGGGGCAGCGGGAAGTTAGTCTGAAGTACAGGGGTAGGTCTCATGGGGTGCATTATATCACAACATGACTATTGGAGAGGGGCTTTTTCTTGGGATGAAAATGAGCGCCGAGGGCGCTCATTTTCATCCCAAGAAACGATTGTCTTGTGCTTTCACGCGCTTCTTGCTAGCGTTCTTTGAACCACCCCACCAGATCACCCTCGATCCTAGCCGTGAACTCGGCCATCTGGTCCAGCGTTTCGAGACAGCGGGCGTAGCCACGGTCTGCCTCACCATGCAGGTGCTCATCGTAAAACTCGACCAATTCGGCACGATACCGGGCGGGGAGTTGTCCGCTTGCGATCACCAGGCGACTTACCCAGTTGTTCCCTATAGTCGCGATTATGTCCCAATGGCTTTTCAAGTAGTTCCAGGTCTGCGCCTGCGCGTGAGGCAGCGTGTACATGTAGCGCAGCACAGGGCCAATCCCCTCCTGAGGGATGGTACCGTCCTCCATCAACTTGAAGACGCGCTCAACCAGTTCCTCCTTACGGAAAGCGGGGAAGCTGTACAAGTAGCGGTTGGTCTCCTGGGGAGAGGTAGAGGCATTCTTGCGCTCCTGGTACACATCAACATAGCGGTCAAAACGCTTGCTGTCACCGAATTGGGCGGCGGCGGCCACCAGCGTGCCAGCCAGGTTGGCATCTACCGATGCAGGGTCGGCAGCCTCCTTGTCGGCCAGCTCTGTCACCTTCGCGACTGTCGCGGAGTCCTGTGCCAGCGTCGCCATGGCATCTACCAGGGCGGTGCGAAGCTGGGTCTCATTCTTTCCCTCTCCCTCTTTTGCCTCGAAACCAAGCTTCTCCAGCCTCCCCTTGAATGACCCTCTTACCCACTCGCGGAACTGTGCAAGTGCCTTCTCGTCCCCTGCCTGTTCCAACAGCCTCTCTAGGTTGTGCAGGTGCCCTACCACTTCCTCTGTGACGCTGTAATGCTCAAGCTGGAGCATGGCGGAGAGGACTTCGAGGAACTGCCCTATATTATGGGTAGCGTTTCGCACGAGCGCCCACTGGTCCCCGAGGAGGCCCATCTGCTCCAATGGAGAGAGCCTGTCGAGGTTAGCCAACAGACCTCGCACCAGCGTTTCATCGAGGTCCTGGCGATAGAAACCGATCTCGTTCGCATTGGCGTAGCACCACTTCAGATCGCCCGATACGGGCAAAGAAAGTGATGCATCTTTTCCGGTGAGAAGGTAACGAGTCTCGTGCGTGCCTTCGGCATCCTCGTAGCGAATCACGAGGGGGACCTCCCAGGTCTGGTCGTCCACCTTAGAGGGATTGGGGCTTGAGTAGAAGCGCTCCTGGCTCAGCTTTAGCCTCGTACTCGCTCCGGAGCCTTCCATCTCGATAGAGACGACAGGATAGCCGTTCTGGTTGATCCAGCTCTCCATGATAGAGGTGACGGGGTGGTCGGAGGCAGCCTGGAGGTGTCGCCACAGGTCGTGGCCCACCGCGTTACTCTCTGAGAACTCCTTCATGTATGTGCGCAGCCCGGCGCGGAAGGGACCGTTGCCCAGGAAGTTCTCCAGCATCCGCATGACGGAGGAGCCTTTCTGGTAGGTGATAACGTCAAAAAGCTCTGAGGCTTGTGCCGCAGTCTCGACGGGGCTATAGATGGGGTGCGTGCTCTCCTGGGCATCGGCGGCGAGTGCGGCATTCTTGCCCCCCTGGAAGTCGTTCCACACCTCGTATTGCGGGCTGAGGGTGTTGACCGCCTTGTACGCCATCCACTCCGCAAACGCCTCGTTCAGCCACAGGTCGTCCCACCATTTCATAGTGACGAGATTGCCGAACCACATGTGGGCGAACTCGTGCGCCACCACCAGGGCAATTACCTGCTCTTGCCTGAATGAAGCGGTGCGCGGGTCCATCAGGAGATACGACTGGCGGAAGAGGACCAGGCCTGAGTTCTCCATCGCGCCCGCCGAGAAGCCGGGGACGGCGACCTGGTCGTACTTGTCGAAGTGATAAGGGACCCCGAAATACTCTTCATACCAGGGGAGGAGCCTGGCCGTGAAGCCGTGCGCGAACTGGCCCATCTGCTCCTTACCCTTCAGCCCATACACTCTAATAGACTTCCCCGACACGACCTCTTCTTCAGTGCCCGCGACATCGCCGATGACAAGAGCCACCAAGTAGCTTGACATAGGCTTGGTAGGCGCGAAAGTCCACGTTCTAGACTTTGGATTTCGGCCCTCGTGACCATTGCTTGACATTCCGTCGTCCGTCGTCCGTCGTCCGTCATCGTAATTATCGACAACCGATACAAGCGGCCCGTTAGCCAGCACGGTCATATCTGGCGAGGTGGTGACTTTCCAGGCAAAGCTCGCCTTGAAGGTTGGCTCATCGAAGCATGGGAAGATGCGGCGGGCGTCTATCTCTTCACACTGGGTGCAAAGGCACTCTTCCGGCCCATCCTTTGCTAGATACAGCCCTTCCAGTCCCTTACTGATTTCACCCTCGAAGCTGATCACAAGTTTGGCCTCACCCAGCGGCAAAGGCCCGTCGAAGCGTATTGCGGCCATGTGGCGCTCATTATCCTGCTCGATCTCTCCTTCGAGAGTCCTGTGCCCAACGTTCAGTCGTGCATCGGTGAGCTTCAGGTCGCGGGCGTGCAGCTCGATGGTATCATTCGACTCGCGGATATCGAGCTGTATGGTGACTTTGCCATACGTCTCCTGCCGTCCCAGCCGGGCGTCAATCTCGATGTCATACCGCGTCGGGTAAACATGAGTAGGCAGGCGATAAGCCTTCGGGTTCCCTATAAGAGTGGTCACAGCTATCTCCTATCTGTTTATTGCTGAATATATTCACCGCAGAGCCGCAGAGGGTTCGTAGGGGCATGGCGCGCCATGCCCCCGCAGTATGGTCTCGGATGGTGAAGATTAACATCCCTTTATAGCATGAATTATGGGATGAATGGTATCGGTCATGCGATGGATATTGTAGCCTGGGTGGGACATTGGAGCGAAGAGATAATAGGTCGTGCGAACCTGTAGCACTATCGATGCCGGGGAGTTGCTTACGGGGCACAGTGGTATTATACTAACCATGCGGAGTGCCGATAACGTTAGGGGGATGAGTCAATGATTGATAGACCCTCAGATGAATTCGCAGGTTATGCTGACTTCTTGCGCGACCTGAAAGCGCGGATACAAGCCGCCCAATTGCGAGCCGGTCTGGCAGTCAACCGTGAGCTGGTGCTGCTCTACTGGCAGATGGGGCGCGCCATCTTGCTCAAGCAGCAGGAGCAAGGGTGGGGAGCCAAGATTATAGAAAGGCTCTCCAAAGACCTGCGGCAGGCGTTCCCTGAGATGAAGGGATTCTCACGAACAAATCTTCATTACATGCGTGCGTTTGCCGAAACTTATCCTGACGAGCAATTTGTCCAACAGCTTGTTGGACAAATACCCTGGGGACACAACGTCTATATCCTGGACAGAGTGAAGAACCCCTCTGAGCGTGAGTGGTATATTCGCGCGACGATAGAGAACGGCTGGAGCCGGGGCATTCTCATGCACCAGGTAGATACCGCCCTCTATCACCGGCAGGGAAAGGCGGTAACCAATTTCGCCAGTACGCTTCCACCAGCCGAATCGGACCTGGCCCAGCAGATGCTCAAAGATCCATACAACTTCGACTTCCTGACGTTAGGGCAGAGCGCGCATGAGCGTGACGTGGGGCGGGGATTGACCAGGCATATCCTGGAGTTTCTTGTGGAGCTTGGGAAGGGGTTCGCTTTCGTAGGAAGCCAATATCACCTTGAAGTGGGTGGGCAGGATTTCTACCTGGACCTTCTCTTCTACCACCTCCACTTGCGCCGCTACGTAGTGATCGACCTGAAAATCTCTGAGTTCCAGCCGGAGTACGCAGGTAAGATGAACTTCTACCTTACAGCAGTAGATGAGATTCTTCGCCACCCTGACGACCAACCCAGCATTGGTATAGTGCTGTGCAAGAGCAAGAATAAGCTCATTGTAGAGTATGCCTTGCGTGACGTAGCAAAGCCTATCGGCGTCTCCGACTACCTGCACACCCTGGTTGACTCCCTGCCTGACCAGCTAAAAGGGAGCTTACCGACAGTCGAGGAACTAGAAGCCGAGTTGGAGCGTTTAGAAACTAACGGGGTAGAAGCAGAGGATGGTGAGCAAGATGAAGTCATTCAAAAGAGAAGTGCTGAAGAGGCCACGTGATGAGAAATAGGCTTCTCGCGGCTGTCACAATACTGTTTATCCTCTTTGGCGCGCAATTGCGGACGCCCTCAGCAGTACACGCTTGCTCTTGTGGAGGCCCTTCGACAGCAAGAGAAGCTCTGGAAGGTTCTGATGCGGTATTCTTCGGAAGGGTAATCAGTGTCACAGGCGCATCTGAGCAGGTACAACAGGTATCTCACGGGTACATTAGCATAGCTGTTGTATTGGAAGTAATATCTATATGGAAGGGCGTCTCAGCCGGCCAGGTCACCGTGTATACAGGAAGCGGCGGCGGGGACTGCGGGGTTAGTTTTGAAGTCGGAGAACTCAGGCTTGTATATGCAAATGCGGCAGACGACGGTCGACTAGGCACAGGTATATGTTCTTATTTCAGGCCAGCGGACGCACCAAAGGACGTAGATGAACTGGGTCCAGGCATTCCACCGTTGAGTAAGGAGATTCTAGCAGAAGAAGAGAGCCAGTATCAAGCAAGTGTTGCTGAGTCAACTCCTCAGCCAACTTCTTCTGAGTTGCTACCTCACTTTGCTGTCTATGCAATTCTATCCATTGGCACGTTGGCGATTCTGTTAATCTGGGTGATCTATCGGAAAAGACATAGCGCGTAATCGTTAACCCTCCAGCCCCACCCTTCTATAAGCCTCGTCCAGATGCGCAAGGTGCCTCTCCAGGCTAATAATCTCACGTAGCTGCTCGGAGGAGATGCGGCCCGTCACTTCCGAGTCGGAGAGGAGGCGCTCAAGGAAGGTCGCGCCCTCTTCGCCGGAGGCATGCTGCTCCCACACCTGCATCGCATGGCCCTGCACAATCTTGTACGCATCCTGGCGGTCCATACCCCCCTCGGTGAGGGCCAGCATCACTCCCTGCGAGAAGATAAGTCCACCCGTCGCTTCGAGGTTGCGCTTCATGCGCCCTGGGTAGACGTTCAGCCCCTTCATAATCGAGTCGAACTGGGTCAGCATGTAGTCGGCCAGGGTGAGCGCGCCTGGCAATATGATGCGCTCCGCCGACGAGTGGGAGATGTCCCGCTCGTGCCAGAGCGCCACATCCTCCATCCCCGTGAGAGCATACCCGCGCACCACTCGCGCAAGGCCGCTGATGCGCTCGCTCTTGTGAGGGTTGCGCTTGTGGGGCATAGCTGATGAACCTTGCTGGGTCGCCCCGAACGGCTCTTCTACCTCGCGCACCTCGGTCCGAGCCAGGTGACGTATCTCCGTGGCGAACTTGTCGAGAGAGGATGCGAGGAGCGCAAGCGCGTTCAGCACGGCGGCATGGCGGTCGCGCTGCACTATCTGCGTGGAAACGGGGTCGGTAGCCAGGCCGAGCCATCGCAGCGCGTCATCTTCGAGGTCGGGCGGGATGTTGGCGTGGGTGCCTACCGCGCCTGAAATTTTGCCGACCGCAGCGTCCTGGCGCGCAGCCTTCAGTCGTTGCAGATGCCGACCCATCTCGTCATACCACACCAGCATCTTCAAGCCAAAGGTGGTAGGCTCGGCATGTACGCCGTGCGTGCGCCCGATCATAACCGTATGCTTGTGTCCTAGCGCCAGCCCCGCCAGCGTCACGCGCACCCAGGTCACTCCCTCGATAATAACCTCCATAGCCTCCGATACTTGCAGCGCGAGAGCAGTGTCTACCACGTCGGAGGAGGTGAGGCCGAGGTGGACGAAGCGTGCCGCATCGGGATCGGGGAGGCTGTCGGCTACGGCTCGGAGGAAAGCGATTACGTCGTGGTCGGTCTCCTTCTCGTACTCGGCCATGAGCGCGAGGTCTACCTTGCCCTGGCGGAGGACAGGCAGAGCTTCCCTCGGCACCTTCCCACGTGCCGCCCATGCCTCGCACACGGCCAATTCAACGCGCCACCACAGGTCCACTTTGCGCTGGGCCGACCATATCTCCCCCATGCGGGGGTTCGTGTAGCGCTCGATGCTCATGAGAGGAGATTTCGGATTTGTGCGGAAGGCCATTTCGGATTTTGGATTTTTGTTTGCTTGCTTGTATGCATTACTCTTCTTCCTTAGTCACTGAGTCTTCGTCCTTCGTCTTTCGTCCTTCGTCAATCACATCACCCAGCCCCCGACCCCCACCCACCGATCCCTCGCGTAGCGCAGTCGCCAGCGCATCTAGCTCCGCCTGGCGCTGGGCCGTTCTGGTGCGGACGACCCGCTTCATATGCCTCCTTGTGGAGATAAGGTAGCCAAAGAGTGGCACAAGTATGAACCAGGCCGTTATGAGGAAAATGTTGGCAGCCCGCATCTGGTTATTCGCCGCCAGCCCACACCCGAAGCAGGCCGTCAGCACCCCTACGGTCCCTATGTAGCCCAGATACTTCTGAGTTTTTGCGCTAGGCAATGCTTCCTCCAGTGGTAGGTAGGCGGTAGTTGGGCAGCCAATCTTATATGCCTCTAGAGGTCATGCCTCTTAAGTCAATGGAAGAGTCCCAACCTGGTGTTGTTCGAAAGTATGCTCTAGTTTCGTCTTCATCTAATTCTGCCGCTAAGTCGCCCAAGCCTCCAACGAAGCCAGTCACGAACTGTGCAACATGTGCGCCAATGGTAAAAGACTGGTCCCATACTATATCGTAAAGGTAGAGATCAAGATGTGAGTTCTTTGGCGTGACGACAACCTCATCAACGAGCCATATTCTACCGGCTCTCTCATTAGGCGAGAGAGCCAGCGCCGACACACTCCTTAGTACAAGTACGCCCGTGTTCGTATGATGCGCATCTATGTACATTGCGGTACGTAGATCGAGGAGAATGGCGAAAGATGAAGAGAGCGCATCATAAGTCATACTCAGCAGAGTAGCCTCGTGAAGGCTATCACTCTCCGATAACGGGTCTGGGGATATGCGGGGCAGCGATGCATCCAACTTATTATGCCTCACTATATCAATTATCTTTATTGTCATGATTTACTCAACTGGATAAGAGCATGTAGAGGGCTATAGGAAATTGTGTTTCCGGTACAAGGACTGATCTCCTGGCCCACCTTCGTGTCCTCTCAGCAATATCTGGTTTCTATCTCAGCCCACAAACCTTCGTTATCATAGGCAATCAGCGTTGCTGGGGTGATACGATTGTGAAGACTTTCGACGGAGCGGGTGTAGACGCGCAGGTAGTTAGCGGAAAGCCCGCTCCATACGCCATCACTCTCGCTCTCCCACAGAACGGATAGTGTACGGCCCAGGTGAGCGCATGCAAACGCGCCTTCGGCTTCCAGGCTCATTCTTATTGCTTCCAGGGTGCGGGCGTGACGCACTTCATAGTCCACTTGCCCTTCCATATCGTGGGCGGGCGTGCCGGGCCTGCGCGAGTACGGGAAGGCATGTATCTTGGCAAACCCCATTCTCTGCACGAACCTTTTTGTCTGGGACCATTCCTCTTCGGTCTCACCTGGGAAGCCAACTATTAAGTCGGTGGTGATAGAAACGTCCGGTACGGCCTCTCTGCACCGCCTCACCACCTCGGCGTATTCGGCGGTAGTGTAGTCACGCTTCATGCGCTCAAGCGTGGCATCACAACCGCTCTGCAAGGGCAGGTGCAGGTGCGGGGCCAACCGCTCGCCGTACGCCGGGTCCTCCAGCAGAGGGAGCAACATGATAGCGTCCGTCGGCTCGACGGAAGTGATGCGCAGGCGCGGCACCTCAGTGCGGTCCAACACAGCTTTCACCACGCCGGGCAGGTCGCGTGCCTCCGCCGGATCAGAGGCAGTTCGCTTGCGCTGAGCGTGGTCCTGGCCGTACTTCCCCATGTGCACGCCCGTTAGCACGATCTCTTTGTACCCTTCAGCCAGCAAACGGTTGACGCGCTCGACTACCTGGTTAGTAGGCGTGGAGCGTGGCATCCCGCGAGTGACAGGGATGATGCAGAAGGTACAGAAATCGTTGCACCCATCCTCGACCTTCACCATCGCGCGGGTGCGCGACCTGAAAACGTCCGCCTCTTCCCCGCCAGCCCACGAGGGTAGCGGGGGGTCGGGGACCAGAGGTCGGGGATCAATACATTGAAAGTCCAGACTTTGAACTTTGAACCTTGAACTTTGAACTATTCCCAAATCCGCTATCCGCCCAAGCACCAGGCCGAGCAGGTCATCTTTCTGCTTGTACCCAACGACCAGCCCGACTTCGGGCATCTCCTCCAGCACGGCGCGACCCGACTCGGCATAACAGCCGGTAGCCACCACCAGCGCGCCAGGATTGGAGCGCGCCCCTCGACGCAGCCACTGGCGGCTCTTGCGGTCGGCTACGTGCGTGACCGAGCAAGTATTGACCACGTACACGTCGGCGGGCGCATCTGGGGGCACGATGCGGAACCCGGCCTCTCGAAAGTCGGCTATCGCCCGCTGGGTGTCGCTGGTATTTACCTTGCAACCCAGCGTGACGAAAGCCACTTTCGGATTTTGGATTTTGGATTTTGGATTTTGGATTTGAGCTCCTACCGAATCAGGCATGGTGTTTAGTAGTTTAGCTTTATGGGGCCCTGGATGGTACAGGCGTGGGCACTGGCGGTGTGCCTGTAGTTACAGGCGTCGGCACTCCACCCAGGGGAGTAGGCACAGCTGTTGGTATCTGATACGTTTCCCTGTAGCGGAAGGTGCCCAGCTGGGAGAGAAGCACGTCGTAAGGCGCTTTATTCTCAGGGTGGTACTCGAAGACCGCACGCTCGAAGTACTGTACTCGGTAGGGCTTGTTATTCAGTGCGCTGATCTCCGTGAACTCATCAGAGATAGGATAGCCTTGCTGGGCCAGGCCGCCATTTTGCTCCCAGTACTGCTTGAACCTGCCACCCAGGCGCTTGCCCGTCTGTGGGTAGAGCACCGAGCCTGCCGTGGTATTAGCCTCCTGCCTGAGCGCGCCATTCGGGTACCTCTTCTGGTACTCGAAGCGGCCCAGGAGTGAGAGGAGCACTTCATATTGAGTGCCTGCGTTTTCTGGGTGAAGCTCGAAGACCGCCCGCTCGAAGTACTGCACCGTATAGGTCTTACCGTCAGTAGGGCTGATCTCGCGTATCTCTTCTGAGATCGGGAAGCCTTGCTGGGGGAGGCCGCCGTGCGTATCCCAATATTGGAGAAACTTACCCTTCACAGTCTTGTTAGTCTCCGGGAAGGTGCGTGAGGTCGGTGTTTGCGCCGAGCCCAATCCCGTTGCGAAGAGCGGGACCCCCGCCGCGATCACCATCATCCCTGCGATTAAATAGCCTTTCACGTTATTCGTCGTCTTATCTCTACGTAATGCCACTAATAGTCTCCTTTCTGCGCCCAATGTCCCATTATAACAATTTCTGGCGGCTGCACGCAGGTGCAAGTGAGATGGCGAGTGACGGCAAGCGAAGAGGAAGGATGTAGGAGCGAGATTTATCGCGCCCTGATAGGTACAACATCCTCTTGTTCTAGGGCGCGATAAATCTCGCTCCTACATCTGCATCTTTCGCCCCCATGAAACTAGGGTTGATGAAAACAGTGGATACACCTGGCGTAGCGTCAGCCCTTAACTAGAACTTAACATAACTTTTGGTATAAAGCTGATAGTCTAGGGGCTTCTTTCGTAATTCTACCCAGCCGGAGCACGACTGTTGGAGCTAGTGTCATGACCTATATAGAATGGGTGAGCAAAGTTTGGGGCGCATTTCGCAAGCAGTGGTTCTCTGCCCAGGCATATGACCGCAGATGGGGTATTGATGCCTATCATTTGGCACGAGCGCTCGCGAGCGATTTGGATACAAAAGAGTATCAGAAGCTGGTCAAAGCTACGTCTACCGCTCTCGCGGACCTCAGCCACCCCAAAATGGGCTTCCTGAAGGCGGGGTCTGAGGGGCTACACCTTTCATACATCCTTGAACCTGATGTCGGTCTCATCTTACGCCCCTCTGACCGCTCGTTCCCTGAAGAAATGAGCGAGCAGGAGATTATACTCTTACAGGCACTGGCAGAACGGTCAGAAGTACCAGGACCTGATTACGCTAGACTCAAAGAATGCACTATGAGCGTTTTATACCGGGAAGTGGGCAAACTTTTGGACCAAACCACACCTAACGAGATGGAGCTTCGCCTTAACTCACTTGCCGCCCACGGCTTGATCAGTTGTCGTGTAAAGGGGGGCGAGATCAGGTGCCGTCCTACTTTCGATGGAATGGTCTTCGCGCAGAGGTTGAGGGATAAGCAAGGTACAATTGAATATCCTCCCCACACTGATCTGTTAGAATATAAGGATAATGGATAGCCAGCAGGAGAACGGGAGAGAGGACCGGCAAACAAAGACGTTGCGAATACTGGCCGTGGCGGACCAGGTGGAGCCGCAGCTTTATCATAACTCGGTGGCGGATTGGATAGGACCGGTTGATCTACTGGTAAGCTGTGGCGACTTGCCTCCTTATTACCTCGATTTTCTCATCAGCAACCTGGGCGCTCGTATGGTGCATGTGCTTGGAAACCACTGTTACGTGCCCCACGATGAGCATAAGAGGTGCGCCCCGGAGGCCTATCCGGGCGTATTCAATCTACACAAGAAGGTAGAAGCGATTGTGGCGAGGGAGGGAGACCCCCCTCTGCTGGTGGCGGGGCTGGAGGGTAGCCCCTGGTACAAGAACGGGCCTCACCAGTATACCGAGGCGCACTTCGCCTTGAATGTATCAACCCTGGTGCCACGCCTCCTCCTCAACAAAGCGCAGAGTGGCCGCTACCTCGACATCCTCGTTACGCACGCCCCGCCCAGGGGTATCCACGACAACAACGATAGGGCGCATATTGGCTTCACCTCTCTTCTACCCTTCCTTGAGAGATTTAAGCCTGCTCTCCTGCTCCACGGCCACACCCACCGCTACGACCCAACCTTGCCGATGCGCACCAGGTACAAGGATACGGAGGTAATCAACGC
Organism: Chloroflexia bacterium; assembly: GCA_035274425.1. Classification (GTDB taxonomy): domain Bacteria; phylum Chloroflexota; class Chloroflexia; order QHBQ01; family JADMIH01; genus JADMIH01. Next base: position 32,115 of record DATEOC010000038.1, read on the forward strand.
TTACGGGCACGTTCTGTTGGAATTGGTTATGAAGGAGAATGGCGCTGGGTGGCAGATCAAGCCGAAGGCGGAGAGCAGTAGATAGCAGGCAGTAAGCAGCAGGCAATACATTTATTCGTATCCTGGGGAGAGTAGGGTGGAAGATCACGGCTTTCAGGAGTATATAGCTCAGCTTGCCAGGGGCGATTTTCAGCGTGCCCGGCGCAGGGCTTTCATCAACAACCTCGTCGCGGCTATCAGCCGCAAGCCTACCTGGCTCCTCTCCTTCGATGAAGTGCAGAAGATGCTACCTCTCAAAGGGCAGCATTACAAGGGGCACCAGGAGGTGCCTCTTGCCTCCATAGTGGGCAGCGTGGACCGCTACCACGACTTCAACCGGGGCTTCCTCCCGATGCAGACCCACACCCGCCCGCGCTGGGAGAGCGTGGACCGTGCCACTCTTACCGACGTCGCTTTGCCTCCTGTGCAGTTGTACAAGGTGGGGGATGTCTACTTCGTCAAGGACGGCAACCATCGCGTGTCGGTGGCGAAAGAGAAAGGGGCCGACTATATAGACGCGGAAGTGATAGAGCTTCCTATCAATGTCCCTCTCTCGCCCGATACCGACCCCCGCGACCTCCTGAGGCTCGGCGAATACGCGCGCTTCCTGGAGCAGACGAAGCTCGACGTTCTCAGGCCCGGTGCGCACATCGAGTTCACCTCCCTGGGGCGCTACGACGTCCTCCTTGAGCATATATCGGCCCACCGCTGGTACATGGGGATAGACCAGGACCGCCCCGTATCGTGGGAGGAGGCGGTGGTTGACTGGTACGACAACGTCTACATGCCTGTGGTCAAAGTGATAGAGGAGACCGGCATTCTGGAGGACTTTCCGGGGAAGACGCCGGGCGACCTCTACTTATGGATAATGGACCACGGCTGGTACCTCCACGAGGAGACGGGCGAGACTGTCGGGCCGCAAACAGCCGCGCTCAGCTATAACGCCAAGCACGCAAGCTGGACCCGCAAGGTAGTGCGCTACCTCCGCCGACTACAGAAGGCCGCGACGGCCCCGCTTGTGTTATCCGCACAGGCGATAGGGCGTGCGCTGGGGGCGGACAGGGCGGAGAGCGATGAGGACTGAAGACGCCATCTTTTCATCTTCGATCTGAACAGAAATGCAATCAAAACCGCGCTACTTGTGGCCTGATTACGCCTCGCAATTCGGGGATCGGAGCGTCGTTGATGCCTACAAGCACCGTCCCCCATATCCCTCTGAAACGTTCGAGATACTCCTCAGGTTGATACGAGAAGAGCCGAAAGCTCTATTGGACGCAGGCTGCGGAAGAGGGGAGATCGCGCGTCCAATGGCGGCACTGTTGGAGAGGGTTGACGCTGTAGACTGTTCCTCCGAGATGCTTGAGCATGGAAAGAGGCTACCCGGCGGCGATAGCCCTCGGCTCAACTGGATATACGCTTCTGTTGAGGACGCGCCTCTCAATCCGCCCTACGGTCTGGTTACGGCGGGTGCCAGCCTGCACTGGATGGATTGGGACGTTGTGCTTCCTCGCTTTGCCCAGGTCCTCAGCCCAGGAGCCTACCTGGTAACCGTTGCCGTGCGTTTGCGCCCAGCCCCCTGGGACGATCAACTTCGGGAGGTAATCCCTCGCTTCTCAACCAACCCCGATTACGTACCCTTTGACCTCATCCCCGAATTGGAGCGGCGTGGCCTCTTTGCTCAGCAGGGCGAACAATATACAGCTCCCGTACGCTTCATGCAGACCATAAAAGACTATGTGGAGTCCTTCCATTCAATGAATGGCTTCTCGCGAGAGCGCATGAGGCCGGGTATGGCCTCTGCCTTCGACCGGGAGGTTGAAGAGCTGGTGACACCCTACGCTTCGGATGGCAATCTGGAATTGCAGGTAAGGACACATATACTATGGGGAACGCCTTTGGCACCTTAGATGAGCTTCTGAGCGTGAATTGACCCTCTATCCTGGGATTGCGCCTTGACATTCTGTAATAGAGCGGGTATACTGTAGGTGTCGATAATGTTTACAGGCCGAACGCGAATATGCTTTCTTTAGAGCCCGGTTATCCGCAGGCTCTTTTTTGTTGCGGGCGACGTTACGCCTGGCTAGATTTCTAATAAAGGAAAAGACTTACAGTGAGTTTCAAATCGTTCAATCTTGAGCCGCGCATCGCGGCAGGGGTGGAGGCGCTTGGGTATAGCGTACCGACACCTATTCAGCAGCAGGCTATACCACCGGTCATGCAGGGACGTGACGTAATGGGCCTCGCCCAGACGGGCACGGGCAAGACTGCCGCCTTCGTGCTACCCATTTTGCAACGCCTCCTCAACGGCCCTCGCGGGCACGCGCGTGCGCTGATACTTGCTCCCACGCGGGAGTTAGCCGAACAGATACATGATGCCATCGGCGCGCTTGGCAGGCAGACGGGCCTGCGCAGCACAACCATTTACGGCGGCGTGGGCAACCAGCCCCAGGTCATGCAGCTTCGCCGGGGCGTCGATATCGTCGTGGCGTGCCCTGGGCGCTTGCTCGACCATATCGGGCAGGGCACTATCTCGCTATCGAGAGTGGAAGTACTCGTGCTGGATGAGGCTGACCGCATGTTCGACATGGGCTTCCTGCCCGACATTCGTCGCATTTTGCGGCACGTCCCCTCCGAGAGGCAGACGCTCCTTTTCTCGGCCACCATGCCCCCCGACATCAGGAAGCTGGCGCACGACGTCTTGCGCGACCCCGTGACGGTGCAGGTTGGAAATAGCGAGCCTATAGGCACTGTGTCGCACGCACTCTACCCGGTGGCGCAGCACCTGAAGACGCCGCTCCTTATGGAGCTGCTGAAGCATACAGACACGGAGTCGGTGCTCATCTTCGCCCGCACCAAGCATCGTGCGAAGCGCCTGGGAGAGCAACTGGACAGAGCGGGCTACAGCGTTGCCTCGCTGCAAGGGAACCTGTCGCAGAACAGGCGGCAGGCCGCTCTCGACGGCTTCCGCGACGGTAAGTACCAGATACTGGTGGCAACCGACATCGCGGCACGCGGCATCGATGTCGCGCAGATCTCGCACGTCATCAACTACGACATGCCCGATACTGCCGACGCCTACACGCACCGCATTGGCCGCACAGGGCGCGCCGCCAAAACTGGTGACGCCTTCACGCTCGTCACGGACGAAGATGCGGATATGGTGCGGGCGATAGAGCGCGTGCTTGGGGCGAGGGTGGAGCGTCGAACGGTGCAGGGCTTCGATTACAGGCAGGCCGCTCCTGCGCGCAATACCGAGTTCGCCCGCGCACCCCGCGAGCCGCAACGCCGCAGGCCACAGCCGATTACGGATATGGTCAGGACGCAACCCTCTCAGCCCTCCCGACCCGCCTCTGACCGGCCATCGCCAGCCCCTCAAGGAGAGAGGCGCGGCTCCGGGCGACCTGCTTATAGCTCAGGCTCGTTTGGTTCGAGGGGCCGCCGCTCCCGTAATGGGAGCAGGGAGATGGCGCGGGTTTAGACGCGTTGGCAAATATTCTTCTGGAGTATTGATAAAATCGGCTCTACCACAAGGTAGGGCCGATTCGCTATTTTCGGCAGAAGGTGGAGGTAGTTAAGTGTATAGTTCCTATCACAGTCAGGTGTCTATATATAATTACTATGTGTCGAGAATGGATATAACCTAAAAGAGTAGTCTAATTATTAACTACCTTCAAACATCTACCTTCCATTCAATGATTAGCTGAAATAGGATTATGTAATGGCCTCAACTCAGCATTACAATTGGAAGCGTTATTGGTTCCCACGCGGGAAGAGTATCAATCTGTCCGACCGAGGGTACTTGACCAATCCGGTTTCAGAAAGTGAATATAGCTATAATCCTAACCCTAATCTGGTGCTGTTCGAGGCAATATCCCATATACCATGTTTGGTGCTACTTGGAGAACCTGGTATAGGTAAGACGCGCACTATTCGAGATGAGTATGAAGCAACTAAATCTAAGATTGAAGAGAGTGGGAACCAAGTACTCTGGTTTGATCTTCGACAATATAGCAGTGATGTTAGATTAGCGAGGGACTTATTCGAGAATACAATCTTTACGTCTTGGCTGATGGGTGAACATTCATTGTACATTTTCCTAGATAGCTTGGACGAATGTCTATTGCGTGTCGATACGGTTGCCCAATTACTCGTAGATGAACTTCAAAAATACCCAGTCCAACGTCTTCACCTTAGGATTTCTTGCCGGACAGCTGAATTACCAATGTTGCTGGAGAATGGCCTTAAGGAGCTATGGGGCAAAAGAGAGACAGAGACAGGTATATACGAATTGGCCCCACTCAGGCGTGAAGATGTTTCCGAAGCTGTACTGGCTACCACTCTAGACCCAAATGAGTTCTTAGCAGAAGTTGAGCGAAAAGAAGTTGTGCCCCTGGCAATCAAGCCTATTACCTTAAGGTTTCTTCTCAACATCTATGGCAAGAAACAAGGCCGACTCCCTGATACGCAGGCAGCGCTTTACTATGAGGGGTGTCGCAGGCTCTGCGAAGAGTTCAATGAGAGCCGTACTGCCTCAAGACTTACGGGTCGACTTACAGCCGACCAGCGTATGATAGTGGCAGGTCGTATTGCAGCTGTTACTATCTTTGCTAATCGCTATGCCGTCTGGATTGGTACCGATCAGGAAAGTGTTCCAGATGAAGATATGACCCTTGGGGAACTATGTGAAGGTAATGAAGGTGCGCTGGGACAGCGGTTCGAAGTAGATGAGGACGTAGTCAGAGAAGTGTTATCAACTGGTCTGTTTACTTCTCGGGGTCAAGACCGCATGGGGTGGTCTCATCAAACATATGCTGAGTATCTTGCGGCTTGGTATATAACGCACCACAAAATGTTACCTGCACAAATAATGAGCTTACTGGCTTATCCTTCTGATTCGACCGGAAAGCTAGTTCCTCAGTTGCATGAAGTTGCAGCTTGGTTAGCAAGCATGGTTCCTGCCGTGTTCTGTGAGATCCTGAAATCTAATCCTGAAGTCCTGCTTCGATGCGATATGGAGAATGTTGCTTTTGAAGATCGCGCTACTTTAGTTGCAACTTTGCTAGACTTGTATGATAAGGAAGCGATAGCCTCGATCCTCTTTACTCGCAGTGATTACCATAAGCTAACACATCCAGCTCTAGATGAGCAACTTCGCCCTTATATTTGTGACAAATCAAAAGGACATATTGTCCGTCGAGAGGCAATTGATATAGCAGAAGCTTGCAAAGTGTATAGTCTTCAAGCTAACCTCGCAGATATTGCTCTTGATTCATCCGAGTTATTGGCAACACGAGTAAATGCTGCATACGCCTTAATTCGATTCGGGGATGCAGAGACTAAAGCAAAGCTGAAGGCGCTTGCTACTCTAAGAGATGAAGACGATCCAGACGACGAGTTAAAAGGGTGTGCCCTCAATATGTGTTGGCCTGAACACATGACGGCAGAAGAGCTATTTTCTGCTCTTACACCTCCTAAGCGTTTTCTATTCGTTGGTTCCTATACGATCTTCCTCTCAGACAATCCTATACGGTTTCTCCGGAATGAGGATCTGCCGATAGCATTGCAGTGGGTGGAAAAGCAACCGCCTAGAGAGGCCGCCAGGGAGGATATACAGCAACTCGTAGATGCGATTATAGAGCAGGCTTGGAATTACCTCGACACGCCAGGAGTGCTGGGATCCCTTGCCCAATCAGTTTTACCAATAGTTAGACATTATGACCATGAGGAGTTCATAGCACGTCTGGTGAGCAGCGATGATCAAAAGCGACTCACGTTATTCGAGGCTATACTTCCACTGATGTCAGATCCCGACGCTGACGCTCGGAAAGTAGCTTGGTGTGGGATGATCCTGAGTGGGGATATGCTATGGATGCTGGATCAGTTTCAGAGCACTAGATCGGAAGATACACAGAAGATACTTGCAACGTTCATGTCAAGTTTTGTCGCCTGGGGTGAGAAAAACCACTTGGAGGCTATATATGCTCTTAGTCGTGAGAATGACATCTTGGCGAAAGCATTTGCCGGACTGTTCGATCCAGTCGATCTCGGATCAGCCCAAGCTCGAAAGCTGAAGGAAGATTATCTTCAACAATTAGAATGGCAAGCAGCCCGGAATAGTGATCCCGTAAAGGAACTGGTGAACCCCCCGCCTTCGGAACGAATAGCTGCACTTCTTGACAAGTACGAGGCTGGAGATCACGACGCATGGTGGCAACTCAACATGGAAATGACGCTCAAGAATGACAGTTCCTATTACGGGGATGAACTAAAATCGGATCTCACAACCCTCCCTGGTTGGAAGACGTCTGATGATGTAGTCAGAGGTAGGATTATCGAAGCTGCTAAGAAATATGTTCTGGAGGGTGATCCAGAAACACATAAATGGTGGGGCAAAAACGTTTTCTATCGTCCCGCATACGCAGGTTTCAGAGCGTTACGGCTTTTGCTACAGGAAGCCCCAAGCTTTATCCACGCTCTCACAGAGGACGCATGGGCGAAGTGGGCACCAATTATTCTCACTTATCCCGCTGCCAGCAACACAGGTGGTCAGGAAGAGCAACGTGAGTTAGTTAGGTTGGCTTATGAGATTGCACCTAATGCCATCATAGAAAAGTTACTAAGCGTGATAGATCAAGAGAATAAGGAAAGTCAGTATCTCTTTGTTCTCAGTAAGATTGAAAGTTGCTGGGATCAGCGCTTGGCCGAAGCTTTGTTAGCCAAAGCAAGAGATGCAACTATGGCACCGCCTTGTGTGCGTGCTCTACTGGACAAACTAATGGCTCATAAGGATGAGGAGGCACTACACTATGCAAAGTCACTTGTTACCTCGCCTGTTGCTCTTGAAGGTCATGAACGAGACAAATTGATTTTGGCAGCCGAGTTACTAATAAGCTATGCTGATGATGCAGCTTGGCCACTTATATGGCCTGTGATAAGCAGTGACACTGGATTCGGTCAAGAAGTGGTTTCACGAATTGCTCATTCGCATGGCGCCGGAGCAAGTGGTATATACAGACTTTCTGACGATGACTTGGCCGACTTATATATATGGCTTGCCCATCAGTATCCTCATGCGGAAGATTTCATTCCCGAAGGAGCTCATTTTGTACAACCTAGAGAAAGTATAGCTCGGTGGAGAGACTCCCTTTTACGCTATCTCGAAGAACGGGGTACTTCTCAAGCACTTGAGGCTCTCAAGTACATCACCGAGGTGTTGCCTCATCTGGGCTGGCTCAAATGGACACTGTTACGGGCTCAAGAGACTTACCGCCGTCATAACTGGAAACCGCCTCTACCACGTGCTATCTTGGATCTGGCACGCAATGAGGAGCGAAGATTAGTTCAAAGTGGGGAGCAACTGCTTGATGCAATAGTACAGTCATTGAAACGACTAGAGGCAGAGCTTCAGGGTGAAACACCCTCTGCAATTGATTTATGGAACGAAATGGGAGGCAACCCAAAGAAATACACACCAAAGGATGAGAATAGACTGTCTGATTATGTGAAGAAGTATCTAGACCGTGATCTTAAGGCGAGGGGAATAGTTGTTAACCGTGAAGTAGAGATCCGTCGTGGTGAGGAAACAGATATTTATGTCGGTGCCATTACTGTCTCCGAAGATGGCGTGTACGCTACCGTAACTGTTGTCATTGAGACCAAAGGTTGCTGGCATCGTGAGCTACATTCAGCAATGGAAACGCAACTTGTTCGGCGCTACCTAAGTGATACTAGCTGTAAGCATGGCCTATATTTGGTAGGTTGGTTTCTTTGCAACAAATGGAGTGATACGGATGATTACAGGAAGGCGGATGCTATTAGAAATGGTATAGACAAAGGCGCTTTACAGAAGCAACTTGCATCTCAAGCTTCTGAACTATCAGAGCCTGGTATGCAGATCACAACTTTAGTTATCGATGCTGCATTGAGGTAATTTGCGTATTGCTTGTATGGGTATTAGATAGACAAAAGAAAAGAGGCCTCTTTCGAGGCCTCGAACCAGGAGGAGCAGGGTTTTTCGACTTCACTCTTATCTCCTCCACTATAAAGCACCGCGCCCCTCATGTATATGCCCCAATGGTACTAAGCGCGCCAAGCCATAAAGTCCCACCCTCCGTACTCCTATAGATTTCTCCCTCCTTTGTGCTATACTTTTATCGTGCGCTATCACGCGTCCTGAAAGATTCCCTTAGCGGCCAGTCCAATCTTGTCCCTCGCGGACGTGCCCAATCCACGACGTTTCAGCGTTACACGGTTACATGCTTACGTGGAGGTATTTCATATAATGACAAATCATAAGAGGCTACCGGAAGTGCGCCGGTGGTCGCTCGTCGTGGCGCTCCTGGTCGCGCTGCAATCGCTCTGGGTGCCAGCCACCCACGACGCTCAGGCCCAGGCCCCAGGCCCTAGCCGCACCTTCCCCCAGACCGGCAAGAGCGTCTCCGGCATCTTCCTCCAGTACTGGGACACGCATGGCGGTCTCCCACAGCAAGGCTACCCCATCTCCGACGAGATGCAGGAGCGCTCCGACACCGACGGCAAGGCGTACAAGGTGCAGTACTTCGAGCGCGCCGTCTTCGAGGCCCACCCCGAAAATAAAGCGCCTTACGACGTGCTCCTCTCCCTCCTCGGCAGCTTCTTCTACGGCGACAAATACCCCGCAGGCGCGCCCAGCCAGAAGGCTAACACCTCGGCAGGCTTCATGCTATTCCCGGAAACGGGCAAGCACCTGGGTGGCGTCTTCCTCGAATACTGGAAGTCGCATGGTGGGCTTGCTCAGCAGGGCTTCCCCATCTCCAACGAGTTCACCGAGCGCAGCGACACCGACGGCAAGCAATACACCGTCCAGTACTTCGAGCGCGCGGTCTTCGAGCTTCACCCTGAGAACAAAGCGCCCAACAACGTCCTCCTCTCCCTCCTGGGGACCTTCCGCCACGAGGCCAAATATGGTGCGGACCACACACTCTCCGAGGCCCAGCGTCTGGAAGTCTTCGAGGCCGTGTGGAAGAGAGTGCGCGATAATTACGTCTACACCGACTTTCGCGGCCTCAACTGGCAGGCGGTCCACGACGAGTACAAGCCCAAGATAGTCGCGGCGGCCAACGACACCGCCGTTTACGAGCTTATCAGCGAGATGATCAATAAGCTGGGCGACCGCCACTCAGGCTTCTCCGACCCCAAAGCGGTAGCCGAAGACGACGCTATGCGAAATGGCGAGCTGGTGCTGTCCGGCATAGGCGTGCTGTCGCAGGAGATAAGCAGCACGGTGCGTATCGTCTACGTCATACCGGGCGGGCCTGCGGACAAGGCAGGACTGCACGCCTTCGACATCATACGCGCCGTAGACGGCACTCCCCTCACGCGCAATGCTGACGCCCCCCGCCTCATACGCGGCCCACCCAAGACGAGTGTCACCCTCACCATCGAGTCGCCCGGCAAGGCCCCACGCGATGTGACTATAATCCGTGACACTGTGACATTCTCATTCCACGCGGTCGCGAAGCGATGGCCTGGTACGAACGTGGCCTACCTTGACATGCCAACCTTCAATGTCTTCGGCATCTCAGACGAGGCGGCGGACGAGGTCAACAGGTTGGCCGCGTCAGGGCCGTTAGATGGCTTGATTATAGACTTGCGGCAGAACGGCGGCGGTCTCATCTCCGAGCTGAACTCCATGCTAGGGCTGTTCATCGATGGCGGCAGCGCCGGGTTTGACGTTACGCGCACTGGCCGCAACGAGCACAGGATACCTCGTGGGCAGGTCTTGAACGCGCTCAAGGGGAAGCCAATAGTGGTGCTGACCAGCAGCGGTAGCGAGAGCGCCTCCGAGCGTTTCGCCGCCGTCATGCAGGACTACGACCGCGCCACCATCCTGGGTACGACCACCGCAGGCAACACTGAGACTGTCTACCCTCACGACATGCCCTACGGCTCCCGCCTGATGCTCGCCCAGGCTACCTACCTGCGCACCGACGGCAAGACGAGCATCGAGGACAAAGGCGTCGTCCCGGATATCGTCCTGGACGTGCGCTGGTACGAGTTCCCCCCCGATCAAGACCCGCAGATACTCGCCGCGGTGAGAGAAATACAGAAGTAATTACGAGTTACGAGTTACGAGTTACGGGTTGGTTTCACTCGTAACTCGTAACTCGTAATTAGGTAGGACTCCTACACCGCTTTGGGGTATTGGGCATAGTACCAATTTCCTCTTCTCCTAGTATTATCTGGCTGGTAGAATTGTCTCAGGGAGCCTACGCGCCACGGCGGTGCTATACCCTGCATTGGGTTATCCGCAAGCGCCAGCCGCCGGCGAGCAACTACCAGCCATGGATACGCACGAGAAAGAAGAATTCGATTTACAGGGCCGGATCGGCTGCTTTACGCTCTCCGATCTGTTGCAGACCCTCTCTTTTACGCAGAAGACGGGCACTCTCACCCTGATCCAGGGTTGGAATACCCGCACTATCTGCTACGAGCAGGGGCGCATCACCTACATCGCCGCCGCCACCCGCCTCCCCAGCGTGGTGGACTTGCTCATCCAAGCGGGCCGCCTGAAGCCTGAGCAGCTTGAGCGAGCGCTTGGTGCCCAGTGGAGAACAACGTGCCGTCTCGGCCAGGCCGACCTCCCCGTATCTGACACGGAGCCTATAGTACCGCGAGCCAAAAGCGTCTCCAACGGGTCAACTAACGGATATAGCAAGACGCGCACGGATCCGGCGCTGATGTCATCTGTCCTGCGCGCCCCGAATGACCCCTCCACAGAGCCGTACATGGCCGAGCTTGAGGGACTTGAGGGGATGGGGATGGAGGGGCTTGAGGCCTTTTCCCCGCCGGGGATGAATGGCGTGCAGCCCTCTTACGACGGCCCCGACCCCACGCAGCTTCTCCTTAAGCACAAGCTCATAACGCTCGAAGAATTGAGTTGGTGCGAAGAGCAACTCCTCGAGAGCACCATTTACACCCTCTTCCTGTGGCGAAACTGCCGCTTCACTTTCCAGGGCGATGTGATGGTAAAGAGCGATGGCATCCACGTCACCGTCAGCGCCGAGAAGCTTATTATCGAAGGTACCCGCCGCGTAGACGAGTGGATAAGTATCGCTCCCGTTATACCCTCGGTGTTGATGGCATTCAGGCGTCTCCCCAGGCCCGCCACCGGCCCCCTCTCTGACGAAGCTCGCGAGGTGTTGATGATGGTGGACGGGGTGAGCGACGTGGCGACTATCGCCCGCAAGCGCCAGAGGACCCAGTTCGACACGGCCAAGCTACTGTATGGCCTCAGTCGCCTCCACCTGATACAGCCCGTGCCGCCCGACAAGACCCGCGTCATAGAACTGTTCCGCTATACGGTTGAGGCTATCTACATAAAGCTGGTCATGTACGGTTACTCTCGCAAGGCCCAGGAGTTCGAGTACGAGCTAAACCGCTTCGCCAGGGAGAATAAGCTGAAGGTGCGGATGCACGTTGGCAAGGTACGCATCACCGACGGCGACCTCCCCGTCGACTCCATTACTCTCCTCGACCTCTACAAGCTATTCATAGCCATCGAGAATAACCGCTTCGCCAAGCTCTTCCCGTCAGAGATACGCAAGGGTCTCACGGAGGCGCTCTACCAGCACATGAACAAAGAGGACCGCGCCCTCATGCGTATGTACGAGTTCCACGCGATGGAAGGTCTCCTGAACATACCCCCACCCACTGAGGTAACGGCGTGACGACGGACGACAGACGACAGACGACGAACACCTACCTCCTGAGTCCTGCCTCCTGATCGTACGCGTTCAATTTAGAGGTAAGGGTACTGGGGAAGTCCACAAACTGAACTGCAGATGTTAAGAGAAGTCTATGTGCAGATTAGATTCACCCAGCTTCAGAAGCTCTATTCTTGCCCCAACCTGACCTCCCACGTTAAGGAGTATTTATGGGAGGTTAGCTTCTCTCCCCAGAAAGAGAGACCAAAACCGCAACCTGCACCTTAAGAGAAGGTTATGCAGGTT
>DATEOC010000039.1:0-127878 GCA_035274425.1 Chloroflexia bacterium
ACCTTGAAGATGCCGCTCGTGCCGGGGCTTGGCATCCAGCCGAAGTTGTCAGCCCACTTGGGGTCATTTGCCTGGAAGTAGCCCTTAGCCCAGTCACCCATGATGGTCATAGCGGCTGTGCCTTTGAGCACCTGTCCCGAAGCGTCGTCCCACGTCAGCGCTGAGAAGTCTTTGTTGACGTAGCCGCCCTCCCATATCTTCTTGAGCGCGGCAAGGGCATCTACAACGCTCTTGTCGGTCCAGTCGGCCTTGCCCGCCATCAGGTCGTTGAACTTCTGTGGGCCTCCGGTCGTCAGGAGGATGTCCTCGAAGAGCATGGTGACGGCCCACGTATCCTTGCCGCCGACCGCGAGCGCCGCTATACCCTTACCCTTCAACGTCTCCGCCGCCGCGAAGAACGCGTCCCAGGTCGTAGGCGCGGTTATGCCGTTGTCGGAGAGCACTTTCTTGTTGTAGAAGAGGACGTTGCCCCTGTGGATGTTGGCCGGGACGGAGTAGATTTCGCCGTTCTGGCTGACCATATCGAGGAGCTGCTTGGGGAACGCGCCGGTGATTTTCATGTCGTTATAGATGCTCGTCACCGGGTCCATGCGGTTTGCCTTCACATAGCCGTCGATGATCTCCGGCCCGCCATGCACCTGGAAGGTATCAGGCGGGTCGTTGCCCTGCATGCGGGTCTTGAGCACGGCCTTGGCCTTATCGCCGCCGCCACCCGCGACCGCCGCGTCTATCACTTCCACGTTAGGATAAAGCTGCTTATAGAGGTTGAGGATGTCGTTCTTCCCCTCGGCCTCGCCTCCTGCCGTCCACCAGCTAAAGAACTCCAGCTTGCCTGTGGCGCTGGTGTCAGGCGTGATGCCTTCAGCAGCAAGGGCTGTCATCTTATCACCGCCCCCAGATATGCCACTGCTCCCACCTGTTATCAGGTCCTTAGCCTGCTCCTGTAACCCCTTCGCGGTTTCCGCGGAGCTACCCTGGTTGGCGACGAAGGTGTTGATGGCCGTGGTCAGGGCGCTGTTGAAAGCTTCGGTAGTGGCCGAGCCGTGCGGCGCGCTACCCACCAGCGATGCCGCGCTGCCGAAATCGGAGTTAGCATCTTTCATGTAAACGTCGAACTGGCCGGTATCCACGTCGGTGCGGGCGGGGATGGAGCCTTTTCGCAGATTGAACGCTACCTGCCCCGTCTTGGAGGCGAGGAGCTTGAGGAAGCGGCGGGCGTTCTCGGCATTCTTCGCGCCCTTGGGGATACCGAAGGTGTCGGTAACGACCTTGAAGACGCCCTTCGTGCCGGGGCTTGCCACCCAGCCGAAGTTGTCAGCCCACTTGGGATCGTTCGCCTGGAAGTAGCCCTTCGCCCAGTCGCCCATGATGGTCATTGCCGCTGTGCCCTTGAGCACCTGGCCTGAGGCATCATCCCATGTGAGTGCGGAGAAATCCTTGTTGACGTAGCCGCTCGACCATATCTTCTTCAGATCGTCGAGAGATGCGACTACCTTCGCGTCGTTCCAGTCGGCCTTGCCCGCCATGAGGTCGTTGAACATGTTCGCGCCGCCCCGCGCCACGAGGATGTCCTCGAAGAGCATGGTGACGGCCCAGGTGTCCTTCCCGCCAACCGCGAGCGCCGCTATGCCCTTCGCCTTCAGCTTCTCAGCCGCCGCGAAGAACTCGTCCCATGTAGTGGGCGCGGTTATGCCGTTGTCGGAGAGCACCTTCTTGTTGTAGAAAAGCTCATTCCCCCTGTGGATGTTGGCGGGGACCGAGTAAATCTCGCCGCCCTGGCTCACCATTTCAAGCAGTTGCTTGGGGAACGCGCCGGTAATGCTCATGTCGTTGTAGATGCTGCTGACCGACTCCATGCGATTGGCTTTTACGTAGCCATCTATAAGCTCAGGGCCGCCATGCACCTGGAAGGTATCAGGCGGGTCGTTGCCCTGCATGCGGGTCTTGAGCACTGCTTTGGCTTTATCGCCGCCGCCACCCGCCACCGCCGCGTCTATGACTTCTACGTTGGGGTAGAGCTGCTTGTAGAGGTTGAGGATGTCGTTCTTCCCCTCGGCCTCGCCGCCTGCCGTCCACCAACTAAAGAACTCGAACTTACCCGATGCGCTCGTATCGGGCTTGATACCCTCGGCTGCCAGCGCGTCGAGCATGGCGGACGAAGAGCCGCCCGTGGTTGCGGTAACGGCAGCACCTGTTGTTGGTGACGCGACCGCGGCAGGAACGGTATTCGTGGCAGGCACAGCGGTCGGGGTGGCGTCACCTCCGCATGCTGAGAGCACCGGAAGGAGCACCATAATTGCGCTGGCGAACCATGCCAGGCGTGACTTTATTGTAGCCATTACTTTTCCTCCTTTGATATTTGAGAATTATGAAGGATAAGGGATAAAGGATAAAAGCGGGTATTGAGGCACGATCTACGACCTCCACCACAGGCACAATTTATCCTTTACCCTTCTTCCTTTATCCTTTTCCTAAACAGCCAGGTACCACCCCCCTTCAGAAGAAATAAGAGGAGAGCCATGAGAAGAGAGGGGCGTAAGTAATGATACTTCACGGCAAACACTCAGGACCGCCCGAACGGTCAAACCGAACTATGCAACCCGCGCAAACTTCACTCCGTGTACGCGGACTAATGCATTATACTCCTGCCTGTCAAGCGCTTACATTGCCAGAGTGATGATAGACGATAGACGATGGGGTAAGGTGAAAGGGTGTAGGGGCCTGAATTGGTCTGCGACCAAGAAACCGCGAACCGACCTAGTCATAGTGAGCACTGTTCCTATCATGTATTCTTGTAAAAAGTGCACGGCTACTCTTGAAAAGTGAACGGCACATAGACTTCTCTTAAGATGTGCCGTTCACTTTTGGCTTCTTCATAGGGCGAGAGAGCGGGGAAATAGGGATCAGGTACCCAAACCTAACCTCCCATGTTAAGGGATACTTATGGGAGGTTAGGTTCTAAAAAGCTGCGTAAGAACAATCCACTTTTGCCTGTCATTCTGAGCGAAGCGAAGAATCTCCAAGCTTGGACTTATGGATAGAGTTTTAGATTCTTCGCTTCGCTCAGAATGACAGGGAGGAAGGTGCTTGTAACGTAGGTTGAATCTTATCTTGAAATAGACCCTCTTAAGGTGTCAAGATTAGTTTGTGGCCTCTTCTACTGTCCTTGCTAACAGGCTCTCCTGGTGTATCTCATGGGCGGCGCGCAAGCCCGACTCGATTGCCCCTTGTATCCAGGCATGGCAGAGGGAGGTGTGCTCGCCCGCGAAGTGGATGCGGCCTTCGGGAGCGACTATGTGGTCATGGAGAAGGGTCTGCTGGCCGGGATCGAAGAGGGCGAAGGCCCCACCTGCAAACTCGTCGTCGTGCCACATCTTTGAGGTGCCCGCCTCGAACTCCTCGGTAATCTGGGGGTGGATAGACGCCAGGTTCTCGAGGGCGTGGGTGATGCGCTCTTCGGGCGAGAGCGAACCCCAGCGTTGTGCGTCCTCAGACCAGGTATAACTCGCCAGCAGCACGCCGCGACCCGTCTCACGCCCATGGTCAGGGTAATAGACGGTGCGGATAGGGAGGTCGGTCATAGTGCCGCCACCAAAGATGCCTTCGTCTTCCTCCCAGAAGCGCCGCCTGCATTGGAATAGTATCTTCGCGGAAGCATCGTAGTGGAGCTGGCGTATTGCTCGCTGTTTGGGGCGAGAGAAAGGCTTGAGGATCTCGACGTGGCGCAGCATCGGGAAGGGCACGGTCAGGATGGCGTTGTCACCCGTCTCGGAGAAACGGCCCGCTTTCGTGCGGTAGTGCACCGTAACTTGCTCTGGCGACTGGTCAATCGCGACCATCTTCGCACCAAACCGGATGTGGTCCTTGAGCGCAGGTAGGAAAGCTGAGGGCAGGGTGTCCATGCCCCCTTCTAGCTCGACCATGTTGGTGTAGTAGTTGCCCACCTCTTCGCGCAACAGCTCCAGGAAGGAGGAATTCATCAGAGCTTCCTGGTTGGCGAGGAGGCCAAAGCGCTCGATAGCCCCTTCGGACCAGTTGAGCGTCTCCAGGTACTCACGGGTAGAATAGTGGTCGTACTCGGCGGTTATCTCCGGCCAGCACCCCTCGCCCTCCTCTTCGAGTCGCTGCGCGAAAGGGCGTAAGGCAGCAGTCCACAAGGCATCAAGTGATTTGCCACGCTCGTGCTCGGCGACGGGGAAGCCGAGGCAATCGGGGTCTACGTCGGTATCCTTGACGCGCCACTTGCAGCCATTTATGTAGTAATAAGCGTTGCGGTTGCCCATCGTGAAGTCCGAGACGTTCAGCCCAAACTTCTCTACGTATGCCATAGTTAGCTCGTGGGCGCGGGGGATGCGCATAGCGCCTGCCTCGGCGTGTAGTCCGGGTGCGAACGGCTCGCGCAATGTGTAAACGCGCCCACCGACGCGGTTCTGGGCCTCCAGGATGATGGGGTTGTGCCCTGCACGCTGCAACTCATACCCCGCGACCAACCCCGCCATTCCCGCCCCGACGATTATGACGCGCCTGGGCATGAGCGGCGCGTGTTCGTTTAGTGAAGAAGGAATGGCTTTCGGTTCGAGGCCGGAAGCGATAATCTCAAGCATATCAATATCGGGTGTAGAAGCCATGCATATATCTCCTGAGCAGGGAAGTAACGCCTCAATCTTAACAGACTTTGAGGGAGGTGTAAACGAGGCAGAAGAAAGTGGGCAAAGCCCCTGAGGGGGAATAGAACATGTTTAAGAACTATGACGAAGGAAGAGAAGCCTGCCTTAACGAAGCACTATCTGCCCTGTCATTCCGAACGCAATGAGGAATCTCCGAGCTTGGATATGGAGGCAGCTTTAGATTCCTCACTGCGTTCGGAATGACACTCTTCCTATAACGATTGCTAAAGACGCTATTACTCTCGTCCTTCCCTTATCTCGTAATCATTTTGGAAGGGGTCTGGCAATCAGGGAAGAAGGCATTGGCTACTATCTTGCTCGCTTGCCCCCTCGTGACATTGTTGTATGGCCGGAAATACGGACGGTTAGCATCGTCGCATGGCTCACCCTCTCCTCCGCATGGGTAGCCTGACATAGCACCCAGGGCGGTGAGACGCATTATCCATGTATAGAAGGGGTTGTCTTTTGGTACATCTGTGTAGAAGATACCTGTGGGGTCTCCGCCAAGCCCTGCTGCATTAGCCACTATCTTCGCTAGCTGCCCCCGCGTAGCATTAGAGAAGGGTCGGAAGTATGGCTTATTGTCTGCCCCGCAAGGCTCTCCTTCCCCTCCACACGGGTAGCCCCCCATATAGCCGTGGAGAGATAGCCTGTTGATCCAGATATAGAACGTGTTGTCAGAAGCTACATCCTCATACACCTGGGGACCTGGCTCGTCCTCGATTGCGGCAGCGTTAGAGACGACTTTGGCTATCTGCCCCCTGGTTATGAGGTTATCAGGGCGGAATGTACCATCGTCATACCCACCTAATATCCCCTGGCACGCAAGGCACCGCACATATGCATAAAATGTGTGTCCCTGCGGCACGTCAGAGAAAGTGATGGTGCATACGGTCGGCGTTGAGGTGGCTGCGCCAGGGGTGCTCGTCGCTGCCGACGTTGCTACAGCGGTTGCAGTAGAAGTGGGAGCGACTGTTGCCGTACTCGAAGGCTGGCCCGGGGTAGAAGTAGGGGTAGAAGCGTGGGGAGTCGAAGTAGCTGGTACAGCGGTGTTAGTGGAAGTGGGTAACGAGGTAATTGTGCCCGCAGGGGTAGCTGTCACGAAAGAGACATCGGAAATCTTACTTATGAAGAGGTCGAAGGGTGCGGCATTACTCGATTGGTATGGGTTCGCAAGAGGGAAGTTGGTTGACGCGGTGAGTCCTGTCGCATAGGTGTTGCCCGACCCGTCAACTGCCGCCGCCTGCCCGTAATCGCTGTTGCTGCCGCCCAGGTACGTGGAGAAGCTCAAGGCCGAGCCTGAGGGCGTCAGGCGGAAGGCGAAGGCATCTATCGCGGTGCCATACATGGGGTCTACCGCGTTGACCATAGGGAAATCAGGCGAGTCGGTGATGCCGACCACAGAAGCGCTGCCCGCAGGGTCTACGGCTATACCCTGGCCCCGCTCGTTCCCAGACCCGTTCTCTCCCCCCAGGTAAGTTGCGTAAACGAGGTCGCTGCCGGTAGGGTTCATCTTGGCGACAAAGACATCATAGAAGCCGTTTAACTGCGGCTGTACGGCGTTTCTGATCGGGAAATCGGTCGAATCAGTATCGCCCGTGATATAGGCGTTACCGGAGGCATCGGCGGCAATTGCATAGCCGGTATCGGCGCCAGAGCCGGAGGATGCCTGGCCCCCTCCAAGATAGGTCGAATAGACGAAGGCCGAGCCGCTTGGGTTGATCTTGCTCACGAATGCCTCCGACTCCCCTCCATGATTTGTCGGCTGAAATGCATTCGCTACAGGGAAGTCCATCGCGGTAGTATCGCCCGTCACATAAGCGTTGCCGTTCGCGTCTGCCGCGATACCGAAGCCTATATCTCCTCCGAAAGTCTGCTCACCCCCTAGATAAGTTGAGTAGATTAGTTGGCTGCCGAGGCTGCTAATCTTCGTCACGAACGCATCGCTGAGGCCACCACCAAAAGCCGATTGCAGGGGATTCATGAGGGGGAAGTTGGTGGAGCGGGTCTCGCCACTGACGTAAACGTTGCCCGAGGGGTCCTCTGCCACCGAGCGAGCCTCATCCCAGTTGCTGCCACCCAGGTACGTGGAGAAAATCAGGCCCGATCCGGTGGAATTGAGCTTAGTGACAAAGACGTCGTCGCTACCGGCCAGGGCAGACTGGACGGGATTCATTAAAGGCAAATTAGTTGAACTGGTTCGCCCTGCAATGGCAACATTACCTGCCGCGTCAATAGCGATACCCCGCGGCCATTCGAGGCCGCTGCCACCGAAATAGGTGGAGTAGATAAGCTCCGTGCCCGACGGATTGAACTTGGTTATGAAGGCATCCGGACTCCCTCCCGAGGATGGCTGAAAAGGGTCCTCCAGGGGAAAGTCTGTCGAGCCTGTCTGGCCCGCCAAATAGATATTACCCGCCGCGTCCACCGCGATGCCGTAGCCCGCATCCGAGCTGCTCCCCCCGAAGTAGGTGGAGTAGGTGAGCACAGGGTCAATCGTGAGCGGATAGGTTGGGTCATATGCGCCCAGGGAGAAACTAGCGGTGCCATCCACCGCAAGCGTAAATCTCGCACTCACACTTACCCGTTGACCATCTATCTCCTGCCATGCCACGGGCGCACTCTCCACGATTTTGGATTGACTTCCTTCGTCCTCCGTCGTTCGTCCGTCGTCGAGAGACATCACCAGATTACCGGATTGCGCTATCTCAACCTGATTTACCCCAACGTAGCGCCAGCGGATCAAGGCGGGATCGGCATTTGGCGATACAGTATAGGTCCCCTTGAGACCTGTCCCGGAGCCAACATACGACAGAGATATGCCTGGATATATCTCTCGGTAGGTTAACCCCTCATAAGTGGTTACATTGGTGCGCCAGCCGGAGCTATCAGATCCCGTAAAATAGTTCACTTTACCGGACAGCAGGCTGGTCCCTTCAAGGCGGAGATCGGGGTTTGCTCCAACGAATTGCAGGCTAACGACAGGTGAGCGGGTAACACCCTGCGGAGGGCTAGTTGTCTGACTGCTGTACATCTGTCGTCCAACAGCGATATCTATCCCCTGGTCGGTGAAGAGGAGCGTGCCATCCGGCCTGCGGGCAGAGTAACTCACAGATTGGTCGACCTGTCCGGCGTTCGCTTCAAAGATCAGAGGCATCTTATCCAAAGAGAAGTTTTCGGACCTCCTGAGGCCCGACGGGCGTTGCAATATGAGGCCACCATCATGCATCAGCAACATAGCTGATAAGCTCAGGATGCTAACCATCACTAACAACATGGGTTGGGGTGGCCCGCCTCGCCTGAAGGTCGGGTAAATTGCATTTAGACGAACTCTCATGGTGTCTCTCCCCTCTGTCGCGAGTTATATTATTGTACACGCCTGGCGATAGCCAGGCCA
This sequence comes from Chloroflexia bacterium, assembly GCA_035274425.1. Lineage (GTDB taxonomy): Bacteria > Chloroflexota > Chloroflexia > QHBQ01 > JADMIH01 > JADMIH01. The sequence continues at coordinate 8,065 of DATEOC010000039.1, forward strand.
ATCGCACTAAAGCTGCGCTACACTCAGCATTTGGTTTCTGGTACCATACAAGGGCTGGAACCACCAAGCTATCGGGAGGGCTAAGTATGGCTGCATCTCCGGCTACGATACCCGTATCTATATCACCGGCCATTATCCTTGAGGCGAGGGACACACAAGAGCGTATATCACCTCTTGCGGTCGGTTCCTGGGCGCTCTTTGACTTCGCGAATACGATATGGTCTCTCAACATTATCAGCGTCTTCTTCCCTGCCTTCATAGTCAAAGACCTGAAACTAGATGATGCATGGTACGCCTATCCCATGTCGATTTCCCTGCTCATCGTAGCTCTTATATCTCCCTTCCTGGGAGGGCTATCTGACCGGAGGGGTGCCAAAAGGATGCCCTGGCTTATCGCAACCTCGATGCTGTGCATCTTTGCAACCACTGCTATGGGGCTGCTCCCTGATCTGTGGATGATAATCGGGGTCTTTATTCTGGCAAACATCGGCTACCAGACCTCTCTGATTTTCTACGATGCCCTCCTCCCATCAGTGAGCACGACGCTCAACTGGGGCAAAATATCAGGGCTGGGGGTAGGGGTAGGTTACGCAGGAGCGCTCGCGGGCGGGCAGCTGGTCAATTTGATAGTTGGCAACGGCCCCAGCAAGGATACATTCATACCGACAGCTGCGCTCTTCCTAATCTTCGCGTTGCCTTGCTTTCTGTTCGTGCGTGAGCGCGCCACGTCGCGGGATAGCTCTGTCGTCGATAGCCCTGGGATGTAGAGCGACTTACATGGCGAGGCGCGATAAGCAAGACATGGCGCACCCTGATGGAGACTCGCAAGGTGCCGGGCCTGTTCACATTCCTGGTCGCTAATTTCCTCTACTCCGACGCTCTCAACACAGTCATTGTGGCTATGGGCGTCTACGCCACCCAGGTGATAGGCTTCGGCAGCGCTATCGAAGTGCTTTCACCCGCAATAATCGCCGCTGTGCTAGGCTCCTGGTTGTTCGGACTGGTAACAGACCGACTCACCTCCAAGCAGAGCCTCATAATCAGCCTGGCGATGTGGATAGGGGTATTCGTGGCCGCGATATTCACTACGGATAGGTTCGTTTTCCAATGGATAATAGCGCCGTTCGCCGGGATAGCGCTCGGTAGCACATGGACCGCTGCCCGCACTATGATGATCGAGTTAAGCCCTAAAGAGAAACTTGGCGAGTACCTGGGAATATACAATCTTACGGGCAAGTTCTCGGCTGTGCTTGGACCTGCGCTCTGGGGCACCACTCTTCTCCTACTCGATCCGAAGGTGCATGGGCGCTTTGCTTACCAGATTGCTATCGCAACCTTGCTCGTGATGGTGGTAGCAGGCTTTGTGGTCCATATGTTCACACCGAATATTCGGCGTATTCGTGCGACCAGTTAAGTGGGCATTTCAATACCCCCGTAGGGGCGTGGCGCCGCCACGCCCCTACACTCCTCCAAACCCAAGTTTTGAAAGACACTCTAAGTCGAATAGTGCAGGAAACCGAAAGAAACGAGAAAGGACTAAATGTGTATATTGCACTGTCACCCCATCTGAAAGGGGGTATAATTAGATTCCGAACTTCCTCCCCTTATTCAGAAATTTTGGACTTTGAACTTTGGACTTTGGACTTTGAACTTTGAACTTTGAACTTTAGACTAAGAAGATGACCACCTGGTGCCCCTGTTGCGAGCAATGGAGCGCCTTGCCTGCGGACGGCGGGCAGGGTGACTCTCCGCACGTGCTCTGCCAGCACTGCGACGCCACCCTTCATGTCGAAAGTAAATATAGCTTCTGCCGCCAGTGCCACCGCTACCACCGCAGCGACTACGACGCGTGCCCCTTCTGCACTATAAACGGCGTGTCGGTGCTGGCGATTGCCGAGGAAGGCGCGTTCGGCAAATACACTCTTGAGCCTAAAAAGCGTAGGGCCAGGCGCGGGGACGACTATTACTGGCAGCTATACCTTGATTACAAGGATAAGTCCCCTACCCCTCCACCCACCACTGAGGAGCCGCCACCGCCAGTCCTCACTCCTCAAAACGGCAATGGTTACGCGCTGAATGGCAGCAGCTATACCAACGGCCACACTTCCACTGAGTCCGACAATGTGAATGGTCTTTCTGACCTCACACTCCGCACTCCGCACTCCGCACTCCGCACTCAGACGGACCTGGCGATTGCCGACGCGTTGCCCACGACCCTCTTCACTGATGAAGAGGTCAGCCGCGTACTCTCCGATCCGAATAGCACCTCCACCGCCACGACCGTATCGGCAGGCAACTTCAACGAGTTCGATTACGAGCTAATACAGGACCCATCGCGCCTGGCGGAAGTAGCCGAGCAGCTCTCGCGAGAGACACTGGTAGGCGTCGACACCGAGACCACCGGCCTCGACCCCCACACCTCCGAGCTTTTATTGTTGCAGGTCTCCACTACCGACAAGGTGTACATCGTGGACTGCCGCAGGCTGGTGCCCCTCGCCCTCAAGCCACTATTGGAGAACCCTAAAGTAAGCAAGGTGGCGCAGAACGCCAAGTTCGAGTACGAGATGTTGCGCCAGCAGGTGGGTATTACCCTGTCGAACATGTACGACACGATGCTTGCCGAGCGCCTCTTGACAGCGGGCATCAGTCGAGAGATCTCCCTCAAGATGATCGCGCACAAGTACATCGGCGCGACCCTCGACAAGAGCGTGCGCGAAGCGTTCTACAAGCTGGCGGGCAACGGCGACTCCTACCTGGCTTCGGAGCAGCTACATTATGCCGCCCGCGACGCCTTTATCATGATCCCAATCTGGAAGCAGCAGGCTCCTGAGCTTAAGAAGCATAGACTGGAGCAGGTGGCCGACCTGGAGTTCCAGTGTATCGCAGCTGTAGGGGATATGGAGCTTGCGGGGGTGCAGATAGACGAGGCGCGCTGGCGAAAGATTATCAGCGACGTGCAGGTGCAACGGGACCGCGCTGCCGCCGAGCTTGCCGAGCTATTGGAGCCTGCCTCTATGCAGGCTACCATGTTCGGCGTCTCCGCTATCAACCTCAACTCCAACACCCAGTTGGTGGAGGCCTTCTCTACGTTAGGCGTGGACCTCCCGGACACGATGGAGGCCACCCTAACCAAGTACAGCCACCCCGCCGTTACCAAGCTCCTCGAGTATCGCGGCCATGAGAAGACGCTGTCGGCCTTCGGCGAGAACGTGCTGAGCCTGATCAACCCCAAGACCCACCGCATCCACCCTGACTTCAACCAGTACGGAGCGGATACTGGTAGATTTTCATGCACGCGCCCAAACGTCCAGCAGATACCCGCCACGTCCGACTTCCGCAAATGCTTCGTGGCCGCGCCTGGATATAAGCTGGTGACTTGCGATTATTCTCAGTGTATAGCGCTTGATACGTGGGTAGGCACAGAAGATAGCTGGGTCAGAATACAAGACCACCCGCAAAGCATCTCAAAGGGCATATCTGAAACCCTTATCCTGAGTACGGACCGCAAGTATAAGCTCGAATGCACGCCTGACCACCTCATATTTACGCATCGTGGTTGGATAGAAGCAAGCTCCTTGCAAGAGGGGGATTGGGTGGCGCTCGCAGGCGCTAAGGCGTCTGAGATCGAGTCATTCAATGAAGAGGCGTGGTTGATGGGCTTCTGGGTGGGCGATGGTTCCCTCAATAGATCGCCAGGTTCAGTGTACTTTGCAAAGGGTCAGGAACCGCATGCGTCAGAATTGAGACAGTTCGTATCGGATACTCTGGGTGAGGAGCCACGCGGTTGGAGCTATTCGTACGCGGTCACCAACCAGAGAGCATTCGCGGATAAGCTGCGGGGTCTCTTTAACAAGAAGGACCTGCGTCTCCCTCTAGATCGTCTGCACAACCTGGGCAGTTTCTTGTCGGGCTTATTCGATGCCGACGGCAACGTTGATAATAACGGTATCTATCTTGCGACGAAATGGCGGGGCCTAGCGCAGGATGTGCAGCTAGCTCTCCTACGCTACGGCATCATGTCCACAGTTATCACTTGTCGTGGAGGTCGCAACTTCATACCGGGTGGTGCTATCTACTACCGCGTAATGGTGTCTGACAGTGTCAGTCTGCGTAATTTCGCAGCGCATATAGGCTTTCGACTCTCCGCTAAAGCTGGTAGACTCGCAGAGACACTGATCATCAAGAGCAGCCGCGATCAGGGTAACTACTTGCCTGTTCCAGTTGAAGAAGTAAGAGCAATTGGCTTACCTTACCGTAAGTACATCTTCAACCATATACATGGACGACCATACACAAGAGGCAAGCTTGCTACTATAGATAATCCAGCTATCGAGCAGTACGCGCGTTATCATTGGGATAGAGTATCAAGTGTAGAGCCGAGTGGCCGCAGCATCGAAGTCTTCGATGTCATGGACCAGCCAGAGCAACGTTTCGAAGCGGCAGGTTTCATCGTACACAATTGCGAGCTGCGCGTGCTTGCCGAGTTATCAGGAGACCCCGGATTCGTCAACGCCTTCCAGTCTGGCGGCGACCTCCACTCCCTCACCGCGTCGCAGATGTTCGGCGTACCTCTCGAAGAGGTGCAGAAGCCGCAGCGTAATGCCGCTAAGGCCATCAACTTCGGGTTGGCATACGGTATGGGCCCAGGTGGGCTGGCACCGCGCCTCGGTGTGACCCTCGATGAAGCCAAAGAGCTTATAGCCCGCTACTTCAAAGCATATCCAGGCGTGCAGCGATGGCTGGATAAAGCTGCAAAGGACTCCGTGCGCAATGGCTATAGCGCCACCACTATTGGCCGCAAACGCTTCTACAACATCCCTGATGAAAGCCTCAAGCGCATAAGTGAGGATGATTGGCGCAAGCAGATAGCCGCTATTGAGCGGCAGGGGAAAAATTCGCCAATACAAGGTTGTAACGCAGACATGACCAAGATCGCCCTTATCTACCTCCGCAACGCCCTCAAGGGGTATGACGCCCGTACCGTCAACACCGTACATGACGAGATCGTGGTCGAAGTGCGCGAGGACCAGGCGGAAGAGGTCAAGCAGATAGTCGAAGACGCTATGGTGCGCGCCGGCCAGGTCATCCTCAAAGTAGTGCCCATCGTAGCCGAAGCGAGCGTGGCCGATTACTGGAGCAAGTAAAAGGATAAAGCGAGGCGCTTACCCGTATAAAGGGGTATAGAGCGCATTTCAAAACCCTGGTAGCAACCCCTTTCGTCCTTTGTCCTTCGTCCATAGGCAATATTGCCGACCTCCCCACCCATAACTCCCACCCAACAATAGGCAAAACTGACGACGAAATTGCTCCGCTTTTCCTGCTATAAAGTGGAACAATACCCCTATGCCCTCCGTTAACGGACGCAAACAGGGTATCTACGCCATCAGCTCTAAGTAGGAGTCACGCCTATGTAGATGCAATTTCGCATGAAATGCGCAGTTTCCCTTGCAATCTTACTCCACAGTCTGGTACACTTACGGGACTCTATATGTCGCTACAAGCCGATGCTAAAGACGACGAAACCTGGACTATAGACGACACGCAACACGTAACAGACAGCGGACTATGCAACCAGGGGAGCACCTACGCTATTGCCCTAGCCAGTCGCTCCTTACGTGCTGCCCGCAATCTCTGCTTCGTCGCCGGGCACTTGTATCGGGCTACAGCTCATGTAGTTATTCTGGCGTCCACTCTAACACGGCGAATTTTAGGAGGGTCAAAAAATTGAAACTCGGATTTACACGCTTACTGGCAATACTCTCGCTCTTTATGCTGCTTATACCGGCATTTGCAGTGGGAGCAGGTCCTTCCCTTGCTCAGGAAGAGACACGCACCTTCCCGGAGACCGGCAAGACGGTCAAGGGTAGGTTCCTCAAGTACTGGAACGAGCATGGCGGCCTCCCGCAGCAGGGCTTCCCGATCTCGGAAGAGATCCAGGAAATCAGCGACACGGATGGCAAAACGTACACGGTGCAGTACTTCGAGCGCTCAGTCTTCGAGTACCACCCCGACGAGAAGCCTGAGTTCCAGGTGCTCCTCTCCCTGCTAGGAACCTTCTTCTACCAGGCGAAGTATGGAAGCGTAGGCGCTCCCAACCAGACCCCCAACAACGAGGCCGGCTCAGTGCTCGTACCCGAAACAGGCAAGCGTCTCGGAGGTATCTTCCTCAAGTACTGGCGGGAGCATGGTGGCCTCGCGCAGCAGGGCTACCCCGTCTCCGACGAGTTCAATGAGGTGTCCGACCTCAACGGCCAGACGTACAAAGTACAGTACTTCCAGCGCGCCGTCTTCGAGTACCACCCCGAAGAGCAGCCTGCGTTCCAGGTGCTACTCTCGCAGCTCGGCACATTCCAGTACCGCAAGAAGTACCAGGCCCCTCAGCCCACCGTAGTGCCACCCACCACTATAGTGCCGCCTACTTCGGTGCCTGCGACCTCAGTGCCAACCTCGGTGCCCCCCACTTCGGTGCCACCGACCGCCAATCCTTGCGACGGCATACCCCCTCAAAAGAATATGCTCATTGACTCCGACGGCGAGGCCGTCGACTGCGGTAGAAGGGGCACGCGCTTCGCGTTCCTCGGCCAGGGCTTTGGAGCAGGTGAGCACGTAGGCGCGTATCTAACCGCTCCCGATGGGTCGGTGTTCGGTGCGAACTTCCAGCTCGATGCCGATGGCGATGGCGACGCGTGCTGCGTCGTGCTGACGACCAACTCTTCCTTCCCGACAGGTATATGGGCCTTGTCGATGGAAGGGGTCGATACCCACAACAAGGCTATAGGCTACTTCAAGCTTATACCCTAGAGAAGTAGCTTAGCACTAAGAGTGCATTTCAAAACCTGCGAACAGCTTTGGGACGAAGGACGAAAGACGAAGGACGAAGCCGATTGCCATGAGGTTTTGAAATGCACTTTTATTTAGCCCAGGATGGAGGCCCGATACTTGCAAGTTAAGAGCCTATATCCTGGGCTAAATTCATGACAGACATATGACCAAACATTCGTCCTTCGTCCTTCGTCTTTCGTCCTGTATAATCCCCCAGGAATATATCCGGCCTGCTGGCCGCTCAGCAGTCAGCCAGGCGACCGCAGGCCTGGTTCAAAAGGAGCCAAGTATGTCCAACAACAGTGTAAAACGCTTCTTCCCACAGCTAGCTTTTGCCGCGCTCGCGCTATCTGCATTCGCCGGGTGGGGCAGCGCGGCGACTATGGCATCGGGCGACGGCAGCCATGCCCTCGCCTCCCCCAGCCTCTCCACGCTCGTCCAGAGCGTACAGGGCAATGGGGTTGTGAGCCAGCAGACACGGCCCGTTGGTGCCGCCCGCATCGATAAGATGTTCCACGAGGCGACGGGGACCGACGCATTCCAGGCCCAGACGTTCCAACCCGTAACCTCCACCGGCACCTTCGCGCATTCCGCCTACCAGGCCACGTGGGAGCGCACCGACAGGCCGGTCGCCTCAGGCGCGGTGAAGCGCTCGTGGTATTGGGGTCCGGTGCCCAACACGGGCGGCCTACAGGAAGACTACGCGGAGGGTGTGGGCGGCAAGAGGCTCGTGCAATACTTCGACAAGAGCCGCATGGAGATAAACAATCCGGCGGGAGACCCCAAGAATCCCTTCTTCGTAACCAACGGCCTCCTTACCGTTGAGCTTATCTCCGGGAAGATGCAGACGGGCAACGCCACCTACGTGGACCGCTACCCGGCAGACATCCCCCTCGCCTCTGACGCCGACGATGCGAACGCGCCTACTTACATGAGCTTCCAGGGTGTCGCTAACACTCCCCTGGGTGAGCACCCTGCCGGATCGAGGTTGGCGCAGTCCGTCACTGCCACGATTGCCCGTAATGGCACGGTAGGGGACGACCCGACCAAGGCTACCTATCCGAAGGTGAACATCATCTACTTCGACCAGACGACCAAGCACAATATACCCCTCGCCATCTGGGAGTTCTTGAACGAAGTCGGGCCGGTGTACGACTCGGCCACGGGCAAGGCCAATAATGCTCGCCTGTCAGACCCCTGGTTCTACGCCACAGGCTTGCCAATCTCCGAGGCATACTGGGCGAAGGTCAAAATCGCCGGGGAGATGCAGGATGTGCTGATCCAGGCGTTCGAGCGCCGCATCGTCACTTATGTGCCGAACGGCGTACCTGGCTTCAAGGTGCAGATGGGCAACATAGGCCAGCACTACTACGACTGGCGCTACAAGGACGCGGGCAAACCCGCACCTGTAAGCACCGCCGTACCTGTAGCCACGCGCCCGGCAGGGCCGACTGCTACAGCACCCGCCGAAGCAAGCCCCACACTATCTCCGGAGCAGGACTGCTCAGGCATCCCCGCCGGACAGAACACCACCGTCCGCGTGGTGCTCCCTGGCTCACCCGGCCCCGTCGCCGGTAACTGCGGCCCCGGTGGCACCGTCTTCATCTTTGATGCCACAGGCTTCCAGCCTCACGAGACGGTAGCCCTCTACTTTAGCGCGCCTGACCAGGCGGTCTACGGCGTGGAGCAGCGCTTCCCGGCCGACGCCGCGGGCGCGCTCAGCATCCAATTCACCAGCTTCCCCGGCTTCCCAGCCGGTATCTGGGCCTTGTCGATGGAGGGGATTGACACCCACCACAAGGGGATTGGCTACTTCAAGATCACCGCGCCGGCCCCCACGCCTACGCGTACCCCTGCCGGCACTCCCAGTGGCCCTCCTCCACCATGCGATACGTCGTCCAGCCGCAACGGTGAAGCCGTACCCAACAACGGCAGACCAGGGGATGTGCTACAGATTACCGCCAGGGGCTTTACTCCGGGCGAGACGGTATCGTTCTGGATCACCTGGCCCGATGGCTACGTCACCGGCACTGAGCATGGCATCGAGGGACTAGTCAACCCCGACGGGACGATTGGCCCCCTCGAATGGGAGATTCTGGACGAAGATGCCGATTACCCAGGCGTGTGGGGTCTGAGCTTCCAGGGGGATGACAGCGGGAACAAGGCTGTGATATTCTTCTGCGTCAACCCGTAGCGATAAGACAACTTTACCAATCAAAAAGAGCGCCAACTGGCGCTCTTTTTGATTGATATGTGGTAGTCTCAATGATATACTGATTGGCATTATTTAGAGGAATATGAGGAGGAGGGACATAGAGATGGCGACAGCTAACAGGCATAGGAAGTTGAGGTGGGTATCGGCGGTGATGATGGCCGCCCTGAGCTTCCTGGCGTTCCGGCCAACCGCGAGCTATGCCCAGGCAGCACCCACCGCCTACGGGCATTTCTTCCAAGAGACCCACCAGGCGGCGAGCGGCGCGTTCTGGCAATATTGGACCAGCCATGGGGGCCTGGAGCAGCAGGGCTACCCTCTATCGGAAGAATTCACCGAAGTATCCGACACCAACGGCAAGGAGTACCTCGTCCAATATTACGAGCGCGCGGTCTTCGAGTACCACCCCGAAACGCCCAATACGATAGTTTTGCTCTCCTTGCTGGGGAGATTCGAGTACCAGAAGAAATATCCCAGCGGCGCGCCCAATCAGAAGCCTAATACCACCACAGGCTCGGTCCTCTTCAAGGAGACGGGCAAGAGGCTGGGCGGGAAGTTCCGCACCTACTGGAACACGCACGGCGGCCTCGCCCAGCAGGGCTTCCCCATCTCTGATGAGTTCCAGGAGAAAAGCCCTATAGACGGCAAGACCTATACGGTGCAATACTTCGAGCGCGCGGTCTTCGAGCTTCACCCTGAGCTTGCGGGCACAAAGTTCGAAGTGCTGCTCTCCCAGTTGGGACGCTTTCGCTATGAGGAGAACGACCAGTCGAGACTCGAGGGCAGCCCCGGCGACATTGATGGTGACGGCGTGCCCGATGCTGAGATGGACGTAGACGGCGATGGCATCCTGGACGGTCCCGATGACTGCCCCAGGTTCCTTGAGAACGTCAATAAGGTGTTCGACCTCGACGGTTGCCCAGACACTATGCAGACCCTTTTGGTCTTCGCCGCCGAAGATATAGACACTTATTGGGCGGGCTTCTTTGACGACGAAGGGATTGATTACGCGCCCCCCGACATCTTCGCTGCCTATTGGGAGGATGGCCAGTACGATACCGAGTGCGGGCCTGTCGAGGTGAACAACGCTTTTTATTGTGGTGGGGACCACGGCATCTACTACGACTATAACTTCCTCCAGAGCGAATTGGACGAGGTAGGGGACTTTGCGCCCGTAATCATACTAGCGCACGAGTGGGGGCACCTCATCCAGGGCAACCTCGGCATCCTCGACGACCCTCACTATCTCACTTTCCAGACCGAGCAGCAGGCCGATTGCTTCGCGGGCGCCTGGTCGTGGCATGTAGAAGATGAGGGCTTGCTGGAAGAAGGGGACCTCGATGAGGCCGCCAGCTCCCTCTTTAGGGCGGGCGACGAGGAGGACTTCCCCTGGTTCGAGCCGGGAGCACACGGCTCGCCGCAGCAACGCATCCAGGCCTTCCAACTAGGCTACGACGAAGGCCCCTACGCCTGCTTCGACTTCACGCCGTAATGGACGACGGACGACGGATTTAAACACGGAGACGCAGAGAGCACAAAGGTAACACAGAGTTTATTTTTGGTTACTGCACACCATTAATAATCTCTGTGCGTCCTTTGTGCCCTTTGTGTCTCTGTGTTTATTACCGTCGTCTGTCGTCCTTTTGTGCGGTTTTTGTGCGGACCTTTGGCTCGTTATCTTTGCTATTATCATGGCATCAGCGATTCTAGTATAAATTCAAATGTATAGGAGTGAAACAATGATGCTATTGGGAGAGAGGCATAAGGGGAAGAGCCGGTGGCTCTCTGTGCTGACGTTGGTCGCGTTCAGCATATTCGCGCTCAATCCGGCCCCTTCTTATGCCCAAAACAAGGCTTATTCTTTCGGTCACTACTTCCGCGAGACAAATCAGGCGGTGGGCGGCGGCTTCTGGGAGTACTGGGTAGAGCGAGGGCAGCTTGCCCAGCAAGGCTACCCGATCTCGCAGGAGTTTGTGGAGCGCTCCGACACCAACGGTAAGGATTACCTCGTGCAGTACTTCGAGCGCGCGGTCTTCGAGTGGCACCCGGAGACGCCCAAGACCCCCGTGCTACTCTCCCTCCTGGGCAATTTCCTCTACAAGCAGAAGTACCCGAATGGCGCGCCAGGTCAGAAGCCTAATACCACCGCAGGCTCCGTCCTCTTCAAAGAGACCGGCAAGAGGCTGGGAGGCAAGTTCCTCCAGTATTGGAATACGCACGGCGGTCTCCCCCAGCAGGGCTTTCCCATCTCTGACGAGTTCCAGGAGAAAAGCCCTACGGATGGCAAGACCTACACCGTCCAGTATTTTGAGCGTGCGGTATTTGAATACCACCCTGAGCAGAAAGACCCAAATTATCAGGTGCTCCTCTCCCTTCTAGGCTCGTTCCACTATGCGGCAAAGTACCAGTCCAACCTCAAGGGCAAGCCGGGCGATACTGACGGCGACAGCGTCCTCGACGACGCCAACGGTAACGGCACCAGCGACGTTGAAGACGACCAGTGCCCCTGGTCCCCTGAGAACTTCAACAAGATATTCGACGCCGACGGCTGCCCGGACACCCTTCAAACCCTGGTCATCTTCGCAGCTGAGGACATCAACAGCTTCTGGGTGGACAAGTTCAAGCAGGAGAACGCAGAGTATGCTGCGCCTGAGCAGTTCATAGCCTATAACGAGCCGATAGACACCCCATGCGGCCCCGCTCTCCTCAACAACGCCTTCTACTGTAGCCTGGACCACAGCATCTACTACCATTACGACTTCCTCATCGACCAGTTGAACTCGGACGGCGACTTCGCGCCCGTGACCATCCTCGCGCACGAGTGGGGCCACCTGGTGCAGGGCAATCTAGGGTTCCTGCAAGGCCAGTACCTGACTATCCAGACGGAGCTACAGGCCGACTGCTTCGCGGGAGCCTGGGCTTTACATGCGGGTGAGATGGGCTACCTCGAGGAAGGCGACCTTGACGAAGGCGCGAACTCTCTCTTCAAAGCAGGCGACGATATAGACTTCCCCTGGTTCAAGCCCGGCGCGCACGGCCAGCCCGAAGAGCGCATAGATGCCTTCGTAATGGGCCTCGAAAATGGCCCTGACGCCTGCCTGGAATTCACCCCCTAGAGCGCTTCGCGCTGACGAAAGACGAAGGACGAAGGACGAAGGACGAAGGACGAATGAGATATTTCGTCCTTCGTCCTTCGTCCTTCGTCCTTCGTCCTTCGTCCTTCGTCCTTAAGGCACGACAAATGCTTGACGTATAGCTGGGCGCCATGCAATACTGCCACCAGCGGAGGAAGACCCACGATGAGAACGTCAGGCACGGGGCGACACGCCCGAAAGCTCATTTTATTCCTGCTCTTTGCCCTCGGTGTGCTCGCACTGAGGCCAGGCGAAGCTGCCTATGCGCAGACGCGGCAAGCGCCGCCGGCACCTCAGGCGTTCGGCCACTACTTCAGCGAGACTACCCAGGCGGTGGGCGGCACCTTTTATAGCTTCTGGTATAACAACGGTGCCGTGACCCGCTTCGGCTACCCCATCTCACCGGAGCTACAGGAGAGGTCCGAGACAGACAACAAGACATATATCATGCAGTATTTCGAGCGCGGCATACTCGAATGGCACCCTGAGAACCGCCCGCCAAATAACGTGCTGGTCTCCCCTGTCGGCACGTATCTCTATAAGCAGCGATACCCCAGGGGCGCTACGGGCCAGCAGCCAAACAACACCTCCGGCTCCGTACTGTTCCGCGAGTCGGGCAAACGGCTGGGGGGCAAGTTCCTCGACTTCTGGAGGAAAAACAACGGCCAGGTGCAGTTTGGCTATCCGATCACCGACGAATTCATGCAGCAAAGCCCGACGGATGGCAAGACTTACCGCGTGCAGTATTTTCAGCGCGCCATATTCGAGCTACACCCGGAGATGAGGCCACCCGCCGACGTGATGCTCGTGCTGGCGGGCAGTCTCCGCTATGAAGCCAAATACCTGTCGAATGTCAGGGGGCGCACGGGTGACCGCGACGGTGATAACATAGCGGATAACGCAGACCGCTGCCCCAAGGTACCGGAAAATAGGAACAAGGTATTCGACCTCGACGGCTGCCCCGACACCATGCAGACCCTCCTCATATTTGCCGCCGAAGACATAAATAGCTTCTGGGCGGGCGAATTCAGGCAAGCAGGCATTCGGTATCGCCCACCCGTTGATTTCGTCGCGTACACCCAGCAGGTGAGGACAGCTTGCGGCCCCGCGGTGCTGAACAATGCATTCTACTGTCCCGGCTCGCACGGCATCTACTATGACTACAACTTCCTCCTGGACCAGCTAGCCTCCGATGGCGATTTCGCACCCGTGACTATCCTCGCGCACGAGTGGGGCCACTTGGTGCAGAACAACCTCGGTATAGACAGGCGAGCAACGCACACTATTGAGCTTGAGCTACAGGCCGACTGCTTCGCGGGGGCATGGGCCGCCCATGCAGGCGACGAGGGTCTTCTCGAAGAGGGAGACCTTGACGAAGGGGCCAACTCTCTCTTCAAAGCAGGCGACGACAGCGACCTCCCCTGGTTCGTAGAGGGCGCGCACGGCCAGCCTGAGCAGCGCTTCCGTGCGTTCGAGATCGGATTGGAGCAGGGAGTGGATGGCTGTATGTTAGATGGCGTGTTACAGTAAGGGTATGGCTTTACTGAACTCGTTGTGGGGAATAGACGAAGGACGAAAGACGAAGGACGAAGCTTTGCTCTTACGTCCTTCGTCTTTCGTCCTTCGTCTGGTGCTCGCTGTTGCCCTGGTGCTCCTACTTATGGCCTGTACAGGTCCGTCCCTCCCCGTCCCTCCACCGCCTACCAGAGACCCCTCCCAACCTCTCGCGGGCCACAACCACCAGCATGGTGAAGGTGGAGGCGTGGAGGGGAGGTTGATAACGGTGTACGGTGGGCCTCTCAAGTCCAGCGTGGCAACGGACCCCGGAGTGTTGCAAGCCAACTCCCCTTTCACTGTAACTTATACTCTCCAGGACGGGAGCGGAAAGCCGGTCGAGCCGGGCGAGTTACAGGTAACGCACGAGAAGCTGATGCACCTTATCATCGTGAGCAAGGACTTGCAGCACTTCTCCCACATCCACCCCGACCATCTGGGCGAGGGTCGATATGCGGTGGCCGAAAGCCTTCCTACCGCCGGTGACTATCTCCTATTCAATGAATTCTTTACAGCGGACGGCAAGATGCAGCTTGAGCGCAATGCTATCACTGCTGCCGGAAGCCCCTCAGCCGGTGCCGGTGCCACTCTCACCCCAAACCTCGGACAGCCTCAGCAGGTAGACGGCCTGACGACGGTGCTGAACGCGTACCCCCAGAGGGTACGCCGCTGGTCGGCAACGACCTTCACCCTCAGCGTCAGCAAAGACGGTAATCCTGTAAGCAACCTGGAGCCGTACCTGGGCGCGCCCGCTCACGTAGTGCTGATTAGCGCCGACACCATGCAGTTCGCTCACACGCATGGCGACGTACCCGGCGGCGCGATGTCGGGCGACATGAGCAATATGAATATGGGCAATATGGCGATGCCCACACCCCCGGCGCATTTCGGCCCCAACCTCCAATTCACCCATACTTTCATGCAGCCCGGCTTCTACCGCCTCTGGGTGCAGTTCGGCTACGAGGGCCGCGTCGTAACGGTGGGCTATAACGTACAGGTTAGTAAATAGGAGATAGGGGTCGGGGGTCGGGGGTCGGGGATCAGTAATTAGGATTAGTGATGTGTCTAGCGTAACTACCGACCCCTATCTCCTATTTACGTAAAATGTCGTAGAAACCTATTGACTGTGCGGTGATCTGGTGCTATCATAAGCACCAGTACCCTGAAGGGTGCTCTGTTATATAAGAACTCTTTTTAGACCGGAGGAGCATTATATGAAAGGGATATTCGCCGTCCTATCTAGCAAGGTGGGTAGATGCATCCTGGCAGGGCTGCTGGCCGGGGTACTCGTTAGCTCGTCATTCGGTGGGAGTGCCTACGCCACGCCCCTGGGGTCGGGCCAGGCGAGCGTCCCTGGGAGCACAGGCGCGAGTCCCGCCGCGAGGACCTATAAGTGGATAGATATAGACCTTAGCTCACAGAGGCTGCGAGCTTATGCAGGCAATACCCTCATTTATTCCACACTCATCAGCTCTGGAACCAGCCGCTACCCTACGGTAAAAGGCACATTCCGCGTATACAGCAAGATCAGGTCGCAACGGATGCGCGGTGGGACCGGGCGCGACCGCTACGACCTCCCCAACGTACCCCACGTCATGTACTTCTACGGAGCCTACGCGATCCATGGTGCGTACTGGCACCACAACTTTGGCCGCCCCATGAGCCACGGCTGCGTCAACCTCCCCCTTGGCATAGCAGGCACTCTCTACAACTGGACGCCGATGGGGACCACTGTGGTAGTGCATTGGTAGGTAATGAGTAGCGAGTGAAACGTGAAACGTGAAACGTGAAACGTGATGCGTGAGATTATTGCGTAATCTCCGTCGTCCGTCGTCCGTCGTCCGTCGTCCGTCGTCATGCAATCAAGCACCCAATGCCCCTCCTGCGGGGCCGACAATCCTGAGGGGAAGGTCTTTTGCCAGTCGTGCGGAAGCTCGATGATGGCTAAGGCGGGCTCTGCCGCGCCTCAGCAGCAAGCTGAATCACTCCCGCCACCACCCCTACCCCCAGGCGTGACCGCGCCCGTGCAAACAGGCACGCAGCCACCACCATCGACCCGCCCTCCAATCGCCGCGCCCGGTTCATGGCCGAGGGCGCAGCAGACGCCACAGGCATCACAGGCATCTCAATCTTCCGCCGCGAGCGCGGGGCCGCAACCTAACATTGGGCAGAGCGCACCCGCGCCTCCACCTATGACCCGCCCGCAACCAACCCTCAACACTTCGGGCAAGACGGCAGCACCGCCACCCAAGATGGGGCAATCGAGCATGCCGCCTCAGCCATCCGGACCTTCTGCGCCCACACTCAACACCAGCTCTGCACCCGCGCCACCCCCACCTCAGTCCACCGTACCCACAGGCGCGGGGAGCACTACACCGGCAGCATCAAGTCCCTGGCCGGGAATCGTCGCTTTGATCGTGATAATAATGGTTGTCATAGGGATACTCTGGGCTACAGGCGTGATAGGCAAACCGCAGCCGGCACCGAGAAACGTCCAGCCTGGTATACAGCAACCTATCCCACGTGGCAACAGCCCCGGCACTGTAATTGAAGAGAGTGCAGTTCTTTCCGTAAATAAGAATGGGTGGTCGTTGAACGACCACCCATTCTTATTTACGGAAGAAAGTTAAGGCTTGCGCCAGCCACAGTTATCGCACTGCGCCGCTCCAGGCTTCAGCATACGGCCACAGTTTGGGCATAAGGCCGCACCCTTCGGAGGAGGGGGCATGGGTCGCCCACCCGGCCCTGTAGGTTGTTGCGGTTGTGGTTGCTGCTGCGGCATGGGGTAGCCCCCCTGCGGCTGTTGGGGTTGAGCAGGCCACTGCGGGGGTGCAACTGGCGACTGAGGCTGCGGCGCAGGAGGTCTGTAGCCGGGCGGGGGTGGCTGGCCCTGTTGCGCACCATAGCCGGGTGGAGGCGGATACCCCGGCTGAGGTGGCTTGCCTTGCCCGGGCTGGACAGGCTGGCCTTGAGGGCCGTACCCGGGTAGAGGCTGCTGAGGGTAGCCCCCTTGCGGCTGCGGTGGCTGTGGGTACTGCGGAGGATAGCCAGGCTGCTGCTGCCCAGGCGGAGGTGCCGGGTAGCCTGGTGGAGGCGGCCTGTATTGCCCTTGTTGAGGGTGAGGTTGGCCTTGCGGAGGCGCGCCCTGCCCAGGGTAATAGCCGGGTGGGTATTGTGGAGGTCGCGGCTGCTGAGCGTATGGGCCACCTTGTGGTGGAGGCCAACTATAGCCAGCAGACGGTGTAGGACCCTTCCGCCTGCCGCTCATCAGCAAGATCAGCCCAACGATCAAGCTTACACCCACCATGCTACTACCCAGCACCGCCATCAAAAGTATCCCTCCACCTGAGTCTGTCGTAGTGTTGGGGGGTATAGGCGCTGCCGTAGGCTGCGGAGCGGGAGTCGGTATGGCAGGTGCAGTTGTGGGAACTTGTCGCGTCGGTGGGATCTCAGTGGGAAGCTGCACCGTGGTGGGTTGCTGAGTTACGATGGCCTCTTGCGTCGGAGGCACCGGCGTAGGTTCCTCAGGCGTGCCTGTGGGCGCGACGTTCGGTCCGGTGCCCATGTCAAGCAAGCCATACCCGTAAGTGTTATCAAGCCCAGGATCGCCCATATCCTTCGCGTGCTGAAGCAGGAAATCTCGCACCTCGTCCGGCTTCATATTGGGGTTGGCGCTCAAGACGAGGGCCGCCGCCCCCGCGACGAAGGGCGCGGCTGCGCTGGTGCCGTTGAATACGTTGCCTAGCCGCCCGTAGCTTCGGGAAGTCACCCCTGCCGGGGCCGAAATCTCAGGCTTGACCCGCCCGTCGTCGGTTGGTCCCTGCGAGCTGTACTCAGCGATAGTGCTCTCATTCCAGTGTACTGCCCCGACGGTGAGCGCGCCGGCGGCATCGCCTGGGCTACCGATGCTGCCGCTGGCGATGCTCTTCTCCAACTCTATCGACCCGCGCGTGAATATGTCGAAATCGACTTCCTTCACGCCCTGCTTACCCCCGACGGCTATGTAATATTGCCCATCGGAAGGGAGATTGAAGCGCATGAACTCCACAGATTCGCTCGGTGGACCCTCCTGTATATCCTCGCTTGAAGCTATCCTGTTCAGATTCTTGTCGAGCAGGTACAGGTTATAGTCTATGGTGCTTGCCTCCCAGTCATCCCACCGCAGCGTGATTGACACGCTCCCTTCGCTGAAAGCCTTAAATCCGAGCGCATTGGAGCCGTTGTAGAAGATATTCAGGCCATCCTCTCCCTGTTTGAAGCGCCCCTTGTAGTGATCGTTCCCCTCATTACCGGCTGATAAGGCCCAGAAGATGCCCCGGTCATGGGTCTGGTTGATGAGGCGTATCGCGGGGTTGGACTTGCCGTCGCTGGGGTAATAGTGGCCGCCATAAGAAGCAGATATTATATCCACGCCCTGCGACTCGAGCCACTTTATGGCGTTCTCCTCGTTGCTGTCGAAAGCCGCGAAATATAGCTCCGCGTCGGGGGCCATAGCATGGATGATCTCCGCGCACGCGGTGCCATGTACCCTATCGTAGTCATCCACACCAGGGTTCCCCTCGATATTGCCTGAGCGATTGAACGCCTTCACCACGACGTTCCTGGGTAGCTCCTCGCCAAGCATATCCTTGTACCCCAGGAAGCCACCTACGTCAATGATGCCTACCTTCAGCCCCTTCCCGGTGAAGCCCTGGCGCTGCCACTCGTCTGCGCGGACTAACTGGACCCCTTCGGGCGTCTGCACCAGTAACGGGACAGCGGGCATGTAGGGTAGCATCGGCTCTCTGGGGATGCGCACGCGAGAGACGTGCTTGAGGTCCGCCAGCTTTTGCAGGAGAGTAGGCGGAAGGTTATCGGGGCTGATGCTGGTCGGTAGAGCTATCGGTGTGCCCACCCCGACAGTCGGTATCTCAAGCGCTTTCCCCAGTTGCTCCAGAGTGAAAGAGACGTCGAGGGACTTGCTGAAACGGTTGTCTATCTTCACACCCAGCGCCTCAAGCTGCCTTACCAGCTCGTCCTGAGCGGCAGTATCCTCGGTGTCGAGGTCAAGAGTGAGATAGACCCTGCCTGAGGGGTCTATGAGGTTACTGCGCTCGGCGAACTCACGCGCCTTCGCCTCCCCATCGCGCACGTATATCGTTTGCAGCTCGGTCAGTACCGATGCCAGCTCAGAGTCGGCCTGGGCGGGCGGGGTGAGGAGCACGCCGATTGAGGGTATGGGGAAAGGCGTGGCAGTCGTGCTGGACCTGCCACCAACGGTCATACTGATAACAATCAGCGCGATACCCGCCACGAGCAACAACCCAACCACGCCGTAAAGCGCGCTCTGCTGCCTGGACCGCTTCCCGCCATCTCCGGCAGCGCTCTCAGGCTCGCCCTCTTCGGCTAATAGATCGCCGCCAGCGCCTTCCTCTTCCAGGATTTCCTCTTTTACAGGATCATCGCTATTCATAGCTCCTCCACTCTTCTTTTCTCTTCAACCGAACGGTTGAAGAGAAAAGAAGGAAAGATTAAGATTTTTGCCAACCGCAGTGGTCACACTGCGTAGCGCCGGGCTTCAACATGCGCCCGCAGCTTGGGCAGGGGGATGACTGCCTGGGAGGGGGCGGCGCGGGCCTGCCACCCGGCCCCGTCCCAGGTCCCACAGCCGGTGGCTGTGGCGGCACAGGTCCGGCCTGCATCGGTGCGGTAGGAGGCTGCGGAGGCATCGCTTGTCCGGGAGCCTGGGGTTGAGGCATAGGTGGCCTGGGTGCCGGGGGCTGGACCCCACCTTGCGGCTGAGGCTGAGGCGGACCGCCCGGAGCGACACCGGGCATAGGCGGCCGGGGGCCTGGGGGCATAGGTCCAGCTTGCCCCGGAGCGGGCGGCTGTCCAAAGCCGGGCATCGGTGGCCTCGGAGGCGGAACGGCACCTGGCTGCCCGCTGTACTGAGCAGGTTGAGGCGGCACGGGTGGCCTCATGCCGCCGGGAGGAGGAGGCGCTTGCCCTGGACCTGGGGGCGGGCCGGGGTAATAACCGGGCGGAGGCTGTTGCGGCGGGTACTGTTGGTGCTGCCTGTACTGCATTCCTGGGCCGGAGATGGCATAGGCGGGCTGGAGGCGCGCGTTTCTGCGCGTAAGGAGCCAGATGCCGGTGCCCGCCAGCAGAGCGAGGGCAATCATCGATCCGCCGATTATTACGATCAGCGTAGTGTCACTGGAGCCGCCACCCTGAGTTCCAGGCTGGAGGGGCGGCACGGGCGTGACCGGGGGCACAGGGCTGGGCACCTCGGGAGACGGAACGGGGTTGCCGTTGGGCGAAGGACCCATCTCCAGTCGCCCCGCTCCATACGCGGGGTCAGGCCCGGCATCGCCCGCGTCCACTGCTCGCTGCATCAAGAACGTTTTCACCTGATCAGCTGTGAAGTTGCGGTTGGCGCTCCACACGAGCGCCGCCGCGCCCGCTACCAGGGGGGCGGACGCACTTGTGCCGCTGAAGACCCTGTTTTCCCGGCTATAGGTGCGCGAGGTCATATCCGAGTGCGCTGCGATGTCGGGCTTGATCCTCCCATCGTCGGTTGGGCCTTGTGAGCTGTATCCTGTCACCTGCTCGCTCTGCCAGTTGATGGCCCCTACAGTTAGAGCGGTTGTCGCGTCCCCTGGGCTGCCCACGCTATTGCCTGCTACGTACTTCTCGAAGTCCATTGAACCGGACTTGATGAAGATATCAAAGGTGACGCCCCTCGTGCCTTGCGGGGCCGTTATCGCCAGATAATAATCTCCCGTGCTGGGCGCATTGTACTGTAGAATTTCAACGGGGTTTGCAGGAGGCCCGCTCTGTACATCTCGGCTGGCAGCCAGCTCATTGCCATTCTCATCCAGGAGAAGGAAAGTGTAGTCTACCGTGCGCTCCTGCCAGTCGTCCCAGCGCAACAGTATCTTTATTGCCCCGGCAGCAAGCACGTTTATCTTGAATCGTGCCTGTCCATTGTAAAAAATATTGGATATGCCGTCCGGCCCTGCCTGGAAGACCCCGCGGTAATGTCCATCTGCTTCGTTGCCTGACGAGATGGCCCAGAATATACCGTTCTCACGTGTCGTTTTGTCCACGAGGAGAGTCGTTGCAGCGGTCTTGCCGTCGGTGGGATAGTAATTGGAGCCATACGAGGCCGAAATGATATTGACCCCCTGTGAAATGGCCCACTCCACAGCTTTCTCTTCGCTGCCGAACGTATCGAATGCCGCCAGATATAGCTCCGCATCGGGGGCCATCGCGTGCACTATCTCGGCGCAGGCCGCCCCGTGCCAGCGGCGCTTCGGTTGGGCCTCCGGGTTCCCCTCGACATTGCGAGATGCGTTGAACGCCATCACGTGCACTTTGTCGTCCGTCGGCAGTTCTTCGCCGAGCATCTCCTTATAGCCGTAGAACCCGTCAGGGTCGAGCACCGCTATCTTCATCCCCTTGCCGGTGAAACCCTGCTGTTGCCAGACGTTGGCGTGGGACTTGTCTATCCCCTCCGGGCGCACGGCGAAGGGAGGCATAAGAGGGAGGCTATCCGTATCAGGCTTGGTGGCGAGGAGGACGCGGGATACGTGCTTGAGATGAGCCATGCCGTTCAGTATCGTAGGGGGTAAATCTCCACCCATCAGGGCAGTAGGGATAGCTATGGGAGTGCCCACGCCTACGGTCGGTATCGCCAGGGCATCACCGACCTGCTGTAACGTGAACGATACGTCCATCGACATGCGGTTGCGGTTGTCGATCTTCACGCCCCATGCGTCTAGCTGTGCGGCTACCTCGTCGTGCGCGGCTTTATCCTCGGTGTCAAGCTCGATAGTCAGGCGTATCATACCGTCCGGCTCTATGAGGAGCCTGCTTTCGGCGAACTTGCGAGCCGCCTCCGCGCCGTCGCGCACGTACACGGCCTGCAAGTCTGTGAGGAGCGAGGCGAGCTTGGGGTCGAGCGGCCCGATAGGCGTGAGGCGCGCCTGTGCCGATGGGACCGTAACCGGCCCTGAACCCGGTCCGGAGCGCGAGGAAAGCATGCCCCAGATGACCAGCCCTAAACCCGCCAGCAGCACCAACCCCAACAGCCCCAGGAGGGCAGGCTGCGGTTTCGGCGGAGGAGGGGCGACAGGTCCAGGCTCACTATCTCCAACGACTTCTTCGCCTACAGACACTTCCTCGGCAAGATATGCATCCGTAGTCTCATCGAAATAATGTTCCGCCTCTATACCTTCGTCCTCAATGCGGCTGTCACTATCGTCCTTGTCCATACTTTCCTCCTATTATTTTAGAACCATAACAAAACCTGTAATGTCTCCGCAGGGGCCTGAATTAGGCAGTGCCCAAGAACCCGCGAACCGCCCATACAGACGTTTTGTTAGCACTTCTTAGGTGCGAGCCTCAAAGTGCATCTAAAACAAATAATGCATACCTGTCATTCCGAACGAAGTGAGGAATCTAAAACTCTATCCATACCATCAAGCTCGGAGATTCCTCACTTCGTTCGGAATGACAATCCAGGCTTAACATCGTAGTCCAAACATCGGCACATGAACGACTGCTATGACGTCTAATCATTGATCCCCTCAACATCATACCAATCTGCACTCAAATCTTTCCATTCTGGGTTGATTTCCTCTATAAGGGCTAGCTTCTTCGCCCGTGACCATGCCTTGATCTGCTTCTCCCGTGCAATTGCCTCCCGAACGTCATTGGTCTCTGCGTAGTAGACAAGCCAGGTTATGTTGTATCTGCTGGTGAAGCCTTCCACAAGTTTATGCTTATGCTGGAAAACACGGCGCTCAAGGTTATTGGTAACCCCCGTGTAGAGCGTGCGAGAAGCGTTTGACATGATGTAAACGAAGTATTGTCTCATCTGGCGCACATAGACATCAGTCTAGACTTGACCCAATTGAATTGGATCATATATCCCCCTGAAACATCCAACCTTACCTGTCATTCCGAACGCAGTGAGGAATCTCCGAGCTTGCCAGGTGGAGGCATTTCTAGATTCCTCACTGCGTTCGGAATGACACGGAGAGATGTGCTGCATCACGCAAGACTGTTAGTACCTCATATAGCTCTCAATCACCCTCTAAGCAAGCCTGGATATCGCTGATGGCCTGCGCGGTATCCCTGAAGGGAATAGCATGGATGCCAAGCTCACGGGCGGCGATGACCGCCTCCTCAACGTCGTCCAGGAAGAGGACCTCCCCGGGCTGCAAGCCGAGGCGCTCACAGGTCAGCTCAAAGATGCGCCTGTCAGGCTTCGACATCCCCTCCTCATGGGAGTAAATAATCAGGTCGCACATATCACCAAAACCGTATCGCTCCTGCTCTTTGCGCCTGGCACCGACGAAGCTGTTGCTGAGGATGGCGGTTCGGTAGCGCGGGCGCAGGCCCGCGAAGTAGGCGGCAAGCTCGACGTTGAGCTTACCGAGATATTCTTCCCACAGGTCATGCATAAACGCATCTAATTGCGCCTGGTCCAGCCCCAGGATTTCGGCTGTGCTCTTTTCCACTTCCTCCTCGGATATTGTACCGACGCTGCCCCCTCTCCACACGCCATGGAGCAACTCTCGCAGCTCTCTTGGCTTCAGTTGGAGTTGCGCTTCCCACTTTTCGTCCCAGCCGGTCCGGGGCGCGATTTCCAACACACCACCTATATCAAAGACCACCGCTCTAATAGCCACGTCTCCATTCCTTCCGTTCAGACTCATATCATCGCCCCTGGAACTTGTCCCGCCGCTTCTGCCGCCACCACGCCAGCGCCAGGAAGAAGACGCTCAACCCTACCAGCGCCCCCCACCGCGTGAGCAGGTGCCCGGCATCAGGGTTGTAGTCCGGCAGGTTCGGTAATGGAGGCTGCGCGTTGTTCAGGGGCACGTTTAGGAAGAGGCGCGACATGCTCGCCTGCATAAGGTCGCCTGGGAAGGCGGAAAAGCTATGCAGGTAGTCGCGACTAAGTCCTATCGAGGAGCCCAGCGCCTCCGACGACCATGTAGTGAACATCAGCCTGGAGGGAAGCTCCAGGATGTCGGGGAGAGGGATAACAGCCTTGTTCAGTATGAATTGCGGGATTATAACCAGGGGCACCAGCGCGCCCAGCACCTCCTGCGTCCGCGCCAGGGCCGAGAGGAGCAGCCCCAGCGTCATCCCCCCGAACGAGGTCAGGAAGATAGTGACGAACATCTCGACGGGTGCCCAGGATATGAGAGCGCCGCCGGTTGCCACAGGCGCGGCAGCTAGCACGAAGAGGACTAGCACTATGCTCTGGTAGGTGTTGAAGACCGTCAAGACGCTTATCTTGGACATCAGATATGGCCCAAGCCGCAGCCCCACCATGCGCTCACGTCTGTAGATAGTCCGCTCCTTCACAAGCTCGCGCATCGCCAGGAGCACACCCAGGTAGACCGCGCTCACACTCAACGCGAAGATGATGATCTGCCCGCGCGCCAGGATGGTCGAGGCATCATACACCCGCGCCAACTCACTGTCTAGCCTCCCCAGGAGGCCCGCAATAGCTCCGCCCCGGCGCAAAGGGTCGAGTAGAGCCTGGTCCGGTTGCGACGGGTGGCCGAACATGCCGGGGTTCGACAGGATATTGAGCAGGATACCGATTATGAACGGCTGCACGACCATCAACACCAGGAAGGACCAGTCGGAGAGCGCGATAGCCCAGTCGCGCCTGAATAGCGTGCGGAACTGGCGGCGCTGCTTCTGTACAACCGGGGCTGCCTGGGCCTGCGGCACTCCCATCGCGGATGCGGGCATAGCTGCCGCTCCTGCCATCTGCACCCCTTGAGGCGCAGTATGCGGCGGCGCGCCCGGATATGCTCCTTGCGACTGGGCCATAGGAGGTGCAGCCCCGCTACCGCCCATCCAGGAGCCTGAGTGGCGCTGGCTCTGCTGGAAAGGTGGGGGTAT
Source organism: Chloroflexia bacterium (assembly GCA_035274425.1). Classification (GTDB taxonomy): domain Bacteria; phylum Chloroflexota; class Chloroflexia; order QHBQ01; family JADMIH01; genus JADMIH01. The sequence goes on from DATEOC010000039.1 coordinate 32,698, forward strand.
CGGGGGACGTGCAAGTTGTTGGGGTGACGTAGGTGCTTGCTGAGACGCCATGCCCTGCGAGGGTGGACCCACTTTGGGCGGGGGTGGCGCGGGCCTCATACCCGGCTCAGGAGACGCGGAATGGCCGTCGTCCTGTGTAGACGTGGGGGCGGAAGGTTGTGGGACGGCAGACGTCAGCGGACCTGAGACCGGCTGGACAGGCACAGTCGGCCCTGGCGGGCCAGGCTGTGGGACCGTCTGCTCAGGGGTTTGCGCGAAGGAAAGCGCCATCGAATACTTGAGGCGGCTCGCTATGTGCTCCTGGTAATATCGTGTCTGTTTGAACTCGGCGGCGAGCTGTGCAGGATCAGGGATGTGCTCCAGGCGGTCATACACTGCCGCGTACCGCCGCGCCGGGGAGAATCCCTGGTTGATACCGAAATAGTCGTCCAGCTCGTCAGGCGGGCCGAAGTAGACAAGATGCCCACCAGGGGCAAGCCAGCCTACGTAGTCAGCGTAGTCCAGGAAGTTGAGGCGGTGGCTGATGAGGACGATGCTGGTACCGTCGTTAGCCAGGTTGCGCAGCATGATTATCAGGCTCTGCTCCAACGCCAGGTCCTGGCCCTCTGTAGGCTCGTCCAGGAAGAGTATGCCTGGGCGGTTCAATAACTCCACCGCTATGCTTACCCTCTTACGCTGCCCGCCGCTCAGCCTGTTGATGCGCTGGCGGCTCTGAGGGACTAACCGCAACTGCTTTAGCACAGCGTTCACCCGCGTCTCGCGCTCATCCAGCGTGAAGTTGGCGGGCAGGCGTAGCTCGGCGGCGTACATCAACTCCTCGAAGACGGTAAGCTCCTCGTGCACAATGTCGTCCTGGGGCACGTAGCCGATATGCGGGCGCAGGCGTTGAGGGCGGTCCTTATATGCACGACCCTTGTAAAAGAGACCGCCGGCCTGGGGGTAGATGAAGGTGCTGAGGACGTTCATCAGCGTGCTCTTGCCTGATCCGCTTGAGCCTGCCAGCACGACAAAGTCGTTGGGGCCGACAACGATATCCACGTCCTGCAATAAGACCTTGTTGCGCTGGGGAGGCGCGAGCGTAACGCCGTACTGCTGCCCGGAGCGGGGCCGGAAGGCACGCCGCCATGCGAAGCGCGCGTATTGCCCCAGCCACATATTCGTCTCAAGCGTCACCATTCGCCCAAGCCCGTCACCCGCAATGTGCTCTTTGGCCTGCACGCCGAGTGGCATGAGGAGCATACGCGAGGGGTCTAATTGCCGCACGCGATACTGAGAGTTTCCGAAGCGCACAAGGTCTTCATGCTTCAACGTCACGCTCTGGCCGGTGGATAGGCGCACATTGTTCACGAAGGTGCCGTTGGCGCTACCTGTATCGCTTAGCTGGTAGCTGGTGCCCGCAGAAGTTGGGACTTTGGTGATGGTAGCGTGGTGGTCTGATGCACTCTCGCTGAAGAGGATGAGATGCCCCTGCCCGGTCTCGCGGCCCACCATCACCGGATTGTGCCCACCGGGGTGGAGGAGCCATCGCTTGAGGGGTGGCCGTTCGACGGGGTCATGGTAGATGAGGCGCACGCTGGTGGGGCCACCCACCGGGCCAAGCCATAGCTCGTCGCCATCGTCAAGCGTCGTGGGGTGAGTGACCCGCTGGTTGTTGAGGTAAGAGCCGTTGGGGCTGCCCAAGTCCTCGAAGCGCCAGAGAGGCATCACGGGGTCGCGGTTATCGAGAGTGATTCGGGCGTGCTGGGGGGCCACCGCGAGGGCCTGGCCGTCTATGCTGAGGAGGTTGGGCACCTGCCCCGCACCTGGGCCAACGGCGCGCCCAATCGTGTAAGCGCGAAGCTGGTCTTGCAGGGCGAAGTTACGAGGCGTACCCTGTCCGCCCGTCGAAATCTCGAAGAACGCCTGTACGGGGCGGTTCATCGCAACCGTGCCTGTGGCATGACGCGGTATCTCCGCGCCGCAATTGGGACAGTGCGCGTCACGCGGACCTATGCTATAAGCGCAATTTGGGCAGTGAGTAAGGATAGCCATCTAGTTACACAGGGCGCAATAGATCACGCCCTATTTGCTGCCTGTCTGCTCCGGGGAAGGTAGCGTAAAGACCTCCTGTCTATTACGGGAAGCGCGGTGACTGTAGTATACTCTATCTATGAAGCAAGCACTACTTTTCTTTATGCTCTTATCTATTCTGGCGGCCTGCGACAACACAACTGCACCCCTACCGGCACCCGCCACCCTCACACCTACTTCTACCGACCCTTACACAATCGGCCTCTCCTATTATGACAAAGCGGATTACTCCCGCGCTATCACCGAGTTCAACAAGGCTATCAGGGCGCAGCCGGACCATGCCGATGCACTCTACAAGCGGGGCTGGTCCCAACTGAACATAAACGAATATGACAAGGCAATGGTCGACTTCGAGCGGGTAATCTCGCTCAAGCCTCAATCTGAACTTGGTTATTATGGCCGCGCCTACGTACATAACGTAAGAGGGGAGTTAGAGGAAGCCATCGCCGACTTCACTCGCGCCATCGAGCGTAAACCGGATTACCACCAGGCATATACAGACAGGGGGCGCGTCAACTTCGATATTGGAGATGCTCAGCAAGCCCTGGCCGACTTCACTCGCGCCATCGAGCTAGAGCCGAAGTCGAGCGACGCGTACTTCAACCGGGGACTCGTATATCGCGGCCTGGATGAGACCGATAAGGCTATAGCCGATTTCACTGCGGTGATAGCCCTCCAGGCAGATGACGCGGAGGCTTATTACAACCGCGCCAACGCCTACAATTACAAGGGGGACAGGCCCCACGCCGCAGCCGACTACCAGAAAGCCCTGGAGCTGGCCAAAGACCCCGACCTCAAGAGCAGCGTCCAGGAGGAATGGGACGCGATGGAAGGGAAGTTCCCCCCGCCCGCGCCATGAATGCCAGCTTAGGAGCCAGAGGGATTAGGCTTGGAGCATCGTAATGAGCAAACCATCGAAGCTTGAATTCCTTAATGGAATATTAGCAATAGCAATAATTGTATCGTTAGCAGGCTGTGGTGGTAATGCTGTTGTCAGTGATAGCAGAAGCAATGCCGAGCTATTGAAAGAAGCGACGAGCAATATGAAATCAATTAAGAGCTATCGCATGGAGGTGTTTACCATTGACGATAATGAAGAGTACAAGGGAAGCATCGACATGGATGTTGCTAATGATAGATTCAGATTCAGCCACAGCGGACCTGAAGGGGACTCGCTGATAATACAGATTAATAACGACGTCTTCATGTCAGGTTCCGATATCAAACCTTACTTTAATAAGGCCACTAGTGCGCAGGCCGCAAGAAGCCTCCATGATGAAAGGTGGACATACCTCACGGCGGAGGACATCGACAAAGCCAAGAGTAAACTGCAAGATGGAAGTCCTGCTGTAGAGAAAATCGACGGCATCGATGCGAAGCATATCGTAGTTGGCATCAAGGACTTGCAGGCTTTGAGCCTTGTCGGCTCGCGAAGGATTACCCTAACAAACGGGACAGTAGATGCTTGGATCTCTATGAGTGTTGAACCCATACTGCTCAAGATGATTGTCAAGGCCATTGATGGTGATATAGCTATCGAAGATAGGCTCACCTGGAGCCACTTCAACGAGAGTCTGGACATCCAGGCTCCATCCAGCGAACTTATCCAGACTCCAATAGTTCCATAGGTGGAAAGCATGATATTTGCGGGGTAGAAAGGATAAAGAGATGAAAGGCCATCACAGCGATATCGTAGAGAAACGTGCGGAGATAATACGCATAGCCACCAATTACGGGGCACGAAGCATCCGAGTATTTGGCTCAGTAGCTCGCGGCGAGGCTACTTCGAACAGCGACTTGGATCTCCTGGTGCAATTTGCTCCCGGTTACAGCCTACTTGACTTAATCGCCATTAAGCAAGACCTTGAAGACTTACTAGGTCGTAAAGTGGATGTCGTTACTGAAGCTGCACTGAGCCCATATATTCGCGAGCAGGTACTAAGGGAAGCAACTGCTTTATGATAGGTGATCAAGTTTACCTTACTCACATCCGAGACGCGATTGAAAAGATCGAGTCTTACGTCGCAGTTGGGTTAGAAGTCTTTATGAACACATCACACTGGCAGGATGCCGTTATTCGCCAATTGGAAATCATAGGAGAGGCGACTAAGCGGCTATCTCCTGCTCTGCGGGAGCAACACAATTACGTGCCCTGGCGGCGCATAGCTGGATTGCGCGATGTGCTAATACATGATTACATGGGCGTTGATCTTGAGGCTGTCTGGGGAATCTCTCAGAGAGATGTTCCAGAGCTAAAGAAATATGTGCTGGCCTTTCTAGACGAGATGGAGAACAAAACTTGATCTCTGAGCATAAGGCAATTATTACGCATACCAGTATCCTCATGGAGCAATAATGCGCGTACTCATCACCGGCTCAAGCGGCCAGATCGGCACCAACCTCGCCTTACGCCTCATCGACCAGGGGCACAGTGTCTTTGGCGTGGACAAGCGCCTCAACAGCTGGACCGACCGCTTCAGGTACATACTGCAAGACCTCACTACCCCCTACCCGCCCCATGAGCGCGGCATAGGCGGCGTCGAATACCCGGAGGTAGACGTGGTGGTCCACCTGGCGGCGCATGCCAAGGTGCATGAGCTCGTGCGCCTGCCCCACCGCGCTATGGAAAACATCACTATGACGTACAACGTCCTCGAGTACTGCCGCCTCGCCCGCCTCCCCATCATCTTCTCAAGCAGCCGCGAAGTGTACGGCGACATCCATCGCTACATCGAGGACGAGAAGGAGCGCCCGGCCTCGATGGGCGAGAGCAACGCGCATTTTGCATACACCGAATCGCCCTACTCCGCCTCCAAGATAGCCAGCGAAGCCCTTATCTACTCTTATGCGCGCTGCTACGGCCTCAAATATATCGTCTTCCGCTTCTCTAACGTCTACGGGCGCTACGACGGCGACATCGAGCGCATGGAGCGCGTCATCCCCCTCTTCATACGCCGCATCGCCAACGACCAACCCATCACCATCTACGGCGAGAACAAAGTGCTCGACTTCACATACATAGACGACTGCGTAAGCGGCATCGCGGCTGGCGTCCATGCCCTCCACGAAGGCCGCGTGGAGAACCAGACTATCAACCTGGCGTACGGGAAGGGCAACACGCTGGTCAAGATGGCCCACCTTATAGGAGAGGCACTCGGCAAAGAGCCACGCATCACCCTGGCCCCCTCCCTCCTCGGTGAAGTCACCCACTACGTAGCCGACATCTCTAAGGCGAAAGAGCTGCTAGGCTATAACCCGCAGGTCCCCCTCGAAGAGGGCATACCGAGAGCGGTCGAGTGGAACCAGCGCTGGGGCGCAGAGTAGGCAGTAGGCAGAAGAAACAAAACTATCACCTATCACCTATCACGTTTCATCCGTCGTCCGTCGTCCGTCGTTCGTCGTTCGTCGTCCCGTAACCCTCCTCGCCCTCAATCGTTATAGTATTGACGACGCTATTGTGCAACCAGGACAAGGGATAATCTGCTTGTGATATGCTGGGGCGGACAAAGTGTCCGCCTTGTTTATTGCCCGGAGATGTTGAGAGAGTATCATGGAGAAGGGTCGAATACAGAAGAATAGACGCCAGTTCTTGATAATTCTCTGCGTCACCCTCTGCGCCTTCGCGTCTCTGCGTTTAGAGGCCCCATCTTACGCGCAGGGGGAGCCACAGGGTAGCGGCAGGCTCTACCCCCAGACGGGCAAGACCCTCGCGCCGGAGTTCATCGAGTTCTACGATGCGCATGGAGGCGTGCCTATTTTCGGCTATCCCCTTACTGAAGTGGAGATCGAGGGTGGCTTCAAGGTGCAGTACCTGGAGCGCGCTCGCATCGAGCACCACCCTGAGAACCGGGGCACGGCATACGAGGTGCAGCTCGGCCTCCTCGGCACCATCCTCACGGCAGGCCGACAATTCGCCCCCGCCCCACCCGGCCTCCGCTCTAACTCCCCTTCTACTATTGGCGCGGTTTACTTCCCAGAAACTGTCCATACCCTCTCAGGCAAATTCCTTGAATACTGGCAGGAGAATGGAGGCCTCGCCCTCTTCGGCTACCCCATCTCCGAGCCAGTAGAGGAGGGGGGTTACACCGTCCAATACTTCGAGCGCAACCGCTTCGAACTGCACCCGGAGAACGAGGGCACGCCCTACGAAGTGCTGCTTGGCCTCCTGGGACGCGACTCCCTCGCCCAGCGCGTGCAGGTCAAAGAGAACAGCGTGACCCTGCCTACTTATGCTTACGAGCAAGGGTATGTGGTCTCTGCCCAGGACGCTATAAGTCCCTACCCACGCCTCGACCGGTCGAAGGTGGGACCACCCTCTATGCGCCCGTACCGCCTGATCGTGCTTGAAAACCATTATCTGCGCCTCACTATCATGCCTGACCTGGGCGGTCGGCTGTATGAGGTAATCTACAAGCCTACAGGCCACAATGAGATGTACCGCAACCCGGTCATAAAGCCCTCCACCTTCGGTGAGCGCGGGTGGTGGCTGGCGGCGGGTGGCACCGAGTGGGCAGCGCCTACCCAGGAGCACGGGCTGATGGAGTACCTCCCCTGGGAGGCGGCCATAATGCGCAACGTAGATGGCGGCGCGACCGTCACCGTGAGCGCAACTGACCGCCTTACAGGTATGAAAGTCACGGGTACTATCACCCTCAGCCCGGAGGAGAGCGCCTATACACTCACGGCGCGCATGGAGAACCGCACCACCCAGCCCCAGCGCGGCCAGCTATGGACCAACGCCATGCTCGCGCCGGGCGGCACCAATCACGCGTCGCCACGCACCCACTTCATCGTACCCCACACCCAGGTGGTAGTCCACAGCACCAGCGATGCCAATCTGCCCCCGGAGCACGGCGTAGTTAACTGGCCCCGCCACGAGGGACGCGACCTGGGCGACATGTCCACGTGGAAGGGGTGGCTGGGAGCGTTCGCCTTGCCGGGCGCGCAACGGGGCAGCTTCGCGGCTGTATATAACCCCGACGCCGACGAGGGGATGGTCAAGACCTTCAAAGGGAGCGAGATGCCCGGCCTGAAGATATTCGGCTTCGGTCCCGGCTTCGACCCGAAGGTGTACACCGATGACAACTCCTCTTATGCCGAGTTATGGGGCGGTATCACGCCTACCTTCTGGGACAACTCGACCTTCCCGCCTGGTTCCTCCCTCGGCTGGACCGAGCGTTGGCAGCCCGTCGCGGGTGTGGGCGGGGTGAGTCTCGCGGGCGCATGGGGGACCGTCTCCCTGGGGAGCGATGGCAAGGCGCGCATTATGCCAACCCGCCGCAGCGAAGGCGCTACCCTGATAGTCCGAAAGCAGGGAGGAGGCGAAACCTCTCTCACCTTCAGCGCATATCCAGACCGTCCCACGGTGGTGGCGCTTCCATCTGGCACGGTCGCTGAGATAGAGGTTGTTGGTGTAGATGGAAAGAGTTTGCTGAAAGGCGTGCCTGTGAAGTGACGTACTGAACAGCTTACCCGAAGACTACTGGATTAGGCAGCTTCTGATCAGTTTCTTGAGATCAAGCGAAAAAGATGATGCAACTCCCGCAAGAAAAGGATGTTGTTGACAAGCTGGTAGCTTGGGGGATGGCCCATACGTTGGTCCGCGCCATGATCCTGACCAGCTCACGTACCAGGCCGGACGGGCCGGTGGATATCCTTTCCGATTATGATCTTATTCTCGCTGTGCGCGATGTTGGGCCATTCGCCTTTGATGATGCCTGGATATCCAATTATGGCAGCCCGATGGTACGTTGGGGCGATCAGAGCGAGTTATACGGGCTGACCACCTTTTTTCGCGGTGTGGTCTATCAGGATTATGTCAAGATCGATTACAGTATATGGCCCGTGGAACTGCTGGAGCACGTCGCCGCCTCGGCAAGTTTGCCGGACCAATTGGACGTGGGCTACCGAGTGCTGCTCGACAAGGGCCAACAAACGACTGGGTGGAAGCCGCCATCCTATCAGGCGCATATCCCTACCAGGCCGGTGGAAGCGGAGTACCAGGCGCTCGTCGAGGAGTTCTGGTGGAGCACGACCTACGTTGCTAAGAGCCTCTGGCGCGATGATCTAGTCTTCGCCAGGTGGGTTCTAGACCAGGACCTCAAGCTCGAAACGATGCGGCGTATGCTCGAATGGCGCATCGAGATCGATCATAACTGGTCGGTAAAGCCAGGGGTGCATGGGCGCAGCCTCAAGCAGCTCCTCCCACCCAACATCTGGTCGGACTTTGCCGGTACTTACGTCTCGCTGGATGTCGAGGAGACCTGGGCGGCGCTTGGTCGCATGATAGCGCTCTTCCGCCAGGTCGCGCTGGATGTGGGCAACGCGCTCAGCTATACCTATCCGCAACAGGTGGATGATCTCGTGAGCGCCTACCTGGAGGCGATTCGCAACATGCCCTAAATATACTCCTCAGCGGGTGCTACATGCGCCCCACCCGCATCTTGATGGGCCACAGCACCTGCTTCTCTTCCTCCGGCGGGGCAGCCCAGGCACCCCTCAACTCATCCTCTATCCCCTCCACAGGGTCGTAGCCGTTGCGCTCGACGAATATGCGCGTGGGGGACCACGTTCGGAGGTAGCCGAGGAGGTCGTGCAGGCTCCACTTTAGCTCGATTGTGAAAGCGGGTGGGTCAAATTCGTCGAAGGGGAATGGGATGGAGGCGTAGCCATCGTCCACCAGCTTGCGCTCCTTCGGCCAGTAGGGGCCTACCCCCTCGAAGTAGAAGTTGTCAATTATCTCGTCTACGGGCGGCGTGATCCTGCACAATATGTAAGCCCAGGCAGCCACCACCCCGCCAGGCTTGAGCACCCACCTGGCCTCATCGTAGAAGCGGGGGAGGTCGAACCAGTGGAGCGCCTGCGCCACCGTCACCAGGTCTACCGAAGCCGTAGCAAGCCCAGAGGCTTCCGCAGGGGCGGTGCGGTAAGTAACCTTCTCGTGCGGAAAGGCGTTACGTAGCTGCTCCTCACTCGCATCGGTTGCTATCACCCTATCGAAGTAGGGGGCGAGGCCGAGCGCCGCCTGCCCGTTGCCTGTGCCGCAGTCCCATGCGAGGTCGTGCCCCGGTGAGATCGAAGATAGGTATTCGAACAAATCGGGAGGGTAGTGCGGCCTGTACTTCGCGTAGATGTCCGCCTGCCTGGAAAAATGGTCTTTGAACGTTGCCATACGCAATTCTCAACTTTCCCCCTATTTTCGTCAAGAATTGCCACCGTAAGGGTATTGACAAGCCAACAAACCCCTGCTATACTAGGCTCATGTTAGCAGGCTGAAATAGGGCCATGCTTCTGAAAAGGAGTAGACTGAATTAATGAGCAAGAACGATTTTTACTTTAATCACCTCTGGGGAGCGCCTATCGGCGTCCTTACCCAAGGGAGGAGTCTGCCCATTTCCAGATAGGTTCTAGCGCGAGATAGAACATCTGCCGTGGGTAGACCTCTAACAGGTCCCACGGTTTTTTGTTGCCTTTGCACTCTCGCAAGGCGCCCTCTCAGTCAAGAGGCCGTGGGTCCCCAGGAAGGGAAACCTACGGCCTTTCTTATTTTTCTCGCGGTGTTGGTAGTCAGTAGTTAGGGGTCAGGGGTCAGGAGTTATCACGCATCACGCATCACGTTTCACCCCTTCGTCTATCGTCCTTCGTCAAAAGCGTCCCCCTGCATGGGCCGCACTCAACAGGAGACAAAAAGGTGATCGCACTACAAGAAAAGAAAGAATCGAGGCAAGCCTACCCTTTGGAACGTCTGGCCGAGGCCGCCCTGGCACGTTACGGGCTGGCTGAGGCCACAATAGAGAACCTGCCTGCACTGGCGGGTGATGAAGGGTGCGCTTTCGGGGTCAGCTTTGCGGCAGGCGCTGAGGGCATCCACCCCTACCTGGGCCGCCTGGCTGGCAAGAGCTTCACCCTGCGGATGTTGCCCGCCTCCGAAAAGAGCAGGAAATCCGCCATAGAGTGGGTGAAAGCAAGTGCCGCACTCTGCCGCGACACAGATGAGTATGCACCCGAACCCGTGCCAGCCTGCGACGGCTCGCTAGTGACGCTGGTCGCGCTGGCAGGCGACGCGCTGCACTGCGTAATCTACCGGTAAACGACAGGAGGAATTAGCATTGGACACACAAATAGCAGAGACCGTCTCTGTGAAGGACGCGCCCGCCATCGAGGGCCTCACCTTCCGCCACTACCGGGGCGACGAAGACTACCCGGCCATGCTGGAGGTGAATAACGGCAGCAAAGTGGCAGACGATCTGGGCCACGACCTGCACACTATCGACACGCTCCGGTATGTGTACGGCACCACGCCCAACCACGATCCTTACACGGATGTGCTTATCGCCGAAGTAGATGGCAAGATGATAGCCTTCAACCGGGTCTACTGGGAACGCGAGCTTGACGGCCCGCGCATCTACTCGCACGTCGGGTTCGTCCTCCCGGAGTGGAGAGGTAAGGGCCTGGGCCGCGCCATGATGCGCTGGGTTGAAGAGCGCGCCCGCGAGATAGAGGCGACCCAGGAGGATGGAGGGCCGTCCTACATAAGCGCATGGATTTTCGCCAAAATGCATGGCCTCGAAAACCTGCTCAAGACCGGGGGCTACGAGCCTGTGCGCTATGGCTTCCACATGGAGACGCCGGACCTCGATCACATACCGGAGATGCCGATGCCGGAGGGGTTGGAAGTGCGCCCCGCCAAACCGGAGCATTACCGGGCCATCTGGGAGGCGTCCGCAGAAGCCTTCCAGGACGAGTGGGGAGCGACCGTGCACGATGAAGAAGACTATGATCGATGGATCGCCGACGGCAGGCACGAGCCTCACCTCTGGATGGTTGCATGGGACGGCGACCAGGTAGCAGGCTCCGTCCTCAACTTCATCAACCACGACTATAACGCCCGCACGGGCCGCAAGCTCGGCTATACCGAAACCATAAGTGTACGCCGCCCCTGGCGTAGGAGAGGGCTTGCCCATGCCCTTATCGCAAAAAGCATGAAGATGTTCAAAGAGATGGGCATGACCCAGACCGCCCTGGGCGTAGATACCGAGAATCCAAGCGGCGCGCTCCGCGTCTACGAGAGCATGGGCTACAAGGTCGTGTCTCAGTCGGCCACTTATCGCAAGAGCTTGTCGCACGACAGACGACAGGATACTAACTACTAAGGGGGCAAGTAACGTCGGATGTAAAAAGAATGTCATTCCGAACGAAGTGAGGAATCTAAAAATCTATCCACCTGGCAAGCTCGGAGATCCCTCCCTTCGTTCGGAATGACAAGTATAAATGTGGTTCGTCATTCGAGCCTCCCAGTTCCTTAGCCTTCCTTCACAGAGTCTGTAAGACAGAAAGAACACCAAGTCAGGTTTAGCTATCATCCATCGTCCATCGTCCATCGTCCATCATCCATCGTCCATCGTCTATCGTCCGTCGTCCGTCGTCTATCGTCCGTCGTCCGTCGTCCGTCGTCCAAAACAAATGACCACCTCCCTCCAACAATACCGCGACCTGCTCGCGAAATATCTGAAGCCACAGTGGGTCCGCGTGGGGCTGCTGGCATTCGTGCTGCTTGGCATCACCGGCTTGCAGCTGGCGAACCCTCAGATTGTGCGCTTCTTCATAGATACGGCTATGGCGGGGGGCGCATTAGATGCCCTCGTGGGGGCGGCGCTTATCTTCTTGAGCGTAGCCCTCCTGACCCAGCTGTTGCAGGTAGCTGCAACCTTCCTGGGGGAGAACGTTGGGTGGACGGCGACCAACAACCTGCGCGTGGACCTGGCGCTACACTGCCTGCGCCTCGACCTGGCATTCCACAAGACGCGCACGCCGGGCGAGATGATAGAGCGTATAGACGGCGACGTGGACGCCATGTCGCGCTTCTTCTCGCAGTTCGTCATCCAGGTCGTGGGGAATATGCTGTTGCTCCTCGGCGTGCTGGTTGCGCTCTTCATCGAGGACTGGCGTATCGGGCTGGCGCTCACTCTCTTCACGGTCGCGGCCCTCTTCGTCCTCTCGCGTATACGCAACATGGCCGTACCGGCAATGACCGCCCAACGGCAAGCAAATGCCGAGATGTTCGGCTTTATCGAAGAGCGCCTTTCGGGCCTCCAGGATATACGGGCGAACGGCGCGGGCGCTCACGTCATGCGTGGGCTGTACCGCGTGATGCAGGGCGCGTACCGGACGGGACGCAAGGCCTGGGCGACGGACGGGGCGATGTGGGGCATCACCCTGGGGATGTTCTCCGTGGGACACGTAATTGCTTTCGCGATCAGCGCGTATCTCTTCTTCACAGGGAGCATCACCCTCGGCACGGTCTATCTCATCGCCCAGTACACCGACATGTTGCGACGCCCGCTTGACCAGATAACCGAGCAACTAAAGGACTTCCAGAAGGCGAGCGCGGGGATCGGGCGCGTGCGCGAGCTATTCGGCACGCACGCCGAGATAGTGGACGGTACGGGCGTGACCTTCCCGCGTGGGCCACTCGCTGTGGAGTTCGATAGCGTGTCATTCGGCTACGGCGACGAGGAGATGGTGCTCCACGACCTCACCTTCCGGCTCCAGCCAGGGCGCGTATTGGGCTTGCTTGGGCGCACGGGGAGTGGCAAGACGACCGTCACCCGTCTCCTCTTCCGGTTATACGACCCCGCTTCAGGGGCTATCCGGCTGGGCGGGCACGACCTGCGCGAGGCCACATTGGACCAATTGAGGGGGAGCATCGGCATGGTCACTCAGGACGTGCAGCTATTCGCGGCCAGCGTGCGTGACAACCTCACCCTGTTCGACGATGCCGTGCCGGACGAGCGCATCCACGAGGCGTTACGCGACCTGGGGTTGGAGGGGTGGTGTAGAACGCTGCCGGATGGGCTGGACACTCAGCTTGGCCCTGGAGGGGGCGGGCTATCGGCGGGAGAGGCGCAGCTACTCGCCTTCGCCCGCGTCTTCCTGAAAGACCCCGGCCTGGTCATACTGGACGAAGCGTCGTCACGCCTCGACCCCGCCACTGAGCAGAAGATAGAGCGCGCCGTAAGCAAGCTATTAGAGGGGCGTACGGGCATTATCATCGCCCACCGCCTCCATACCGTTGAGCGCGCCGACGAGATACTGATACTGGACGACGGACGCGTCCGGGAGCAAGGTGACCGCGCCCGCCTGGCAATGGACCGGCACTCGCACTTCGCCCACCTGCTGCGGGCGGGGATGGAAGAGGTGCTTGCATAATTTTGAATTTTGAATTCTCAATTTTGAATTCATATTCCACGTACTGATAGATTAGCATGAGCACACCAACTCAAAATTCAAAATTCAAAACTCAAAATTCGCCCGGTAGGGCGATCTGGGCGATGATACGCTACAGGCCGGGGGTCTACCTCCTCAACTTCGGCCTTTGGGGGATGTTCTACCTGCTGCCGCTGGGGTTCGGGCTGCTCACGCGCGAGTTCTTCAACGCCCTTTCTGGTGAAGAGGGTGCGGGGCTGGGAGTGTGGACCATAATCGCACTCTTCGCGGGCGTGGCGCTGGGGCGGCTGATTACGCTCTACATGGGCATGATCTCCTGGTCGGGCTTCTGGTACACGATAGAGGCGCTGCTTAGGAAGAACATGCTGGGGTGGATAGTCAGTGGGCGAGGAGCGCGGCGGCTACCTGGGTCGGCGGGAGAGGTGGTCAGCACCTTCCGCGACGACCCTGAGCATACGCTGGAGTTCATAGACGGCTGGCTGGACTTCGCGGGCGAGATGGCCTTCACGGTGGTCGCGCTGTGGGTAATGTGGAGTATCAGCCCATCTATCACAGTGGTCGCTGCCCTTCCGTTGGTAGTAGTCGCAGGAGTGGCGAACCTCCTCACCTCGCGCATCAAGAAATACCGCAAGGCAGCCCGTGAAGCCACGGGCCACGTGACGGGCGCTATAGGTGAGCTATTCGGGGGCGTGCAGGCTATCAAGGTAGCCGCAGCCGAGGAGCACGCAAGCGGCCACTTCCGCACGCTGAGCGAGCACAGGCGCAGAGCCGCCCTCAAAGATAGCCTCCTCACGCAGATGCTCGAATCGTTCAACATGAACACGGTGAACATCGGCATGGGCCTGGTGCTCATCCTGGCGGCGCAGGCGATGCAGTCTGGCAGTTTCAGCGTGGGCGACTTCGCCCTCTTCATCAGCTACCTCGACGGGGTGGCGAGCGCACCGACCTGGATAGGGCGCATGATAGCGCGCTTCAGGCAGGTCGGCGTGTCGGTGGAGCGCATGGAGAAGCTGGTAGAGGATGGCCCCGAAGGCACATTGGTGCAGCACGGCCCCGTCTACGTGGAAGGGGAGTTGCCGCCAGTGCCTTATATACCGAAGACAGCGGGCGACGAGCTAAGGGAGTTGGCAGTGGAGGGTCTGACTTACCGATACCCTGGGAGCGGGCGCGGCATAGAAAGGGTAAATCTCCACCTGAGGCCGGGGAGCTTCACCGTCGTGACGGGGCGCGTCGGGTCGGGCAAGAGCACCCTCCTCAAGGCGCTGCTCGGCCTGGTGCCGAAGGACGAGGGGACCATCAGGTGGAACGGGGAGGTAGTGGACGACCCGGCATCGTTCATGGTGCCCCCGCGCAGCGCATACACGCCCCAGGTGCCCCGCCTCTTCAGCGAGACCCTGAGCGACAACATACTGATGGGCCTGCCCACCGACCGCGCAGATCTCGACGCGGCCATCCACCTCGCCGTGATGGAGCGTGACGTCGCGGGCATGGAGGGAGGGCTGGAGACGGTAGTCGGCCCGAAGGGCGTGCGCCTTTCGGGTGGGCAAATACAGCGCGCCGCCGCAGCGCGTATGCTCGTGCGCGACCCCGAACTGCTGGTCTTCGACGACCTCTCAAGCGCCCTCGACGTAGAGACGGAGCAGTTGCTGTGGGAGCGGATCTTCTCGATGAATGCGGAGTGCGGAGTGCGGAGTGCGGAGTTGGATGAAGGACGAAGGACGAAAGACGAAGGTGCACTAAATCAAACATCGGATAATTCCGCACTCCGCACTCCGCACTCCGCACTCCCTGCGTGCCTGGTAGTTTCGCACCGCAGGGCTGTGCTACGGCAGGCGAGCCACATCATTGTGCTCAAAGAAGGTAGGGTAGAGGCGGAAGGCACCCTCGACGAGTTGCTCCTGGAGAGCGAAGAGATGCGACGCCTCTGGTCAGGCGACCCCGCGTTCTGGCAGAGGGATATTGAGGTGCGGGTCGAGGAGAGCGAAGGGGATATGGCAGAGGCGCTAGCTGTCTGAGAAATTAACCAATTTTAACGATGTGCATGTCGAGGAGTCATAGTATCATATATTTCACATCTGCTATGTCAGGCTCATGAGCGGATAAATAGAGGGTCTTGATAAGCGGTATTATCAACCTCTAATGTGGGCAATCTTGTACTGTAAGCGGCGCTTTACGTTTGACAGCGGCGGGTTACTGCATGGATGACCACATACTAGATAAACAAGGGAACCAACACCAGCACCGAAGGAGGCATAACATGAATAATTGGCAACGAGCGCTGCTACAGCTTACATTCAAAATTGCGCTAAAAGTGGGGACGGAAGTACTCAAGCGGAAATTCGCAGCTGCTGGCAGACAGAAGGCCGCGCAGATGCCCAAGCTTGTTGAGGAAAGCGCCCGCAATGGAGATGCAGGAAAGACCAAAACCGCTCAAGAAGCACTAAGTGGGCATCAGAGTAGTCATACGACGGCTCAACACGTCATGGATATGCAAAACGTGAGGCATGCAGCCAACATGAACGCTATCAACAACATTGGTAATACCGGGTCATGAATATCGCTATGATCCCGGTCAATTACCCTTCGTAAGGCTAAGTGACGGTTGACGCACCTGGAGACAAAAGGAGGTGTAACATGAGTAAAAGGGGGCGCAATAAGAGTACTTGGGCAAGAAGGGTGCTAAGGTCTGCACGTAAAAGGGCGCGAACAGTTTGGAAAAATGTGGTACCAATTACTCGCGACCATGTGCTACCATTTGCGCGAAAGAATGTACTACCAATTGCTCGAGACTATTTGCTACCATTCGCATTAGAAATAATCAAGCAGAAACATATGCCTGCTGCCTACAAGCCCATGCTCACCGATGCTAACGTAGGCTTGGATAACCTTGGTTAATTGCCCACTGTAAGACTGAAGGCGAAATACGACCTGGCCGATCTGGCGTACTAAGGGAAGAAGATAAAGTAGGGCGTGAGATAGCTAGATGGGCCAGGATGTCCGCGCTCTTTGCTACAGGCTACATAAACTCCTCACAGCTTTGGCTTCGGCGGTGCTCCCCTGCCTGCATCGCCGGTGCGTAGCGCTGCTACGACGCGCTCGAACTGCGTCTCGAACTTGGCATTGTTGCGCTTCCAGCCCGTAAAGTCAGGAGCCATGCGTTGGGTTATCTGCCCTTTCCAGCCGCTATCCCACTCCGGCTTGAACATGTAGCCGTCCAAGTCGAGGGGGATCAATGACAGCACCTCCTTGCCATGCTCTTTCCACAGGCTTTGCTCTTTTTGAATTGCAAGCTCTACCTCATTATTCACCCACCAGCTTCTGAGGGAATGCCGCGAGCAACAGAGCAATACCTTATCCCAGATGCGGATACCCCTATCTACCTCTGTATATATTTTCTCCCCCGGCAATATCTCATGCTCGTCCAGCCAGCACCGAATACCTCGCCCTTGAAGCGCGTCATATAACCGGCGGGCGAAGCTCTTATCTGCGTGGCTGTAACTGATAAAGCATGAATAGAACTCTAAGGGACGGTTAACTAGAGCAGGTATGTAGGTGATGAACTCCTCCAGCACACCAGCACCTCGGAGGAATCCTTCTGGAATGTTACCTTTGGAGAGGTAGAGCGTGTCTATTCCTATAGTTGATGGCCTCATATGGTTTATGGTGTCAAGCCCTATAGCTGTGCTAAGGTCTACTGCTCCAAATATGGTCAACCCGATTATTGCCGAGTTGAGATTAATCTCTTCGAGCCGCGCATTACTCAGGTTCGCCCGTCGGAGGTTCGCCTCATAGAGATACGCTCCATTGAGGTTCGCATTGGTAAGGTTCGCTCCATTGAGGTATGCCTTGGTAAGGTTCGCCCCATTAAGGATCGCCCCATAGAGGTCCGCCCCGGTGAGGTCTGCCTCGGCGAGGTCCGCTGTGTAGAGGTCCACTCCTATAAGGGTCGCTCTAATAAGGCTCGCTCTGACGAGGGTTGCTCTGATGAGCCTCGCCTTGCTGAGCCTCGTATCAGTGAGATTGGCTTCAGTAAGATCTGCCTCGGCGAGGCCCGCATCACCGAGATCCGCCCGAGTGAGGTCTGCCCTAGTGAGATCTACTCCCATGAAGTCCGCCCCATAAAGGTCCGCCCCCATGAGGTCCGCTTCTACTAGATTGGGCGTTATATCAGGATTCTCTTCTCTCCACTCATTCCATGCTTTCACCCCTTGCTCTAGAATAGCCAAATGCTTAGGATTTGCCATAATCCGCTCTCCTCCTCTCGCACCCTACAAGCTAAGTATGCTGGTTGTACAGCTATTGCAACGCGGCGACAGTCGCCTACGGCTCAATATCGGCCACAGACTCGAGGATGCCCGTAGGCCGGTATGGGAAGCGCTCCACCTGTTCTCGTGACGTCACGCCGGTAAGGACCAGGATCGTCTCCAGGCCACTCTCGATGCCCATCACTATGTCGGTGTCCATGCGGTCGCCGATCATCACGGTATCCTCAGAGTGAGCATTGATGGCGCGCAAAGCCGACCTGAGCATGAGGGGGTTCGGCTTGCCGACGTAGTAGGGAGCCACGCCGGTTGCCTTCTCTATCAAGGCCGCCACAGCGCCGGTCGCGGGTGCCATCCCACCCTGCGCGGGGCCGATGGGGTCGGGATTCGTGGCGATGAAGCGCGCACCGGCCATTATGAGCCTGATGGCCGTAGTGATCCGCTCAAAACTGTAAGTCGCCGTCTCTCCAAGCACAACATAGTCGGGTGCATGCTCGGTGAGCACGTAGCCAACCTCGTGCAGCGCCGTGGTAAGTCCCGCCTCTCCTATGGCGTAAGCAGTGCCATCAGGCCGCTGGGAATGCAAGAAGCGAGCAGTCGCGAGAGCTGAGGTGTATATTCCGACGTCGGGCACGTCAATCCCAATGTATCGGAGGCGGTTTGCCAGGTCGCGAGGGGTGTAAATGGAGTTATTCGTAAGCACGAGAAAGCGGGCCTCTCTGGCCCGCAACCTGCTGATAAACTCGACGGCTCCCGGCACCGGCTCAGTACCCCGCACTATCACACCGTCCATGTCCATGATGTAGTTCTTTGACCCGCTCATCTTACCCCCTCTGTATCGCTGCAAAACAAGTGAATTCGGCTGTACAATAGATGGTATGCCGGTCAGCGCACGCTAATTATTCTCTATGTGTCGAATTGCTGCAAGGGAACGCAGGGAGGCCCTCCGGTGTAACTGCTATGATTAGGCCCGTGTTGTCTCGATAGGGGAGGAAGGGAGGGTTCTTATGAAAGCTACTCGCACAAAAGTCTTGCTGATGGCCGCGCTGGGGTTGGTAGTGCTGGCTGGGGGAGGGTTGCTGTGGGTCCAAGCGACTCAATCCCAGGCCGGGGCTGCCATTTCCGCCACCAAAGAGTGTGCAGCCAGCCCTATCACCACCGAGAAGCCTGAGAATGCCAATACGGCAGCCTTCAGCCACACGTGGTATCGAAGCCCTGATGGCCGCATCTGGGCGAGCGCTCCGGGCTTGCAGAGCTACAAGCCCAAAGGTGACAAGGTCCTGTGGGTCAAGCCCGGGGGGAGCGAGCTTCACGTAGAAGGGCGCAGGCTCGATGGCGAGGCAGGCCCGTTGGAAGTTGGTATGCCCTGCTGCTACTACGGCAGCTATCAGGCGAGTGGCGTCACCTTCCCAACGCCTGGGTGTTGGGAGATCGAGGCAAAGGCGGGCGATGCCGAATGGCGCTTCGTGGTCTACCTCCCCTCGAAAGATTGAGTGCTGCATCAAGAAAATCCTGGTAATTAGCATTAGGAGATAGGGCGGTATGTTTCGTGCTGTAAGGCGACGCATGCAGTCCAACGGTTGAGGCTGCACAAGGGGGCGCATAATTACTATCAAACTACCAAATACAGGGAGGGGACAAGAGATGAGGAAAATGGCATCGTTAGCAATGGCGGTACTGGCTTTACTGTCGTTCTCCGGCGGGTCTGTGCTGGCTGACCACCAGACAAGCACTATAACCTTGATGGAGCAGAACAACTCCGGCCAATCGGGCACGGCCACCTTCACGCTCAGCGAGGATGACTCGACGCTCACGATAGAGATAGATATATCGGGCGGATCGGACGTGCCGCAGCCGGCCCACATCCACATAGGCACCTGCGAGAACCTCGATCCGAAGCCTTTCTACCCGCTGACAAGCGTCGTGAACGGCAAGTCGACGACGGTGATCACGGAAGCGGACGTGGTGAATTTAGACTATGAAGTGTCGAACCAGTTCGCGATCAACGTGCACAAGTCGGCAGCCGAGGCCTCGGTTTACGTCGCGTGCGGCGATATAGTGCCAGGTGGAAACGTAGTCGGCATGCCCACCACGGGCGGCGGCGACAACTTCGCTCCGATGCTCGCCTTTGTCGCGCTGGGGCTGATAGCCTCAGGCACCATCCTGTCGTTCGCGAGGCGCAAGGCGTAACATCTCTGCCAGACGAAAGACGAAGGACGAAGGACGAAAGGCTGGCTCCGTCCTTCGTCTTTCGTCCTTCGTCCTAATAAAGCGGTTGACGCACCCCTGGTTAAGTGGTATTCTCAACCCCTGAGGTGCGCAACCTTGTACTACGATAAGCGGCGCTCCACGTTTAGCAGCGGCGGCTCTTTGCTATGCCGCGCGACGAGAGGCTATCTTGTACGGAATGGCGCTCTACGGAGGGGCGAATGGAGGGTAAGCGGCGATGGCGAGTAGCGACCAGGCGCATAGCGCAGATGAGCAGGATGCTGCCTACAGGCGGGCGCAGCAGGTAAATAAAGAAGCAGACAATGGACCTGCCTCCCGGCAACCTTCCTCTGAGCCGGACTACCCTTCGCGCCTGCTGGCGCACCCCGATATTGCCCGCAGGGGGAACACCCGGGTACGCGCTGCCATCATCCAGAGGATGCAGCAGAACGTCGGCAACCGGCAGGCACGTAAAGCGGTTCAGCGCGACATGTGGGGTCCGTCTCTCGCGGAGAGGCCAGGGGGCTTCAGCCCTTCGCAGGAAGATTGGCTAGAAGTTGAGTCTAAGGATGAGTCTGAGGATGAACGGGTATCATCTAAGGCCGACCAGGCGTGGAAAGAGTTATATGAGGAGTACCCCGACCTGCGGCCCAAGTCGGAGATGGAGGACGAGGAGTATGAGGAGGATTGGTAGAAGAGGGGTCGGGGGTCGGGGGTCGGGGGTCAGAGATAAAGTAGCACCTGGATTAGGGAGATGGGAGGGGCTAGATGGGTAAGGATGCACGCGCCGATTATGATGCCGTCGTTAGTGAGATAGTATCCTCTTCGGGCGCGACGACGGGGGCGATGTTCGGTATGCCCTGCCTCAAGCACGGGGGTAAGGCATTCGCGGGGTTCTACGAGGGCGCGATGGTCTTCAAGCTGGGTGGGGAAGCGCACGCCGAGGCCCTTGCCCTCGCAGGCGCTCACTTGTTCGACCCTTCAGGACGGGGGCGGCCTATGAAGGAGTGGGTGGTCGTGCCGCACGAGTATGTGGAACGGTGGGGGGAGCTGGCGGGGGAGGCGCTGGAGTATTGCGTGGTGACGAATCGAGGGGTGAGGTAGATAGGTGCGGCTGGCCCCCGCCCGGCACATTAGGCAGATTGACGAATAATTCATAAATGTGCGTGTGGTGCCGCCCGGCACATAAATGTGCGGGCTACATAAACGAAGCCTCCCTTCGGAGGCTAAGGCGTAGAGAGTTGATAGCCTGGTTATTTTTGTAGATATTTATTGCGGGTTGGGCGTATGCGTGGGCCTTATACGCAACTTTACCTCCATTGTGTGTGGGCGACGTGGGACCGTCTGCCACTCATCACGCCTCTTGTGGAGCGACAGATATATGCCTGTATCGTTGCGAAGTGCAGGGAGTTGAAGTGCGGGCCGCTTGCGATTGGGGGGATAGAGGACCATGTGCATCTCCTGGTGAGCTTTCCACCTAACCTGGCTGTGGCGACGCTAGTTGGGGAAGTGAAGGGCGCATCGTCACACCTGATGACGCATAAGGCCCAGCCGGATATTTTCTTCAAGTGGCAAGGGGCTTATGGCGCGTTCACTGTACCCAAAACGGGGCTGCGGGACGTGGCAAAGTATATTGAGAACCAGAAGATGCACCATGCCGGAAGCACACTGGTGGAGGAATGGGAGCAGTGGGAGATGGAGGTGTGAGGGTGCTTGGCGAGTGAGGAAGATTGGCAGGATAGCAGCGCCCAACATGTAAAGAGGATAGACAGAATAATCCTTTTGGGTGCGGCTGGCCCCCCGCCGGCCCCCCGCCCGGCACATAAATGTGCGGGCTACATATACGAAGCCTCCCTTCGGAGGCTGGTGTGTAGATAGTTGATAGTCTAGTTGTTTTGTGAAGGGCCGTAGGACGTTGGATATTATGGGTAGAGGTGGAGCCTAGCCCGCGCAGGCGGGCTTTGTGTTTGTAGCCCGCACATTAATGAACATTAACAAATGAATCAAGTATAAAGGCACGAACAATGCTGCGAAGTTGGGCATCACACTTCGGTATCATGCTTTGGAGAAAACCAATGTCCACACGACGTTTGTCCCTCACTGAAACGCAGCGCTACCAACTCACTCATCTGAGAGATACCTCATCCAAGCCGTATTTGCGAGAGAGAGCCGCTGCTCTACTCAAGATCGCTGACGGCATGCCCGCCGTTCAAGTAGCTCACCGCGGCCTGCTACGTCCTCGTCAGCCTGATACGGTGTACCGTTGGCTCAACTCCTTTCTCGCACGAGGTGTCGAGGGGTTGAATGTCAAGCCTGGTGCAGGTCGCAAGCCTGCCTTTTCCCCCTCAGCTACCCGACCACCAAGCCGCTCACGACGCTCTGCTCTACCTGGTCAGACAAGACCCGCATCTGTACGACCAACACACAACCAGATGGACACTGGCAACAATCAGGATAGCCTGTAGCAAGGTAGGCTGGTTGCGTCTGGCATCACTGAGCTTACCTGGAGTGTGGCAACTACTCCACCGGCTAGGTATCGTATGGAAGCATGCTCGCCAGTACATCCACTCACCCGATCCTTACTACTTCGAGAAACTATCTGACGTGAAAGCGGCACGACAGCAAGCAAGAGCTAATCCCGAGGATGTGGTGCTGCTGTTCATGGACCAGGTAACGGTCTGGCTCCAACCGACTGTAGCCTACGCTTACGAGCAAAGAGGACACTACCAGCCATTGGCTCGGCTCAGTCCTCACTCTAATAGCCAGACTAGAGTGGTGGGCAGCCTTGACAGCCTCACAGCCCAGGTGGTCTACCTACGAGGCCGTGTTAGCACTTCACAATTGGTGAGGTTCTACCAGAAGGTGTGTGCTGCTTATCCACAGGCCAGACGCATCTATGTGGTGTTGGACAATTGGCCGGTACACGTACACCCTGATGTATTGGTGGCTCTGGAAGAGCAGCACAGCCCTTGGGTGGAGTTGATGAAGCAGCGAGTGCCTGCCAACTGGCCCAAAGAGCCGAGCATGGCAGCCAGGCGTAAGTGGGGAGAGTTGCAACTGCCGATCCAGTTGGTGCCGCTGCCCACCTATGCCTCATGGAGCAATCCGATCGAGAAGTTGTGGCGCAAGATGAGGCAGGAGAAATTGCACATGCACTGGCTGGCTGGCGACCTTTCAGCTCTGCGCTCTTGCATAGACAGCTTTCTTGACCAGTTCAAGGAAGGTTCCCCAGAGTTGTTGCGCTATGTTGGTCTTGCTCAACCCTCTACCTGATTCATTTGTTAATGTGCATTAGACGCCGGGCGGGGATTATGCTTTTGTTAGGAGGTAATTGCAAGTTGTCTTGGGGTGGTGTAATCTTAGGGGAGGGGCTACTACAGTTCGACGCTTATTCTATGCACGGGGAGTGAGGGGGCTATGGCTACACAAGAGAAGGACGAGAAGCCAAAGAGTAACGGGCGCAGGCGGAAAGGTGAGGACGAGGCGGGGCTAGAGGGTGAGACCGGGAAGCCTGGTTGCTTCGTCATAATGCCCATTAGCACGCCGGATGGTTATGAACCTGGGCACTTTGACCGCGTATATGAAGACATATTTGTGCCTGCTTGCGACCAAGCGGGGTTTCGGGCAATCCGTGCCGACCAGGTGAAACAGACGAACCTTATACATCTGGATGTGCTGCAAAAGCTGGTCGAGTCTCCTATGGCCCTGTGCGACCTGAGCAACCGCAACCCTAACGTACTCTTTGAGTTGGGGCTGCGGCAGGCGTTCGACAAGCCCGTTGTGCTGGTGCAGGAGGTGGGCACGCCCGCAATCTTCGATATTGCACCTCTTCGCTACACAACATATCGAAGTGAAATGAAGTTCAGAGAGGTCCTTCTAGATCAGGCAGCGATTGCTGCGTCGATACGGGACACACTAAAAGCAGCGAAAGACCCGAAGAATGTGAATTCCCTGGTGAAGCTTCTAGCCATATCGCAGCCTGCATCCTTACCGGATGTAAAGGAGGCGGAGAAGGATCCCGTGCTTCAGTTGGTGAGAGCAGAGATTGATGCTGTGCGCTCACAAGTTTCTGCACTAGCGAACTGGCTCCGACGCATCAGGGTAGAGGATTCAAAGCCAGTCGATTCAAGGCTAGTCGCCTCAGACCCTGAGATCGAGTACACGTCGCATTATCAGTCCCTCCAACAGCAGTTTCTAGCGCTACTGCTAGCGTTAGCGGCACCAGAAGAAGAGAGAGCATCCAAGGAAGAACTCTATCGGGAGTATGTTGAAATTCGGGGACTTGCTAGAAGCCTACTGATGTTAGTCAACCGTAAAAGCAGCCTCTACAAAGATATTCGTGAGTTTAGTACTCAATTGGACATCACGAGTTCAATGTTCGATTACAAACAAGGTCAACCCTCTGAAGCAGGTTCATAGCACATAATGTGTAGGCTTATTCAAGTGCATAATCTTATCTAGGCACCTTAAGTAAGTCTATGTGAAGATAAGATTATCCTGCCGCAAGACGCCACAGCACTGTTTGTCGCTTTACCTCTTCACCCATGGCGGGATCGCGCTCGACCTCACCCTGCGCCGCCAACTGCATCAGCGCTGCCCGCACTTGGTTGATGGAGGGCATAGGCTCACCCACCCACTCCCTCACCTGGCTCGTCTTGGCCCACTCCTCGCCATGCTCGCTCAGCACGCCGCGCACGCGCTCAACCACCTCGGCGAGTTGGACGGACGCGGGGTCGCCCTTGTAGCGGAGGGAGCCGTCGGATTCCTGGTCGTAGAGAAGCTCAGGGGGCTGCAAGAGGCGGGCGTAGGCTATTACGCGCCTCCTCCTGGGGGTGCGGTCCTCTTTCGTGAGGGTGAGGGCAACGTCGAATACGCCCATCAGCGCGTGGCCGCCCGCTATCCCCTCGCCGTGATCGCCCCCACCCTTCCGCATGTGGTGCGCCATGATGAGGGTCTTGTTGTGCCGCCTGGCAGCAGCCACCCAGGGGTTCAGTACCTGGGCGATGCGGGAGTTGTCCGTCTCGTCCATCAGTTGCAGGAGGTTGCGCATGGTGTCTATCACTACCACGTCCTCCGGGCCGCTGAAGGCCCGCGCAAATAGCACGTCGAGCGCGCTCGATAGGGCGAAGACGACCTTCAGGCGCGACCAGTCCCCCTCCAAGCCTGCGAGGCGGTGCTGCCAGACCCCCTTCGGCTCTTCGGTCAAGTAGGCGACGGAGCGCCCCGCGTCGAGCCACTCTCTACAGAGCCTGACGATTAGCTCCGTCTTGCCGCAGCGGGGGTAGCCCGCAATGACGTGGCTCCACCCCTCGATGACGTACCCTTTCTGCCCCAGGAAGGGGAGAGATGGAGGGCCTGAGGATGCCGTGCCCGATTGCGCCTGGGCGCGTAGCTCCTCGCCGTCCAACTCGTACAGGTCGGCGCGCTGCTCTCCACCCGCGCCCGCGAAGGCTCGCAGATCGGGGTCGGGCCGCAGCGCCGCTTCCTCGCGCATTATCTGGTGCTCTATGTCGCTTTCCGGGTAGCGTGCGTAGGCTCGAACGACTTTCATGAGGGCATCCTTGAAGGGGAAGGGCGGAGTGCAATTCTCCGTAGCATCCCTGACGAGGCGAGCCGCAGTCATTTCGGGCACGCCGGCACGGTGCAGCTTGCACGACAACCTGAAGACCGCCACCTCACGCTCGTCTTCCGGCACGCCCTGGAGAGAGGCGACGCCTCCAGGCCAGACCAATTCTCTGTTCGCAATATTAGCCACCATTTTATGCTCCTTTCCTTGAGTGCGATACTGCTTGTCGGAAGGAGTGCATACTATACCCCCCTATTAATTAATCCCCTTTCTCCCTGGAATCGGGACAAAATCCCATCCCCTCATCTGAAAGATGAAAAAGAGGTCTCGGCTGCGCCGAGACCTCTTTTTCATCTTTCAGATATTGCTTTTTACTTCTGCGCGTTCCACTCCTTGGCGTACTGCTGGACGGCGAAGTAGGAGGGGCGCTTGGTGCCGTCGCGGCGGATGATGCCCCAGGCTACGCGCTCGTCCTCAGCCTTTTCGGTGACGTTCGGGAGGGCGAAGTTTAGCTGGAAGAGGATCATCGGACCCATCCAGGGGTACTGGTCGCGACCCATGCGGAACGCTTTGCCGATGTAGTCGGCCTGCTCTGCCTCGCTGTTCTGCTCGGCGTACTCGAAGCCAGCGGCGGCCTTCGTGGTGCTCGCCCAACCGAACTCGGTCAGCCACATCTGCTTCTCCGCCTCGCCGTTGTCAACCATGACCTGGCGAAGCTGCTCGATGCGCCGGAAGTAGAAGCTGGGGTGGGTGTTCCAGCCGGGGCCGGGGCCGGGCTTATCGGGTGCCAGGGTATCAGGGGGGTTGGCATTGGAGCCTGGGTGCGCGCCCAGCACGTCGTAGTAACCCTTCAGCTCGCCGCCGTTGTAGGCGTAGAGGCGCTTGAGGAAGATCAGGTCGTCCACGCCAATCGTGGGGTCGTTCACGCCCGTCGGGGTGAGAGGGGCTGAGATCACCACCAGGTTGGGGTCGACCGACTTGACGGCGGTGTAGCCAGCCTTCAGTAGCTCGGCGTAGCGGGCGGCGACCACGTACTTGCCCGCCTCGATTGCCAGGTTCGGCTCGTTCCATATCTGGAAACCCGCGATCTTGCCCTTGTATCGTTGCGCGGCGAGCTTCAGGAAGTTGCCGAAGTCGGCGGGGTTGGTAGGGTACGTTACCTTGTTGGCACCACCCCACGCCCACGGGGGCGAGTGGACGGCGTGCAGGATAACGTGCACTCCGGCAGCGTTCAGGGCGTCTATCGCGCGATCTATCTTGGCCCAGTTGAACTTGCCCTTCTCGAACTCGATCTGGTACCACGATAGCTGGTGCAGCGCCCACTTCGCGCCGAGGTCGTTCATCCAGGTGACGACGGGCTGGGGGTCCTGCTCGTAGATGTAGACGTTGAGGCCGGGCGCGGCGTGCGGGCCGGAGAGGAGCGGGTAATGCTGCGGGCCGGACGATATGCCCGTGACGTGGATACCGGCTGCGTTGGGAGGTGTCGACTTGCTCTTCACGACGCGGTCGAACCTGAACTTGCCGAGCTGCGAGAGTAGCACGTCGTAGGGGGGCTTGTTCTCAGGGTGTAGCTCGAAGACGGCGCGCTCGAAATACTGGACACGGTAAGTCTTGCCGTCGAGGTCGTTCTTCTCCACGAATTCATTGGAGATGGGGAAGCCCTGCTGAGCCAGGCCGCCGTTCTTGTTCCAGTAGTCGAGGAACTTGCCACCAACGCGCTTGCCGGTCTCCTTGAAGAGGACCGAGCCTGCGCTGTTATTGGCCTGCTGGTCGGGCGCGCCGTTGGGGTATTTGCGTTTGTACTCGAAGTTGCCCAGGAGGGAGAGTAGCACGTCGTACGGGGCGGCCTTCTCAGGGTGAAGCTCGAAGACGGCGCGCTCGTAATATTGGACGGTGTAGAACTTGCCGTCGGTGTCCGATTTCTCCTGCATCTCCTCGGAGATGGGGAAGCCCTGCTGGGGGAGACCGCCGTTCTTCTGCCAATAGTTGAGGAACTTGCCTCGCACTGCCCTGCCGGTCTCTTTGAAGCTGACGGAAGCTACTTCGGCGGAGGCGGTGCTGTTGACGCCGCCCACGATGATGTCGGCGACCATCGGCGGGTGGAACTCACAGTAATAATGGTAGCGGCCAGGCTTGGTGAAAGTCATAGACCACTTCTGGCCCGTCTTGATTTCGGGGGAGACGTTTATCTCCGGCCCTTCAAGGATGGCGATGTTGTGGCTCTCGCCATCCTGGTTCGGCCAGGTGACGGTCGTGCCGGCGGGTATGTTGAATGTTTTGCCTTCCGTTGTGCTGACACCTACGGGGTTGAACGAATAATTCTTCATTACCACGTTCACTTCAGCTATAACTTGAGCAGCTTGTGTGGGCTGGGTGGGAAAGGCAGATAGCGGGGTGAGCAGCGCAAACGCCGCCAAAGCAGCTATCCGCTTCCAGGGTGTGAATGCTCGTCTCTTCATATTAGTAGAACCTTACCTCCTAACAGGTAATATCGTCGGAGCTATGCTCGCACGTTTATAAATTAGCTCTCATTCAGGCGACACAATAGTGGCCTTTATATTATACGGAATCGGGATACAAATTAGAAATATATCTAATATAGAGGGATTGCCTGAGAATGAAGAGGGACACAGGTAGGGGCGTGCCGACGGCACGCCCCTACACCTTCCTAGCCCAACGCTGAACTGCACAAAGAGCCTGAGTGAGTAACGAGGAGAGAACCCCCATTCTGCGTTATGAGCGAACGGAAGAATCTGGAAAAGGAACAAGAACCTCAAGTTTTGAGACGCCCACATATCTCAGAATTCCAGGCTCTAGCTCTATCTTGTTTGCCGCCTCAAGATAATAGAGAGGAATACATTATTAGACAGATGGTCTATATACCAATCGAAAACCCATTGGATTACCTGAACGGCTCGGTAGTTCAGAATTACGGAATGCTGATCGAGCTCCATATGCTGGATAGTCCCATCCTCCACCGCGAAGCACCTTCTCATTTGGGTAAAGATTCGGCCTGGCTGCATATGAACCGTAATACCAGTTATCCATCCATTCCCATACATTTCCATGCATATCATACAGCCCCCAGGGGTTGGGTTTCTTTTTGCCAACCGGATGGGCGTATTCTTCGCCGCGCTGAGTCATATCTCTATACCACCCGTACCAGCGCAAATCGCGTTCATCATCACCAAAACTAAACTTCGTGTTGGTCCCTGCACGTGCTGCGTACTCCCACTCCTCCTCAGTAGGAAGGTTATAGATATTTTGGTTATCGATTTCACTTAGTTTTGTCAAGAAGTCCTGAGCATCATACCAACTTACATACACCGCAGGATAATCGTCACCTTCTTGAACATGCTCCTTAACATACCCTTTTTCCTTCCAAGGTTCTGAATGCATGATTTCCTTCCACTGTCCCTGCGTTACGGCATAGATAGCCATGTAATATGGCCTGGTTATAGTCACTTGATGTACAGGCCTTTCGTTTTCCTCGCCCTCGTCTGAGCCCATGAGGAAAGCACCCGGCATAATCAGCGCGAACTTAATACCGAAGTTGTTCTCCCAGGATTGCAGGCCGACTACCCTCAGAAGATCTAATAGACCTTGCCCGTAATCACGCCGGAAATCTGCATACCGTTTTGGACGTAGGAAGCCTGGCAATTGGATATCTTCTGCCAGCAAAGGGAGAACTATCTTCGAGCGATTGTTCGCCTCGTCATAGAGCCTAGTTTGCCATTCGCGTTCCACCCAGCCAGATTCCATCGCATCCCGCGTCATCCAGACCGCTAGATAGTCTGAGGCATCTAGTCCTTCTTGGACCTTTTGGGGAATAATATCACCGACTCGAATCTCCCAGTCGTCCAACCACACTTGTAGGCCCACCCTTTTTAGATCTTCGGCTAAATGTCTGACGGCCTCTGTATCGTGGCTAGAATGGCTTAGAAAAATGCGAGTATTCATTGAAAACTCCCTCCTTTTTAAACGGTAACAGAAGCCTAACTTGTAATTCAATTTGCACTATATGGCATAAAGAGATTGTTACTATACGATACTTTAGATTGAATGGCAAACCTGGCTCATACTGGGTCAGAACCTAATCAGAGGTGCAATGCCGAAGGCTAAGGAATCTCCTGAGCTTTGTCGTTCTGAGAGATTCTGAACCAAGCGAAGTATAATGTTCATACTTTACAAGCTCTCCCTGGCTTTGGATGGTGTGGTACGATAGATGTAACCCTGTGGCGTATTTTTGTACAGGTCATCTTCTCTTTTCTGTGCGCTCCCTAGCGTCGATCTACAACGTCCCAGCACATAGTCAGCGCATGGCATCGTCTCTCGGGTTCTTTTCAACGAATGGATGGTGTTATGCGGTACCTCTCTTTCACGTCACGGCATCGCGCGGCGAGCGTGCTGGTGCTGTTGCTTCTTGCGCTTGCCCCGGCGAAGCTTTTCTTACCCGGCCAGGCTGAAAGCCCTGACCATGCCCAAAGTGTCACCTATGCTCAAAGCGGCGACGTTGCCGTGGAACTGTCCAAGTTCAGTTATGCTCCCACCTCGCTCAATATCGTGGTGGGGAGCACGGTAGCGTGGTCCAACAAAGACCCTGCCACGCACAATGTAGCGATGGACGAGGGGCCGGAGCTGTTCGTATCCCCGGTGCTGGCGCAAGGGGCGACGGTGCGCTTTACCTTCACGAAGCCGGGGAAGTACCATTACTTCTGCGAGTGGCACCCTGAGATGAAGGGGGAGATCACCGTAGCTTCCGCGAGCGGCTCCACGGACGCGCTTCCGCCAATAGGAGCGCGCCTCTTCGCCGAGACGGGGAGGACGGTGCGTGGCGCGTTCCTCGATTACTGGCAGACTCGCGGCGGGCTGCCCCAGCAGGGCTTCCCTATCTCGGAGGAGATACAGGAGAAGAGCGATACCGACGGCAAGTTCTACACCGTCCAGTACTTTGAGCGTGCGGTATTCGAGATGCACCCTGAGAATAAAGCTCCTTATGATGTGCTCCTCTCCTTGCTGGGCAACTTCCAGTACAAGCAGAAGTACCCAAAGGGCGCGCCCAACCAGCAGGCGAATAGCTCGGCAGGCTCAATCGTGTTCAAAGAGACGGGTAAGCACCTGGGGGGTAAGTTCCTCGAATATTGGAATCAGAATGGCGGGCTAGCCCAGCAGGGTTTCCCCATCTCTGAGGAGTTCGAGGAGAAGAACGACCTGAACGGCAAGACGTATCTCGTGCAGTACTTTGAGCGGGCGGTGTTCGAGTTGCACCCTGAGAACAAGCCTCCTTATGATATATTGCTGTCCCAATTGGGGAAGTTCCGCTATGATCGCGTAGCGAAGGGGAAGCCTGGGGCGGGTATCTACGCTACGGGGCTTTCGTCCAGCCCACAGCATTATCTATTGCTCGCCGGGCCACACGCGCAGGCCGGGGTCAACGCGTGGATATACGACCAGGACCCCAAGCCTGTGGTGGGGTGGGTGAACGAGTTGGGGGTGAAATGGGTGTTGCACCAGTTGTCGTGGTACCAGATCGAGCCGGAGAAGGGGGTTTACAGGTGGGACAAGATAGACCCGGCGGTGAACGCTCTCAAAGCGGCTGGGATGAACATCATATTGCACCCGGTACACGCGCCGACGTGGGCATGGACCTCGGATAAGGTGGGCTATCCGAAAGACCCGGCGGACTTCGCGCGCTTTATGACGGCGGTGGCGCAGCGCTACAAGGGGAAGGTCGCGGGGTACCAGATATGGAACGAGCCGAACTTCGCGCACGAGACCGGACCGCACGCCTCTGTATCGCATTATGCTGCCATCCTGAAAGGGGGCTATACGGCAGTGAAAGCGGTTGACCCGCAGGCTATCGTCATTTCGGGGGCGCTTACTCCTACGGGGATAAATGATCCCTTCGTAGCGGTCGACGATGTGTTGTTCCTGAAGCGGTTGTACGCTTACAATAGCGGGGAGCTGAAGGGGTACTTTGACGTGCTGGGGGTGCACCCAGGCTCCAACGCCAACCCACCCGACACGATGTGGCCCGATAAGCCGGGGCCGGGGCCAGGCTGGACCACCCACCCCAGCTTCTACTTCAGGCGCATCGAGCAGCTACGCCAGGTCATGGTGGAGAATGGCGACGCGCAGAAGCAGATGTGGCTGACCGAGTTTGGCTGGGCGAGCACGGAGAAGGCCGCGCCCGGCTTCGAGTACGCCGAGCAGACGAGCGAGCAGGAGCAGGCTGACTATCTGGCGAGAGCCTTTCGGATGGGGCGGGACCAATATCCCTGGATGGGGCCGATGCTGGTGTTCGGGCTGAACTTCTCGCTGCCGAACGTGGCAACGGAGCCTACAGACGAGCGTATAGCATGGTCGCTGTTGCGGCGGGATGGGAGCAAGAGGCCATCTTACTTCGCGGTGAAGGATTACGCGGGGGGTAAATAGGCAGGATTATCGCCACTCCTGGGCAAAGACAACATTCTTCCCCAACTGTCAGACTCGGTACAAAGAGAAGATAAAGCACGAAAATAGGCGGCTGCGCCGCCTATTTTCGTGCTTTATCTTGAGGAATGTAACTCTTCGCGTATTAAGCCTCATTGGCCTATATTTTGACAGACAATTATGTGGAGGGCAATGGAAAGATGATTCCCCGACGAATGCTTACGACGTTCTTGATGATGTTGGGTTTGATGATGCTGTTGGCAGGGCAGTCGCCGACCGGCAGCATGGCCTTCGGCAGCATAAATATTGACAGTCCGCAGGCAACACGTAACCTATATGCCTCGGTAAGTGGGGGCGCGTGCCCCACCCCTAGCTTCGGACCTCCCACAAACTATGCGGTTGGACAGTCGCCTAGCTTCGCGGCCACGGCAGACTTCAACCACGACGACAATCTCGACCTCGTAAGCGCGAACAATACGGACATCTCGGTGCTGCTGGGTAATGGACTCGGCGGGTTCGGTACGGCCACAAACTTCGCGACCGGGGATGGGAGTAATTCGATAGCGATTGGGGATTTCAATCACGATGACAACCTGGATGTTGCCACCGCTAACGCAAGCGATTTCCCGGAGAACGTGTCAGTGCTACTTGGTAACGGTACGGGCGGGTTCAGCCCGGCTACCAACTACACGGCGGGCACGACCGCCTACTCAGTCGACACCGGGGACTTCAACCACGACAACAATCTGGACCTGGTGGTAGCAAACTTCAACACCGCCGATGTTTCCATCTTCCTGGGCAACGGCACAGGGGGCTTCAGCGCACCCACCAACTTCCCGGCAGGAACACGCCCGGCGTGGGTATCGGTGGGTGAGTTCAACGGCGACACCCACCTAGATCTCGCGGTGGCGGATATAAACACCCCCGCCGTCATGGTGCTGCTTGGCAATGGCACCGGGGGCTTCAGCGCGCCCACCGGCTATGCTACCGATACGGAGCTTGCTTCGGTGGAGGTGGCCGACGTGAATCACGACATGATTCAAGACCTGGTCACCGCGAACTCTTTCGCTAGATCTCTATCTATCCTGCTGGGCAACGGAGACGGCACCTTCGATGCTGCGACTAACGTGACGATGCCAGGTTTCCCTCTAACTGTTTCGGTGAGCGATCTGAACCTTGACGGTGACCCGGACCTCGCCGTCGCACAGCAGAACCCAAGTAGCCTGGAGGTGCTCCTCGGCGATGGGGCAGGGGGCTTTAGTGCGCCCGTCAGCTTCCAAGCGGGGACATTCCCGAGGTCGGTCGCATTCGGGGACTACAACCGCGACGGCGGCCTTGACATGGCAACTGCTAACTCCGGCTCCAATAACGTGTCGGTGCTCTTGAATAACTGCCATCCTGAAGCGACGGCCACACCGAGCGCTACCGCTTCCGCTACTGCAAGCAGCACATCGACATCTACAGCTACAGCAACGATTACGCCTACCACCGTAGCGGCTACTCCGACGGTTGAGGCCACCGCTACCCCGTGCACTATCTCCTTCGGCGACGTGCCAGTCGGCAGTACATTCTACCCATTTGTAGAGTGCCTGGCGTGCAGAGGCATCATCTCAGGGTACGGAGACGGCACGTTCCATCCGGGCAATGAGATAACGCGGGGGCAGATAGCCAAGATGGTGAGTAACTCTGCCAACATCAACGACGATCCTGGTCCGCAGATGTTCGAGGATGTAGACATTACCAACACCTTCTACACATGGATCAACCGCCTGGCAAATCGTGGGTACATGGGTGGGTATCCGTGTGGAGGGGAGGGTGAGCCTTGCGGCGGGGATAACAGGCCTTACTTCCGTCCGTTTTCAAACGCGACTAGGGGACAGCTCGCCAAGATTGTGAGTAATGCGGCAGGGATAGGAGGCACGCCTACGGGGCAGTTCTACGCTGACGTGCTGGAAGACCACCCATTCTACGTATGGATTATGCGCCTGACGGGACTAGGCGTGATGTCAGGATACCCGTGCGGGGGAGAGGGCGAGCCTTGCGACGAAGACAATCGCCCGTACTTCCGACCTTTCAGTAACGTGACTAGAGGTCAGGCATCGAAGATAGTCGCCAACACGTTCTTCCCAAATTGCGAGTCGCGGTAAGAGAGATGGTAAGAAGATGAATCAGGAATGGGGGCAGGCACGGGGACCTGCCCCTACCCATGTTTTTTGCCGAGAATGAAAAGGCCTGTTATCTTAGGCAGGGCTGCTACAATGTCGGAGACAGCACATGAAGGCCAGAGCAACAGCCCTCAGCCCATCATCCTGAGAGGGCAGCCAAGAACTGTAACATTTAGCCTGTCATTCTGAGCGAAGCGAAGAATCTCCAAGCTTGGGCGTGTGGATAGATTTTTAGATCCTTCGCTTCGCTCAGAATGACAGGCGAGAAGTTGCTGCTCCGTGCGACATGTACTCTCTCTGACTTTGCATCAGCCCTGCTACTCCCGTTAGCATATTGACAGGATATCGAGGTTGTGCTTTAATAGGCATGGCCCTGCTATGGTGCGTGTATCAGGCATCATTACAGAAGGCTCAACTTAATATAGGTTACGTTTGAGCGTGGCTATAGACAAGCTCAGGCGTATTTGTTGGAGGTGATGTCTATTTATATCTCTCTCCTCTCCGTGTCGTAGCTGGGGCGTTTCGTGTGGCAGCGTTATTTCTTGTTATAGTTTTCTTTGCTCTTCATAATTCCCGCGTTTCAAGCTTTACAGCCCTGTCTTACAGAGAGGATGGTAAGAACCTGCGTATGTGAATTCCAAATATGGCGGACAATGGAGTCCTATAAGGAGGATATTCAAGGATGAAAAAGCTAACCGTATTAGCGTTATTTCTGATGTTCGCCTTCAGCCTGGGGCAGGTTGCGGGGGGGCTGGCGGTGGCGAGCCAGGATGTGCATTGGACATACGAAGGGCACGACGGGCCAGAGCACTGGGGTGAGCTTAGCCCCGACTTCGCTTTATGCTCGGATGGGAAGGAGCAAACGCCTATCGACGTTCCCTCAAATACGCCCGCTAACCCCTCCGGCATTATGTTCCAGTACATGCCCAGCAAGCTGAATATCGGCAACAACGGGCATACGATCCAGATTACCTATGACGGGGGCAGCTCCATCGAGGTGGGAGGGAAGAAGTATGACCTCTTGCAGTTCCACTTCCACGCTCTGAGCGAGCATACTATCGATGGCGCGCATGGGGATATGGAGGTGCACTTCGTACATAAGAGCGCCGACGGGGCCTTAGCGGTGGTCGGGGCGTTGATACATGGTGGCGCGGAGAACGCCGCGTACGCGCCGGTGATGTCAAACCTACCCGCCAAGGAGACTGCGGCGGTGACGGTCCCAGGCGTGATGATAGACGCCGATGACCTGATACCGGCGGACCATGAATACTGGAACTACCACGGCTCGCTCACCACGCCTCCTTGCTCGGAAGGGGTGAACTGGCTGCTGATGACCAACCCGCTGGAGATGTCTGAAGCGCAGATAGAGGCCTACACGACGATATACGATAACAACTACCGGCCCATACAGGAGTTCAATGACCGCACATTCTTCGTTGGCGGCCAGCCCGTCGCGACTGAGGCAACGCCTGTGGGTATGCCTACGACGGGGAGCGGTGGTGACTACACGGTCCCGTTGGTGACGTTCGTGCTTACGGCGCTCGCCTCTGTGTGGGCGGGAATGACGCTCTCCCGGCGCAAGGTATAGAGGAATAAGGGTTTTTCTTCACTCAATGAAAATGAGCGCTTGCGGCGCTCATTTTCATTGAGTGAAGAATTGCTTTGTCAGGGGTAGGTCTTTAGAAGTATTTGCAGATTATTTTTGAGGAGGGGTATTGACAACCGGCAAAAGGTGTGCTATTCTATCGGTGAATGAAGTTCATTCGTGAAAAACGTAACAGCAGATATAGGGAGTGCGGGAGGCGGAATGGTATCTGGGATAGGGTATAAGGGTCCGAGGGAGCAGCAGAAAGGGGACGATCCGGCCAAGCGGGAGGCGATTATAGATGCTTCGCGCACGCTCTTCACCACGAAGGGGTATGAGGCTACGACGATGGCCGAGGTCGCACGGCACGCAGGGGTGGGGGTCGGCACGGTCTACCTATATTTCAAGAACAAGAGCGAGCTTCTGTACGCGGTCAAGGGCGACTGGGACATGGAGTTCTTGCGCTTCATGGCCCAACCGGAGATACAGGCTATCCCCCACCATTTGCGCGCTCGCCCCTTTATAGAGGCGGCCTTCGCATTGTGCGAGCAGCACACCGATATGGTGCAGTTGATGGGCATGCAGCCTGAGCAGGTGGGGGACTGGTACGACCAGGACGCCAGTAAGGTCGTGCAGGCGCTCCAGGTGATGTTCGAGGAGGGTATTGCCGCAGGAGCGTTCAGGCCTGTGGACGCCAAAGCAGCGGCTGTCATATCGTTCGGGATGGTGAACCAAGCCCTTATACAGTGCTTCATGCTAGAGGGTGGAAAAGATAAGCAGCGGTATATAGACGCTCTGGTAGATGCGATGGAGGAATGGCTTTTGGGGGACGACGGACGACGGACGACGGACGATGAAGAGTAGAGAAGTATCAGAAAGGGACAAGAACTGTAAGTCTATACCTGTCATTCCGAACGGAGTGAGGAATCTCCAAGCTCGTAGGTGTGGATAGATTTTTAGATTCTTCGCTTCGCTCAGAATGACAGGGGAAGAGTACAGTTTTCGTAGGGCATACCACGCATCACGTTTCACGTTTCACGTTTCACGTTTCACGTTTCACGCAGCAGAGATCACGTATAGGAGGGTAAGGGAATGTTTGGGGCATTAGGGAGATTTATCTACAAGAACAGGTGGCTGGCGCTGATTGCTGGGTTGGTGCTTATAGTTGCCGGGGTTGTGTATGGGACCAGCGTCTTCGGGAGGCTCAAGAATGGTGGGTTCTATGACCCCAACGCAGAGTCTACGCAGGTGATGACCTCCATACATGAGAACCTGGGGCAGGACGAGTCGGCGCTTATCGTGCTCTTCACGTCGAAAGATATGAAGGTGGAGGACCCGAAGTACAAAGAGGAAGTTGAGGCTACGCTGGCGCAGGCGAAGGGGTTGGAGGGGACTGGCAACGTCACCACGTATTACACCACCGGCGCCAAGCAGTTCGTATCGCTCGACGGGAAGAGCACCTACGCGGTGATTGGCTTCCAGGGGAGCGAAGAAGAGCAGTCGAAGATAATGGACGTTATACGCGACCCGGAGAAGCCGCTCCTCACCAGCGACGTGCTCGATGTGAAGCTGGGGGGCCTGCCTGCATTCAGCCAGGAGATAAGCAAGCAGGTGGAGAAGGACCTGGCGAAGGCGGAGAGCCTGACCTTCCCTATCCTGGCGGTGCTGCTGGTGCTGATCTTCGGGAGCCTGATCGCGGCGGCGTTGCCTCTCGCCATCGGTGGCGTAGTCATATTGGGCGCGTTCCTCATACTGCGTATCGCCAGCGATTTCAGCGACATTTCTATCTTCTCCATCAACGTTATAACGATGCTTGGGCTCGGACTGGCGATTGACTACAGCCTCTTCATGGTGAGCCGCTTCCGCGAGGAGCTGGTACGCCAGGAGGGGGACGTGTATGGATCGCTCATCAAGACGATGCAGACGGCGGGGCGCACGGTCATGTTCAGCGGCCTCACGGTGGCGATCAGCCTCTTGAGCCTGCTCGTCTTCCCACAGATGTTCCTACAGAGCATGGGGTTGGGTGGGGCGGCTGCCGTAGTGGTGGCGATGCTGGCGGCCCTGACGGTGCTGCCCGCCGCGCTGGCGCTCCTGGGGCACAGGGTCAACTCGGCGTCGGTGTGGTCGCTGCTGAGGAGGGGACGCAAGCGAGAGGCGATAGCGGAGGCGGTGCCGGAGGGGCATGGATTCTGGTTCAGGTGGAGCAACTTCGTGATGAGGCGAGCGGGCATCATGCTTATAGTGGCGCTCATACCCCTGGTGATAGCGGGTCTGCCGTTCTTGCGGGCTAAGATGTCGGTGGCCGACACGCGCTCGATGCCTGCGAGCAGCCAGAGCCGCTACGTGGGCGAGCGGCTGGAGAATGACTTCCCGCGCAACGAGACGACGCCCATAGAGATCGTCTATCGCGCCGAGACTCGGCCTGATTACAAGGAGAGCGTGGGCGACCTGTATGAATCGCTTATGAGCCAGGGGACGCTGGAAAAGTACATGCCTCCTGTAGCGTCCAAAGAGAGTCTGAGCGCGCTGTATGACTATACGCGGGCTATAGAGAAGATACCGGGCGTCACCCGCGTGGAGAGCATGGTGAATTACGGCACCGGAATGAGTAAGCAGGAGTACCTGGACCTCTTCGCGGAGAACAGGCGGCTCAACGATGGGCTGGCGCTGGGGCTGATAGAGCAGTACGCGAAGGGGAATTACACGCTGGTGAAGGTGCTGTACACGCCGGATGCCGCGTCGGAAGAGACTAAGCAGATCGTGAAGGATATACGTGGGCTGTCTCTGCCCGCGGGGATGAGCGCGCAGGTGGGCGGGATACCGGCTATCGTGCTCGACTTCCTGGGGAGCCTGGCGAAGGGGGTGCCGCTCGCGCTGGCGCTCATCGTAGGGATCATCTTCATCTTGCTCTTCCTGATGCTTGGGAGCGTGGTGGTGCCACTGAAGGCGGTGATACTGAATATACTGTCGCTGTCGGTGAGCTTCGGGGCGCTGGTGTGGATATTCCAGGACGGCAACCTGAGCAACCTACTGGGGTTCACATCTATAGGGAGCATAGACGGGACGCAGCCGGTGCTGATCTTCGCTATAGCATTCGGGCTTTCGATGGACTACGAGGTGTTCCTGCTGAGCCGGATCAAGGAGAATTATGACCGGACGGGGGACAATACGGCGTCGGTGGCGCTGGGGGTGCAGAAGACGGGGTATATCATCACGAGCGCGGCTGCATTATTAGTGATAGTGTTCGCGGGCTTCGCGACGGGGGAGATCAGCCAGATCAAGCAGGTGGGTATCGGCCTCTCGCTGGCGGTGCTGGTGGACGCTACGCTGGTGAGGATGCTGCTAGTGCCGGCGACGATGAAGCTGATGGGCAATTATAACTGGTGGGCACCCAGGCCGCTCAAGAGGCTATACGAGCGGATGGGGATGAGCGAGGTAGAGCATGCGGCAGAAGAAACGCCTCAGCCAGCCCTGGAAGCAGAGGTGCCGGACGCGCATAAGCCGGTGGTAGCGCAGCAGACAGGGAGTTAAAGGGTCTTGAGTTAATGAGCAAAATGAGCGCCCGCGGGCGCTCATTTTGCTCATTTGCGTAATTTACTGGGGGCCGCTTAGCTGCTGGCTGGCGAGCGACATCTCGACCACCGCGGCGCTCTCTTCCAGGCGCTTGTTGAGGGAGCGCAATCGTTTCACCTCGGCTATCAGACCCGGCACGTCATCGTGAGCAAGCCTCCGTACTTTCAGTAGCAGGGTGCGGAGCTTCTCGAGGTCCGACGGTATCTCCCTGCGTACATAAGGAGAATTCATTATCTCCATACAACGTGTCTCTATCTCGCTCAACTCATTCCTGACTGCCATCTGTTGCCCTCTCTTTCTCTTTCACTTTGGCCCCACTTAAACGCACGGCCCAAAATTACAATAGCGCCTTCTAGTTAATTATACCATCCGGGGGC
This sequence comes from Chloroflexia bacterium, assembly GCA_035274425.1. Taxonomy (GTDB): domain Bacteria; phylum Chloroflexota; class Chloroflexia; order QHBQ01; family JADMIH01; genus JADMIH01. The sequence goes on from DATEOC010000039.1 coordinate 72,162, forward strand.
AAGGCGGGACGATGGACGACAGACGACGGACGACGGACGATAGACGACGGACGATAGATTGAAACGTGAAACGTGATGCGTGATGCGTGACGAGGGGGGAGATGATATGTGGGGAGTGAGGACTGAGGGGGATTATATGTTCCGACGCACCGTTACGGAAGTTACGGCGGCGCGGTCAATATCGCGCTCGTCGCCGGGCGCAAATTTCACCTCGGCGATTATAGCCGAGTTGCAGGGGCCTTCTTCGAGGTTGATATCCTGGAAAATGATCCTGGTTGACTTGCTGGGGTGAAGCCTGAGGAGTTCAGTGTACTTGTCGAAGACCTCGGCCAGCTCGCGCACTGATAAAGTGCTCGTGCCTGACAAAGAAAGTTCTACATAAGAAGGCTCGTTGGTGCCGAACCTACGCACGACCTCGGCCAGGCTAAAAGCAGAGTCGGAAGGGCGAACAGTGATGGGAAGGCTTTCGCCAGGGTCCTCTACGATCTCGCCAATAAAAGCTGCCGCCTCACCCGCCGTCAGCGAGGGGGCAGAGAGGGTCAAACAAATCTTTCTGATCGTTTCGATAACCATCTACTGTTTCTGCCCCTTTTTCAGATACTCCGTTTCGACTTTATCCTCAAGGTCATTAGCATCCTTCTCAATAGGGAGCGCTCTGTAGGCTTTATGTGCCTTCTGCCAGTCATCATAAGCAGCGTTCAGCAGGAAGTATTCGACGCTCATTAAGGACTCGTATTTCTCCGTTACCCTCTTATCCTTTTCACCGTACTTAGTGACTAAGGCTTTGTACGCTTTATTCTCCTTCTCATAATTCTTCAGGCTCTTCTTGTATTCCTCATCTGCTTTATACAGGTTCTGCATAGTTTCGCTGTGATGGGTCCTACCCTCTCCGTAGTAGTCCTTGTGCCAGGCTTCGGCCTCTTTAAGCTCTGTATCTGCTACCTGGCGCTTCGCGGCGTCCTGGATCTTACCAACGCCGGCCTTGCTGATGGGGCTGGCGGCCGCCTTCACAGCAACCCTATCTGGTATCTTCATCTCCTTCGCGATCTGACCAGCCGTCTTCCCCTTTCCCGCCAGCATGCGGGCTATCCTGAAGTCCTGTTCGGCGTGGCGGGCCTCATGGAGTATCGTATCGGCTGCATCTTTCATTTCCTCGTCGGTCATAGAGCGTTTAATGACGACACCGGGGTCCAGCTTCATCGCCCAAAGTGCTGGATCAAACTCTCCTCGAGCGTGGTCCAGCGTGTGGATTTGGACGTCGACCGTCTCTACTCCTATGGCGGCGAGACGGTCATTGGCCTTGCTGACAAGCGCCTGCGCCCGCCGGAGAAGTCCCCAGGTTGCCCATTGGTTGTTCCCTTCGGCATCTTTGAGAGCTTTGATACCTTTGACATCTTTTACATACTTTTTGACTTGCGAGTCAGCGGCTAAGCCAGTCGAACTGGGCTTCTCCTTAGTTGTGGTGTGGCCCTTTTCAACTTGCCTCATGACAGAGAGTAAGGAAGTTTGGGGGGCAACGTCCGCAGTAGCCTGTCGCTGAACCGAGGAGATGTGGGTGAGGAATCGGCGTGCGGCACGGTTGCCATGTGTCTGCTGCATCTGTTGCACCAGGGTCGCGCGCACAGGTCCGCTACCGCGACCGTTGAAGGTGGGATTTCTGAGGAAGGCGCCTTGATACTCTATCGGCGCCGCGGAGGCCAGGAGATCAGTGAGAGGAGCGTTCGTGCTCTCGTGCTGAGGGGCGTGTTCCTTGCTCCGTTCTGCGTGCCGCCTATCGTTATGAGCATTGTCGAGGTCGTCTGACATGGCCGTCGCCCTTTCCCGCAAGATTACTGGCATGTAACGACGAAACAAAGGAAGCGCGATACGAGGCACCTGCATGAAGACAGCAGGGCTAAACGAGAAGAAACATCTTCAGTATCATTATACTAGCATTGTCAATACTTTAGTGAGGGGTGAATTGTCATAGAAATGTTTATCTTTCTGTGGTATATCAATTGCATATGAAATAGAGTGGGGAGTGATAAATATCTAAGAAAGGCGGCGATAGGTGGATTTGGATAGCGAGGAGCGGTCCAACGGCAGGCATGATGAGGTTGCGGTTGCGCTGAGTAGGCCAATAGTGGCTACGCATGGGCTGACGCGGCGCTTTGGGGATTTCACCGCTGTTGACGGGGTGGATATGGAGGTGAGGCCCGGCGAGGTGTTTGGGTTGCTGGGGCCGAACGGCGCGGGCAAGACTACCACTATCAAGATGCTGGTTACGCTCCTCCCTCCCAGCGACGGCAGGGCGAGCGTGGGGGGATACGATATTGTCCGGCAATCGGGGCAGGTGCGGAGGCTACTGGGATATGTGCCGCAGGCCCTCTCGGCGGATGGCAGCTTGACGGGGTATGAGAACCTGATGATTTTCGCGAAGCTGTATGACGTGCCGAGGAGGGAGCAGAAGCCGCGTGTCGAAGAGGCGATGGAGTTCATGGGGCTGGCGGACGCGGCGAAGAGGCTGGTGCGCCTCTACTCCGGGGGGATGGTGCGGAGGCTGGAGATCGCGCAGACGCTTATACATCGCCCGCGGGTCCTCTTCCTGGACGAGCCGACGATTGGGCTTGACCCTGTCGCGAGGCGCACGGTGTGGAACCACCTTGAGAGCATGCGGGAGCGGTACGGCACTACCTTATTTGTGACTACCCATTACATGGAGGAAGCGCAGGAGCTTTGCACCCGCGTGGCTATCATGAACCGGGGGAAGATAGTAGCCCTCGACACGCCGGAGGCGCTGGTAGAGCAGTTGGGAAGCGAGGAGGCTACCCTCGAAGATGCCTTCGCCCACTTCACGGGTGGATCTTTGGAGTCGGGTGGGACGTATAAGGACGTAAGGAATGTGAGGAGGACGGCGGGGAGGCTGCGGTAGTGCGGAGTGCGGAGTGCGGAATAGACGACGGACGATGGACGACGGACGACGGACAGCAGAAAGCAGAAGGCAGAAGGCAGATGATAGAGTGAACGTGATGCGTGATGCGTGATGCGTGAGGATGGGCGATAAGGGAGTGAGTTGAATTGAGCGTGGAGAGTTCGACTGTTGGGGTTATACCACTGCATGAGCCTCGGGGGATGGGGGAGCATGTCACGGGGTACCTGAAGAAGGTGGTTGCCATCACTGAGATGGAGGTGCAGAAGCTCCTCCATGACCAGTGGGATATATTCACGAGATCGATACAGCCTGTGCTGTGGTTGATACTATTTGGTGGGGTCTTTGGGCGGTTGCGAATACTGCCGGAGGGGATGGGGAGCTATCTCGATTTTGTGACGCCGGGTATATTGGCGCAGTCGGTGATGACTATATCGATCTTCCAGGGGATTACGCTGATCTGGGAGCGCGACCAGGGGACTCTACAGAAGTACCTGGTCAGCCCGATGCCGAGGTCGGCGCTCGTGCTGGGGAAGGGGATTGGGGCGGGGGTGCGCGGAACTATACAGGCGCTCACCATCTCTATCCTCGCTTTATTCATGGGAGTGCATCTGGAGTGGAACCCACTGACGTGGCTGGGGGTGATCGTGTTCATCTTCTTGGGGGCGATATTCTTCTCCACGCTCTCTCTGTTGATAGCCGCGCTGGTGCGCAACAGGGAACGCGTACAGGGGCTTGGGCAGCTGATAATGATGCCTCTATTCTTTGCGTCTAACGCGCTCTACCCGGTGACTATTATGCCCGCATACGTTGAGGCGCTGGCCCGCTTCAACCCGCTCAGCTACATGGTAGACGGGTTACGCGAGTTGATGGTAGGTACGCCCGGACACTTTGGCCTGGGTATGAACCTGGTGGTGCTGGTCGCGGCTAATGCGTTCTTCGTGTGGTTAGCCGCGAGGGTGTTCCCGCGTGTGGTGCACTAGGAGCTTTTCTCAAAACTTCTATGTATCCTCCTCAACCTCAACAGTCGTTATATCTTCAATATGATACTGCTTTATGAAGGTATCGATGATTAGTAGCGCCGAGCGCGCATCGTCGACCTCAACGCTAAGATCCATTACACCCATGCCCGCGCCCCCACCTACAACCGCTATGCCGTTCTCTTCCAGTAAGTCTTCAAGGGCATATCGAAGCTCAAGTTCGTCTCCCACTGGAAAACCGTCTCTTCCTAGCGAGATTTGAATGTCAATTCTCATCCGCTTCGCTCCATTAGGTTGATGTTCTAAACTATGACTGACTTTGCAGGTGTATCCTTACCTTCAGGTTATTAAACTATATTCTAACATAGCAGCCAGGAAGCAATCTTTTACTGCTGTTTCTCGACCCTGAACGGTGTATAAGTGGATGTTTTTCGGGGATAAAGGGTGAGATGTGTGTATAAAGGATGTTTAGAGGTCCTGGAAAAGTGTGAAAAGCGTCCACAAGGATGTGTAACGGATTGTGGAGAGTGGGGTGTAGAAGGTGGGGGCGTTGCACATCCGGTCTGGATGGATGTGTAGATGGGGAAGGCGGATGGGGAGAAGAGTCGGAGATTGTACACCGGACATCCGGCGCAAAAATGGGGCGATTCGTGCGTAAATGAGGGCGCTTTCCACGGATGCACATCCACTACTGCTAAGGACTACTTTATTTATCTATTAAAGAAAAGAATTAAAGAGATGGGACCCAGGGGGAAAAGAAGCTGGTAGGAAATCCACTAATAGAGCTGTCTCATGCTGTTCTTCTCTCTTATGGAGTGAGGGGTGCAAGGGTAACTCCTTTACGGCAACGAAACAACACAGTGCTCAAAGTTGAGACAGGGCCTGAGCACGCACGCTCTACTTATGTTTTGCGCATTCACCGTCCAGGTTACCGTACCGTAGATGAGACTCGATCAGAGCTAACCTTTCTCATGGCATTGCGGCAGGCGACCGGACTGGCGGTGCCCGAACCTGTGCCGAATCTCGAAGGGGACTTAGTTACCCTGGCCTCGACGCAAGATGGGGGTGAGACGCGGCATTGTGACCTCTTGACATGGCTCGATGGGAAGCCTCGCTATCCGGGCCAGGGTCTTGGGTTGCGCTCTGTAAACAGGCTTGGTGAGTTTCTTGGTTGCTTGCACGCTTACTCCCAACGGTTCGCGCCGCCGGAAGGGTTCGCTCTCCCTCGCTGGGACGCCGGCGGGCTGTTCACGGAACGATCACCTTACAAACCTGGGCCTTTGGGCGATATGTTCTCAGACGAGCAGCGTGCTCTCTTCGCGGAGGTGGAAAGGAGGTCAAGGGCTGTCTTGCGCGAGTTGGGTGAGGGGGATGGGGAGTTTGGCATTATCCATGCCGACTTTATACTCGGCAACTGTCTCTTCCAGGGTCGGGAGCCGCGACTGCTTGACTTTGACGATTGCGGTTGGGGCTACTTTCTATACGATATGTGCCCCATGCTCGGCAATCTGAAGGACTACCCGCGCTATCCAGCGTTGAGACGGGAATTCCTCGCCGGATACCGGAGTATAAGGCCCCTGCTGAAAGAGCACGAGGCACATATCGATCTCTTTATCGCGGCGCGACACGCCATGTCGTGCCTGTGGGTAGCGGGCAACCAACGCTCATCCAGCGCGGGACCGGACTTGAATGAGCATGTGGCATACAGGATAGGAGAGGTACGTAACTATCTCTCTTCCACTTATGCCCACCCTTTCCACAGGGAGGTGGCGTGATATAATGAGCTTGTTCGCGTGAGAGAACGTCTGATTTGAGCGACGGTCCATCAGCGACCAACTAGCATAGGAGCAGGAGAAGACGTTTCAATGAAAGTATCGTGCGTGCAGGAAAATCTGCATAAGGGGTTGCAGACGGTGGGCAAGGCGGTGGCGAACAAGACCACGCTGCCCGTGCTGAACAACATATTGATCTCCACGGACGGCGGGCGGCTGAAGCTGGCCGCGACGAACCTGGAGGTGGGCATCACCAACTGGATAGGGTGCCAGGTGGAGCAGGAGGGGTCAATAACGGTGCCCGCTCGCCTGCTGCTCGATTTCGTGTCGTCCCTGCCGAACGACAAGGTGACGATGACCCTCGATGAGAAGACGCGCACGCTCAACATCAAGTGCGCCCGCTACGAGGCGAACATCAAGGGCATCTCGTCTGACGAGTTCCCCATCATACCCGAAGTGACTGAGAAGCCGCTGGCGAAGGTGCCCGCTCCGCTCCTGAAGGAGATGATCAACCAGGTGGCGTTCGCGGCTTCCAGCGATGATAGTCGCCCTGTGCTGGCGGGGGTGTACGTGCAGATCGAGGGGCGCGAGCTTATGATGGCCGCGGCTGATGGATTCCGCCTCGCCAAGCGCGTGACCACGCTGGATACTCCTACGGGCGACCCCGTGAAGCTGATTATCCCATCGAAGTCGATGGTGGAGCTTGCCCGCGCCTTGCCGGACGATGAGGGTGAGGAAGCGGAGCCGGTCAGCCTGGTGGTTACGGCCAATCGCAACCAGGTGGTCTTCCGGCATGATAACCTGGAAGTGACCTCGCGGCTGGTGGAGGGGAACTACGTGGACGTGAACCGCGTGATCCCGACAGATTGGGCTACGCGCACGGTGGTGGCGACTTCTGATCTGCTCAAGTCTATACGCGTGGCCTCGATGTTCGCGAAGGACTCGGCCAACATCGTGAGGGTGCAGGTGGAGCCTGGGGCCGACCTCACACCCGGCGTTATTACGGTGTCAGCAACGGCAGCCGAGGTGGGCGATAATACGAGCCAGCTAGATTGCAGCGTGGACGGCGAGGCGGGGCAGATCGCGCTCAACGGCAAGTTCCTGATGGATGTGCTGAACGTGGTGAAGACGGCGCAGGTGGCGCTTGAGACTAAGACTTACCAGTCGCCTGCGGTGATAAAGCCGGTGGGTGAGGATGGGTATCTGCACGTAGTGATGCCGATGTATCTGCCGAATAGGTAGAGACTTGATTGTAACCTATACCTCTCTTGGTGAGAGATGAAGATGTTCCCGGCTTTTATAGCATGCACTATTGAGTGCCGGGAACATCTAAATGATGGGCTAAGGCCCATTCAAATGTGGTTGTATACTCTGAATGTAAGGCAGGAGGAACTGTAACGCAATCCAGATTATACTCCCTACAGCACCTATCACGCCCAAGGCTTTCTTCGTGGTAGTTCGAATGTGAATATCTATGATGATATACGGTGGTCGAAACACCACGCCTCCAGGCGGCTTGCTCTTTTCCCATTCGAGTACCTCGTCTACTGTGAACTCTATTTCCTTAAATCGGTCGATGACCCGATCGGGGAGTCTGCCCACCAGCAATTCATCAAGGCTGGCCTGGGGTTTTCGTTGTCTTGACATAGCGTCCTCCACGCTACTTGCCGATCAGGCATAACGGATACTAGCTCCGCATGAAGGACAGAATCTTCACCTGAGTATCCGTATTTCCCTCTCGAAAGACGATAGTTGACCCCGGGGTCTCTTCGATTTTTATCGCTAGCAGGCCCAGTTTGATGAAATCACGTAGCAGGTCTGCAACTGTGACGTGGCGGATTTCGGCTGCTGCTTCGATCTCTTCAAATACCTCTGTTGGTAGAACAAGGTTGTAACGCTTCTGGGTTTTCTGCATGGTATCCAAATTTCACCTCCTTTCTCGAACTAAACTGAACCCCGGCAGTGATATTGCGGTATTCGGCGAATATTAGACCTCAGCACTGTGGTAAGGGGAGGCCCTGCCCTTGTTCCAGAGATGTAGCTCTGAGTAGCTATGTTCAAGCGGGATATGCTCCTAAGAATATCCCGCTTAGGCATGAAACGGAGCATACTGTTGAGGATGTATGCCACCTTGTTGACATCCGGCGCTTCGGTTGCGGAGACATAATCAGCTACGTCATACGTTAGGTTACCGTCCTCGATAAGCTCTTGCCCGGCAGTTATGAACTCCTTCGCCTTGGAGTCAAAGCCTCTTTGACCGGCACTCGCCATGGGAGCGAGGGACAACAGCAGTTGCATCGGGGATATTAACGCCCAGCGAGGAGCGCTATATTGGGCGAGCAGGGGCCATAGCAGAACGTCCCCTGCAGCGTGGTCGGGGTCATCGCTAGGCTCTTGAGTAGAGCCGCATGCGTCCCCGTTGTGGGCCTTACTAAGCAGAAATATCAAGGCCCTGGGCAGGCTACCTAGCCTAGGATACATGGGATGCATTTTGAAACCTCCTATTTCTGAAATCGCCTCCTCATCTTGCTTTATGCTTGACCTCCTTGTCACACTACCTCGCGCATACGATAATGTTATGCGCGGACTATCAGGCTTCTAAATCGATAGGCTAACCTCCTTTCATATGGAACAGGTATATTCTATGCACATTATATACACAAAAAACGCATATGTCAATACGTTTGCCTGATAATATTCGCAATCGCCCAACCTTGCTAAAAGGATCCATTGCTGAGTTATTGAAGTGGAAAGATACGGTAAGATATAGTCATAGGAATACACTTTTCATATATATCTTAGCTTCATTCTCTAAGTTAAGCTGGTTGATGATGTGTTACATTAAGTAGCTGTTGCGGCAAGAACTATACAGGAGGGCCTAGTCTTAGTGTGGTGACAGATTGGAGAACCTGCTATCATACAATGATCTCACTTACGTCTCCTGCTTCTTTATCTTACCCTCTTAATCCTCTGCTCCACTCTGGCTGGCCCGCACCCACACAACTTGCAGTACATAGCACACAATCAGACTCTACTGTTGTGAAGACACTGAATAGGCCTCTCCAAAGATGAATTGAGGATTTGAAGACTTGACGTCTCTTGAATATGCATATGTAATGTTAGCAAGCTAACGATTAGCAAAGAAACTATCATGCTGAATGATGTCACAATGGAAGATTGGGCGCTGCTGGCGCAAGTGTCGCAGGCGTATCGCAGCCTGTCCGATGCGTTCATGGAACAGGTCACTATGCACCGCGCGCAGGCGACTTTGCTATGCAAGCTCTTCGTTCGAGATGGGATGACGCAGACGGAGATCGCCGAGCAGCTTTCCGTTCAAGGTGCGACTGTTACCAACATGCTCCAGCGCATTGAAGAGGCCGGCCTGGTTGCTCGCCGCCGCGACCCAGACGATAATCGCCTGGTGCGCGTCTACCTGACGGAGCTGGGGCGGGAGAAGGAGCAATCTATCAACGAGCAATTCGCCAGGCTCCAGGAGACCATTTTCAGAGGCATCAGTGAAGAGGAACGTGCGGCGTTGCGCCAGATTTACAGGAAGATGCTTCAGAATATGGGCGATGAGACGGCATGATATTTTTTTGACCATACAGTTAGTGTGCTAATTGTATGTGTGCAAATCGTATGGCTGCTAACTATATCTATAATTCGACAAAAGGAGAAGTAACATAATGAAAGCAGTACGCATAATAGAATGGGGCCAGCCGGTCCAGATAGAGGATGTTCCTCAACCGGCGCCCGGCAGCGATGAAGTGCTGGTGCGCGTTCGAGCAGCCGCGCTCAATCCCTTCGACCTGGCAGTTGTCGCTGGGTACGTGCAATCGATGCTCAACACGCCGATGACGCCGGGGACGGACCTGGCTGGTGAGGTGGTTGAGGTGGGGGCGGATGTGACGGACCTGAAACCCGGGGATGAGGTCTTCGGATATATTCCCATGAGAGGTGGGGCGTTCGCGGAGTATGCTATCGCCAAACCAAATGAGCTTACCCTCAAGCCGCGCTCGCTCGACTACGTTCAGGCCGCCTCGGTGCCGCTGACCTCTCTGACCGCCTGGCAGTCGCTCTTCGATGTGGCCCAATTGCAAAGTGGGGAGCGGTTGCTGATCCATGGCGCGGGGGGAGCGGTTGGCAGCTTCGGCGCTCAGTTTGCCAGAGAGAAGGGCGCGTATGTGATTGGGACTGCCTCCGCGGAAAAGGCCCCTATCGTGCAAGAGGCTGGGGTCGACCAGTATATCAATTACCAGGAGGAGCGCTTTGAGGATGTCGTGAGTGACGTGGATGTGGTGCTTATCACCGCCCGTAGCGAGGACCTGGTAACGCGCTCTTTCGATGTGATGAAGCCGGGGGGCAGATTGGTAGCCAGCTCTTTGAATCCGTCAGCAGAGGAAGCTGAAGCGCGTGGCCTTCGCGCCTCCGGCATAATGTCACAGCCAAATCCTGACCAGCTTACGACCATCGCTGAGATGATAGACGCTGGAAAGATCAAAGTCTTCGTTGACCACACATTCCCTCTCGATGAGGCGCAGGCTGCGTATGATTTGTTGCAGACGGGGAAGAATGTTGGGAAAGTCGTGCTTACGGTAGGATGATTCACATATAGGTGGCTATCAGAGACGATAGACGAATATGCGTGATGCGTGATGCGTGATAAACCTTACTAGAACTGTACCCAGTTCACTCGTGATTCTGAGCGGAGCGAAGAATCTAAAACTCTATCCATACGTCCAAGCTCGGAGATTCCTCACTTCGTTCGGAATGACACGTACAGAGTTACAGTTCTTAGTCTCTATGTGATCCATTTCCCACTCTTTATAGTCCATCGTCGGCGCGCTGTGGGCTTTGATACAGCCCCGTATATGACTTCATATACCTGACAAAATCAGGTGCTCTATTTTATAATAGGGGGTTCCGGCTAGAAAGCGCCCGCCCTGGCGTAGCCGTAGATAGGAGAACCCACTATCGCACCCTTCACACGCAAACGCCCCGCGCTGCTCCTCTACCTCATCCTCCCGCTAATCATCTGGTCCCTGGCAGGCTGGTCCGGCCTATCTCCACTTAGCACGCAGTCTTCGGTCCTCAGCACCCAGCGTAGCGATGGCGCTATCGCTGAGATATTGAAGGGGGTGTCGAAGGAGGAGTTCATGGAGATAGTCGGCGGGTTGAGCGGGGCGCGGCCTATAAGTGTGGGGGGCCAGTCGGTAACACTCGCCACGCGGTACACACCTTCCGCGCAGGGCACACTCTCAGAGCAGTACGTATTTGAGTATTTCAAGTCGCTTGGGCTGCCTGCTCAATACCACGCCTGGACAGGCGATACCAGGTGCTTCGGGGTAAGCGGGCGCAACGTGGTGGCCGAGATAGAGGGGAAGAGCGATCCGAAGCGTATCTACATCGTCACCTCACACCTCGACAGCATCTCTCCGATGCCAGCCGCCGCGCCTGGGGCTGACGACGACGGTAGCGGCACGGCAGGGGTGATGATCGCCGCTAAAATCCTGCGGGCGTACACTTTTGACTATACGCTACGCTTCATAACCTTCACGGGGGAAGAGCGCGGGCTGTGCGGCAGTGACGCTTATGCTCGCGCGGCTCGCGCTCGTAACGACGATATACGCGGCGTGATCAACCTCGACATGATTGCCTATGACGGCAATGGGGTCAGGGACGTGGAGATACACGCAGGGACACGCCCGGACTCGCAGGAGCTTGCGAGCCTGCTTGTCGCCAACATGGGGCAATACAGCCCCCGCCTCGTGCCTCACGTCTACAAGGAGGACGCCACCAATCTGAGCGATCACTCCTCCTTCTGGGTGAGGCAGTATCCCGCCCTTGCGGCCACCGAGTACATCTTTCATGGGGATGTGAACCCGTATATCCACAGTGTAGTGTGCTGCGATACGGTAGAGCACCTTGACCCGGAGATGGCCTCCGATATGATGAAGGCTGCATTCGCGACGCTCGCTACGCTCGGCGGGGTGCGCACGGGGCCGGGAGCTGGCCCTACTCCCACCATCGATGTGCCCATGCCCACCTCCACACCCGTGCCTACAGTGGCCCTCCCGGGCAGCGAGAGCCGTACCTTCCCTGAGACGGGGAAGCGCGTCAGCGGCCTCTTCCTAGAATATTGGGACAGGAATGGAGGGTTGGCTCAGCAAGGCTTCCCTATCTCTGAAGTTATGGGGGAAGTGTCCGACCTCGATAAGAAGCCGTATACGGTGCAATACTTTGAGCGTGCGGTGTTCGAGTACCACCCTGAGAAGGATGCGCCTTTCAACGTGCTACTTTCGCAGTTGGGCACCTTCGCGTATAAGCAGAAATACCCCAACGGCGCTCCCAACCAGAAGGGTGATAATAGCGCCGGCTCGGTGCTATTCCCTGAGACGGGCAAGCGCCTGGGGGGTAAGTTCCTCGAATACTGGCAGCAGCATGGGGGATTGGCTCAGCAAGGCTTTCCGATCAGTGATGAGTTTACGGAGGTAAGCGCGCTGAACGGCAAGAGCTATACCGTACAATACTTCGAGCGGGCGGTGTTCGAGCTACACTCTGAAAATGCTGGCACGCCTTATGAAGTGCTGCTGTCGCAGTTGGGGACGTTCAGGTATAAGGAGAAGTACGGGAGATAGGACGACGGACGATGGACGAAATAGTGAAACGTGATGCGTGATGCGTGATGCGTGATGCGTGATGCGTGAGGATAGACGATAGACGATAGACGATAGACGGTAATTAGCCTCACCCGGCAGATAAATCTGCGGGCTACATATACGAAGCCCACCTGCGCGGGCTGGGTGATAGATAGTAGGAGTGACCTGACCGATGCAACCTATACCTTCACGAAGCGGTAAATACTCTGTACAGGCATTGGCAGTTGTATTGTTGCTGTCTGTTCTGCTCGTATCGTGGCAGGGCGTGGCGAATCGTTCAGCGAGCGCTGCATTGGCTCCCCTGGAGGAGGGGACCGAGCCTCTGCCGCCGGGGGTGCGGATAGAGACCGTTTTAGAGGATATGGAGCAGCCGGTCGCTTTTGCCTTCGACCCGGACGGGCGCATCTTCTATACCGAGAAGGCATCAGGCAACGTGCGCCTCTTCGCGAATGGGGTGTTGCAGCCCGATCCTGTAATAACCTTCGAGGTGAGCTTCTGCTCGGAGCGCGGCCTGCTCGGTATCGCGGTTGACCCCAATTTCAGGTCGAATCGCTATATCTACGTTTACTATACAGAGGGGCCGGACTGCCGCGCCTCTCAGAACACGCTGGTGCGCTTCATCGAGCGGGATGGTAAAGGTTTCGGCATAGAAGAGTTGTTCGGCTCGCCCCAGCCGGGTGGGCCACACGAGGGGGGCAATATCCACTTCGGCCCCGATGGGAAGCTCTATGTCTCTATCGGCGACGGGGGAGAGGACGAGAACGGGCAGTTCGCGCACGTGACCAACGCGAAGATACTCCGCATGAACTCCGACGGCACCGCGCCTATCGACAACCCGCACTTTTCCATAGAGGGGACGAACCCGTACGCATATGCGATGGGCTTCCGCAACACCTTCGACTTCACCTTCGATACTGTGTCGCGCGGCAGGATATTCGGCACGGAGAATGGTCCTGAGTGTGACGACGAGATGAATCGCATCGAGCCGGGGAACAACTACGGCTGGCGGCGCGATTACCCCTGTGACGACGCGCGTGCTTCCGGCCCCGACCCGACGTACAACACTATCGCGCCGCTATGGTATTTGCCAGCCAGCCAGTGCTGTGAGGCCCCTACGGGTATCGCTTTCTACACGGGGGGGAAGATACCGGAATGGCAGGACCAACTCTTCATGGGGGCGTATAACGGCAGCAAGCTGCGCCATTTCTACCTCAACGCGGACCACACCGCGCTCACCGCCGTGAAGGTGGTGCAGGGGGTGTCTGCTACCATGGATATGGAGACGGGGCCAGACGGCGCGTTTTATTACATAGAAGCTGGGGGCAACCAGAGAGGCACGCTCAAGCGCATCGTCGGCTCGGCCCAGCCTGCGACCCAAACGCCCACGCCGAACGCCCAGGGAACCCCTGTCCCTACGGCCAGCTCTACGCCCAATATCACCTCTACGGTAACTATACCGGGCACGGGCAGCCAGACGTTCCCCGAAACGGGCAAGACGGTGAGTGGTATCTTCCTGGACTACTGGAATAAGAACGGCGGGCTTGCCCAGCAGGGCTATCCGATCTCCGGGCTGATGAATGAGGTGAGCGACCTGGATGGCAAGAGCTACGTTGTGCAGTATTTCGAGCGGGCAGTGTTCGAGTACCACCCTGAGAACACAGGCACGCCGTACGAAGTGCTACTGTCGCAGTTGGGCACGTTCCAGTACAGGAAGAAGTACCCACAGGGCGCTCCCGACCAGAAGGCAAGCAGCGATAACGCCATCAAGTTCGCCGAGACGGGTAAGACGTTGGGGGGCAAGTTCCGCCAGTACTGGGAGGCGCACGGCGGCCTGGCGCAACAGGGCTACCCTATCAGTGAGGAGTTCACGGAAGTGAGCGACCTGAACGGTAAGAGTTATACGGTGCAGTACTTCGAGCGGGCCGTCTTCGAAGCTCACCCTGAGAACGCGGGCACGCCTTACGAGGTGTTGCTGTCGCAGCTAGGCACCTTCAGGTATAGAGAGAAGTACGGCAAGTAGATATTAATCTATAATGGCGATGAGAATATCGCCCCTACCGCGGCTATCAAAGTGAACCCTCCTAGATTCTCCCTGCTCATCATGCTTGGCGCTGGCGAGGAAGAGAGTCCTATCTCTGGATTTCCCCACGGAGGTAAGAAAGTGCCGCCATCTACATTTCGTTCCCGCTCTTTGATTCGGAGGTCGCCCTTATGGGCTGCTGCGATCTTGATAGTTCTACCCGCGCTGGTGCTCGGTTTCCGGCCCGCGGATGCCGTGCAGAGCCAGCCAGCCATCCCTATCGAGCCGCTGCCTCCTGGAGCGAGGGTAGAGACGGTGCTGGAGGGGATGTACAATCCGGTGGCGATGGCCTTCGACCCGGAGGGCCGGATTTTTTACACCGAGCGTGACACGGGCAAAGTGCGCCTGTTTGCCGATGGAAAACTACAGGATAGCCCCGTCATGACCTTCGCTGTTGAGAGGGCCGACGAGCGGGGATTGCTTGGCATCACGGTCGATCCTTATTTCGCTGCTAACCATTTAGTGTACGTTTATTACATCTGCGCTACCGATATCGAGGACTGCCCGACGCCGGAGAGCCGGGTGGTACGCTTCGAGGAGCATGATGGGGTAGGCTCCAATCCGGCGATAATCTTCACCTCGCCTAATGCAGCCGAGAAGCACGTCTCCGGGGGTATACATTTCGGCCCCGACGGCAAGCTCTTCATAAGCATAGGGGACAATCTCTACGAGGAGAACGCACAGGACCTGGCGGTCAAACAGGGCAAGATACACCGCATCAACCAGGACGGCTCTATGCCCGACGACAATCCGAGCTTCAACCAGACGGAGGTTATACCTTCGATCTATGCGTACGGTTTTCGCAACAGCTTCGACTTCACCTTCGACCCGCTGGTGCCTGGCAGGATATTCGCTGCCGAGAATGGGCCGTATTGCGATGATGAGCTCAACCGTGTCGAGGCGGGTTACAACTACGGGTGGCGGCCTGAGTATCCCTGCGACGATAACAATCCCGATCCTGCGTTCAATACTATACCTCCCTTCTTTTACCTGGGGGAAGAACCATGCTGTGAGGCCCCGACAGGGGTGGCAGTCTACACGGGGGACCAGATACCGCAGTGGAAGAACCACCTCTTCATGTCGAGCTACAACAACGGGACGCTCTACCACTTCGTGCTGGATGGGTCGCGCACAACTGCTCTATCGGTGGGGATAGTGGGCGACGCCAAAGCGAATATGACGATCGTAAATGGCCCTGACGGCGCGCTCTATTATATAGAGGGTGGCGCGTATCAGAGTGGCACTTTGAAGCGCATAGTAGGTGGTGGCGCGGAACCTACTCCCACTTCTACAGCTACTTTGGCTCCAACCGCAACTTCTACCGCGACACCCAGCGTGCCTACCGCCGAACCCTCCATCCCAGGTAATGACAGCCAGACCTTTCCTGAGACAGGGAAGACGGTGAGCGGCATCTTCCTCGACTACTGGGAGCGGAACGGTGGCCTTCTACAGCAGGGCTACCCTATCTCAGGACTGCTGAATGAAGTGAGCGACCTGGATGGGAAGGTGTATACGGTGCAGTATTTCGAGCGGGCGGTCTTCGAGTATCACCCTGAGATAGCGGACACTACCTACAAGGTGCTACTCTCGCAGTTGGGCACCTTCCAGTACAAGTTGAAGTACCCTGACGCCGCGCCGGAGCAGAAGCCCAATGACGAAGCAGATGCCGTCCTGTTCAGCGAGACGGGTAAGCACGTGGGCGGTGTCTTCTTGACCTACTGGCACGAGCATGGCGGCCTTGCTCAGATAGGTTTCCCAATCTCCGAGGAGTTCACCGAGGTGAGTCCGCTGAACGGCAAGCCGTACCTGGTGCAGTACTTCGAGCGGGCGGTGTTCGAGTACCACCCGAAGAAGGCAGGCACTCAATTCGAGGTGCTACTTTCGCAGCTAGGCACCTTTGAGTACAGGGGGAAGTACGGGCAATAGGGTATTTTGGACGAAGGACGACGGACGAAAGACGAAGGGCGAAAGGCGAAAGGCGAAAGGCGAGATGATGCACAATGGTGTGTGGCACCGCCCGGCGGATAAATCCGCGGGCTACACGGACGAAGCCCGCCTGCGCGGGCTGGGGTGTAGCGATAGCTGGTACTGAGGTTGAGTAGTGACTATAAACTGCCGTCTGCGCACGTAGGCTGCCTGCTCGTTCATGGCTTTACGTCGGCCCCGTCGGAGATGGAGGGGCTTGCGCGCTACCTGGAGGAGAGGGGTATCGGCGCTCACGTCCCTCCCCTTCCGGGGCATGGCACGTCGCCCGATGACCTCCAGGGGAAGACCTGGCTTGACTGGTATGCTTCAGTAAGCGGCGAATTGGATGAGATGGGGGCGCGGTATGAGAAGGTGTACATGGTGGGCCTATCGCTTGGGGGCGCGCTCACTTTGTATGCTGCTTCGCGGCGGGGGAAGGAGCTAGCTGGCATCGTGGCGATGTCGGCGCCTATCTATTTTCCGCCTGGGCTGCCATTTCTGCTCAAGAGATTACAGCGCAGGATGCCCTACATGCGCAAGCCGTTCCGCGATATACAGGACCGCGCGGCGCGTTCACGCCATGAGAGCTACATGCGTGCCCCTGTTGACGCAACGGCTTCAGTAGTCGAATTCGCGGGGGTTGTCCGTGCTCACTTGCCCAAAATAAGGGTGCCCGCTCTCATTATCTACTCGCGCCACGATCACGTTGTACACCCGTTGAACTCGCGCTACATTTACTCTCGCATCGGCTCCCGTGACAAGTGCTTGGTCGCTCTCGACCGAGGGTTCCATATCGTCACCGTGGACAAAGACCGCGAAAAGGTCTATGCTTCTGTGTATGAGTTCATTCGGGAGCATAGCGCGGGCTAAGAATTCATACGTGGACGACGTACGAGAGTTCGCAAGCTCATCGGCGGACGACGAATCATCACGTATTACGCATCACGCATCACGTTTCGCCTGGGCACGAACGCACTCTGCTGCTCTCGTTTCATTATTGGTTATAGCGGTCTTATATGTCGCCGCGCTGGTTGCCGTGCCCCCGGAGGGGCTGACGCATCACGATACGGGCGCTAAGTACTTGCAGGTACGCAATTTGCGCCTGACTCCCTCCGGCCTCGACTGGTCTATCAACTACCCGGCACGCCCGCTCGACCCGGAATTACAGTTCGTCCCCTTCAACCCCAAGCAGCACGAGGTGGACGCCCAGGGGCGCATTTATCTGCAATGGCCTATCTTTCTGGGGCTGCTGACGCGCATACCGTGGAAGGTGCTGGGGTTCTGGGGGCTATACCTGGTGCCGCTCCTGGCGGGGTTGGGGACGCTCTGGGCTTCCTATTTGCTTGCGGGGGCGGTGGGGGTGCCCCGGCGAGTGGCGTGGCTTGCTATACCGCTTGTGGGGCTGGCTACCCCTATCCCGATCTACTCTCTCCTTTTCTTTGAGCATACTCTGGCTGCTATGCTTGTCACACTCAGCTTATTGGCAGCGGTGATTGCGGTTCGGGTTGGTTGGGGAGAGGGGGGTTCGGCAGGGGATGGTTCGTCAGAGGGCGGTTCGCGAACCGCCCCTACACGTAATGGGCGCTACCTTATGATTAGCGCGGCGCTGCTGGCGTTCGCGGTATATTTTCGGTCCGAGTTGTACGTGCTGGCGTTTGTTATGTTCGGGGTGTATATGCTGGATGCGCTGCGCAGGCGGGTATGGCGGCCTCTGGGAATGTGGGTTGGTGCATTCCTGCTCGCGTTGGTGCCTTTGTGGGCTTTCTATGCCATCACCGAGGGGAATATCCTGCCTCTTCACGCGACGTGGTACTTCGCGGGAGGGGATGGCGCGTCGGCGAGCGACACAGGGGGGATAGAGCTGCCGCGCCTGCGCTACATAACGGAGGCGGGGTTGGGCATCATACCCGACTTCCTTTTTGGCCCACAGGACGCGCAGAAAGCGCCTCTGTCCCCTGGCTTCCCCTTGTGGGAGGTGGTGTCCGGACTGTTGGGCGTGGCCTTATGTGCCGCATCTGCTGCCGGACGCTTCATTGCGGAGAAGGCAGAGGGCAGAGGGCAGAGGGCAGAGGGCAGAGGCGCTTTGTATGCGCTTGCAGCCGGACTTGGTTTGCTCCTGCTTCCCACAACGTTCACTCTCTTCTCCGCCCAACCATATTACAACCTGCATGGCTTCCTCTTGGCCAGCCCTTTCTTCGCACTCGCGCTCATTCCGAGCTGGAAGGCAGAAGGGAGTAGGCAGAAAGCAGGAGATGTATACATCGATGTAGATGTAATGGAGAACGTAACTGGCACTTCGATAAATCCGAAATCCGAAATCCGAAATCCGAAATCATCACAATCTGTACTCTATACCCTTACCCTGGTCTATATTGGCCTTCACGCGCTCATTATCAGCGCGTTGAGCGGGTTGGGGCCGATTAGCAGGCACGAGTGGGGGCAGCGGTACTTGCTGCCAGCTTATCCTGCGCTCGCGGTCCTGTCTCTCCTGGCAGGGTGGCGCGTATGGTCGGAGTACGCTCCACGATTGCGTAGCATGGCGGTTGCGTGCGTGGTTATTGGTGGGTTATTGGCGGGGGTAGGCGCGGGGTTCACGATACGGGGCTATGTTATGCTTGCCGACGAGCGCACCCAGGTGATGGCGTGGCAGTCGCTGGCGCGTACTCTCCCGGCGAGAGAGCCTCTGCTGACCGATACGTGGTGGCTTCCCCTCAACCTGGCGGCGGACTTCTATACACGCCCTATAATGCTCGCTGAAGGTAACGAGCGTATGGCACATTGGGCTGCACAGATGCGTGCCAGGGAGGTAACGGCGTTCGGCCTGATGTCGCCCGACCCTGACATCTTCTCGGGCACATGGGCGAGGGGCGCGAACGTTATACCTGACGGGCCACCTCACGAGTCGAGGGGTATGTGGCTACAGAGATACGTCTTCAACAAATAGTAAGGCATAAAAAAGAAGGTTCGGTGCCACCGAACCTTCTTTTTTATGCCTTACTACCATTCTGCCAGACCTGCTGCTTCGACTGTGGCGAGCATGTTTCGGATGTCGTCGTACGTGGCATCGCTGGCAGGGGCAAATCGCTCCACAAGGCCGTAAGCCAGGCGTTCCCGCGCTACGGGGTCGGAGTGCATCTCAAGCAATAGGGCTTGCACGTCAGCTTTTAGGCCGTCAGAAAGATGGCGAGCCGCTACCACGGGCTGTATGGTGGAGGGGCCGAGTGCGTCTATTATCCTTATCTCCTTGCCCAGGGCCGGATCGTCGCGCAGGGCTACTGCCAGGACTTGCGAGTCTATGGCGGACGCGTCGACAAGCCCCTCACGCACCATCCTAATCGACTCCTGGTGCCAACCGGCGGCTATGATCTTATTGAAGTAGCTCTCGTTCTCCTTCATGCGGGCCAGCCAATAGCGTGTAAGATTGTACCCTGAGTGCGAATCGGGGTCGTTGTATGACCAGCTTCGTCCGCGCAGGTCGTTGAAGCTATGCAACGGGCTGTCGCGGTGCACGATTACATCCGAGTAATAGACCGGCTTCCCTGCATATCTCTCGCCTTGCAGGACTGGTGCGGCCAGAAGCTCTATTGGCGGTGGGTCCTGGCGGGTTAGTTGCACGTAAGGGAGGCCGCAGATAAAGCCTATGTCGGCTTCACCTTCCGCGAATTGGGCGAAGTTCTCGCCCACGATCAACTCTGTTGCGTACCCAAGCCGCTGCCCAACGTATTCCGCGATGAAGTGATAGACCGGAAGTATACTGGGGGCGAGAAAGGTGGCGAACCGAAGGGGTTTGTCTGTCATAAGGTGTTATAGCATGGATTATCGATTGAGGCTACGATAGGGGAGGGGAATGTGAGGAGTAAGGAGTGAAACACCAAGAAGCCAAGAGCACCAAGATTACGCCAAGATTTTTATGGCTTAATGTGGAGACGCTAGAAAGAGCATTTTGTAGCTCAGGCAATATAACCCGCGAACGGTAAACATATGCCTGTCATTCCGAACGAAGTGAGGAATCTAGAAATCTATCCGCCTGGCAAGCTCGGAGATTCCTCACTTCGTTCGGAATGACAGGGAGAGATATGCTTCGTCTATGTGAGCAATTGCTCTTCATTATTGTTCTATATACCATGATTTAAGATTAATACCGAACAGAATGGTGGGTTTGCTAGTAGTAATAGCGAAGGCCTTTGTAGAGTATCGTGAGGAAGGACATTGGAGAAGCGTTATGCAAGAGGGTGAAGCGATTAGTCGGCTGAAGCGGGGGGACATCGGCGGTTTGGAGAGGCTGGTGCAGCTATACCAGGTGCAGGCTCTCCAGGTAGCTTATCTTACCACACGCGATTACAGCGTGGCGGAGGATGTCGTGCAAAGCTCCTTCCTGCGTGCATACGAGCGCATCGCGCGGTTCGATAGCACGCGGCCATTCGGCCCCTGGTTTCTACGCAGCGTCATCAATAGCGCGCTTACTGCGGTCACGGGCAGGCGGGTGCTTTCCTTAGATGCCGAGGGAAGTGAGGAATCAGCGCTACCCAGCCCAGACCTTGGTCTACAGGAGATGTTGGAAGCTGCGGAGACAAAGGAAGAGATATTGGACGCGCTGGATAGACTGTCCCCCGTGCAGCGTGCGGCTATAGTGATGCACTACTACCTGGATTGGAGCCACGCGGAGGTGTCGCAGAAGCTCTTAGTCCCGGAGGGCACAGTCAGGAGACGGCTGCACGACGCCCGGAAAAGGCTGAAACGGCTGCTTCCTACTTACTGACATTAGACGTAGGGGCATAGCGTGCGTCGCTACGCTCCGTGCCCCTACACCCTAAGACATCGGGAAAAGGAGAAGGAAATGAGTAAAGAGTTCGTCAAGGCAGCGCTCAGAGAAGAGGCTGAGAGCAACGTGCCCGCCCAACCTGACCTTTGGGCCAAGCTATCTAAGAGGGTAGATGCAACTGCTCGACCTCAAGCCAGAAGAGGACGCCTGCGAATGTCGTTCAATCCCAGGCCGCTACTGCTGGGAGGCGCTCTAGCCTTGCTGCTGATTGCTTTGTGGTCTGCAACTCTGTGGACGCAGCCAGCGTCTGTCGTGAGCGCAGAGGAGATATTTGCACGCGCCGCGCAGGTGGTTGCAGAGGAGCCTGGCGCCGACATACATAGCTTCTATGGGGTCTACACCTCTCGCTATAGAAATGACCCGAATGGGCGATTCAATGAGGACCGGCAGGAGACATGGTTTGAGGCACCCGATAAATATGCACATGAGAATGCGAACATCTACGCGGATGGGCTAGAGCACACATGGTCATACGGGACTGACGGAACATTCACGTACCAGTACATGTCAGACCTCAACAGGATCCATCTCTCGGATCTAGATACCTTTTACCTGCGGGACCCGGAGACTACCACGCTCAAAGTGCGCCCCTTCCAGCCAACTAACCTGAACACCCTGATGGAACGTGTTCGCCGCAAGCTAGCGCCAGCCCGCGACCCCAGGTCAGAACCCCGACCACCTTATATGTATGATGTGAAGCTGGTAGGCGAGGAGCGAGTGCTGGGCCGGGGGGCTTACGTCCTCGAATTGAGCCTCGTGCCGGGGGCATCCGTACAATCGCCGGACAGTCAGGTCCCCGAAAAGATGAAGATGTGGGTGGATAAGGAGATTTACGCGGTACTGCGTATCAAAGGGTGGAATGCAGAAGGTGTCGTGTTGCAAAGCGGAGCTTACGAGATATTTGAGGTCAACCGCAGCGTCCAGTTTGACCCTGTCGCTCTCCTGGCGCCTCCAGGCACCGATATCATCGATACCCGTCCTGCTGAAACGAGAGATGAGCTAGATAGAGCCTGGCAGCAAGCCGCGCTGCGCGCCCGTTATACCGTATTCAATACAGGGGACTACCCCATTGGCCTGAAGCACGGGCGGCCCTGGTACGACGCGAGGCGAGAGGTAATCTCCCAGCAATTTGAAGGCAAGGTTCTTGCGAAGATGACCGCTGTTGTTGACGCATCAGGGAAGTCTACGCCCGTGCGCCCAGCAACTGAACCTCAAATGAGGGAAGTAACCAAGCTGATAATTACGCAAGGTCCGCCCGCATCTATCGAAGCGGATGGCATGGGAGCGGGCGTGGCGGTCCCGGTAGGTAAGTTCGCGGGACGCTTCTATAGTCAGGATGGGGCGAACACGCTCATCTTCGACCTAGAGGGCACGCGCATCAAGCTCTATGCGCCACGAGTCCTCGGTGTAGATAGCACGTACACCAGTGAGGAGCTGGTGAATATCGCTGAGACGCTACAGGTGGTGGGGAAGAAATAGAGCCAGCTTGATAGGCCTGTAACTCCCATCAGAGGAGATAGTTTTCTCAATTTGGACCGCAGGTCCAAATTGAGAAAAAAAAGAAAGAAAGTTTAGGGGGCATGGCGTTGCCATGCCCCTACGCGGTTGCGACTGTCTTGGGGGCGGGGCGCTCTTTCTTACGGCCATTTTTGGCGGGGTCAGGGGTAGCTTCTGGCGGCATTTGCTTAAGCTCCATCTCGATGATGCGGCGGACGATGGCTACCGACGTGGCGTAGGCCGAGTCCATGCCGAGATAGGCTAGGCGGATCGCGCCCAGGTTCTGGCCGCGGGTGTATGGCGTGTCTGAGGCGTAATGGAGGAAGCCGAGGTCTACCGGGAGGCGGGTGAAGTTGATGTGCTCGCCGCTGGGGTAGCGAGTGGGGTGGGTGAATTCGTATAGTGCGTTCAGGTATGGCCCCGCCTCCATTTCCACCACCGTGTAGTTCTCACGGTAGTAAAAGTCGAGGTAAGGGCGGTTTTGCAGGTAGGTGCCTTTGACTGCTACGGCGCGCTGGTTGTCGAGGACCGACCCGTAGATTAGGAAGGGAGCTACCTGCTCGGCGGTGAAGCAGTTGTCGAGCCAGTAGGTGTTCTGGTTGTGCTCATCGAATACCGAATCGCTGATCATCACGTCGCCTATGCGCCCATTGAGGGTGGCCGCTTTCCCCAATACGTATACACCCTTGATGTTCTCCAGGCTCTCCGCTACCTGCACGAAGATATAGTAGGCTGCAAGTCCGAGCGGGTAGTCGGTATTGAGGATAATGGCGCGGCTCTGCTTCAGTCTCTCGATGCCGTCGATGCGCACGCGGGGGTCGAAATCCTCCGGGTCGAGCTTATCAAGCTCTATTACCTGCACGTCTATAGGCATACCCTCTTTGCTTGGCACGTAGTAGATGCCGCGCTCCTCCTCCTCGTGGATGCGCTTGCCGAGGAGACCGCGCCCGCCCTCGCTGGCGTAGAAGCGGCGCGCCGTGTAATAGAGGAGGTTCTCAAGGCTGGAGCGCACCTGCCCCCCCTGTACCTTCTCGTACTCCGACGTCAACTCCGGGTCGTTGGAGCTGCGTATGAATCGCTCTACAAGGGGGCGCGCTCGTAACAGGCTGCCGCCGAGGAGGTTGACGAGGGCGTGGGTGTTGGATGAGACGAAGTAGACTGGCCTGTCGCACAGATCGCGCTCCTCGAGGAGGCGATTGACGGGGGACCACCACTGCTGGGTAGCTTTGGCGTACTCGATATATGAGCCGCCGAGCATACGGACGGTGAAGCTCTTCTCCCTCTTCAGCATGAGGAGCAGGTTATCCCAGATATGGTCCTCCCAGACCGCCTCCAGCCGCTCCCAGTCTTCGCGGTTGACCAGCAAGCGCCCCTGCAATACTTTTATCACTTCCTCATAGAGGGCAGGCTGCGTGCTGTGCATGGCAGAGAGCAAGTCGCGGGTGTTAGCTTCCTTTTCCAGGAGGTAGTGGAACTTGTTCCACTCGATCTGGAAGCCGGTGAGGGTGGGGATGAGGTCGTCTACGTCGGAGGCGGAGGAGACGTAGACGGCGAGGGTCTCTTTGCCGTCGTAGAACCACCTGCGGCGGCGACCAGGCGCGCTGACGGCCTCCCAGCGCTCTATGTCGAAGCCGTGCTTGCGGAATACCTCCGCCGACTGCCCCAGGAGGACGCGCCGCACGTACATAATGCACGACGGGAGGCGCTGCACGCAGTAGAGGAAGGCGGACATGTCGGGGGCCTTGGCGCGCGCATTGACGTGGAGGGCGGAGTCGGCGTTGAGGTGGACCTGCTCCAGCGCTTTTATCTTTACTTCGCCCGACGAGCGGAGCATGGTGGTATAGGTGCGTATGTACAGCTCAACGTCCTGCTTGGAGGCGGGGTGTATCTCGTCGCGGTAGTGCGCGCCGCCGTCGCCCGACACGCGGAACTCGTCTTCGTTAGCCAGTCCTTGCTGTCCGTCCATAATTGGGTTCCTCACAACCTTTTTGTGTTGGCTCTTGTGTCTACTATTGCCTACCAGTATATTGCGTGGCACAAGGTGTGTCAAAACGGCGTGTGAGGGAACTGTATCGCAAAAGGATGACTTTAGGGAGGTACGCCATTCTAGTTGTAAGTACCGACGATTATCAGCTTGGAGAAGCGAGAGGGGCTTGTGTTGGGGGCATGATGTTCTTAGTCTCCTTCGCGGCCAAACTTAGACACTAGAGACTCGTGCTCGTTACACAACCACCGCAACAAGCATGGGTCTCTAGCTATTCCCCGAACTTATTTCTTATGTGCCTACACAGGCGGGAGAGGCGCAGCGGCGTTATCCGGGACCAAGCGCAGTGCCATTATTGTTGCGGGGTCGCGAATACTTGCGTCCAAAGAGGAGCCCCGTCCGGGAGCGCCATGTCTGACACCCCGATTTGGGTAAAGTCCGGATTGAGGATGTTCGCCCTGTGCCCTTCGCTATTCATCCAGCTGTCCATCACCTCGGCTGCCGTGGTTTGACCCCAGGCTATATTCTCGCCCCAGGTGGAAAAAGCGTAATCCATAGCTGCAATTCGATCACCTGCGCTGGAGCCATTCGTCCCTGTGTGGTCGAAGTGATCATTACAGGCCATGTCTGCGCTGTGCGCTCGCGCTGCCGCAGCCAATTTCGGGTCCCCTTTGAGGGGCGGTAGCGCCGGGTTCTGCTTGGCTCTTTCCGCATTGACGAGTACTATGACTTCCGCCTCTAGAGCGGCGTTGTCTTTTGCCTGGCACCCATCGGGTGTGGGAGCAACCCCCAGGTTCCCTTTGATGCCGCCAGGAACTGCCGTGGCTTTTGCCGCGGGCGGCATAGTGCGGCTTGCCGGTTTGGATGTTACCGTGGCCGATGTGGATGTTGACGTAGATGTATCACATGCCTGCACCAGAGTGCTGAGCGCGATTACCACCAGAATTGTTAGGGTACGTGTAAACGGGTTACGTGACATGAGAGCGCCTCCTTCATGTATTGTTTGCTCGGTATCATCGAGCTATGCCCTGGAAGCTACTAGTCCGATCAGCAACCAGGTTAGTAACCGAATTTGTAACCAACACCTTATGCTTACCTCCCTCATCCCCTACATACTGCCACCTCCTTATGATGCTTATGAGCATGCTTTGCAGGTAGGCTCACGGCTCATCGTCATACTCGACGGTCTCATCGATCGTCCCGTCGCTCTCCTCGTCGACCTCTACCGAAATGTCCGTGCCCTCGCCTTGCCAATCGAGATAGTCTACGTAGATGGTATCGTCCGGCTCCAACGTGATGTCGTCATGACTGAATGTTTCCTCGCCGTCAGCCCCGATACGATCTACCTCTAAGCTGTAGAGGCCTGGCTGAGTGTTGCCTGGCGCGCTAAGGCTAAGGCGGCCTCTATCCTGGTCCAGGTGCAGATTGATGGTGGAACCATTTTCGATGTCCACTCCCCTTACCAGGAAGGCGTAATCCGCACCGGACGCTTCCAGGCCCAGGATGATGTCGGGCGATTCGTTGTAGTCGGTCTTGTAGGAGATAGACTGGCCGTCGGGCGAGAAGGTGATGGTGTCCTTCTGGCCAGGGTCGAGAAAGATGTCGTCCACGGCGAGGTCGTAGCCCGGCCCGATCATCGCTACCGAGGATAATGTCTCCTGCGTGAGCCGGGTGCCATCTACGCTTATGGTGAACTGGACACCGGTTGGGACGTTGTAAACCGGCTCAGGACTGTCTACCCAGAGGTCGTCACTCTTGACAGACTGAATCTGCACACCAGGAATATCATTCACCAGGTTGCCTGCAACGTAGCCGGTGCGGCGACCGTTCCCATCGCTGATGAGGAGGTCGGCTTCCCCTCCCAGCCAGACCTGGTTGTACTGCGTGGCCGCTGGGAAGGGGGCCAGTAGCTTGCCTCCGGTATGGCCTTGCGTCTCTGTAGCGCAGAAGGAACATATCTGCGTTTTCAGCCTGGCAGAAGTGCGGGTCAGGGTCAGGGTCTTGGTGGTGGCATCCCCTTTATATTCGCTCGCAGGAGCATTAGGGTTGGTGGAGGCAACGTAGGTCCAGGTGTTAGCATTACGGTCAATGTTTATTCTGCGGACGGTGTTGGGATGGTTGTTGTCATACACGAGCACCGAGAAGATATCGTTGCCGTTGTCTTCCACCGCGTAAGGTGTGATAGAGTGCCCGCCCCTGTACCCCAGTTTGTAGATGCCCATCGTGTACGTGTCGGGCGCGCTCGCGCCCCCCTTGAAGGCTGAGATAAGGATGTCCAGCACTTGGCTGGGGGTCTTGTCCTTTATCTCGTTGTCAACGGTAGGGTGCGCAAGCTGGGTGGCAAACCAGTAAGCTATCTCCCTTTGCAGCGTCGCGTTGTTGTCAATTTCGAGATCGAACGCCTTCGAGGCTCCAGCCTCAAACTTGTTGGGTTCTTCTTTGCGAGTGTAAAAGAGCACGCTGAGCGCGGCCATGCCTTCGCACTGCCCGCCCGACATATAACCGTTGGCTCGGTCCATCCACTCTTCTGCCGGAGGAGTGAGGATGCACTCCCCATCCGCCAGGCTAGCGCATACCTGATCGCCGAACATGCGTCGCACCTCGGCAGGCGTCAGCCTGGTGCGACCCGGTACCGCGCCATAGTTCGCAAAGCTGAAGCCGTTGACGTTGGGGCGGAAGCCAAAGTCCGCCACACTGCTGCCGGTGTTCGCAACGGTGGGCGTGAGCTGTCCGGGGGCATGTGTAGGCGCAGTGGTTGGAATGGGGGCAGAGGGCGCCTTTGTAGGGGGAATAGTAATGCTCGTGGGTTCGCCGGGTTTGCTCGTAGGAGGAGCAGAAGTGGGCAGGGTCGTGGCATGTGTAGGAATGCCAGTAGGCCTGGGTATGGAAATGGATGGTAGAGACTTTGTAGTGGGTGGGACGGATGTGACCAGGGCAAGGGTAGGTGCAGCGGTGGGCACGGCGATTGTAGACTCCGTGGTTGCGGGCGTGGAGAGGGTGGGCAGTAGCTGCGTGGCCGGTAAGGTGGTTGCGGCTGGACTAGCCTCGGTGGGTGTGAGAGAAGCGTTCCCAGCCTGGGATTGTCCGGCAGTAGAGGTGGCGATAATCCGCGTGGGCGTGGGCTGCGCCCTGTACATGCCACATGCACTCAGGAGCAAGCACAGGACGGTAAGCGTGGCATATAAAGCCGTAGTGATGGAATAGCGTTTCAATTCGCCAGTCCCCTTCCTATAAAGCCATTAGTACTTCGTTTTGTGTATATCCGACGGAGTACTAATGGCCCACATTTATCGCCTAAACTATGTGCTTATAGGTCCCTGGACCGCTCGAAGTTGCAAATCCAAATCATTACAGGCACTACAGGCATCTATAAGGTCATGGGGTATCGGTCAGCATGACTGTATCGTCAATGGTGCCATCTCCTCCGGTGTCAATAGCGAGTGCCATCTCGCCGCCGTCGCCCTTCCACTGGCCGTACTCCAGGTATGCAACATCACTCGGTTCCAACTGGATATCATTGTGCCCGAAAAGCTGCTCGCCCTTATCGTCAATACGGCTCACGACCATGCCGTAAATGCTGGCCTCCTTGTTGCCGGTGGTGTCGAGACCCAGGCGGCCCTTATCGGTGTCAAGGTTGATGGTCACCGCGCCTCCACTCTCCACTTCCATCCCCTTCACCAGGAAGCCGTAATCCGCACCTGAGGCTTCCAGGCCGAGGATGATGCTTGGGGACTCGGTGCTGTCGGTCTTGTAGGAGATGGAATTACCGTCGGGCGAGAAGGTGATTGTATCCTTCTGGCCTGGGTCCAGATTGATCTCGTCCACGGCGAGGTCATAGCCTGGCCCGATCATCGCCACCGACGATACCGATGCCTCTTTGAGTTGGCTGCCGTCAACGGTGATTGTGAATGCGATACCCGATGGGAGAATGTACACCGGCTCAGGGCTGTCTTTCCACAAATCGCCACTTCTAATGGGTTGGAAATCAACCCCAGGGATTTCGTTCACGAATTTCCCGTCCATATAGCCGGTGTGCTTGCCGTCTTGGTCGGTGATGAGTAGGTTGGCCTCCCCCTCCAGCCATACCTGGTTATACTGCGCTGCCTGGGCTAGGAGCTTGGCGCCGGGCGCATAGCTCTCCGGCTGGGCACAGAAGGGGCAGACCTGCTTCTCCAGGCGTGGTGGGGTGCGGGTGATAGTCAGCGTCTTCGTCTCGGCGTCGCCTTCATATAGACTCTCAGGCTCATTAGGGTTAGTCGAGGCGGAATAAGACCATTTGTTAGTGTTGCGGTCAATATCCACGTTACGGGTGGTGTTCGGGAAGTTGTTGTCGTATACCAATACCGAGAAGAGGCCGTTACCCTTGTCCTGCACAGCATAAGGCGTGATGGCGTGGCCGCCCTGGAACCCAGGCTTGTAGATGCCCATCGTGTATGTCTCAGCCGCAGTCGCTCCACCTTTCAGGGCAGGGGTCAAGATGTCGAGGATCTCGGTGGGGGTCTTACCTTTTATCTCGTTGGAGGCGGTTGGGTCGGTAGCCTGCGTAGAAAAGTAAAAAGCAATCTCGCGCTGGAGCTTTTCATTATCATCAATGTTGAGGTCGTTGACCTTTGCGGCACCGAACTGCGCCGGATCAGCTTTCTGGTTGTAGAAGATGAGGCTCAGAGCTGCCATGCCCTCGCAGTGCCCACCATTCATGGAGTTATTGGTATTGTCCATCCACTCCTGCGCGGGGGGCGTAAGGGTGCAGTTCTCCCCTTCCAGGTTAGCGCAGACCTGGTCTCCAAAGAGGCGACGGAGATCGGCCGCCGTGAGGTTGGTGCGCGGAGGGGTTCCGCCGTAGTTTTCGAACTTGAAGCCGTTGACTTCAGGGCGAAAACCGAGGTCCGCCACCATATCACCGGTTTCGCCTTTCACTATTGGCGTGTTTTCAACTGGCGTGTTATCAGCCTGAACAGGCGTACCTTCGACAGGTGTGTTATCAGCCTGGATTGGTGTGACGTCGGGTGTAACGTCGCCCTCGCCGCGCAGGGCCTGGGTGCTGGTCGGCTGAGTTACGATAGCTGTAGGCTGCCCCGCAGGCGTCTCGCTCGTACCTCCGCAGGCGCTAAGTATTATGAGGAGGACGATGCAAACAAGGTTCAGAGGTGTGGTGATGGAGCGTCTTTTCATAGGTTTCAACTCCTTTATTATTGATAAATTGAGCGTTCGCGGGCTGGTGGTTGCTGGTTGTGCAAGGCATATAGACCTCCATGACCTACTTCTAAGAAAGTGAGATCATGTCCCATGGCATAACTAAGTGGCGTCTTACTTAGACCAGTTCTAATCCCGCCAGGCGACCCTTATTATAGCACAAGTAATGTGAATGTTGGCATGGGAATCTTGCGGATTTCCATTAACAACTCGCGACAGTGGAATCGTGCCTAAAAGGCCGGTTGTCCGCGCGTGCTACTGTGTGTTACAATTGGCAGCGCCTGCTCCTGCCAGGCTGCTAGTATAGCGGTCTTATCGCCAAATCCTTACTCGGCAATCATAGAGGGAGTGCTGCTTTGAAG
This sequence comes from Chloroflexia bacterium, assembly GCA_035274425.1. Lineage (GTDB taxonomy): Bacteria > Chloroflexota > Chloroflexia > QHBQ01 > JADMIH01 > JADMIH01. The sequence goes on from DATEOC010000039.1 coordinate 102,384, forward strand.
TTATCGGTGGTCGTCCCGGTCTACAATGAAGAGAAGACCATACGCGAGCTTATCGAGAGGGTGCGTGCCGTGCCCATCGAGAAAGAGATTATAGCGGTGGACGATTGCTCCACCGACGGGACTCGTGATGAGCTGAAGAAGCTGGCCGATGAAGGCAAGATACGCCTCTTTCTGCACAAGGTGAACCAGGGGAAGGGCGCTGCCTGCCGCACCGGTATCCGCCAGATCACGGGTGACGTCGTGATCATCCAGGACGCAGACCTCGAATACGACCCAAACGATTACCCCACCCTGCTCAAGCCTATCCAGCAGGGGAAAGTCAAGGTCGTGTATGGCTCGCGCTTCCTGGGGCCGCACAAGGCGATGTATTTCTGGCACACCGTGGGCAATAAGATGCTCACCCTCGTCACCAACGTGCTGTATGACACCACCCTCACCGATATGGAGACGTGCTACAAGGTCTTCACAGCAGATATAGCGCACGGCTTACGTCTCAAGGCCAACAGGTGGGGCTTCGACCCGGAGATTACCGCGAAGATACTCAAGCAGGGCCACCGCATATATGAAGTGCCCTGCTCCTACAACGGGCGCGAGTTCTGGGAGGGGAAGAAAATCTCCTGGAAGGACGGCTTCACTATTATTCGGACCCTTATCAAGTACCGCTTCTTCGATTGACGACGGACGACGGACGGCAGTAGGCAGTAGGCAGTAGGCAGTAGGCAGTAGGCAGTAGGCAGTAGGCAGTAGGCAGTAGGCAGTAGGCAGGCGATGGATAGCAAATTACCCATTGTCGCCCAACAGCTAATAGCATCATCATGAGCTTCATCGGCATAGATGTAGGTGGGACTAAGATACTTGGGGTGCGTGCTGACCGCGAAGGCAAGATAGCCACGCAGGTGCGGCGGCCTACGCGCGGCTCGGAAGGGCTGGAAGCGGTGGTAGACCGCATCGCTCGCATGATAAAGGATCTTACTCCACGCCGTGGTGAAGTGGAGGGGATTGGCGTGGGCATACCCGGCCCGACCGACCCCATGAAGGGACTGGTGTACAACCCACCCAACCTCCCTGGCTGGGGGAGTGTGCCGCTCCGCGACATGCTGAGGGAGCGCCTCGATCTCGATGACGATATTCCTTTAGTGCTGGTCAACGATGCTAACGCTGCCGGGCTGGCCGAGTTCAAGTTCGGCGCGGGTTCTCCAAAGAGCATGAGGAGGGAGATAAAGCACCTCGTCTACCTGACGGTCAGCACAGGGGTGGGCGGAGGCGTCGTTATTGATGGCAAGTTGTTGGTGGGGTCGTCGGGGCTGGCAGCCGAGCTTGGGCACATGGTGATCGATGTGAGTGGCCCGCGCTGTTACTGCGGGGGGATAGGGCATCTGGAAGCGATGGCGTCCGGTACGGCGCTCGCTCGCGAGGGGTACATGGTGGTCGCCTCGCCACGCAAGACGAGCATGTCCGATGCGGTCGGGGGCAACCCGGATAAAGTGACCGCCGAGGTAGTGGTGCAGGCTGCCCAGGAGGGCGACCCCGCGGCGTGCGAGCTAATGGAGCGTGAGGGCTTCCTGGTGGGCATAGGTGTGGTAAACTGTATCCACACGTTCAACCCTGAGCTTATCGTCATAGGAGGCGGGGTGAGCAACGCGGGTAGCCTCCTCTTCGACCCCGTGCGTGCGACTGTCGAGGCAAAGGTTATGCCTGCCTATCTGGGCACCTACGAGATAGTGCCAGCCGCCCTCAAGGGGACCTCCGGCGCGCTAGGGGCGGTCGCTGCTGCTCTCGCTGAGAGTTGACCGTTTACCCGCCAAGACGCCAAGAGTGTCAAGAGACCGCCAAGATTTTATGGTTGACCGCAGAGACGCAGCGTAGAGGTTCTTGGGGAATTACGAATTACACGCTAATCTCACGCATCATGCATCATGCATCATGCATCACGTTTCACGTTTCACGTTTCACGTTTCAATGATTAGCCGGGAGCGAGATGAGCGACGAAGGTCTCATAACCGGGTTACCTACCCTGATGGCCGTGTACGGCACGAAGCTCGATGCAGAGAGTGTGTTGGAGCAATTGCGTTCGGTCCGCTATCCGGTTGCCGATGTGTCGGTATACCACCGACCCAGGGGCACCGATCAGGTAATAGATGCTACGACGGGCCAGGTAGCCGCCGGGCAGACGCTCACCGAGTCAGAGGTCACCGCCAGGATGCTGGAGCACCTCGAAACAGTGGTCCTCTTGCACCCACCTGATGACCAGCTTCGCGCCGTCCATGACGCTCTCGCCGCACTCGGCGCTGCCAGCTTCCTCCATGAGAGCGATACGCAGTGTATACGACGTGGGGGAGTGAAACGTGAGGCGTGACGACGGACGACGGACGACGGACGATAACGTCTGAAACGTGACGGTTGTTGGATTGGTGGGGCGTTGTTATAAGGTCGACACGATATGTAGGGGAAGCCTGGAGAGAGGTACGATAAGGTATGTTCGGTTCATTTGACTTCGACCCGATCTATTTCACCGGCTTCTTGCTGGGGTTCGTCATCGGCACGACTTTTCACGAGTTCATGCACGCTTATTCAGCGTTGCTGCTCGGTGATAACACTGCCCAGAGGGAAGGTCGCGTAACTCTCAATCCGGCGGCGCATTTTGATCCTATTGGCTTTATCATGGGCGTACTGCTCGCCCTGGGTATAGGCTTTCTCGCCTGGGGCAGGCCGGTGCCTGTGAATCCATATGCTTTGCGCTTTGGAAGGCGCGGGATGGCTATCGTAGCGGTGGCGGGACCGTTATCGAACCTGGCATTCGCGGGACTCCTTACTCTGGTATACAGGTTCGGCGGGACTGCTTTGCCCGCTGACGTCCACACGGTCCTGGGATACATGATACTTATCAATATGTTCCTCTTCGCGTTCAATCTCATCCCCATCCCTCCATTGGATGGCTACAATATCCTGGTTGGCATTCTCCCCAACTACTGGACGATCATCCTTGAGCCGCTGAGACGCTACAGCCTGCCCATTCTCCTGACTATGGTCTTTTTCCTACCCTACATTGGCCAGTCCCTCGCCCGTACCATCCCCGGTTTCAGCCTCGACCCGGTGCGCGAAGCCCTTATTCCGGTAATCACTTTGTTGCAAAGGCTCCTCCTGGGTTTTGGATAGGTGGCTTTACAGGTCGCGGCAGTTCTTCGGCGCGCTGCTCGGAAGGGTACAGGCGGTTGAGATGGCGGAGGCACGGCACGTGCTCGGTCCCAGCCTGTATTCAATCTTCGCTTCTATGCCCGGCCAGTACAGGCGACACGCTCTTGCCGTCTACCGCCGGGTGCGTGCCAGTGGTTGTGGCGACCCCCATATTCTACAGGCGGCGCTCCTGCATGACGCGGGCAAATATGACCCCGTTTCCGGGCGGTATGTGACAATACCTCACAGGGTCGTAATCGTGCTGCTGAAAGTGACGCCTATGGGCAAGCGGTTGCTCAGGAAGCTGGCGCGCCCCTCGCCCCAGGGCGTTTTCGGCCTCTTACTTTACCCGTTTTACCTCAGCCAGCACCACGCGGAGATGGGCGCACGCCTTGCGGCAGAGCGTGACGCGCCCCAGGAGGTCGTAGAGTTGATCGCACACCATCACCGGCACGATCATATAAGCGCAGGTTTGAGGACCTTGCAGGTAGCGGATGAAGAGAGTTGAATGGGAAATCTTCTTTCTCTTCCAAATATCGGCCCCTCAGGGGCCGATATTTGGAAGAGAAAGAAGGAAAGTTTGGTTAGATATTTCGATGAACCCGAACAGTGACCTGAAACAATATTATGCAGACCGCGCCCAGGAGTATGAGCGGGTCTATGCGCTCCCTGAGCGCCAGGACGATCTTCGCGCCCTGCGCGGCTTGCTTCAGGAACTGCTCGCGGGGCATGACGTATTAGAGGTTGCGTGCGGTACGGGTTATTGGACGCAGCCCGTCTCTGAAACGGCGCGCTCTATCCTGGCAACGGATGTGAATAGCGAAGTGCTCGACCTGGCCCGGAAGAAGCTGTACCCTGCCGGCAAAGTCCGCTTCCAACTGGCCGATGCGTTTACCCTGGAAGGGGTATCAGGTGACTTCACCGCTGGGTTCGCTGCATTCTGGTGGTCGCATATCAAGCGGAGTGAATTGCGCGGCTTCTTGAAAGAGTTTCATGCTAAACTGGGACCGGGCAGGTTGGTCGTCTTCGCCGATAATAGCTTGAGGGGGACTCGCCACCCCTTCACCCGCCACGATGCCGAGGGCAACACCTTCCAGACCCGTCGCCTTGAAGATGGGCGGGAGTACGAAGTCTTGAAGAATATACCGACCGAAGCTGAGTTGAGAGATTGCCTGGACGGCATTGCGGCGGATATAGCCTTTATAAGCCTGACTTATTATTGGTGCCTGACGTATCAAACCGCGTGATACGGAGAGAAGGAATGCCCTCGTTCCACCACCGAAAGCTGCCCGAGCACAGCACATTGCTGTCCGGCCATACTCCTCCTGACGGCACCGGCTTCAAATCGGAGCGACTCCAAATCTGGTATAACAACACCACGACGGGTTGGGCTGACCCGATACCCCACCTTCATACGGAGAGCGACGAGTGCTTCATCGTGCTCAGAGGTAGCTTGCGAATCGAGGTAGAGGAGGAGCAATACACTATAGGTCCGGGCGAGTTCTGTTGCTTTCCCGCGGGCGTCTACCACTCTATAATAGAAGTCTACCCGCCTGCCGAGACCCTTATGGTCCGTGCGCCCTCCATAAACGACAAAATAGAGCAGGAATCGAGGCGTGACTGATTCGGCAGTACGAAATGGAGAGTTTCAGGTCCACCTTGAGGTGTTCGAGGGTCCACTTGACCTCCTCCTCAAGCTGATAGAGCGCAAGCAGCTTGACATTAGCAAGGTCGCCCTGGCGGAGGTGGCCGACGGCTTTCTGCAATACCTGGAGGCCCACCCCGACATGCTGCCCGGCCCGATGGCCTCTTTCGTGTGGGTGGCGAGCAAGCTGATCTGGCTCAAGTCGCAGGGCCTACTCCCCAGGCCGCCTACGGTTCGCTCTGAAGAGGATGACGAGGACCCAGGTGACGAGCTTGTGCGTCGCCTCGAAGCGTATAAGCGCGTGCAACAGGCCGCGAAGTGGCTGCGCGAGCGCGAAGCGCAGGGTTTGCGCTCCTATGAGCGCCCCATCTCCCTCAAGGATGAGCGTATGAGCTTCGCCAGCGAGGAGGATCGCCCGCTCGACAGCGGCCTGAGTGGTGTATCCCTCTCGAAACTGGTCAAGATGGTCCAGCGGCGGATGCAGCTACAGATGCCCACTACGTCCGTTGTGAATGCGCCTACCAATGGACACGTTATTACCGTAGCCGAAAAGGTTGCGTACCTGCGCAAGCGCCTGAACAAGCTGAAAGAAGGGGGGAGGATACCTCTGGGTGAGGAGTTCGCCCAGGCGGCTCTCCGCTCACGCACCGAATTGGTGGTGCTCTTTATGGCTGTGCTGGAGGTAATCCGGCGGAAGCTAGGTGTGGCTGAGCAGGATGACTTGTTTGGGGAGATATGGTTGATGGCTGACGGCGGACGGCGGACGGCGGACGGCGGACGACGGATGACGAAAGACGATAATGAGTGATGCGTGATGCGTGATGCGTGATGCGTAATGTCTTTTCCTTCTGCTACTATTCTTTTTCTGTTCTGTCGCCCTTCCAGGGCTTGGGCGGATAAATGGATAGCTTACCTCAGGCTTGCGCCGTGGGGCTACATTCTACCGTCCCTCTGGGGCTGAGAATAAACGGGTGGGGTTAGCCTTGTTGTAAGCTGTATGCGGATGCTATATTCTACAGCCCATTCGAGGCTGAGAATATGCTCTATCAGCATGACGCCATATTGCGTAATATCGGATATGCATATACAATCTCTTACGATCTTTGCGTATTCTGCGTCTCTGCGGTGAACCCCAAATAATCTTGGCGGTTTCTTGGCGCTCCTGGCGTCTTGTCGGTTAGGGTTAGATTGTTATGAATGTATACAAATCTCTCCTGGCAGGGTTGGAAGATAGGCTGGAGCGTATGGAGCGCCCGCCCGTTATCACTATGACCACCGACTTTGGGCTGCATGATGGCTACGTCGGCACGATGAAGGGTGTCATCCATACTTTGCTGCCCGACGCCGCGGTGGTGGACATCAGCCACGCGGTGGGGCCACAGCAAATCCACGAAGCGGCTTTTATCCTCTATCGCGCCTATCGCTACTTTCCCGCCAGCGCCATACACATCGCGGTGGTGGACCCAGGGGTGGGAACGAGCCGCAGGCCAATCGTGCTGGTCACGCGGCATGGCACCTTCGTCGGACCGGACAACGGTATCTTCACCTACGTCCTGCGCGCCGAGCGAGCATCGGTGCGCGACCCCGAAATGGCGGGGAGGCCTGCCTGGGTAGGGGGGATGTGGGGGGTAGCGCCTAACTGGGCAGGTGACGAGCCGTCGCGGGGAGAAGATGGGGATGAGGAGGATGCTTACGGTCTCCCCCGCGCCTACCACCTGATCAACCCCGACTACTGGCTCGCCAGCGTAAGCTCTACGTTTCACGGGCGCGACATCTTCGCACCCTCAGCGGCCCACCTCGCGAGTGGCGCGCAGCCTGAGCGCATGGGCGAGCTTGTCTCAGCAGATGGCCTGATTATGCTTCCCACAGGAGCGCCTCGCATCCACCGCTCAAGCCGGGGCACCACGATAGTCGGCCAGATCGTGTACATGGATCACTTCGGCAACATCATCACCAACCTCCCTGAGCGCCTGTTGGCACCTCTCCTGGAAGACGCAGCACGAACTCCAATTGTCGAGATTGGGGACCACAAGATACGTGGCCTCCACCACTCTTATGGGGATGTTGGGGAAGGTCAGCCCCTCGCGCTGATCGGCTCCGAGCGTCTATTAGAGATAGCTGTGCGTAATGCGAATGCTGCACAGCGGATGAAGGTGCGGATAGGTGATCCTGTAAGGATAGTCGTCGGGAGCTAATTGCTGATTGATTTGCGGTGTCCCTTTACAAGGGAACTTAACAGCAACCTAATGCGGGCTTTGTTATATTACCTACTATGCAGATATGTACTCGGCATTCTTAGCCATTCCCTCGTCACGTAGCCATCAGAGGTACACTATGGATTTCACTGGCGAACCGCCTCAACAGCTTTTCGATGCCTTGCTGAGTGCCTTTCCTAAGAAGGAAGCTTTAGAGCAGATGGTATTCCTTGGGCTGGGTGAAAACCTTGCCACGTTCGCTAGTGGTAATCTCCGTAAGATGGTGCTTGATCTGATTCAATGGGCTGAAGCGCATGGCCGGTTGGAAGACTTGATTCGTGTAGCACATAGTAACAACCCGCAAAATCCCAAGTTGGCTGTATTCGTAACTACTCATTTCCCGGACTTTTATGCCAGCCAACTAGGCGCGAAGGCCGGTCAAGGAGTTCACCGCATAAAAATCCCGGATGATTACTATCGTAAGGTCATCCGCGAGTTTGAGGAATTGGATATTGCAGGGATTCGCGGTGAGGAGAGGATCGCCCTCAAGCTAAGCAAGGTATACGTCAAGCTACGCGTCATCCCCAGCGAGGATGAGCAAGGGCAGAATGGAAGTGAGACCAGAGAGCCAGGCCTCCTCGATATCCAGACTGCTTTGAGGGACTACCCGCAACTTGTAATTGTTGGCGATCCTGGGAGTGGTAAATCTACCTTCTTGAAGTTCATCGCGCTGATGATTAGCCGGGCAAAAGTAGAGAACGACTCTTCGCTGGCCGAAACTAACCTCAGCTTGCGGGAGCCGCTGCCAGTGCCAATTTTCATCTCGCTCTGGGAGCTCTCCGAGTATATCAAGCGTGTTGGGAAAACGGATAAGAATACGCTCACTAATTATATTAGAGAACTGTTCAATGATGATTTTGGCGTAGCCCTGTCCGCTTCTAATATCCAGACGATGCTACGAGACGGATCGTGCTGTATATTGCTTGACGGCCTTGATGAAGTGCCAACCGAGTCGGGCCGTAGCCTCATTAGCGACCTAGCTGAACGCTTTGTGGATGAATACAAGAATAACCGTTATGTAATTACTTCTCGTGTGCGGGGCTATACAGGCGGAGCCGTGTTACGGAAGGGCTTCAGACGTTGTGATATTCGGAACTTTGATGATGATGACATCAGGGAGTTCGCTCAAAACTGGACCAGCTCGCTCCATAAAGAGGGAATTAATGCACAGAGGGAGTATGAAACCCTTATGAAAGCTGTGCTTGGGAATGAGCGCGTACACATGTTAGCAATCAATCCGCTGCTAATGACCGTAATCGCCATTGTGTATAACAACCTGAAACGATTGCCTGAGCGGCGTGTCGAGTTATACGATGAGTGTGTTAAGGTGCTACTTGGCAAGCGAAAAGAGAACCAGGGGCAGGGCATTACTACAGTTGAGGTATTTGATCCTGCCGCTGACGCGGAGCGTGAGTGGATGCGATACTGGAAAAGAACGCGGTTGGCTGAGATTGCGTTATCCATTATGTTGCAGGATGCAGAGGAGGAAATTACCAAACAAAGGATACTAGATATCCTGCTCAAGCCTTTCAGTGACCAGCCCGATTCAAAAACATGGGACCCACAATACAGGGCAGAACGTTTCCTCGATGAGCAAGAATCACGCAGTGGCCTGCTTGTGAGTCGCCGTTCTAGATCATACCGATTCGTACATCTCACCTTCCAGGAATACCTGGCTGCCTGGGCATTGTTCAAGCGTAACGACTATTGGTCAATAGTGCTACCCCATCTACGTGAGCCGAAATGGTTTGAGACGCTACAATTGTTGGGTGACACGTTCGTCCAAGAAGGCGATGCTGAAGAGTTGAATACCTACATCGAAAACCTATTACAGCAGATGGGCGATACCATCACCAGTCGAGCGCCCATTGTTGCCCTGTGCGCCAATATTGTTCGAGACACAGAGGACATAACCCAGTTGAACAGGAGAGTCCGAAAATCCTACGAGGCAGCACTACACAGCACCCTGGGAGCTTTTCGACCTGAGGCGAAAGTCCCTGAGAAAACGCAACTGGAAGTACTGGAAGCGCTGGCAGGATTGGGAAAGGTCGTCAAAGAGCACATAATCTCCGCAACCAAATCACAATACTGGAGCGTGCGCAACAGGGCCGTCGAACTACTGGCCCCATACTTATCGGACAACGATCTCTTTCGTCTGACACACATCCTTAAGGATAATAGTAAAGTGACCATCAAGACTTACCTGCTCACACTGCAAGAGCGAAATGAAGAGCGTATGCTGCAATTACTGGATGGAGTAGATAAGCCTGCTCCCAAATTGCTGGAGGCTATACTCGACCTCCAATTAGTGCCTCGTATTCAGTCTGTTGATACGCTTCTAGCCTGGCTACAGGCTTCGTATAACGATGAGGCTTGTGCTATATATCTAAAGGAATTAATCAGTCGAGATGAAGGTAAGGTAAGGAGTGCTCTAAACGGCCCACGATATTGGTCAATGGGAATTGTGGGGAGCGTCGTCTCACTTTCGCGCATGGATTTGTTTGATACAGAGGCTCTATTTTCAATGATCTATTATTGTGACTATGGTCCTGGCATCTATCATAAGCGCTGGTATGGTGTGTTGCTCACGGAGCTGTACCGGCGCGATCGAAGTAGAGCTTTGTCATTAATAGAGAAATCAACTCAAAGTGATTTTAGACCTAAAATAGGACCAAAGGATATCACTGAGATGCTCACGTCGGACTCAAATGTGTTGTTGCCTCGTTGGCTCAACGCAGCTATCAACGCTAGGGCTGTCGACCTATTAGAGCGATTTACAGACGAATCTATTATTAAAGCTTGGCAAGCGCTGCCAGAACTCTATGGTAAAGTGAGTGCATATGGTCCTTTCAGTCTCCGTCTTGATTCGCAAGACCAATTCTTTCCAAGCCTCAGATCTCAATATTATTCCCATTTAGACACGAACGCCAGGAGACGCTTTATCGGTATCGCACAATCGATTATTGCGCAAGGTATGGGTGATGACAAAGCCCTGACCGCTGTAGGCGAGTGGCTCCAATGGGCACTTGAGGCTAAATGGGGTGGTTGAATTCTTCGCGTAACTCCAAATACTATCCAAGCCCGCTTACCACTCTTACGTTTCACCGACCACCACTCACCAACTACCAATCCCTACTTCATTTGTCGTATTTTTGCTGTATCTTCCTGCGTCAGTGCCTAAAAAAAGGTTGACTTGTGCGTGCTCTATCCGGTATTATTCGCCTTGCGCCTGTGCATGACACGGCGCGCTGCCCCATGCGGAAGCTATCACAGGATGTGTATATCCGACGCATGGATGTGGAAAAGTCTCACGGCAGCAATTATGGGCGCGGACAATATCACGAGCGGTCGGCTTAGACACTACGCTATAGCACTGTTCCGCCCCTGGGGAGCCTCTGGCTCTCCAGTCATGTTGACAAATAGAAGGAGGCGTAACAGTTCATGTCTCTAAAGCCGCCTTTGACAGGCACCGGCCCGGAGAACGACACAGCAGATCTTCCCTTCGGAGATAGTAGCAACAATAGCCACGACAGCTTAGATGGTGCAGCAACCGTTTGGCCCACCCGCCCTAACAAGGCTACCCGCCCAATCAAGACCAACGACCGGGCGAGCCAGGCGATAAATGACGCACAAGAGGGTCTAAGCTCACTCTTCCAGCCGCGAAGCAGCCAGAATGGCAACGCCAGCCATGACGACAGCCAGCCGCACATAATCTCCCCATCAGGGGCAACCCGCAACCACACTCGCGGGCGCGTCGCCGGTCCAACCGCGACCCCTATCACGAAGCCCCACAGCACCGATTATCTCGCAGGTTATCTCGCAAGCCGGACGACAGACAACGGACGTCAGACGACGGCGTTGGTAGTCGACTCTTACGAGGATTCCGATGAGATTCGCGATGTACCTCAGACTCGGCTTGGAATCGGGGTAGCGAAGGGCAAAGAGCAGCTACAGGTCATGCGCCAGCGCGCTAGCCTCCTGATCGCTCCTGGGGACGGTATTTCCGTTTCACCCGACGATAGCGCCGCGCTGCAAAGCTCGCGCAGGGCCGCCGCACGCTGGGTAACGCGCTATGCTACGCATATAGTCATCGTCCTGATTGTGGGACTGATGGTAGCGGTGGGCGGACTCACGGGGATGACCCAGGGCAGCAGCTCCGGTATGCTGTCGGCAGATAGCGACCTCGGCACGGACCATATCGAAGCCGACCATGAGCATGATGTAGTCGCAGGCAAGCCCGATCTCGATAGCTCAGAGTTCGAGATAACGCTGCCTCGCACCGAGCTAAACGGTATCAATACCTCTACCGGCCCTGACACTGGCGGCCAGGTTGAGGCTGTTTCGAGCGCGACGGTCAGCAAGTACACCATCGTCGCGGGCGACACCATAGCGTCGGTTGCCAAAGCGTTCAAGGTTATGCCTGAGACGATCATGGGGTCCAACGGTATCTACGACTCGGCCCAAGACCTGACCGCAGGCGAGACGCTCAACATCCCTCCCGTAGATGGCATGTATTACGTCCCCGCCGAGGGTGATACCCTTGAGGGTATAGCCCAGCGCTTTGGGGTCCACCCTGAAGTAATAGCGTCCTATGCGCCTAACAACATCGCGGCGGGCGGGGTCAAGACAGGCCAGGCAATAGTGGTGCCCGGCGGGATGATGCCCCCACGCGACGTGACACTGATTTACACCGTCAACCCCGGCGACACCCTCAGGGATATAGCCGCACGCTTCGGTGTGGACGTGCCGACGATGATAAACAGTAACGATATCCCCGACCCGGACAGCCTGCAAATCGGCTCCGAGCTACGCGTCTTGCCCGTAGCGGGGATCGAGTACAAGGTAAAGAAGGGCGACACGCTGAGGACTATAGCCGAGCGAACGGGCGTCTCCCCTCAGACGATTATCGACTACTCGCCCAACCGCCTCGCGCTGGACAGCGTGCTGCAAATAGACCAGGTGATGCTGGTGCCAGGCGGCAGGCCGGAGCGCATACCGGAGGTTGTAGTCGCGGTGAAGCAAAAGCCTGCGACCAACAATGTCGCCGGTGGCTCCAAGCCCGCATCGTCGCAGAAAGTAAAGCCAAAGGTTGAGGTCAAGGCTGCCGCCAAACCAGTGGCCAAGCAGCCCGCCAAGGCGGTAGCCAAGCCGGTGTCCAATAAGCCGAAGGTGGCTACAGGGCGCATGGTATGGCCTGTTCAGGGGAGGATTACCCAGTACTTCAGCGGTAGGCACAATGGCCTTGACATCGCTATCGCGGCGGGCACGCCTATCCACGCCGCCGACGCCGGTAAGATCATCTGGTCCGGCTGGCGCACGGACGGCCTCGGATATTGCGTGATGATAGACCACGGCAACGGCCTGACGACGATATACGGCCACATGATCCGCCAGCCACCCGTGCGCGTCGGCCAGTACGTCGACAGGGGGCAGGTCATCGGGAATATCGGCTCTACGGGGCGCTCTACCGGGCCGCACGTACACTTCATGGTGAAGGTGGGGTCGGGGCGTAATTACCGCAATCCACTTTCCTACCTCGGCGGTAGATAGGCATAGATAAGTAATAAAAGAGGCGGGGCGTTCGTCGCCCCGCCTCTTTTATTACCAAAACTACTAGGTACGCCTGGTACTAATGGGACTTACGGCGCGCTGTGCTACAGGGTAAACTTTATGGTAGTCATATTGCGCCTTATGGGCGGTCGAAGTATCTATCGAATCGGTCCCGAAATATGCCCTGCATTGTACGTTATAGGCGGGGACGAAAGCGTTGAAAGGTGGAGGTAGTTAGTGGGGCGTCAGACGCGTTTCCCTACGCTGAGCAAGTCTCAAGCTCAAGCATCCAAACAAGAAAAGTTACCAGGCGGAGCTAAGCTATTTCCTTATGCTCCGGGCCTCCCTACCCTGCAACTTACGGCAGAGGCGCTCCTGGATGCGCAGAATAACATCCTTGAGATGATTGCCACCGGCGTGCCTCTGAGCGACGTGCTCGACACGCTGGCGCGCTTTATGGAAGAGCAGGCCCCCGGTACGTTATGCTCGATATTCCTCCTGGAGAGGGACGGCAAGACGTTGAAGGGGAGTGCAGCCCCGAGTCTCCCTGAGAGTTACAACCGTGCAGCAGCGCGCGTGCCCGTTGGCCCCAGTGCAGGCTCATGTGGCACAGCGGCGTATCGTGGCGAGAGGGTGATAGTTACCGATATAGCCCATGACCCGCTGTGGTCCGGTTTTAGCGACCTGGCACTGGCGCATGGCCTACGCGCGTGCTGGTCCACCCCTATCTTTTCGCCCAAAGGGAGCCTGCTCGGCACCTTCGCGGTGTACTATCGAGAAGCCCGCTCGCCAGGCCCAGATGATCTCGCTCTAATGGAAGTGGCTACCCACCTCGCGGGCATAGCCATCGAGCGGCAGCGTGTGGAAGAGGAGTTGCGCCGCCATAACGAGGAGCTTGCCGCCCTACACGAAACGACGCTGGCGCTCATCAACCGCCTCGACTCTGACAACCTGCTTGAATCGCTCGTAGCGAAGGCCGCCGCGCTCCTCGATACCCCGCATGGCTACATGTACGTGGTTGAGCCAGGTATCGGACGTATGGCTATACTAGCGGGCACCGGCCTCTTCGCCCACAGGATAGGCGACCGGATGCATTACGGTGAAGGCCTGGCAGGGCGGGTTTGGGCCACCGGAGCACCCCTGGCAGTCGCGGATTACAGTACGTGGGCAGGCAAGCGTCCCAACTTCGAGGAACTGCGCGCCGTGGTAGGGATACCGTTGCGGGTGGGCGATGAGATCGTTGGCGTGCTCGGATTGGCTTACCCGCCGGACGGGCGCACATTCGGACCTGACGAAGTAGCATTTTTGTCCCGTTTCGGCCAGCTTGCTTCTCTCTCGCTGGGGAACGCGCGCCTCTATGCCGAGATCCAGCGAGAGTTGGCCGTGCGCAAACGGGCCGAGGAGGCATTGCGCGTATCGGAGCGCCGCTATCGCCAGCTCTTCGAGCGCAATTTAGCGGGGGTGTACCGCAGCACTCCTGATGGGCGCATTCTCGATTGCAATGACGCGCTCGTCAAGATACTGGGCTGCGATTCGCGAGAAGACCTCATGGGGCGGCTCGCCTCGGAGTTCTATTGGAACGCCGAGGACCGCAAAGACCTGCTTACGGACTTGCGCCAGCAGCACAGCCTGACCAACTCCGAGATACGCCTCAAGCGCAAGGATGGCAGGCCGGTTTGGGTGCTCGACAGCGCCACCCTTATCGCGAGTGGAAACAGTGGTGAGAGTCCCGGGGTGATGGAAGGGACCATAATAGACATCACCGAGCGGAAGCTGCTGGAAGAGCAGCTGCTGCACCAGGCTTTCCACGACCCCCTTACCAACCTGCCAAACCGCTCTCTTTTCATGGACCGGCTTGAGCACGCGCTGGCGCGGGCGAGCCGTATATCTAGCTCGGTGGCCGTGCTCTTCCTTGACCTGGACGAGTTCAAGGTAATAAACGATAGCCTGGGGCACAAGGTGGGCGACCAACTCCTCATTGCGGTGGGGAGGCGCATCGAGTTGTGCATACGCGCCGGAGATACGGTGGCCCGCCTGGGCGGGGATGAGTTCACGGTATTGCTTGAAGAGGTGGAGAGCGTGCGCGAGGTTGCTGAAACGGCGGAGCGTATAGCGAGCCAGCTGCAACGGCCATTCAACATCGAGGGGCAGGACCTCTTCATTACGACCAGCGTGGGTATCGCCCTGAGCGGTCCCGACCATGGCCAGCCCACCGACCTGCTGCGTAACGCAGATATTGCCATGTACGAGGCGAAGAAGGGTGGCAAGTCGCGCTACGCGGTCTTCGAGCCTGGGATGAACTCGCGCCTGTGGGAGCGCATGCAGACCGAGACTGAGCTGCGCCGCGCCCTGGAGCATAACGAGTTCACGGTCTACTACCAGCCGATAATCGAGCTGGAGACGGGGCGAGTACTGGAGCTTGAGGCGCTCGTGCGCTGGCAGCACCCGACCAGGGGGTTAGTGTTGCCCTCGGAATTCATACCGGTGGCCGAGGAGAGCGGGCTTATCCTGCCGCTCGGCCAATGGGTCTTGCGCGAGGCCTGCCGCGATATACGCGCATGGCAGATGCAGAGTTGCGATGCGACCCCGCTCCTTTTGAGCGTGAACTTATCACCGAGGCAATTTCGCCACCCCAGGCTCCTGGAAGACATAGTGACGAGCCTGGAGGAGACCGGCCTGGACCCCTGCCACTTGAAGCTGGAGATTACCGAGAGCGTGGCGCTCGACAACACCGAGGCGACCATAGAGACGCTCAGAGAGTTGCGGAGGCTCGGTATCCACATCGCTATAGACGATTTCGGCATGGGATACTCCGCCCTGGGCTACCTGAAGCGTTACCCGGTGGACACACTCAAGCTGGACCGCTCCTTCGTAGACGGTATGGGGCACGACATCGAGGATACTGCCATCGTAAACGCGGTCATAGCGTTCGCTAAGACGTTGAGCTTGAGCGTCACCGCCGAGGGGATCGAGACGGTAGAGCAATTGACGCAGCTTCAAAGTCTCGGCTGTGATAGGGGCCAGGGGTATTACTTCGCCCGACCGATGACCGCCGAGGCCGTTACTGCACTCATCGCCACCGACAACAATTGGGGCACGGAGCAGTGGTGCATCCTGCCGGAGCGGTGTGTCTGAACTACCTAACAGCGCCCTTATTCCTCCCCGTATAGTAGTGTGACTCGGTGATCGACATCCCATGCCCGGTAAGGTGTATATAGCGTATGTATGGGTCAGGAATGGAAGAATTATGGCCAAGCGTATATATCATGTGACGTTGGCGTTGGTGGGTCTTGTCCTGGTTGGCTTTCTACAGCCCTTCCAGTACCGACAGAGTTACGCGCAACCAACCTGCCAGACATTCAAGGAGACAGGTAAGAGTGCTTGCGGCTACTACCTTGAATATTGGCTGAAGAATGGCAGGCTCGCACAGCAGGGCTATCCTATTTCCGAGCCGTTCAATGAGATCTCTGAGACGAATGGCAAGAGCTACGCCGTACAATACTTCGAGCGGGCAGTTTTCGAGCTTCATCCAGAGAACGCACCGCCTTATAACATCCTGCTATCGTTGCTTGGCACCTTTGAGTACCAGAGAAAGCACCCAACGGGAGCGCCTGGCCAGCAGCCTAACAATGCCACAGGCTCAGTAATATTCAAGGAGACTGGAAAGCGCCTCGGCGGAAGGTTCCTTGAATATTGGAATGCCAACGGTAAGCTGCCCCAGCAGGGCTATCCCATCTCAGATGAGTTTATGGAAAAGAGTGACCTGGATGGGAAGACTTATCGCGTCCAGTACTTCGAGCGCGCCGTATTTGAGATGCACCCTGAGAACAAGCCACCCTTTGATGTGCTCCTCTCGCAATTAGGTACTTTTCATCATCGAGCAAAGTATGGAGCAATCAGCATTCCCCCTACCCCAACGCAGAGTAGTGGGGGTGTTTGTGGCACTCCATACGATCCCTTCGGCGAGGACCGTGACTGCTCCGACTTTGCTACTCACGAGCAGGCACAGTGCTTCTTTTTAGCAGCCGGTGGCCCAGCTACTGACCGGCACAGGCTTGACGGCGATGGTGACGGAGAAGCCTGTGAGGATTTACCCTAGTTACTGGTTGCCCGACGGGCAAATAACGTCTAGCCCGCCCATATAGGGACGTAGCACGTGTGGGATTACCACCGAGCCATCTTCCTGCTGGCAGTTCTCAAGGATGGTGGCCCAGGTGCGGCCTATAGCGAGGCCCGAACCGTTGAGGGTGTGCACGAACCTCGGCCTGGAGTCGGCGTCTGGACGGTAGCGGATGCCTGCACGGCGCGCCTGGAAGTCCTCGAAGGTGCTGCACGACGAAATCTCGCGGTAGGTGTCCTGGCTTGGGAGCCACACTTCCACATCGTAGGTCTTGGCCGAGCTAAAGCCGAGGTCTCCCGTACATAGCGCCATCACGCGGTAGGGTATCTCAAGACGCTTCAGCACCTCTTCGGCGTTATGCGTGAGGCTCTCAAGCTCGTCATAGCTCGTTTCGGGCGTGACGAATTTTACGAGCTCTACTTTGTTGAACTGGTGCACGCGTATGACGCCGCGCACGTCGCGCCCTGCCGACCCCGCCTCGCGCCTGAAGCATGGGGTGAAAGCGGTATAGTAGATGGGTAGCTGGTCGGCGCTCAGTATCTCCTCGCGCAGGAGGTTGGTGAGAGGCACTTCGGCGGTGGGGGCCAGGTATAGGTCGTCCTGCGTTCTATACATGTCTTCGGCGAACTTGGGGAGCTGGCCCGTACCGATCATGCTATCTTCGTTGATGAGGACGGGTGGGAAGACCTCTGTGTAGCCATGCTCGCGGGTGTGCAGGTCGAGCATGAAGTTGATGATGGCGCGTTCCAGGAGAGCGCCCCTGCCCATGAGAGCGTAGAAGCGCGCGCCACTTATCTTGCTCGCCCGCTCGAAATCTACAAGGCCCAACTTGACGCCTATATCCCAGTGGGGTAGAGGCTCGAAGTCGAACTGCCGAGGCTCGCCCCAGGAGCCGACCAGCCTGTTGTCGTGCTCGTCTTTCCCAACGGGTGTGGTCTCGTGTGGGATATTGGGGATGCGGAGCATGACGTCTCTGAGCTGGCGGTCTACCTCGTCCGTCTGGCGGTCCAGGTCGCTGATGCGCGGGCCGATTCCCTTCGACTCCTCGATGAGGGCCGCGCGCTCCTGGGGAGCGGCCCTGGGCACTTGCTTCGATAGCTCGTTGCGGCGGGCCTGTAAGCTCTCTTTCTCGACGAGTAGAGTGCGGCGCTGCTCGTCCAACTCAAGCACGCGGTCTACAATGCTGTCGTCCTCGTTGCGGGTGCGCAGCGCCTGTCGTAGTCTGTCCGGCTCTTCGCGGACCAATCTTATATCTAGCATCGTTCTTCCCTCCTGACCCAAAGTCCAAAGTCCAAAGTTATCGTCTGTCGTCTGTCGTCTGTCGTCTGTCGTCTGTCGTCTGTCGTCTGTCGTCTGTCGTCTATAATAACAAACCCCCGACGCATAGCGTAAGGGGTTATGCTGAAGCCTGGCGCACTAGGCGGGGGGCTTCAGCTCGCGTTGCTAGAGGACGCCTGCAAGCCGGGGAGATACATCAGCCACTCATCGAGCGGGCCGCTCTCTATGTAGCGGTAGACCATGAGGTAGACGTTCGACTTTGGCTCGCGGGGCATACGTGCCAGGTGCATCCGCGCCTCGGCCAGCATCTTGCCGCCTTTGCGGTGGTTGCAGCCCGGGCAGGCGCTCGCCAGGTTCTCCCAGGTGTGGGGGCCACCCTTGCTGCGGGGGATTACGTGGTCCAGGGTGAGGTCGCGGGTGTGCTTGCCGCAATACTGGCAGGTGTAATTGTCGCGGATGAAGATTTCTTTGCGGCTGAGGCGGGCGCGCGGCCTGGGACGCCTGATCATGTACGAGAGGCGTATGACCGATGGGCAATGGATACTGAGTGTAGGAGTGTGTATCACCTGGTGGTTTAGCTCCAGCACCTCTGCTTTGCCGCACAGCACCAGTACCAGGGCGCGCTTGACGTTGCAGACGTTCAGCGGCTCGAAGTTCTGGTTCAGTACCAACACGGGAGCGTTGTACACTGACGTTTCCTTTTCTACTACCGTTCCTTATCCGCAAGACCTACTACTAATATTAGAGCGCGGCCTCTCCACATGGAGCTACCGCCCTCTAAGGTCCATTGTACCATGTCAATGAAGTAATATCAATAAGACTGGAGATGGATTTGGGGGAGGACGAAGGACGAAGGAGTGAAACGTGATGCGTGATGCGTG
The DNA here is from genome assembly GCA_035274425.1 of Chloroflexia bacterium. Lineage (GTDB taxonomy): Bacteria > Chloroflexota > Chloroflexia > QHBQ01 > JADMIH01 > JADMIH01. Next base: position 121,287 of record DATEOC010000039.1, read on the forward strand.
ATGCGTGATGCGTGATGCGTGATGCGTGATGCGTGAAACGTGGTGATAGACGATAGACTATCGGGTGAGATGGTTGAAGGGGGAGTGGTCACTGGCAATATATAGCGGAACTGTAAAGCTATGCCTGTCATTCCGAACGCAGTGAGGAATCTCCGTGCTCGCCAAGTGGAGGGATTTCTAGATTCCTCACTGCGTTCGGAATGACAGGTAGAAAGGTGCTTCGTTAACCGAAAGTTCCCATGTCTTAGTACTCTTCCTATGCGAGTCAGTGTTATACATCACCGGTAACTCTTATAATACTCAAGAGGAAGCTTAACTCCCGATTCGTATAGTGATAGCCGCAATCGCTGTACGTGGTAGTGGGAGAGCTTAGTGCCTATGCGTACTTTTATCAAAGCACAAAAGCTGATCGTGCCGGTGTCGCTGTACGTGGTGGCGGCGGCGCTGCTTCTTTTTCGCATTGGGGGGCACCCGCCCTTCGTCTATAACTGGGATAGTTATACGGCGTGGGGGCTGTTCGGCTTCTGGGACCACCCTTCGCTGGACGTTCTGCGACTCAACCAGGGACTCATGACCGATAGCAGTCATTCCGCACTGACTATCTTACCTGCGTGGCTGGGGTTGGCGGTTGGGGGGATCGGGTTGGCCGCGCTGCGTGCGCCTTTCGCGCTCATCGCGGCGGGGGCCGTGCCCCTATTGTGGCTGGTGGGGCGGCGGATGTTCGGGCAGAGCGTGGGTTTACTGGCTGCGATATTGCTCGCCCTCTCCCCGGTATTTCTGCTTTATGGTAGGACGGCTACATTGGTTGGTATATCGCTCGTGCCTGCCTTGCTGACTATTTATGCTTTGATGCGCGTGTTGCAGAGGCCCCAGGGTTGGGGGTGGCTCGTGGGGCTTCAGATATTGCTTCTGCTGGGCGCATACGCTTACGCGCCGATACGCTTCCTGTGGCCTCTGAGCCTCATGCTCCTGCTGGTGGAGTGGATATGGAGGCGGAGCGAGCGCCGTGCCTTGCTAGTGGCGTTCGGTGTGACTATAGTTACGCTGCCCGCCATGCTCGTAGCGGTCCAGTACGGGCCGGGTGGTGGCCCTATAAGCACACTCTCCGAATACTACGGGGGGAGGGGAGAGCAGATCGGCGCGCTCAGCTCCAAGCCCCAGGAGTACGCTTACTATATTGAGCTTACACCTGAGGAGAAGGTCGAGGGGAAGCCGATAGGCAGCCCGATTGAGCTTGCATGGAGGCTTGTGTCTCGCAACACTCTTGACTATGCCAATCTGCTGTTTGATTGGGACACCCGCCCCGCCCTGCGCGACTACTGGAATTCGCGAGGCCGCCTTTACCCGATGCTCCTTGTGCCATTCTTCTTGCTGGGGCTTGGGCGCGCTGCATGGCGGGGACGAAAGCGAGCGGGGCTGGAATACAGGGTGTTGCTGGTCCTCTTTTTCGGGTTCGGATTGCCCCTACTTCTGACCTCGCGGGTTCACATCGGCAGGCTTATCTTCGTGCTACCCTTGCTGATGGTTATCGTGTCGCTTGGCTATACGTGGGCGGCGGGGTGGGTAGTGCGGCGCGTGCGCAAATGGCTATCTCGGCGGTCCGAGGGGGTGTCGGCAGCGCGTGGATGGCGGCGGTTCGTCCCTGCTGCGCTCACGCTTTCTCTGATAGCGGGCGTTGGCTGGCTCACATGGCTCGATTATCATAACTCGCCCCCGCCTGGGCGAGAGAGCGCAACCGTGGCTGCCCTCAAGGCGGTCCTGCCCGAAGCTCAAATGAGTGGTGGGGTCGCCGTCGTTGTGAATCGTAGCAAGATCCGCGTATTCGAGGAGATAGACTTCGTACCATACTGGTTAGACTTGAACGGGAGCTACCGCTACATCAACCTGTTTGAAAGTGGTGAGCTTTATGTACCTCCAGCCCCCTCTGCGAGCGATCCTCGCCCACCCCTCTACCTGGGCGGTATCATGGCCCGCCTCGAAAAGCCGGAAAGTGTGCCCAACTACTGCGGCAACATCTATTACGTAGACCCCGCTGTCGAATCGCAATTCCTGGACGCTATGAAGAACCGCTCACGCTTTTGCAGCAACAAGTTGAAGTATAAGTTGTTGCCGTGGTAGGTGGACGACGGACGACGGACGACGGACGACGGACGACGGACGATAATGCGTGAAACGTGAAACGTGAAACGTGATGCGTGAGACTATAAGATAATGTCTGCCTACTGCTTGCTGCCTGCTGCTTTTTATCGTCTATCGTCTATCGTCTATCGTCTATCGTCCGGCAATTCTGTTACTTTTTCTTGCTATCTCACGATGCTAATAGTGATACCTAACGAGACGAACTCATGACACGTACACCTGAGCTACCTGAGCGCGGCGTAGGAGATTTAAGCATGGTGAGTGATATAGCACCTGTACCTGTGGGCGTGGCTGTGCCCTGGCAAGAGGGGGCATGGGAGCCTAATGCGATGAGCGATGATGCCCTGGCGGCGCGTGGCGATGCGACCAGCTTTACGCATCTTTACAGGCGGCACCTGCGCCCGGTCTACAGCTATCTCTACGCACGGCTTGGCAACGCTCAGGAGGCAGAGGACCTGACCAGCCTTGCCTTCGAGCGGGCGTGGTCAAGTCTAAAGAAGTATAAGCACACGTCTACAGGCTCGTTCCGGGGGTGGCTGCTCACGGTAGCGCACCATGCCCTGGTTGACCAATACCGCCGCAAAGAAGCTCAATCTGTGCCGATTGGCGATGCTGAAAGGGAGTTGCACGACCCGGCACGCGGCCCCGAAGAGCAGGCGATACTATCTGACCAGGTCAGCCAGGTGCTGCGGGCTATCGGTGAGCTGGGCCGCGAGCAGCAAGAGGTAGTGGGCCTGCGCTTCCTGGGTGAATTGGCTTACAAAGAGATAGCAATAATCGTGGGCAAGCGTGAGGCAGCCGTCAAGATGATAGCCTACCGCGCCCTCGAAGAGATAAGGCGGAGGTTTGGTGATGAGTATGCGCCACGATAATATTGAGCCGGACGAGTTGGACTTACTGCTGAACGCGGCAGAGCGCGGCGTGGCCGGGCAGCTACTGCGTGCCGCGAGCGATGAGATAGAGCCGAGTGCTGAGTTCGCACAGGGTCTTGAAAACCGGTTGATGGCGAACGCGTCCAGTCGCGTTCAGCCTGAGCGCCCGGTCACCCAACGCCAAAGCAGCCTAACAGAGATCATGGGCCGCTCGAAGAGACCTTCCGGCAATAACCGCACCATTGGCACGTTTGGCCGCTTCGGGCCAGCCGCGATGGGTGTGTTTGGAGCGGCAGCTATGCTACTTCTGTTTATCGGTATGGCGGCGATGCTCAGCCTGAGGCAAGGGCAGTCAGATGAGCCTGCGGATAGTCGCAGCCTCGCTAAAGATTTCACCCTTTTGCATACACTATCATTATACCTCTCCGCGTCACCAAGCCAGGATGTACAGATGGCATGGTCTCCTAAAGGGAAGATGGTGGCTGCCGCGTTTGGATCAGGCGTATCTGTTTGGGACGGAGAGACAGGCCAATTTCTGTATATGATTCCCTTTGGCAATGTTGGCAATATAGAGTTCTCACCGGATGGCTCCCTGCTGGCTGTGGCTCTGAACTGGAACGTGCGCGAAGGGGGCGGGATTCAGCTAGTAGACACGCTGACTGGGCGCAAAGTCCGTTACCTCATTCCGGCAGGGGCTGTGAGCTTACAGGTAGGGACGAAGAGTATAAGCTGGTCGCCCGATGGCAGGCTGCTGGCCTCTGCCTCCGGGGAACCCTTCCCAGACTCATCTGCTTCAAGGGACGGAGTGATACACATATGGGAGGTTGGCACCGGCACAGAGTTGAGTAACATCAGGGTGCCTGCGGATGAAAGTGGTGATGCAGGTTTGGTTTCAAAAGTGACCTGGTCTCCCACAGGAAATACCCTGGCTTCCTTATCAGGCAGAGGTGTTTTGCGCCTGTGGAATGCCCTTACAGGCCAGATGCTGCACTACCTTTCGCCAATGAAGTTTTATGATGTTGGGCATGTGGAGTGGTCGCCCGATGGGAATATGGTAGCAGTTGTGGCAGAGCGCCAGGTAGAGGTATGGGATGTGGAGAGCGGTACTCTGTTGATGGTATTGCCTGAGAGTGTGCCTGATCTCCCCACGCCGATGCCGACGATTGAGGGTCCTGTACCTCCGGTTCTAACCTCCGTAGCGTCAACTGCTATTGCGCTAACCGGTATGGCACCTACTATCCTCCCTCAAGCGCGCAATGAACTGCATGCTACCTCGTCAGATTTCTTCAACATTACCAGCCTGTTATGGTCACCAGATAGTAGCACGCTCCTTACAGCAGATGGCGGGCATATAAGGCTGTGGGACCCTTCTACCGGGGAGGTCAAGCTAGCTATTGACGACAGAGCTTACTGGCTAGCATGGTCGCCGGACGGGAGCGCGTTGGCTGCCTCCGGCGATCTAGGCGGCGTAAGGATATTTGATGGAAATGGGACTCCGGTATCCACCCTTCCCTATGACGGCGCACGTCACCTCGCCTGGTCTGCCAACGGCAGGATGCTCGCCCTGAGTAGAGAGGTTTTCAAGACAGACCTGAAAATCGCCATATGGGGTGTACGCTCAGAAGCTGAGCCGGTAGCGACTGCCACCGCAACAGGGGTCGCTACGCAGGTAGTGCCGACCATCGCGCCTACTCTAGCATCGAATGAGACGAGCGTGGTGCAGACCCCAGGAACGCTCCCTGTAGGGACGACCATGCCCGACTTCTCCAGTATGGACTTGCGAACGAACCAGAGCGTCAAGCTCTCATCGTTACGTGGTAAGCCATTGATGCTGACCTTTTGGGGTACGTGGTGCCCGCCTTGCAGGGGGCAGATGCCGACGTTGCAGAAGGCTTATGAGACCTACGGGAAAGATATAGAGTTTCTCAATGTCTCGATGGGACCGCGTGATACACCTGAGGCCGCGCTGGCGTTCATCACTCAGAACGGCTATAAGGGGACGTTCACTCATGTGGACGGCGACTCTTCGATCTACAACTTCGTATCTGCTGTACCTGCCATGTACTTCCTGGATAGAGATGGCATTGTGCGGGCAGTACACGTAGGTGAGATGAGCGAGTCGCAACTGGAAGAGTATATCCACCAGTTGGGAGTTACACCTCCTCAACTGCCCACATCCGGGCCTCAATCTGAGGAATGCGGCGCGTGGAGCATAGTTGATAGCCCGAACGTGAACAGTGTGAACGAGTTATCGAGTGTGGTAGCCATATCTGCTGACGACATATGGGCAGTCGGCTACCACAGTATAGGCAGCTCCGCTTACGCAGACGTCACTCCTGTACCCGCCATAGACTACACTCTGATTATGCAATGGGATGGTAAGAATTGGCGCAACGTGCCCAGCCCTAACGTTGGAGGGGAGAAGATGCATAACCGCCTACTCGGAGTGTCAGGAGTAGCAAGTGATGACGTGTGGGCGGTAGGTTATTATGCCAATAGCGAGAGCCTAGATTACTATAACGCATCTGAATCACTAATACTGCATTGGGATGGCAACGAGTGGAAAGCGGTGCAGGACTTTGAGACGGGTGCCGGCCCAAGTCAGCTACATGCCGTTGTCGCCATATCGAGGAACGACGCATGGGCGGTAGGCCATCGCGGCGTGGTTATAGACCCTTCTAAGCCTGACCCTGCGAGTCCTGCGGAGACACTTATCCTGCATTGGAACGGCCAAAAATGGAGCCAGGTCAGCAGCCCAAGTCCTGCCCCGTTCTTCAACAAGCTGTATGGAGTATCAGCTTCGTCAGCGGACGACATGTGGGCGGTTGGGATACAAAGCTATTCCGAAGTGAGGGGTGGTGGGGGTGGTCTTCCGCCTTACCCTCTGGCGCTACACTGGGATGGCAAGAGTTGGAGTGTTACGCCTATCTCAACTCCTGACAACCTCGATGATACCTCTAAATTCCCAATGGCAGTAGCGGCTCTCACTAAGAATGAAGTCTACGCTGTGGGCGGGATCTTTGGCGAGGGTGGTAGCGACTCGATAGCGATGCACTGGGATGGTACAAAGTGGACCCATGTAGGGGTGGACGTGCCCAAACCGCCAGAGGGAAGCGGACCGGCACAGGACCACTTGTCTGGGGTCGCGGCCCTGTCCAAAGATGATGTGTGGGCGGTAGGGGCGTACCTACGGTATGGGGCCAAACCCCTCAATGATACAAGCCCCCTGGCCATGCACTGGAACGGCAAGGAGTGGAGTTACATTTCTATTCCTGACCCACGCTATACGTTAGGACCAAATGGCTCGGCTATAGAGAACATAGGGTCGAACGCTCTCAGCGCTATAGCCGCCGCGCCAAACGGCGACCTGTGGGCCGTAGGCTCGTCCAGCATCACGAGTCCTACTGGCGCAAGGCAGTCCAACAGCCTGATCATGCGTTACATCACGGGGCCGTGTGGCACCCCTTCTCCTACGCCCTAGTTCAGATAATTCGTGCATAAACTCATTTCAACCCCCACCCCCGACCCCTCCCCAATGGGGAGGGGAGTTTGAAAATATACAAAAAGGGAGGTCCGGCGCA
>DATEOC010000040.1:0-78027 GCA_035274425.1 Chloroflexia bacterium
GCCGGACCTCCCTTTTTGTATATTTTCAAAGAGTTGTCAGTGTGCCAGCACGCTCGCTGAAAAATCGAAATGTCTGATGTTTTTGAAGAAGATGGTAATGCTGGCCTGTCACAAAAATCTGCCGTGCGGTGTTAATAGGGCAGATTGGGACCCAATTCCTTTTGAGAAGAATATGAGACTACTGGCCTGTGCCTGAGACTGAGAGTGATAGCCTGCTCCTGGCGCGTATGTCGCGAGGAGAAGACGAGGCGTTCGAGCGCCTATTCCTGCGGCATTATGCCCAGGTCTACCGCGTGCTGTATGGCCTGGTGGGAGAGCGCGAGCAAGCGGAAGACCTGGTACAGGATACCTTCCTTGAGCTCTACCGCAATCCGCCCCGCCTCAAGGATGACGCCACTCTTCCGGCGTGGCTCTGCCGGGTGGGGCTGAACAGGGGCTACAACGCACTGCGTGGCGAGCGGCGAGCGAGGGAGAAGCTAATAAGGCTGCCCCTCCCGCAGAGAGGGGAAGACCCTTATGCGGAAGCTGCGCGAGCCGAGGAGCTGATGACTATTCGCAAAGTGCTAGCGCAGTTGCCGGAGCGCCAGGTCAAGCTCCTTCTCCTGCGCCACGCGGGCCTCTCCTATGCGGAGGTAGCCGAGTCGATAGGGGTCTCTGCGGCATCTGTAGGGACGCTGCTTGTGCGCGCCGAGCGTGTGTTCCTGACCGCATACAGGCTAGCTGAATCAACGGAAGGGGGCGAACTCAGGGACTCGCCGCTAAGGAGCAACACATGAAACCGACCGCTACGCATTGTATCGAAGAAGGGGAGCTACGCCTCTATTTGGACGACGCTCTGCACGAGGTAGAGATGGAATCCGTCGAGGGCCATCTGGCGGGGTGTGCGGAGTGCAGGGACCGCGTGGAAGCCCTCTCCGCTATAGCAGGGCAGGTCAAGGCGCTTATACCTATAGTGAGCCACCAACTGAATGCACAGGCAGCCCTGGAGAGGCTGCGCCACAAGCAAGCCAGGCAGGTGGGAGCATCAAGCCTGGATTGGACACTCAAGCCGATACCCAGGGCATTACCTGCCCTGGCACAAAGGAGACCGGAGATGACAAGAATTATCAACAGGCCCCTGAGAATAGGGTTGGCCGTGGCATTCGTAATAGCGCTCCTGGCGTTGGGGGCAGTGATGCTATTCAATCGCCCCGCCCCTGTCCGAGCGGCTGAAGTACTGGAGAAGGCCGAGCAGGCGGCGAGTAAGAGTACAGTGCAGAGCTTCCACGGTATCTTATACTCGAAGCATCGTAACTCCGCGCTGGAGGAGTTCGCAGAGTCGACTGATGAACGTTATTATCTTGCGCCCAAAAGCCACCGTAGCGACGCAATAATCACCTCTCCTGATGGGCAGGAAAACAGAATGCTGTGGGTGACGGATGGTAAGAAGCCGTGGGGCTACGAATCGTTCTATAACCAGGTGACGCTGTTCGACCCTCACGGTCCCGGCCCTAATTTTGGTGCGCACAGCCTGGGCGAGTTTCTAAATAGGGGGATAGGCAAGTTCTTCAATGCCACGCTGATTGGCACCGAGCCGGTTGCCGGGCGCATGGCTTACATATTGGACATGACCCTCAAGCCTCAGAGTCAGTGGCCTGAGAATACGTACCCTGGGCCAGCCGCGCATTTGAAGATGTGGGTTGACCAGCAAGCCTATTTCATCCTCCGGCTTGAGGGGTGGGACGCCGATGACAACGAGCTGTTCACGGAGTGGTATACGAGCTTCGAACTGAATGGTCCCGTAGACCCGGCGCTCTTCGGCTTCAACCCTCCGCCGGGAGCAAAAATAGTAAATAGATAGCTATCGTTCGCACAAAAAGAAAGTCGGACGGAACGTCCGACTTTCTTTTTGTGCGAACAACCATAACTGGTCAGGGTCCAGCGTTCTCTCTGTAGTAGATGGAGTAGATTACCCCTGCTGTGTCGTCGGTGAGTAGGAGGTCGCCGTTGGGGGCGACCATCGGGTTTACGGGGCGGCCCCATACGTCGCCGCCTACTCGCCAGCCGGTGGCGAAGTCCTCCACTAGCAAATCGCCCGCCGACGCGTCGGGCTGGTTATCCTTCATGCGGACGCGCACTACCTTGTACCCGGTGGGTACGCTACGGTTCCAGCTGCCGTGGAACGCTACGAATATATCTCCTTTGAACTGTACGGGGAACTGGCTACCCGTATAGAAGGCGAGGCCGAGCGGCGCGGAGTGCGCCTGCATCTTCACGGCGGGCAAACCGACTTTGGAGCAGTATTCGGCGGTCCCTCCCTGCGACTGGTCCGGCACCCTGTCGCCGTAGCAGAAGGGGAAGCCGTAGTCGGTGTCCTCTTTTACGTTGTAGATAGTTTCGGGCGGTATATCATCTCCTAGCTCGTCACGCCCGTTGTTGGTGGCCCACAACTCTTTGGTCTCAGGGTGGAATAGGATGCCGACCGCGTTGCGCAGGCCCTTAGCGTAGACCTTCTCGAATGTGCCGTCGGGACTGTAGCGAGTTATGGCCGCCTGATGCTTGTCGGAGTCTACGCAGGCGTTACACTCCGAGCCTGCCGATAGATAGAGCTTGTCATCGGGGCCGAAGGCGATGGTGCGCGTCCTGTGGTTGCCCCCTATGGGTAGATCGTCTACCAGCACCTCTCGCTTGTCGGCTGCTCCATCACCATCCGTGTCTTCCAGGCGAAGCACTTGCCTCTCGGTGGCGACGTACACCTGCTGCCCTCTGAAAGCTATACCGTGAACGAGGGGGAGATCATCAGCGAATGTCCTCACTTCGTCCGCCACGCCGTCATTGTCCCTGTCGGGTAGGGAGACTACTCTACCGGCCCCTATGAGCGTGGCGTAGACCACTCCATCTGGAGAGAGCGCGAGCCAGCGGACGGTATCGAGGCCCGCCGCGAATACCTTTATGTGGAAGCCAGGGGGTAGGTTGATCGTGCGCTCGTCCGCGAGTGCCCCCTTGCGGGTCGCGTCGGTAGTCTCGACCTGCATGGGGCTGAGGGAGAGAGGCTCTTTATTGACCGCGAGGGGAGTTGGCTCGGTTGTCGGCGTAGGAGGTACAGCCGAAGTAGGAGAAGGAGCCTGGGCTTCTTGCGTAATTGTTACTTGCGGTGGACTGGTGGGTTGGGCGAGTATTGTGGTTGGTGGGGGTGTCGCCCGACCGGAGGGGCCGGAGTCACACGCACCCAGAAGGATAATGACCAATATGCTGGCAATGGCCGGAAACCGGAACCTCATGTTGTACTTTTCTCCTGGACATAGATATTTACAGGGGTAGGCCTAGCCGAGCCGTATATAACTGTAATAGCGCTAATAACAACGAATGTAAGACGAGTGTCATTCCGAACGGAGTGAGGAATCTAAAGCTCTATCCATACATCCAAGCTCAGAGATTCCTCACTCCGTTCGGAATGACAGGGAGAGCTGTGCTTCATGACACGAGACCTATAGGTCCTCATTATTCTTACTAAGCAGGCGCTCCTTCGTGTTTCATAGGAGGCAGTGGGCGGCTGAATCCTCATTGCCATTTGCTAGAACCATTTTCGCGACTTGAAGAAAGCTAACATCGCCAATGCAATCACAACCATGACGCCTATCACTACTCCTATGGCGAATGGATTGTCCGCGAAAGGGAGCCATATATTCATGCCGCAAATGCCGGATATGAGAGTGAGGGGCAGCAGAATTACCGAGATCATGGTGAGTACTTTGATGATCTCGTTGATGCGGTTATTTGTGAGGGAAGTGATAGTGTCGCTGAGGCCCTCGATGACCTCTTTGTAGTCTTCCAGGGTGTCCCATATCTTGCTGAGGTGGTCGGAGATGTCGCCGAAGTACTCCTCCATCTCTTCATTCAAGAAGGGCCGCTGCTTGCGCTCCAGGCTAGCGACGACGGGGATGAGTGGCTTGATGATGCGGCGGAAGGCGATGACGTCGCGCCGGATGATGGAGATTTCCAGGATGGTCTTGCGGACCTTGTCCTCGAATATCTGGTCCTCGGCCTGCTCGATATTCTGGTCTATCTTGTTGAGGATAGGGAAGCAGTTGTCCACCAGCTTGTCCACGACCTGGTAGAGGAGGTAGCCACTTGAGCGCCCCATTATTGCGTCTCGCGCTTTGGGGTCTTCGAGGCACTGGCTGAAGAGGCGTACCAGGGGCCTGAGGGTGCCCGCGTGGACGGTGATCAGGTAGTTGGCCCCGACGAACAGATCTACTTCGCTGGGCGTGGTGACGCGCACGAGCTTGGAGTAGACGGGGAAGTGCATGACGATGAAAGTGTAGTCATCGTCGTCGTCTATCTTGGGGCGCTGTATCTTGGAGACGGTGTCATCGAGGTGGAGAGGGTGAAAGCCATAATTGCGGCGCAGCCACTCGATCTCAGATTCGCCTGGGTGAGTTATGTCCACCCAGGTGAGACCCCTGTGTGCGATGGTGCGGATGTGGGAGGCGCGTGCCGCACCCACAGCAGGTACGGCAGGTGTAGCGGGCACGGCTCCTCTTGGGCGCGTGCGCGTTTCTGCCGGCGCGGGCATTGGCACAACTGCATGGGCAGACGCGCTACTCGCAGGCGTGCCGTTACCTCCCGCTATGGGAGCGCGGCGCGTTGATCTGGCGGCTTCTGTGGTTGCCTCTGGGTTTGGTTTTTGCTGCTGCATGCTGGTGTCCCTGTGCAAGTAGGTACAACAGCATTATACCATTGAGAGTTGAGGGCCGGGAATCGAGGGTTTAGCTTGATACCTCTTTAATCCCCTAAAGGTTCTGAAATGAGCCTTAGCAATCGGTGGCGGTTCGTGGAGCACCATATTGCTGAAGTAGGGGCTTGAGGCGTGCGCAGAGCGCGGAATCAGATGCCTCCAATTCGCTGATAAAAGCTGTTGTCGCCACACGGAGAGCGCGGCGCAGCTCTGCTTCGTCTAGCGAGCGGACGAGAGCTTCTGCGAACGGAGCGGTCACAATGGCGGGGAGGCGATCAATACCGCGCGCTTCGATGGCATTCTCTCCCAGGCGGAGGCAGGCGAGGGCGAGCGTGTGGTCACGAATGGCACTGATCCAGTATTCGGCCCTCCACGGCTTGCCGCGCTCGATGGATGACCGGGCGTGGAGGACATGGTGCCAGGCGAGTCCGATGAGGTACTGGGGGTCTGGTTGGCGTGCAGGCTCTAGCTCGCGGGGGGTACCAAAGAGGGTACGGAAGCTAGGGCCTCGTGCGCCGAATTCCTGTTGGGGTGCTACTCCTATGTCGATTTCGAGGCCAATGGGCAGGAGGAAGACGCGGTAGAGCCATGTGCCGAAGGGCAGGTCCCAATGGTGGAGAGCGCCCAATTCGCGGGTGAACACCTCAGCCCAGTCATCTAGGAGGGCTTTGGGGGTGATGCCATCCTCGACCCCAAAGGCGATGTCAATGTCGGACCATTCGTCCTCGGCACCAACCGCTGTGGAGCCGGTGAGCGCACCGGCTGTGACCCGTGGGTCGTTCTTCGCCAGGTCCAGGATGTAATTGCGCACCTGGTCGCGTTGCTCTGTCGTGAACATGCGAGCCGTGCTCCTACTTAATTTATCTGCGTCTCTCATGTCTCCGTAATCCCCAAGAGGGAAAGGGAATAGTTCTTTTCTCAATTTCGACCCTGCAAGGGTCGAAATTGAGAAAAGTAAGGAAGAGGAAAGGGAATTTTCTTTCACTCACTTTTCGTTCCTGCAAGGAACGAAAAGTGAGTGAAAGAAAGAATAGTTTGGTTGAGCGCGTCGATTGAGGCACTGAAAGCCCCTTACTGAAGAAGCTTGCCCTTCAGTGTACCATCCAGGCGGGCTATCCCGCTACGAGGCTGAACTCTACCAGGCGGGAGAGGCGGGAGGCTTTCTCTGAGGGGAGAACTCCGAGGGCGGTCTCCAGGTCTGCCTGGCTGTAGCCCCTGGTGCGCATGGCGTGGAGGATGCGGTGGGTCAGCTGGGTGTCGTTGCGAAGGGCGGCCTCGGCCAGTAGGAACTCAAGAGGGACCACTGCTATCTCCATCCCATCGAATGGGACGCGGCGGATGGGCGCGCGGAAAGCGAGGGCGGTGGGGTCGGCATGTATGCTCCGCACGTAGGAGACCTGTACTAGACGCTCGTCCACCTGCCAGCGGCCAAGCCATGTGGCCTTGCCGCCTACGCTCCACGCCACCACGCGCTGGTGGATGTTGGAGCGCCAGCCCTCGGACGGGGCGACGTTGCTGCCACGCCTGTAGACCACGACGGCCCTGTGGATGGGCAGTTCGTGGGGGCGCATGAACTGGGCAAAATAGGCTGTGGCTACCGCCGAGGTCGCCCTGAACTCGATGGTATCAGGCTCGATGGTAACACCCTGGAGGGCGAGAGCGGCGTCGCCACTCAGCAGCCAGGGGACAGGTACGCGGGTGGTGGGGTCGTATACCCGCCGGAGGACCTCCCGCAATCCCTCCGGCCAGGCTCCATTCTTAGCTGTGTACATCTCACAAAACCTCTCTCTAGCTCTCAGGCAATCTCAGTAAATCTCTTTTGACGGACGACGGACGACGGACGATGGACGATAGAAACGTGATTGTAATTCGTAATTCGTAATTTGTAATTCGTAATTCGTAATTCGTACGTGTACCTCCCTGTATCGCTTTACCTTACGCCCCACTCCCACATACCGTATGCGGTTTTCTTGTCGAGCGGGCGGCCGGATTGGCCGAGGACGACTCCGATCTCACCCTGGTGGTATGCCTCGTGGGAGATGAGGTAGCCGAGGAAAGCGGCGGCGTGCGGCTTGAAGCCTTTGATTTTGCCTCCCGCTGCTATGCCTCGCTTGAATAGCTCGCTAATCGCCTGGCCAGACGCTTCGAGCGAGCGGCGCAGCGTCTCTTTGTTGGATGCCACCTCCTTTTCGACTTTCTCAAGACCTTCGAGCAGGTCTGGTGCGGCGGCCTTGAGCCACATCAGCCGGACGTTGTGGATGTGGGCGAACATCTCACCCGCGCTTCGTCCCTTCTGAGCGGGCGAACCCTCCAGGGCCTCGCGCGCAACGGCATCGAGAACGTAGAGGACTATCCTGTTGTGTATCTCCCACGCCTCGACGAGTTGCTCTTCCATAGAAGCTAATCTCCTACCCAGCTACGCCTGAGTGGGACGGGCTGGCTCGACGCCGCGGGGATAGTCTGGTCGAAGGTGGGCCTGTCCAGCACGGGCCTTCGCCTTGTGGTGAACGTAGGGGCGGCTACCTCATCGTATTGAGGTTGGGCTTGAGACCTCGACTCGGGTTGGATTTGCGCGCACTCCTGTATGAGTGCGACCGCTTTCGCGACTTCGCCCTCTGAGACGGCACCCGCCTGGAAGCGTATCAGCTCCGAGTTGAGGGAGACCATGAAGTCGCCCATGCCCAGGAGGGCGTTCGCACCCGACCCCTTGAGGCCGGTGGCGATGCGCGCCGCTTCGACCGAGGAGACCGCGCCAGAGATGTGGGACCGCCAATCCTCGCTTACTTCGATCATCACTTCAGGGCGCTCGGTCGCGACTACAATGTAGATGCCGAGCCTGCTACCGTTGGAGAGGAGCGTCCTCAACGCCTCTACGCCCTCGGAGGCCGCGCGGCGGTTGTTACTCATGCAGAGGGCGTCGGCCCCGTCGATCATTATGACCAGCGCAGCCTCTTCACCCTGGGGGGCGGGGGACATACCTTCGTCCTCATCACCGAAGGTAAGCTCGTCGTCATCGGAGGGACGGGTGTGGGCGCGGCGCGACATAGCCCGTAGCGCCCAGCGCAGGCTGACCAGCGCCTCGACCGGACCATACGCGACGGGACATGCAAGGTGGGGCAGCCCTTCCAGGTTACGGAACGCTACGCCGTCGCCCGTGCAATCGAGGAGGAGGAGACGCAGGCGCTCAGGGGAGTTGTGCAGGGCGAGGGATAGGGCCATGCCTCTCAGGAGGCTGCTCTTTCCCGCCCGCCTATCGCCCGCGATGAGCACCGGGTCTACGTCTGGCGAGTCGAGCCTGAGGAGGAGGGGGGTGCCCTCTACATCGAGGCCGAGGGTGGCGGTCGTGGGGGGGACTACGTCGGCTACGCGCTGAGCGATGGGGAGGAGGCGTACCGGCACAGGGTCGGGCCGTGGCACCTCAAGGTACATGCCTTCTTCGCTCGTGGAGAGGCGGCATGCTGTAACGCCCAACGTGTCGGCTATCTCCGGGACGGTGGGGGCTACCTGTGCGGGGCGCACGCCCGGTGGGAGGGTCAGGCGGAAGTGCGCCAGGCGGGGGGATAACTTCCCACCATCAACCTGCGCTTGAAGGCCATGCGTGTGCAACACGTATTCGATTGTATCAGCCTGGCGGTCTAAGATGTCTCGCATTGCCATTTTGTGCTCTCCATGTTTTTGACGACGGACGATAGACGATGGACGAAAGACGATAGATTTCACCGCAGAGACGCGGAGGCGCAGAGATTTATTGAGGATTCACGCATCACGTATCACGCATCACGTTTCACGATTCGAGCCAGTTGCGGATGGAGGCTGCGTGGCCTGGGTAGTGCTCGTACGAGTTCTCGGCTATTAGCTTCCAGGGGAGCCAGTCGGTGGGCATCTCCTTGAAGCGGCTGGGGTCGTTCAGGTCGTCGTCTGATAGGGCTTCTACCTCTCTCAAAAGCTGGCGGAAGACCCGGCCCGAGTCGGATAGGACGTCATCCAGGGTGCGATGCTTGTTCTCCTCATAAATAGCTCGGTTGCGCTCATTCGTGGGTAGCTCCCAGAGGTGGGAGCCTGCCACCTCCCGCGCCCGCAGCACCTCTACCATCTCTCGCTCGTGCCAGGCTACATGAGCCATGATGTCCTTGATCGACCAGTCACCCTCGACGCCTGGCTCTTCCAGCAACTCTCTTGGCACTTCGGCCAGCATATCGTCCCACTCTGAGCGAGCGGACCGTAGCGTGTTGAGGAAGCTAGCTCTTGTCATTACATTATCCATACAAGCATCCCTCGTTATGCCTGGCCTGCCTTCAGCACCATCGTCACCACGCCCTGGACCTTTACGGGGTCGGCGTCGGGTGCGCCTGGGCGACGCTTGGCGAATAGACGGATGGGGTCGGTGGAGGCGGTTGCCGACTGGAGGAAGACGTGGTCGCGGCGCTTGTAGAAGCGTTTGAGGGTAGCAAGACCTTCGGAGCCGCCGGCATCGCCGTCGGTGTAATTAGCGACTACGAAGTCGCCGTTCTCGGCCCAAGTCTGAGGGCGGACTATTACCACGTCGCCCGGCTCGATGCCGACGTGGGTCATGGAGGTACCACGCACGCGGAGGGCGTAAGTTCCACCCCGCGCCAGGGCCTTCTCTACCATCACGCCGTTCTCGTGGCCGAGGAAATCGTACTCCTGGTAGGCTACCGTCACGTCGTACTGGCCCGCGGCGATCTCGCCAATTACGGGGAGGCGGGAGAGGTCTGCGCGTCGCTTTCCCTCGTAACGGTCCAGACTCGACACGTAGACGCTGCTGTTGTGGCGGTTGCGCTCTCTAGAGATGGCGCGCAATGGCTCGGAGCCTAGCACGCGGTATGCGGTTATGTCAGGCTTGCGTGCCTGCACCCGCAAGCTGCCCGGCTTGCCCGGTGTACGTGTGTAGGTCGCCCAGGCGGGGTCCGGCCCCGGTTGCGGACCTAATTGCGGCTCTTTACCTGATAAGCGTAGGACCATGTGCGTGCCCTCCTTGTGATGCGTGATGCGTGAAACGTGAGATTAGCGTGTAATTCGTAATTCCCCAAGAACCTCTGCGTACTCTGCGTCTCTGCGGTGAATATAATAACCCTTGCGTCTCTGTGCTTCAATGGATGGCTGGATGCGGATGGATGGCGAACCGGCCGGGGAGTAAGGCCCAGGCCGGTGCATCCTGTTACAGGTACTGCGCGGGGCGCGTACCTTTCTTGTTTAGTTTTGTCGCTCGGACCGCTTAGTCTACGCGGCGGATGACCCCTACCACGCGACCCTTGATCTCGACGTTGTCGGGGTCGGTGTAGATAGGCTGCATCGTGGTGTTGGCGGGCTGGAGGCGGACGCGACCATCTTCGAGGTAGAACCTCTTGAGGGTGGCCTCCTGCTCGGCCTTGAGCCACGCTGCAACGGTCTGGCCGTTCTCCGCAGTCTCCTGGGCTTCCATGATTACGAGGTCGCCGTCGTTGATGAGGGCGTCGATCATGGAGGTCCCGGTGACGCGCAGGGCATAGAGGCGCTCGATGTGCGAGGCGCGGCGGCCCAGGAAGTCGCCGGTCACTTCGACCATATCCTCGGTGGCGGTGCCCATGCGGATGTCTTCGAGGACGGGGATGGGCGAGCCTGCGGCGATGGGCGACGGGGCTATAGGTATGGCGTAGAGCGGCTCGCGGCTGCGGCTGCGTCCACTGCTATCCACAAGCTCGATGGCCCGCGACTTGTTGCGGTCGCGCCTGATGTAGCCGGCCTCCTCCAGTGCGCGGAGGTTGTAGTCCACGACGGAGGTGGAGGTGTTGCCAGACGCGGTGCGCACCAGGCCAGCCTGCTCGACCTCGCCCTTGATCTCACGGATCGAAGGGGCGTAGCCGTGCTCGCCGATATAGCGCCCGATGAAGTTCAGTATGAAACGCTGGCGGTCCGATAATCGCTTCTTTTTCATTATAATATTCCCTCTCTAGCGCCCCGAAGGGCTTGCATGGGGTCTTCAAATATTAGATTTTTTGCGCTGCTTTTCCATGCTCTAAGGCGAATATATCATAGAACCAATGTTCTTGTCAATACCTTTATGCACAATTTCCGAACAAATTAGCTGAATTGTACTACAAAAAGACGATTTAAACGTCAAGACGCAAAGATAACCAAGGGCGCAAAGGTTATTTAAGAGTCCCTTTGGGTCATATAGCCCTGTGACCTATGTCCTATTCCCCGATGAGGGTGAAGCTATTAGAATGGACTTACCTGAATGAATAATGGGGGATTGGACCATGCGCGAACTGCTTGCGGTAATACCTTATTTGGATATTGTGATTGTGGGGCTGCTGCTCTTCTTCCTGTATATCGGGTGGAACCAGGGGGTACCGCGCCTTGCTATGGTAATGGGGGCGATCTATACAGGCTTCTTGCTTGCCTCTGTCTATTACCACCTCTTCGCAGTGTGGCTTGCCTCGATGTTCAAGTCGCAGGTGACGGTGGGCAACGAGCTGCTAGCGTTCTTCATTCTGCTGGTGCTGGTAAGCGTGCTCATGCTGGCGCTTCTCCTCACCATATTTGGGCATATAGAGGTAAAGGGGCGCGCCGCGGTATTCGACAAGCTGGGCGGCAGCGTGTTGGGCTTCTTCACAGGTGTGCTGATAATAGGCATCTTGATTACCATCATGCGCATACCCTACGAGGAGAACAAAGATAAAGCGGGCGCAACCTCCTCTATGCCGGTAGTTGAGTTCTTCAATAAGGGATATGAGAAGTCCGCGCTGGCCCCGACCTTCTTACGGTCGGCCCCCGTGCTGATGTGGAGCGTTACGCCGTTGCTCCCCACGGAGGCCAAAGCCCAGGGTGGCATACCCCTCCTGGCGAGTATAGTCACCGACCACTAAATATCAGAAGTTCAGCAATAAAAATCAGGTGTCCGCGTGAAACGGACACCTGATTTTTATTGCTGAACTTCTATAAGACGCATAACAAAGCGTAAGTGCCATCGTTGTAAGAGTCGCAAACCGCACTTCACCGGAAAGTGCGGGTGTCGGAATAGGATAGAAGGGGAGAAGATGATGGACAATACAAGGAATCTCACGCAGCGCGGATTGACGCGTACTGGCAAAGGGGCAGGTTGTAGCTGCTGTAGCTTCGCGATGCTGGGTCTCCTGGCGCTGCCGTTGCTCGCGGTTGTCAGCCTGTTTGTGTTTATCTAGCTCAGAAATCAGAGTAAGAGGAGGAATTAGCTGTGGATATTATCGTTTTTCTGTTCATGATAATCGTCCTGGCGATTATCGGCGGCGTGGTGGACATGCTGATACCAGGTAGGATGCCTAATGGCTGGATCGGAGGCGTGGTTGCCGGCATCCTCGGTGGATTACTGGGTGGGTTTTTGTTCGGCAATTTCGGACCTGCTCTCACAGCGTTCGGCTGGACGTTATCCATAATACCAGCTTTGCTGGGCGCGATTATTTTCGCGGTCATCGTCCGCTTCCTTCTCGGCATGAGCGGCCGGAAGACACTGTAAGAGAAGTAAGCAGCAGGCACAAGGCAGTAGGCAGTGGCTGTGTTGGCCTTGACAATCAACCACTAGTTTGGAGAGAGCTATGCTGAGAGGATTCCGTACAGCTATAAAGTACTTTACCATCGGCCTGCTGGCGGGCCTCATGCTGGCCCCGCGCAAGGGAGATGAGACTCGTAAGTTGATGTTCGAGCGCGGTAAAGAGTATGTGCAAGAAGCCCTCAATATGGGTGGGGGCGCAAAAAGCTGACGACATCCACCCTGATCCCACGTCGCGGACAAGGGGAGGTGAACTAGATATGATCTTGACGATCCTTAGCTGGATAATTATCGGGTTCATCGCCGGGTGGCTCGCCAGTAACATCGCGGGTATTGGTGAATTTGGCCTCATGGGTGACATCGTCGTAGGCCTCGTCGGTGCCGTGATAGGGGGCGTGATAATCTCTCTCCTCACGGGGAGGGGGTTGAACGATGCGCCCCTCGACATCGGCAACTTCATACTCAACGTGATAGTCGCGGTAATCGGGGCCATTATCCTGATAGCCTTGCTGCGTGCGTTGCCTAGTAGCAAGAGAACGGTCTAGGGAATTACGAATTATGAATAGGCTTTAGTAGCTCGTAATTCATAATTCGTGATCGCGAAAGGGGGAGATTAATGAGCCAGATAAATGTCAATCCGGGTGATAGCGGCGGCAGCGCGGCTGCCATCGTGCTTGTGGTGGTGGTGTTGGTGGTGTTGGTGCTGCTGGTCCTGTGGCTTACGGGAGTGATTGGCGGGCCGAAGACAGGTAGCGAGGTCTTCCAGATTCTGGGAGCATAAGCGACAAGACATCCCGTCGCGAGCTACAACAATAATCTCCCTTGCCTCCGGCAAGGAGGGGCCTGTGGACTTCATCCTCTTGTTTTGGCTGGTCTTGCTGTGGATTACTGGAGTGATCGGCGGACCGAGGGTGGGTGGCTAGATGCCTCATAGCCGAGTCGAAGCTCCACCGGCAAGGGGTAAATTGAAGGGCGGCCTCACACAAGTGTTGGCCGCCCTTCCCTGTTGATATGCTACCACTCGCAGCCCGCTACATTTCGCTTGCCGTAATAGGCGGCTTGTCGCGGCTCATTTTCGTCCGGCCCATGCCGATCAATTGGGACGCGGTACAGTTCGCACTCGCCCTAGACCATTTCGACCTCCATTCACACCAACCGCACCCACCAGGATATATCATCTATGTGCTCTTGGGTCGCGCTCTTCTCCCCGTCGTACCTGACCCCTCTCTCTCGCTATCTATACTGAGCGTGCTGTTCAGCGCACTATCGCTACCTCTGGTATACCGGCTGGCTCACCATGTGCTGGAGGACGAGACGATGGCGACATGCGCCTCGCTCCTCTGGCTGGCTTCTCCTCTCTCGCTCTATTACGGCTCTGTCGGCCTGACCTACCTGCCCGAAGCGGTGTTGGGGATGGCAGTGGCGGGTTTCGCCTGGCGGGCCAGAGACTCAGGTACGGTGTGGGCTGCTGTAGTGTTGGGACTGGCTTTGGGCGTTGCCGGGGGCGTGCGGCAGACGAGCATAGCGGTGTTGATGCCGCTCTGCATATGGGCGTTGTGGGGAGGGAGATGGCGGAAGTGGCTAGCGTTTGGCGCGACCTTTGCCACCACCTGCGCTCTATGGCTTGCGCCCCTCCTGATGCTATCGGGCGGGCCGGAGGCATACCTGCGTGAGAACGCGCTGCTGGCACGGGCGGTCTCAGCTCGCACGTCGGTTGTTGATGCCGGGCTGGAGGGGCTGGCACACAATGTTACTTTTGAAGTGCTTGGCCTTGTAGTTGGCCTGGGATTTGGGATTATACCTTTGGGCTTGTGGGCAGCGAGGGTGATACGCTTCAGCATCTCTCCTAAGTTGCGGGCCTTTATCTTATGGTGGATTGTGCCGACCCTATTATTCTACGCGGTCAGCCATATCGGACAGTACGGCTACATACTGGTCGTGTTGCCGCCACTGGTGCTCCTTTGGGCGGCATGTATTAGGGTATGGAGTGACGGGCTGGAGCGGCGCTTGTATCAGATATGGGACGAAGGACGAAGGACGAAGGATGAAGGGGGGCGTTTTGAGGCTTGGAAAGTTGCCCCTGGTGTCTTGATATGTGTTCTCCTGGCGGTGGCCTCCGCAGCCTATTTTGCGTTGGCACAGGGACCTATAACTGCGTCCAACATCGTCAACAATGACGCACATGCCAGGGCGATGCGCGATGGCGTGAGTCGTATGGACGCCACCTCGACTGTAGTGGTTACGAGCGTGAAGTGGGACAATCCATTTCGCCTGGTGGGGTATATACTCCCAAGCTATCATGTTTATGCTTACGGCCCGGACCAGCAAGACACAATGGGTTGGCTCTATTCGGCGTATGGTGGACGGTCCAGTTATGCGCTCCCGCACCCCACTGCTGAGCCGCGCCTGGCCTTACCTCCCGATACGCGCAACGTTGTAGCGTTAGATGGCGAGACGGCGGAGATGATGGGCGGCGAAAAGTCTCTCAAAGCCGTATCACTGGCGGACGGCTCCCCGTTATATATGCTGGAACTGGGTGGCTCGTTGGTACATGAGCTTGTGATAGAAGAGGGGAAGATATGGGTGGACGATAGACGATGAAACGTGAACCGTGAAACGTGAGGATTAAACGCAAAGACGCAAAGAGAACAAAGAGCGCAAAGAGCGCAAAGATTCCTTAGGGTTATTGGACTTTGAACTTTGAACTTTGGACTTAGAGACCAGGAGAGACGAGTATGATACCACTTGGCGACGAGGGGACGCCCGTCCAGCGCGGGTTGCCGATAGTGAACCTGACCATTATCGCCGTCAATATAGGCGTATTTCTCCTCCAATTGTCGACGGGGCTTGATAACGGCCCTATCACTATGGGGTGGAGCCTGGTGCCGAGGGAGATAAGCACGGGCACGGACATCATCGGTCCTGTGGCTGACTTCCCGGGTCTCACGCTCGCTGCCGCGCCGTTGGGCATACCCTGGCTGACCTTCCTCACTTCGATGTTCATGCATGGGGGCTGGCTCCATATCGGCTCCAACATGCTTTTCCTCTTCATCTTTGGGGACAACATCGAGGACAATATGGGGTCGGTAAAGTACCTCATCTTTTACTTGATGTGTGGGTTTGCCGCAGATTTGGCGCAATTCTTCCTGGGCGGCACCGATTCAGCTATACCGAACCTCGGTGCATCTGGCGCGATTGCTGGGGTGCTGGGAGCTTACCTGATACTCTTCCCGCAGGCGAAAGTACGTGCGCTGATCCCACTAGGGCTATTCACCACTATAACGCGGGTACCCGCCATACTGATGCTTGGCTTCTGGATAGTCACGCAGTTCCTGAGCGTGTTCGTCGTTGAGGAGCAAGCGGCAGGTGGCGGAGGGGGCGTTGCTTACTGGGCGCATATAGGTGGGTTCATAGCCGGGGCGGTATTGGTCTTCGTCTTCAGGAGACGTGGGAGCGAACAGCGTGCCACTGTCTTTGGCACTTAGCAACTAATCTCTTTCTACCAAGATGAAGATGCCCGCGTAGCGGGCATCTTCATCTTGGTAGAAAGAGTCTTCAGGAGTTCACTACCCGGTGATACAGGTCCCAGGTTTGGGCGGCGGCGCGCTCCCAGGAGAAGTTGCGAGCCTGGCTGGGGCCTGCCTGCCGCAAGCGGGTGGCCTCTTCCTCATCGAGCAGGATGCGCTCTAGCGTTTCGGACCAGGACTCGATGTCGTGGGGGTCGAGGAGGATGCCAGCATCGCCTACCACTTCGGGGAGCGCCCCGCCTGTTGAAGCCAGTACTGGCACGCCGCACGCCAATGCTTCAAGCGCGGGGAGGCCGAACCCTTCGTAGATTGAGGGAAGCGTGAAGGCCCTCGCTCCCTGGTAGAGGGTGACGAGGCTGGAGCCTGGAGCCTCCCCTACCAGGCGCACGTAGTCGCGCAGGCGCAACTCATCGATGCGTGCGTAAACGCGTTCAGATAGCCACCCCTCACGCCCGGCTATGACGAGCGCTGGCATAGGAGATACGCGCTTGCGGTTTAGTACAAGACTATATGCTTCCAATAGGGTGGGCAGGTTTTTGCGCGGCTCGATGGTGCTGACGAAGAGCAGATAACCGCCATCTTTAGGTTGTGGTAGATCGAATTGTCGCGCGGCACGCTCTTGCGCATCCGCGAGGTTATCAGGGGGCTTGAACCTGCTATCTGCGGCAGCGTATATAACTTCCACCTTGTTGGGATGGACTCCTAATAGGCTTACAATGTCGTCGCGCGCCGATTGGGAGATGGCGATAAGGGCTTCTGTGTCCTGGGCGGCGCGGTAGACCTGGCCGTAATAACGCTTGCTCTCGTCTGTGAGCAGGGTCATCTCCGGGAACTTGAGGAAGGCAAGGTCCTGTATGTTGGCGACGGCAGGGAAACGCCTGTAGCGTGGGGGGATGAAGTCGGGGCAGTGTATGAGGTCTGGCCGGGGGCGGAGTTTGAGCAGCTCTGCGCCGAGGGCTAGGTGTTCAAAGCGGTGGTGGGGTGGGGTCCACATAGGCACGCGGCGAAAGCGCCTGTCACGCACGATGGGCGTGGAGTCGCCTCGCATTTGAAGCACCTGGAAGCGTGCATCTGGTCCTACCTCCGGCGACTTGGCGAGGGCGTGTAACAGGCTGATCGTGTACTGCCCGATCCCCCCCGCACGGCGGTAATGCACCATGCGCGCGTCGAACGCTACGCTCAATTTTGAGTTTTGAATTTTGAGTTTTGAATTTTGAGTTGGGTCGGTCATGACTCAGTGCTCAAACCTTATGACCGAGTCCGATGTCCCACATACAGCGGTATGGAAAGGATAATTCAAAATTCAAAACTTAGAATTCAAAATTATCGTTGGGTCCATTCGAGCCATATCTCCACGCTATCGCCTGGGGGGAGGGTGATGGGCCATTGGAGGAGGATGGAACTGCCTTGGTAGACACGCTCGAAGCCTGCCTCGGAGCCGGAGACTGTTTCCAGGGGGAAGCGCCAGAAGAGGGCGGGGTGGCTCGCTTTTAGAGCCATCTCGATGCCGAGCCAGGAGTTGCCCAGGGCTAGCTCGCTTACGTTCGGGACTTCGCCTGTGGAATCTAGCGCGGCGTCCTCAAGGTCTTGTCCTTCTACCCTGTAATAGGCGGAAGGGTTGTGTCCCCCACCCAGGAGGTTGATGTTCCACTCGGAGCCGAATGAGGCCAATAGAGGCGCATCGCCAGTGTTTTGGATCGTGTAGAGTACCTTGAACCCGGACGAGCCGGGGCGTAGCGTAAGGCGCTTGTCCACGCGCACCGGCTGGCCGTCTACTTTGCCATCGCGTTGGAGGACGACGTAAAGGGTGTTTCTACCCCCATCCTGCATTTCGGCGTGGTAGGCGCAGGTGGCGAAATCGCCAAGCTCTTTGTAGCTCGACCTACTGTAATCATCGAGCGTCGTGCCCGGCGCAAGGAAATGCTCTATCATGCAGGAGCGACGATAGGTGTCGTAGTTGAGGTAGCGGTCCAGCCCCGCTTCCTTTACGCGGACGGTGGCGTGGGGAGAGAGGGGTTCTTCCTCACCCTCTTCATCAGTGGCCTTTGCAGCTATGGCTTTATCCGCTTCTCCCTTGGCGGCAGTACTCTTCTTATCTTTACTCTTTACTTTCTCTTCTTTTGCCTTCTCTCCCTGCTTCTTCTCGAACTCACGCAACGTCTCGTGGTAGCCTTCGGGGCGGCGGCTGACTGTAGATGCGAGGTTGTAGTTGTGAGAGCGCAGGTCCCACTCGAAGATTGAGCCGCCCTCGGCAAGGTCGAAGTAGAGGTTGAGGGCGTTTCCCTCCACGAGCAGCTCGTGCTCGGAGTCGCGGTCGAAGTCTGTGATTTCGGGGCGCAGCCAGGCCTGGTCGCCGTACAGGATACGCTCGGCGGCGGTCTCGGCGCGTATGAGGTGGCCTTGCACGCGCACGCGTATGTCTGTCATGTAGACGCCGCCGAAGAGGCCGTGCCAGTAGGTGTCGTTGCTCTGGGCGCGCCAGAGGTCTTCCTGACCCACGTCGCCTTCTGTAGAACCGCTCTCGGTGAGGGCCTGGCGGGCCTGGGCTACCTTGTCGTGGACGCGGAGCATCTTCTTGTGCTGGGTGTTTATCTCCGGGTACTTGACCATAAAGTTGCGCCAGAAGCCACCTTTGAGGAAGCGCAGGCTGGGGTCTTCCGCCTCTTCCAGCTTGTGATACAACTCGGTGAACTCGTAGGACTGGCGGGCGGGGAGCGCCCACTCCATCATTTCGTTATAGGAGGCTGTGGGGAGGTAAACGCGGCCAACGGCGTTGAAGCGGTGGACGTGCTCGCCCAGCTTCACGGTGTGCAGCCAGCTACGGTTCTCCTCGAGCGCGGCGAAGAATTCGTCCACCCAGCCGCTTCTGCCATCGCGGCCCCAGCAGTGAGCGTAGGTGTCAGGCCACGCGCCGAACTTCTCACCGTCGTCCCCCATGACGAGTATCTTGCCGGGGGTGGGGAGGGCTTCGTCGTACATGTAGCGTATCGTCTCTTTGACGGGACGCCAGGGGATGGTGTAGCGGAGTTGCTTGGAGGTGCCGAATACGTTGACCACCTGGCCGTTCTCCTCTGTGACGAAGTAGCCCGTGAGGTCGTCGTCAGTGAGGCCAACCATCTTGAAATGGATGTCGTCCAGGATGGTCCATGCGATGCCAGCGCCCGCGAGGTGGGCGGGGAGGGTCGGCTCCCACACGCGCTCGGCGAGCCACATACCGGAGGGGTCGTAGCCGAATTCGTGGCGCACCGCCTCGGTCAGCTTGAGTATCTGGGAGCTTTTGTCGTCGTCGGGTATAGAGGGAAGGATCGGCTCGTAATAACCGCCGGAGAGGATTTCGACCTGCCCGCGTTTGGCGAGGGCGCGTATGCGCCGGATGAAGTCGGGCTTGTGCTCGCGCAGCCAGTCTAGAAGAGAGCCTGTGTAATGGAGGCCGACCTGTACGTGCGGGTAGCGCTCCAGTGCCGCTATCATCAGCTCGTAGGAGCGTTCGTATATCTCCTCGAAGACGCCATCCGATTGGCCTACGGGCTGGTGGTTGTGGAAGACGAGACCGAGAGAGATGTGCCTGTCTGATTGTTTCATGCTGTTACGATTTCCTCCTGGGGCGGTTTAGGCATGTGAGCGGCAAGCTTTGTGCCACCCTTTAGATCCACTGTATTGTATCACTTGAATTATTAGGCTACCGGATGGCAAAAATATAGTTCGGGCGTGCGTTCCAATTACCGACAACCAGATAGAGGACGTCGCCATCTATCACAAGGGGAGAAGTCACCATATGATCAAATTTGAAGCTGCGTTGTTCTTTTCCGGTCCTGGCGTCTAAGGCGTAGATAGTCGCTATCCCTTTGTCGTGGTGCGCAATGTAAAGTATGCCACCGGCTATGGATGGCGCGGTGAAGCTACCATCCGCCTCGAAAGTCCAACGCTTTTGCCCTGTCGCAGTATCCACCGCGAAGATTTGAGCCTTTGAATTGTTGTCATTGTCTCTCGATTCGGCAGTTACATAGAGAAGATCACCATTAGCCGCAATATGGGCCAGGTTATATGCACTCTGCTGCGGTCTATATCGCCATAGCTGTTTCCCACTTGTGCCATCTAAAGCATAAACATAGTTATCACCGCCGTAGAAATCCCCTCGACTGTTGATGGTGTATACCTTTCCGTTCGCTTCCATTACGTCATAAAAGAACTTGTACTCCAGCTCACTATCTGGAGGAGCGAACGTCCACAACTGCCGGCCTGTCTGTATGTCTACGGCATACAAGCTGTTTTGACGATGTGCGTCAGGACCCGTTATCAGAGGGGCAATATCACCAGCAAAATAGAGCTTAGCATCACCAAGCGCAGGGTCTGAGGTATAGCTATTGCCTACCTTGACACTCCATTTCTGCTCTCCTGTCTGGCTGTCAATCCCGTGCATATTACCTCTATCATCGCCAAAGTAGACTACTTCATGCTGAACAGCCGGAGACATATCAAACCCATGACGTACAGCATAGTTCCACTTCTCCTTCCTGGTGCTGGTATCTAAAGCGTGGAGACCTGTCTGGTCAGTATAGTAGAGCACCCCATCGGAAAGAGTAGGCGTACTGCTATAGCGCACGGTTTCTTGCTTCCACAGTAATCGGCCTGTGCGTGTATCTATGGCATGCAGTTCCGAGTTAGGCTCTTTGATGCCTGAGAAGTAAAGGACACCATCTTCAACAATAGGGACGGTAACATAGGCTGCATCTTCAAGACTATATCTCCAAAATACCTCTGTAAGCTGCGGAGTACCTGCATTGTCGTAGAGGCCCGTACGGTGCACGTTCCCACGATCTATAGCGATAGGGGTTGAGAGTTTGGCTGGGATGCTTGTCGGGATGGGCGTAGGAGTAGGGAAGCTCTCATCTATGCAGCCGGAGAGCAATACCAAAACTAAAGCTGTAATGAGAGATATGGCTGCCGGGTTAGACTTAGTCATTTGAACTCACACGTTAAACCATCCAGCGCATAAGGGTGGTACCTGGGCGATCAAGGTTCCATTTCTAATTGTAGCCGATGAGATACCTCCCAACAAATCGCTACGCTCTCCTTCCTCCGCTTTATCCCCAACCTCAACAGAAACTTCGAGGGGCGCAGCGCCAGCGTTGAATAATGCTACCACCCTCTCGCCTTCATACGTCCGCATTAAACCATAGCCGCTCCTTTCGTTCACCAACACAGTTCGCACGTCCCCCAGACTCAAGGCCCTGCTGGCACGGCGGGCGTTGATGGCCTGGCGGTAGAAATCGAGTAGCTGCGCGTCTTCCGCGCCCCAGGGAAACGCGACCCTGCTCGCCTCGGCGTAGCCACCTTCTATGCCCGCTTCATCGCCGTAGTAGAGCATGGGCACGCCTGGGTAGGCTAGCTGCAAGGCGGCAGCAAGCATCACGCGCTCAGGGCTGCCCAATACCGTAAGGATGCGGGCGGTGTCGTGGGAGCCTAGCACGTTCATCTGAGTGTAGAAGGCGGGCGGGGGGGTATCGCGATGTAGCGTCTCCAGGCGGTCGTCAAGCTCCCACGGGGTAAGCTTGCCTCCGGCGAAGCCGAGCACGGAATAGCCGAAGCGGTAGTTCATGGTCGCGTCGAAGCTGTCGCCCACCAGGCGGTGGGTGGCGTCGCCCCAGTCCTCGGCCACAAGGTAAGCGTCAGGGTAGTCGCGCCGCACGGCACGCCGGAAGCGCCGCCAGTATTCGTCGGTGAGCCAGGGGGTCACATCGGTGCGCCAGCCCGCCGTGCCATAGCCGAGCCAGTGGTGGGCGACGCCATCTTTGCCGAAGAAGAACTCCTCCACCTCCGGGCACTCCACGAACTCCGGCATGGTGCCCACGTTCATCCACCCCTCCCATTTATCGGGCCATGAGGTGAAGCTGAACCAGCGATAGTAGGGTGAGAGCTTGTCGGCGCGCGCCGCTTTGAAGTAGATACTTTCGTGGGAGCAGTGGTTGAAGACGCCATCGAGGAGCACACGGATGCCCATCTCCCCAGCTTTCTCTATAAGCTCGCGCAGGTCGGCTTCCGTGCCCAGGCGAGGGTCTATCTGCATGTAGTCGAGAGCGTCGTAGCGGTGGTTGGTGGGGGAGGCGAAGATGGGCGTGAAGTATATGACGGTGATGCCCAGGTCGTGGATATATGGGAGTTTCTGGATGACCCCGCGCAGGTCGCCGCCGTAGAAATCGCGGGACTTGGGGGGGTGCTCCGGTAGATCGCTCCATTTGTTGTGGATGACTGGGCGGCCATTGAACTCGCCTGGCCCTTTATGGATGTTGGCGGGGTCGCCCTGGGCGAAGCGGTCGGGGAAAATCTGGTATATGACCTGGCCGGGCACCCATGCCGGTGGCGTACCCTTGGGGTCGTAGCAGGCGATACGGAAGTCGCGCTCCTCCCACACACCATATACGGCTTTCTCGACTCCCTCTATCTGACGTAGCTCGCGCAGGATAGAGCCGTCAGCCAGCTCGAAGTGGTAGCGCAGCACGGTAGGCTCCTGGGGGAGCTTGATGTCCGCCGTCCAGGAGCCGTCTGACTGTAGGGAGAGGGCAACACGCCAGCCATGCTCGCGGCGCGGGTCGGTGAAGACCGCTTCGGGGTGGGCAGTGGGGTCCGCTTGTAAGTTCAGCTTTACGACTGTGGATGTAGGCGATGCGGGGGGAGGGATATGAGGCTTTGGACGACGGACGACGGACGACGGACGACTTGTGGGGGTCGGTGTTCGGGGGTCAGGGGTCGGTAATTCTTGGCTGTTGATTCCTAGCTCCTCTTCATGCAATACATAATCAATCGTCTATCGTCTATCGTCCGTCGTCCGTCGTCCGTCGTCCGTGGCCGCTACCCCTTCACCGCGCCGCTGGAGAGTCCGCCGATGAGCTGCTTTTGTAGCACCAGGAAGACCAATACGATAGGTAGCGCGCCTACCAATGCGGCGGCGGCGAAGACGCCCCAGTCCTCGGTGCGCCCCTGGATCATCTGCCCCAGCCCAATCATCAGGGTGAAGCTATCACGTTCCTTGAGCATGACCTTGGCGATCAGAAAGTCGCCGTATACGCCGATGAAGGTCAGGATAGCCATCACGGCGAGGATAGGGCGGGCCAGGGGGAAAATTATCTGCCAGAAGACCTCGAAGCGAGACGCGCCATCTATCGTGGCGGCCTCGTCAAGATCTTTCGGTATCGTATCGAAGTAGCCCTTCATCAGCCACGTATTGAAGCCGAGCGCCCCACCTGTATAGATCAGTATGAGGCCGCCGTGCGTGTTCAGCCCCAGCCAGCTCAATCCCGGTATATTGCCGATCTGTTGCAGTAAAAGGAAGAGTGCCACGATGGACAGCATATTGGGGAAAAGCTGGATCAATAAAATAGTGAGGAGACCGGCGCGCCTCCCTTTGTATCGAAAACGGCTGAAGGAGTAGGCCGCCAGCGCCGTCACTACCACCACGATAGCAGCACTGATGCCCGCTACCTTCACCGAGTTGAATATCCAGAGGAAGACGGGGCGCTGGGGGTTGTCGGTCAGGTGCACGAAATTGTCGAAGCCCACTCTGGAGGGGATAATCGTGGCGTTGATCAGGGAGTTAGCAGGGTTGAGGGCCGTAGAGAATATCCACAATATAGGGTAGAGGGCGAACGCCGAAGCGATAATGGCTATCAACGTCAATATGGCTACATTGACAGAATTATTCTTCTTGACGTCGCCCGACTTCACCTGGGCGGACTCTTTGGTCGCGACTATGGGCTTTCGCGCGTCTGCTCCTGCCTGTATCATGTCAATTCCTCCAGCTGTCGCGTATAGCGGAAATTGAACGCCGTAAGGCTGGCTATTATCACGAATATGAAGAGGGCGATGGCCGAGGCGAGGCCGTAATCGGCCCCCTGCCCACCCGCGAAAGCAAGTCTATAGGTATACGAGATCAATATATCGGTCTGCCCCGCAGGCGTCGATACGCCAGTGATGGGCGGGCCGCCCTGCGCGTACAGCTCGATCACGGCGAAGTTGTTGAAGTTGAATGCGAACGAGCCTATCAGGAGTGGGGCGATTGCCACCAGCAGCAAGGGCAGCGTCAACGAGCGGAACTTCGTCCACGGGCTTGCGCCATCTATGTCCGCCGCTTCGTACATATCGGTCGGGATGGACTGTAGCGCGCCCAGGCACAGCAGCATCATATAGGGGAAGCCGAGCCATGTCTGCACCAGGAGGATGCCCGCTTTAGCCCAGGTACCATCAGCGAACCAATCCCCATCGATGCCCACGCTCTCCAACAACCGGCTGGCCTGTCCGTATATAGGGTTGAGGAGGCCTACCCATATGAGGACGCTGATAACGGCGGGGATAGTGTAGGGTATGATCATTACAGAGCGGAAGAAGGCCCTGAACGGCAGTTTGGGGTCGTTCAGCACAAGTGCCAGCCCCAGGCCTACCGCGAAAGTGAATAGCACGCTCAAGAATGCGAAGATAATGGTCCATAGGAAGACCCCTAAGAACGGACCGCGTATGTTAGGGTCTGTCAGCACTTTGCTGTAGTTCTCGAAGCCCACGACCACGTTGAAGCCGGGCGATATGGTCTTTCCGTCGGGCGCGGTGAAGGTGCCACGCACAGGTGTGTACACCACTCCCGTCTCATTGTCGGTCAAGTTATCGGTGGCGGGGTCGAAGGTGTACTTACGGACGGCGTAGCTTGCCACACCCACACTATCGCCCAGCCGGATCAGATTCGGGCCTTGCGTGACGACCCATGTCTTCAACTCCCCGACATAACGCGTCGTCGCCAGTCTCTCCAGCTTCTGATACCCATTGATGTTCTCAGGGAGTGGGCCATTGTCGAAGGGCTTTACCTCCTCGCCTGTCTCATCGCGAAGAAATTTATTACCCTGTGGGTCCTCGAAAATGAGGAGGAACTTACCTTCAGGATTACGGTAGGCGGTCCACTTATAGGCTACCGTATCTGCCGGTTCGTAGTATTGCCCCTGTAGCCGGTTGACTACCTCCTGTTTGGTCAAGATGTGCCCATCGCTGTAGTTGGTGAGGGCGATATAGAGCGTAAAGACGAGGGGGTAGATGACCATCAGGAGCATCAAGAGGAGGCCCGGTGTGAGCCATCTGATGGGATAGATGCGGTCGTCCAGGTATACCCAGTTGATCAAGGCTGTGACGATTAGCACGACAACAGCGGCGGGCCAGACGCCATTGCCAATCAGCGCATAGATGAACCAGATTGCGACCGCATCGATGAGCATGAGGCCGCCAAGGCGGACCGCCACGCTTGCTAAAGAAAGAGAGGGGCGTCGCCGCGAACGGCGCGCCCCTCCATCGTTGCTACTGTTACTTGATCTTACTTCGGATTGAGTTGGCTGCATCGGTTATCGCTGCCTCCGGGTCCTGCTGCTGCTGGAAGACAATCTTGATTGCCTTGGTCCAGTCGTCCCATACGGCTGACATCTGCGGTATCGCGGGCATGGGCTGTCCGGTCGAAGCCGACTCCATGAACGCTTTGACATTG
The DNA here is from genome assembly GCA_035274425.1 of Chloroflexia bacterium. Lineage (GTDB taxonomy): Bacteria > Chloroflexota > Chloroflexia > QHBQ01 > JADMIH01 > JADMIH01. The sequence goes on from DATEOC010000040.1 coordinate 25,287, forward strand.
ACATCTGTCACCTGGGCCTGGGTAGAGGCCCACGCCGGGATGCGGGGGTCGGCATCGAACATGGCCTTCATCGCTGCGTCGGTAGCCATGTAGTCGAGGAGGAAGGACTTGGCCGAGTCTTTATTCTTTCCGAAGGAGGAAACCATGAAGCCCTGCACGCCGACGAACGGGCGAGCTTCACCCGCCATCGTAGGTATCTTGGCGACGCCGAAGTTGACTCCCGCCTTTGTCATCGGCTCGATGTTCCAGGGGCCAGTGAGCCACATGGCGCTCTTACCCTCTTTGAAGAGGCTTTCCTGTATAGCGCCTGTAACGTCCTTGCGCAGCAGGCCGTCCTTGACCATCTGGTCAATTTCCTTCATAGCAGCCTTGCCACCCGGTGAGTCGAGGCCCACGTCGGTGGGGTCGTATGTGCCGTCGGGGTTCTGCTTGAAGACGTAGCCGCCGAATCCGGTAACAATGGGGTAGGTGTGGAAGGGGTCACCTTCCTGGAGGACGTAACCCTGGTCAACCTTTCCTTCGTCCTTTAGCTTCTTGGCGATGGCCTTAAGCTCGTCCCAGGTAGCGGGGGGCGTGGGTACGAGGTCTTTGTTATACATGAGAGCGATGGCTTCGAGGGCATACGGGAGGCCATATGTCTTGCCTTCATAAGTGAAAGCCTTGACGCCTACGGGGTCAATCTTGCTCGTAGCGTCGCCCAGCTCTATCGAGTCTACCAGGCCGTTGGAGACCAATTCACCGAGCCAGTCATGCGCTCCCACGATAATGTCGGGGCCTTCCTTGGCAGGGCCTGCAAGCTTGAGTTGGTCACGTATATCGCCGAAGCCAACCTGCTGCACGGCTACGGGAATGCCGGACTTGGCTGTGAAGTCCGCCGCGGCCTTCTCGATTACAGGCACTCGGCGCTCATCCGCCCAGATAGTGAGGGTGCCTGCCTTAGAGAAGGGGGGTGGGGCCGCCGTAGGGCTGGCTTCTGCCATGACTGTTGGGGTCTCTCCGGTCATAGCGGTGGGGCTTGCGTCGACCATCGCAGTGGCAGCCGCAGTGGCAGCTTCTGTAGCCATTGCCGTCGGCTCAGTAACCATAGCGGTTGCGGCCGTAGTAGGGGCAGTGGTTGGCGTGGCGGCGGTACCACCACAGGCCGACATCAACATGACGGCTATCATCAGCACGGGCAAGACGCGCATCATCTTTCCGGTCCATTTACCGTTCAACATAGCACTTTTCCTCCTGATTTGATTGTAGATAGTTATCCTATAGGGTTGCAACCTCATCGTTGTACATCACTGCTCGATTGCCCACGCGTCGCCCCCACGCGCAAGCTAATGTAGTGTCTCTGTATCCAACAGAAAGGGCCAGTTGTGACGGGAGACCTCCTGAGCTTTGCGATGTACCTTGACGTTGGCGTTTAGTATATATCACGATGCACAAGGGTGCAATGCTTTGGTTTTGGGCTAATCGCTTCCGCTCAATATCCGCTAAGAATTGTGGGAATCTGCAAGATATATACCAGCTATCCTGCCAGGTTTGGCCCGCCATGCAGATAATGAATTTAGTAATGAATCTTTCTCTCAATTATCACATCCCCAGGTTCGATAATTGAGAGAAAGACATGAAAGTTTGGTTGACCACGCCATTAATACTTCATAATCTGCGGATTGGGGCTTAGGCCGATGAGACGACTTCACCCTGCTTTATCACCATCCACACCTGGGAGAGAGCAGTTATGTCCTGCAAGGGGTCTGCCCCCTCTTGAAGGACCAGGCAGTCGGCCCACTTGCCTGGCTGGATAGTGCCTGTTTCTTCGGAGAGGCCGAGCGCCCTGGCTGAGCCGTGCGTCGCGGCGCGTATCGCGGAGATAGGGTTCATGCCATACTCGACCATGAGGCGAAGCTCGGTCACGAGGTCGTGGGAGGGGTTGAAAGGGGTGCCGCCATCGTTGCCCGCAGCTATAGTGACGCCCGCCGAGAGCGCCCACTCGAATGATTTGCGGTGGGCGGCCATGACGCGCCGCGATTTTTCGAGGGCATAAGCGGGTATGCCCCGCTCCTCTCCGGCTTCGACGATTTGATAGGGCGCGGCGAGGGTCGGCACGAATATGGTTCCGCGCTTCAGCATCATCTCGATTGCCTCTTCGTCCAGGAAAATACCATGCTCTACGGTGTCTATGCCTGCGCGGAGGGCAGCTTTGATACCTTCCGTGCCCTGGGCGTGGGTAGCGGTCAGCTTGCCAACCTTGTGAGCTTCCTCTATTCCGGCGCGCATCTCTTCCTCTCCAAGCTGGGAGGAGCCTGGCTCCACGCCTGGGGTCAGCACGCCGCCCGTAGCCATTATCTTGATGCAGTCTGCGCCATGCCTGAGGTTGAGGCGGGCGGCCTTGCGTACTTCGTCCGGCCCGTCGGCTTCGATACCGATCTGCCAGCCGTGCCCGCCAGTCATCGTGATGCACTTCCCTGCGCACAGGAGGCGCGGGCCTGGCATCTCGCCCGAGGCGAAGGCATCTCGCAACGCCATCTCTACGAACTCAAATCCGCCGAGGTCACGTGCTGTGGTGATACCTGCGTGGAGCATACGCTTCGCCTCCGACGCGCCTTTTATGACGACCCGCGCCATGCCGTCGCGGGCGGTAGTGGCTATGGGATCAGGTCCAGCATCCATAGTGATGTGCATGTGGGCGTTGATGAGGCCGGGGAGGAGGGTGCGACCTTCGAGATTTTGGATTTCGGATTTTGGATTTCGGATTTGGGTGTCGTTAGCTTCGGTATCATGGATGGCGGTGATGCGGCCATTTTCGACGGTGATGGCGGCGACGTTTCGGGGTGGCGCGCCTGTGCCGTCAATCAGGCGGGCGTTGAGGAGGGTTAGTGGGGGTGTGTTTTTCATGCCGCCCTTAGCAACAAGTAGCGTGCCATCGTGTGGGGAGGACTCTGGTATAATTGAAGTACCCCTGTATTGCTCATCTGCCTCGGGCGGCCTGCCCATTTGAAGAAAGGGTTCTCATGAATTATTTCTATACCAGCCACCGCCGCAGGTGGCGATACTTGCTTTTACTCGTCGCGCTCTTTACGTCTCTATCGAGTGCCGGGGCCGCTGCCAGTGCGGAATTCGGAGTGCGGAGTGCGGAAGGGGTGGCAGATAGTCCGCTCACCTCTTTTGCATCCCGCGTGGCAACAGAGGATGTGGTCGACAATGCCCGGTATTATGCGCCGAGCAGTGAGCAGGCGCTTGCGCCGGTAGATGATCCGGTGCCCGCGCCGCCTGAGGTAGGGACGGGTCGCTTCCGCTACTTCCCGGAGACGGCGCACTTCATACGCGGTATATTCCTTACCTACTGGGAGACGCACGGGGCGACGGCGATCCTGGGGCTGCCTCTCACCGAAGCGCTGATGGAGGATGGGCTTGCGGTGCAGTACCTTGAGCGAGCGCGGCTGGAGTGGCACCCAGACATCTCCACCGACCCGCGCAAGCAGGTATTGCTGACGCGCCTGGGAGCGGTCACGACGGAGGCGCGGGGTATCACTTTCCCCAGGCAGCCAGAAGGGGGTAACACCCCTAACTCTCACTTCTTCACCGAGACGGGGCATAACCTGAGCAACGCTTTCCTGACATTCTGGCAGCGCAACGGCGGCCTGGCGGTCTTCGGTTATCCCCTCTCGGAAGAGGTGGTCGAGACCAACGAGGCTGACGGGCGGCAGTACACGGTGCAGTATTTCGAGCGCAACCGCTTCGAGTGGCACCCGGAGCGAAGCGCCTCGAACAACGTGCAGCTTGGGTTGCTCGGCACCGAGTTTGCGCGCATGGAGGGGCTAAACCCGCTGTCGCGCATCTTACTGCCCGGTTATTTTGAGGGGTCGGAAGAAGATGAGAGTGACTCTTCGGAGTTGGACGCTCTGGTTGACGATGAACTTCTCTCGGCGGTGCAGATGCTGGGGCGAACTCCACAGTTCAGGTGGGTGCCTGCACTCATCGTCAAGAATAATATCTCGGTGAGGTTCGAGGAGATTGACGACGAGGATGTAGCGGGAGCTTTTATCGTCAGCGGCAACAGGAATAACCGCCGTTACGCGATAATCGTCCCTGAAACGGAGCGTGATGAGCCTATTGAGGCGCTTGCCAGCGTGCTGGCTCACGAAGGGACGCATGGCTTCGATGTGGTGACGGGCGCTCTCCCTGTGACCACCGATTGCAGCATAGAGGCTGAGGCGCGTGCGTTCATGAACGGTCTGGCTGCATGGGTGCTCCTGAAGGGAGATGATGTGCTCACACAGTGGCACGAGCCGGGGACCTTATCGGCAGGGATAAATAGCTCGCTACGCAGGTTCAACGGCGGCAGCGCAGTGGTAGAGTTCGGCTTCGACCCACAGGCAGGACGCGATTACCTGCGCACGCTCTACGGGGCTGGTTGTGGGAGGTGATGCGTGATGCGTGATGCGTGATTAGTAAACGCAAAGACGCAAAGACGCACAAAGAACGCTACGGGTTTTGGGGTTTCACCGCAGAGACGCAGAGTGCGCAGAGGTTTTATGGAGGTAGGGGCTGGAGATTGGCATCTTTGGCCCCTATTCCGCATTCCGCACTCGCATGCCTTGTCGCAGGGAGAAGCGACGTATATAATGGTCTTTATATAGCCTTATAGTTGGCCTTTACAAGAATACCCAAATATCATTGCAGGATACCAAGAAATGATAACTTCGCCACCAGACTCTCAACCTCCTACGCCCGAACACCACGCCTCGCCGTCGGGCGAGTTGCAGGCTGATATCGTGCGGGCCTTGCGCGATGCTATTGCCTCGCTTGGATATAGCACCGAGGGGTTAGATTTGACATTGCGTCCTATCCCTCTACAGGGGGCATGGGGATTTGGGTCGGCGGTGGCGTTCCAGTTGCGGCGCGTTGGTGCGACCGGCAATCCCCAGGAGATAGCGGAGCGAGTGGTAGCCGCGCTGCCTGATCTGCCACAGGTCGAGCGCGTGGAGGTTGTCAACAGCTATATCAACTTCTACGTGGATAAGGAGTGGTACGCCAACAGGGTTGTCAACCAGGTGCTTGCAAGGGGCGCGGAGTATGGATGCTGGCCTTCCCGGGGCGAGCGGGTGATGGTAGAGTATGCCAACCTCAACACCCACAAGTCCATGCACGTTGGACACCTCCGCAACGTGGTGCTGGGCGCTACCATCTCCAACATCTTGAAGTGCGGCGGTTATGACGTGGTCGGCGCGACCTACCTGGGCGATATAGGTATGCACGTCATACGCACGCTCTGGGCGTACCAGAAGTTCTACAAGGGCAAAGAGCCTCAGGAGGGTAGGGGTGCTTGGCTCGAAACGCTCTACGTTGAGGCGACCGCCAGGCTTGAGTTTCGGAACAACGTGGCAGCATTGATAGAGGAGGCCGCCAAATCGGATACCGCTATAGCAGCGCAGATGACGATTGCTCTACAGGCGATGGCCGAGAATGACCCCGCGGACGAGCCGTACGCAGCCCATATTGCTGAGACCCTCACCACGCGGGACGGTCCTGATTGGAAGGATGTCCTCTCTGCTCGCGGCAATGTCGCGCTCAACCTGTGGAGTACGCTTGGTGGGATGCTGCTCGCGCAGTCTTCTACGCTGGATACTACGGGCAGCGATGCGGCGAAGCTGACGGCGGACGACGGACGACGGACGACGGACGATAGTGAGTGGACGAAAGACGAAGGACGAAGGACGAAAGGTGACGAAGAAGCACTCCGCACTGCTCCCGATCCCCTGGCCGACCTGCGGAGCGAGTATGGGAAGCTCGACGCCAACATGGGCTGGTGGGACGATGTGCCTGGATGGCGGGACGAGATACGCGAGATGTTCGCTATATGGGAGGCGCAAGACCCTGAATTGGTCAAGCTGTGGGAGACCACGCGAGAGTGGAGCCTGGAGATGTTCAGGCGCATCTTTGGCGACCTCGGCATCTCATTCGACGCCTGGTTCTTCGAGAGCGAAGTGGAGGAGCCTGGCAAGAAGGTGGTTGAAGAGCTTATCGCGTTAGGTATCGCGGAGGACCACCGCGCCGAGGGTGAAACGGTAATCGTGCGCGTAGATGACAAGCTGCGCGCTCACCCCGTGTTAAGCAAGAAATACGAGAAAGAACTATATAAGGTCAATAAAGATGGCACTCGCGAGCCTAAGGAGGCGTGGCGCGTGCTGGTCGTGCTCAGGTCGGATGGCACGTCTCTATACGCCACTAAAGACCTCGAGTTGGCCCGGCGCAAGTTCGAGGAGTGGAACGTGGATAGGTCTATGTACGTGATAGACACGCGCCAATCGCTCTACTTCCAGCAGATATACAGGGTGCTGGAGTTGTGGGGCTTCCCGCAGGCCGAGAAGTGCGTCCACCTGGGTTATGAAATGGTGAACACCCCCGAAGGTGCCATCTCCTCGCGCAAGGGGGGCGCGCCGCCTTATGAGGATTTCGAGCGGGAGGCGTTGCTCAGGGCGAGGCAGGTTGTAGACCAGAAGGAGGAGGAGCAGCCTAGAGGTCTCACCGAGGAGCAGCGGGCTGCTATCGCCCACGCTGTAGCCTACGGCGCAATGAAGATGGGTATGCTCGACAAGGACAACAACAAGGTAATCACCTTCGACTGGGAGCAGGCGCTCAACCCTGAGAGCCAGTCGGCGGCCTACGTGCAGTACTCGCACGCCCGCGCCACCCGCGTGCTCGAGAAAGCCCCACAGGAGATGCTACCGAAGCCCGGCCAGCGTTACGGCTTCTCCAACCCTACGCTGCATGAGACCAACCTGCTTGAGACGATAGCTCGCCTACCGGAGGAGGTGGCACGCGCAACCGACAACTTCAAGCCGGTAATTATCGCGATGTACTGCTTCGATATAGCCGACGCCTTCAACAACTTCTACCACAACTGCCCCATCCTGAAGGCTGAAAGTGAGGAGCAAGTCCGTGCCCGCCTCGCGCTGACAGCAGCCGCCAGGCAGACTATAGCGAACGCGCTGGGGTTGCTGGGGATAGAAGCGCCCGAGATGATGTAGGCCATGCAGCTTAACGTAACCTCTGAATACGGCCGCCTGCGCGAGGCCATCGTCCACCGCCCAGGGCGCGAGCTTGTGCGGATGACCCCTTCTACCCGCGACTACTTCCTCTTCGATGACCTCCTCTTCACGGACCACGCGCAGCAGGAGCACGATTGGCTCACCGGCCTGCTCAGGGACCACCTGGGCGTGCGGGTGCATTATTTCGATGACTTGCTGGCCGAGGCTCTGCAAAGCGCACCGCAGAGAGAGCGTCGGGCGCTCATCTCTCAGGTGTGCAGGCTGGAATCGGGCATGCCGCCGGTGGAGCAGCGTATCGGGCAGCTTGAAGTGATGGTACGTTGGTTCCAGGGGCACGGCTGGCCGCAGTATACCCAGGACCCAGAAGGGGACCCCAGCGCCGCCGCTCCTGGGGGGGCCGGCACACGCGCCAAGCCCATCACATCCGCCAATCCGCGCAAATCCGGCCCCGCTACTCTTACAGCGCTCCTGTCCCATACCCATGAGACAGGTCCTCTCTCGGCACAGGATACCGAGTCGTTCGACTTCTTACAGCACCGACTGGAAAGCTGGTGCGACGAGGGAGATTATGCCTCCCTTGCCGAGGAGTTGGTGGAGGGGATAGAGGCGCGGGTGGCAGGCGCATCCCCTTCGGAGAGGCCGGGGCCGGGTAACGGAGGGGGCAGAAAGCAGAGGGCAGAAGGCAGCAGGCAGGTGATTGGTGACGATAGTGATGCGTTGCGCCGGTTCGTGGAGGGACGATTATTCTATCTGACGCCCTTACCTAACCTGATGTTCATGCGGGATATTGGCACCGTTGTAAATGAGCGGCTGCTACTGGCGCGTATGGCTGCGCCTGGACGCACCCGCGAGCCTCTGCTCCTCGACTTCATGCAGCGCAACCACAGATTGTTCAAGAAGAGTGAGCGCTGGACCTGGGCAGATGCACGCATCAATGATCCCGCATGGCCCGCGGCATCGTCCCCTATGCTCCAGCTAGAGGGTGGCAATGTATTGCAGCTCAGGGAAGACCTGGTCGTGCTAGGGGTGAGCGCGCGCACCAGTATGGAGGCTATACAGCGGATATCGGACGTGTGGCGCGCCTATGCTCAGAAGCGAGGCGTAAAGATGGTACTCTACGTGCTGCGCCTCCCAGCCGGGTTCAACCACCTCGATAGCGTGTTCGGCGTCTTGAGTGATAAAGAATGCGTGGTCTACCAGCCCGTATTTGAGCCATACGGCCCGGCCTCTGTGGATGTGGTGCGCGTGGAGTTGGGTAATGAGGCAGTGCGTCCCACGCGCTCCGCAGACTTCTTCGAGAGCTTGAGGCGTGATGCTCTCGACCTGACGCCCATCTCGTGCGGGGGGCAGGACCCGGTAGACCAGCAGCGCGAGCAGTGGTTCAGCGCGGCTAACCTGCTCGCGCTGGCCCCAGGCAAGGTTGTTATTTATCGCTCCTCCGAGCGCACCGCCGCCGAGCTTGCCAGGCATGGATATGAGTTGATAGACATCAACGACGTGCAAACGGGTGCGGTGAAGTTGGACCTGGACAGCCCCGGCAAATGGGCGCTGAAGATCAAGGGGTCGGAGTTATCGAGGGGGCATGGGGGGCCGCATTCGCTGGTGCTGCCACTGGTGAGGGATGCCTGAGTGATGAAGTTGCTAGATATAGTTGCCTTGACTGAAGACCTCCCAGAGAGAGGATTGCGTCGTGGTCAGGTAGGCACAATCGTCGAAACACTCGATAAGGATGTTTTTGAGGTGGAGTTCAGTGATGACGAGGGGCGAACTTACGCCACCGCGCCTTTACGTGCCGACCAGATGCTCGTCCTTCACTATCAACCACTTGAGGTAGCCTAATCTACGGAAAAGTGGTTAGTTTAGCCAATAACGGCCCGCGCTAACCTACCACCCCCACCAACCACGCTGCCGCCCACCCTATTACCAGCAATAACCCAAACTGCATATGCAGCCTGGCCGTCTGCCTCAGCACAGGGTGGAGCTTCTTTGGCTCGGTCTCGGCGGCGACTGTGCGCATCAGCTTGATGGCGAAGGGGAGGGTCACGATGCTGATCAGGGTGAGCCAGGGCGCGATCCCCGCCAGCACCATCACCGCGAGCGATAGGTAAGTTCCCAGCACTAACACGTAATACTCCACGTTTGCGCCTGCGCGGCCCAGCAGCGTCGCCAGGGTGCGCTTGCCTATCTGGCGGTCGCTTTCGAGGTCGCGCAGGTTGTTGGCATGGAGGATGGCAGCCACCAGGAAGCCTACGGGGAGGGAGGCGAGCACCACAGGCCAGGTCACCGTCTGGGCTTGCACATAGTACGAGCCGATGACCATTACAGGCCCCATGAAGATGAAGACAGCGACCTCACCCAGCCCCACGTAGGCGAGTGCGAACGGTCCCGCCGTGTAGAAGAAGCCTACCGCCACGCTGAAGAGGCCCAGCCAGAAGATGAATGGACCCGTCAAGCTCACGAGGTACAGACCGATGGCGATACCTACGCCGAAGGCCAATATGCCCCCTATGAAGACCTGCGTCGGCGTGAGATCGCCTCGCAAGAGCGACCCGCCCGTGCCTAATGAATTGGGGCTGTCCGCTCCCTTGCGGAAGTCATAGTAGTCATTCGTCAGGTTAGTGCCCATCTGGATTGCTATCGAGCCTATGAGCGCGAGGAGCACCGTCCACCCGTTGAAAACTCTGTAATATGCAGCGATAGCCGCTCCCAGGAGCACCGGGATTACGGCTGCCGTGTAACTCCAGGGGCGGATGGCACCCCACCACGTTCTTGCCCTTTGACGCACCCTGCCCTCCTTTACCCTCAAACCCGCTGCCTGCCACGGCACCAGCAGGTACTCTATCTCGTTCAGTATGACTGTTATCAGCCAGCCCACGACGGCGATAGCTACAAGACCCGCCAGCATCTTCTCGACAGCGTAATATTCGGACGACCTCCAGATGAACTCGCCGATGCCGTCATTGGAGGCTACGAACTCCACGCCCACGATGATTGTGAGCGCGAAGCCCATCCCGAGCTTGATGCTGCTCATGATGCCTGGGAGGCTGCCTGGGAGGGCCACCGTCCAGAAGAGGTCCCATTTCTTCGCGCCAAAGCTGCGCGCAACTTCAAAGTGCTTCGCGTCCACCTGGAGCACGCTTGCGGCCACGTTCAGCACCACCAGGAAGAAAACGCTCACCGCGATTGTCACTATCTTGCTGTTCTCGCCAATGCCGAGCGCAACGATGAAGAGCGGCAGGAGGGCGATTTTGGGGATTGGATAGATGGCCGTGGCGAGTGGCTCGATGAGTGCCCGGACGATAGGACTGACGCCCATGAGCAGCCCAACGACTATGGCGGGTACCCCACCGAGCAAGAAGCCCAGCAAGATGCGCGTCAGACTGACACCCAGGTCGTGGAAGAGTGAGCCGTCTGCTACGATGTCACCCAGCGTCTCGAACATCCGTGAAGGGGACGAGAAGAAGCGCATGTCAATCCACCCGAACCGGGCCGCAAGCTCCCACAGGCCAATTAGCAGTATAGGGGAAAGGAGTGATAGCCACCTGTTGCGGGTCATCTTCTTATCTCAGTCCAAAGTTCAAAATCGTCTAAACGCCAAGACGCCAAGATAACCAAGAGCGCCAAGATTATTTTTGAGTTCACCGCAGAGACGCAGAGTGCGCAGAGGTTCTTTGAGAATTACGAATTAGATACTAATCTCACGCATCACGTTTCACTCTATTGTCCGTCGTCCGTCGTCCGTCGTCCGTCGTTACACCGTCACCCCTTCGGCAATTTGCGCTCGGGCTACCTCCTCGCGTAGCGACTCCCATACCTCAGCGAAGAGGGTGCTAAAACGGGGGTCGGTACGGAGGGCGACGGCATCTCGCGGGCGCTCGAAGGGGACTTGCACCTCGTGTATGAGGCGTCCGGGGCGGGCTGACATTACCAGCACGCGGTCTCCCAGCGTCAGGGCTTCCTCGATGCTGTGGGTGACGAAGAGCACAGTCTTGGTGTTGCGCTCCCACTGCTCAAGGAGGGTCTGCTGCAAGAGGAGGCGCGTTTGGGCGTCTAGCGCACCGAACGGTTCGTCCATGAGGAGCACTTCGGGATCGTAAGCGAAAGCCCTGGCGAGGCCAACGCGCTGCTGCATTCCGCCTGATAGCTGTGCGGGGTAGGCACTCGCGAATCTCAGCAGGCCCATGTTGGCTATCCACCTGTGGGCTGTAGCTTTTCGCTCGGCCCTGGGCACGCCGCTGACTCGCAGGCCGTAAGCGACGTTCTGCTCAACTGTCATCCAGGGGAAGATGCCTGCACCCTGGAAGACCATCGCCTTGTCGGGGCGCGAGGGGTCATCGCCCTTTATCTGGGCTGTGCCCCCGGTAGGCTGCTCAAGGCCTGCAAGTACCCTCAGCAGCGTGGTCTTGCCACACCCCGAAGGCCCCACGATGCAGAGCAGCTCTCCCTCCGCCACATCGAGCGACACCCCGCCCAACGCCTCTACCTCCCCGGTGCGCCCTCGCCCAGGAAAGGTGACTCGCAGGTCTGTGATGGTGATTTTTGGGTTAGACACGGTTGCTGCTTTCTGAAACGTGATGCGTGATGTGTGACGATTGAACCGCCAAGACGCCAAGAGCGCCAAGATACCGCCAAGATTATTTATGGTTTAGTTGGCTATCGTCCATCGTCCATCGTCCATCGTCCATCGTCTGTCGTCCATCGTCCGTCGTCACGCATCACGCATCACGCATCACGTCTCACTTCTTGTCCAACTCCGCCGCGACCTCTTTCGCCAGGTCGGTGTTGACGAAGGGGGTGAGATCCAGTGGCTCCTTGTATTCAAGGACGCCGCGCTTGAGGAAGTAGCTCTGGAGGGTGTTGAGGTCTTGTATGGGCACGGTGCCGTTGGGGTCATACTGCGCGGGAGATGCGCGCAGGATTACGTCGGCGGGGACGGGCGGGGTGTATTTGGCGATGATGTCAGCGATCTCCTGGTTCATATAGTTGCCTTGCAAGTCGCGGCAGGCGCGCAGATAGGCGCGCATGAAGGCCTTCGCCGTATCTGGCTTGCGCTTCAGCAGTGGCTCGCCCATGTAAAGGAAGGTAGAGTGGAAGTCGCTAATGAAATCGTCGGCAAGCACCTTCACTATGCCCTTGTCCTTGTTGATGGTCGCCAGAGGCTCGCCCAGGATAGCGGCATCCAGGCTACCGCTCTCGAGCGCGGCGGGTACCTGCCCGAAAGCTACCGTCTGCACCTGCACATCCTCGATGGTGAGGCCGTTCTTTTCGAGAGCCTGCGCCAGCCAGTACTCGGTTGCAGCGCCCGTGGCATTGATGGATACTTTCTTCCCCTTAAGGTCGGCCACGCTCTTGATCTCATCTGCGCGCTTGGCGCTGATTACGAGCGGGCTGGTCACGGGTGGGCGCTCGCTGTGCATCGGCGCGACGATGGTGAACTTGATGCCGCGTTGGGCCGCGTTGAAGAGGCCCGCGCCCGCACCGCCCATAGCCGCGTCAAAATTGCCCGCCGCGAGCTGCACCACCGAGTCGCTGCCCCCCTGCACGGGCGTAAGGTCTACCTTCAACCCTTCCTGGGTGAAGTAGCCGCGCTCCTGGGCGATGAAGACGGGCGCGAATATCATGACCGGCACGTAGCCGAGGCGCACGGTTGTGGGCGCACCTGGGACCGGCGTGTCGTCACCCGCCGCAGGTGTAACTGCCACCCCGATTGTAGGAGAGGCTACGGTTGGTGGGTTGTTACCGTCACAGGCTGCCAGCAGCATAAGCCCGACGAGGAGCAGGCTTGCCACGCGAAAACGCCGCAATGTTCCTTTCATGTCACATTCCCCCTACTTAGGTATACGTATTTCCCGGCCACTAAGATTGTACCAAATTTCACAATCTTTAGCAAACGATAGGTATGACGAAAAGCAGGAACCATTATAGGCGATTTCTGCTTTTCTTAGTACCTCTCAGGGACAGAAAGATGGTCTGTAGGGGCGAGGCATGCCTCGCCCTGGATCAAACCTGTGCTGTACCCACCAGGGCGAGGCATGCCTCGCCCCTACGTTTGCTTTACTTGCCGTATTTCTCCTTGTACCTGAAGGTGCCGAGTTGGGACAGGAGCACCTCGTAGGGAGTGCCTTCGTTCTCCGGGTGGTACTCGAATACGGCGCGCTCGAAGTATTGGACAAGATAAGGTTTACCGTTCAGGTCGCTCACTTCCATGAATTCCTCGGAGATAGGGAAGCCTTGTTGGGGGAGGCCTCCGTTCTTCTCCCAGTACTCGCGGAACTTGCCGCCCATAGTCTTGCCTGTCTCGTTGAATTTGATGGGGTTGGTGGCGCTTACATGCTGGTTGGGCGCGCCCTGTGGGTATTTCTGCTTGTACCTGAAGGTGCCTAGCTGGGAGAGGAGCACCCTGTACGTGGGGTCCGCTATCTCAGGGTGGTACTCGAATACCGCGCGCTCGAAGTATTGCACGGTGTATGTCTTGCCGTTCAAGTCCGATATTTCGGCCATGACTTCGGAGATTGGGAAGCCTTGCTGGGGGAGGCCGCCATTCTTATCCCAGTACTCCAGGAAGATACCGGTTACGGTCTTGCCCGTCTCAGGGAAGCGGCGACTGCCGTTGCCGGGGATGGGGACGGGCGTACCTACAACGGGTGGCGTGGTTGGCGTAACTGCCGGCTGGCTGGTGCCGACTATGCGCTTGAGATGCCCAAGCCCGTAGCCGCCTCCCTCTATGTAATAGAGCGCGCCGTCGGGTCCGGTCTCCAGGTCCGTGTTGGCCTGCACGCCCCGCACGATCTTTGTCGAGGCGGCTACCGTGCGGTCATTATTGAGGGTGAAGTGATATAGGTCGCCTCCTGAGAAGACGGCCATGAAGAGGTGGTTCTTCCACTGCGGTATCTGGTCACCGCTGTAGACGGTGATGCCGGTTGGGGCGTTGCAGCACTCCCCACTGCTGAGAAACCAGAGCGGGGGGATGGTGTTGACGCGGGGATCAGGGTTATCATTATCATCGCAGGGGTAGCCTGCTCGCCAGCCGTAGTTACCACCCGCTTCGATGCGGTTCATCTCGTCATCGCAGCCGGGGCCATTCTCGCTGGCGAATATCCTCCCTTTCACCACGGGGTCGAACGCGAAGTCGAAGCTGTTGCGCAAGCCGATGGCGTAGAGGGTAGGGAGCGCGCCCTGTCCACCGAAATTGGGGTTATCTGAAGGCGCGGTGCCGTCGGGGTTGAGGCGGTGTAGCTTGCCATTCTTCGATGTCAGGTCCTGGGATGTATTGGCGTTCGCATCATCACCGATGGTGACATAGAGCTTGCCGTCAGGGCCGAAGTGGATATTGCCACCGTTGTGGTTGCTGGAGCTGTCGCTGTTGGGTGAAGTATAGATAGTGGTGGGGCTGGAGCCTGCTCCGTCGCGCTCCACGAAGCGGGCTACGCGGTTCTCCTTGTTGGGGCAGCCGGGGTCGCGGGTGCTACAGGTGTAGTAGACGTATATGAAGCGGTTGGAGTTGAAGTTGGGGTCTATCGCTATACCCAAAAGGCCCTGCTCGCCACCGCCGTCCACGCTGAAGGTGATAACGGGATTGAGTTGCAACTGGCCGTTGGCGAAGAGGCGCACGTTGCCGGTCTCTTTTTCGGTGTAGAATATCCGCCCCGCGGGGTCGAAGGCCATCGCTACCGGCCTGTTCATATCCTCAAGCAGAGTCTCTATCCTTGCTCCCGGCGGCAGAGCCTCCTGTTCAGACTGCGCCTGCGAAGGGGCTGATAAGAGGAGCATGGCTGCAAAGAGCGCCAATGCGCCGATGATGCCCAATTTTGAGTTTTGAGTTTTGAGTTTTGAGTTGCCGGGGCGCGTTAGCATTATCGTCTCGCTTTCTAAGTTCGTAGTGGCTGCCGCAGCCGGTGTCCTGTAAATCCCGACTCCCTATCCTAATCACGTTTCACATCTCACGTCTCTAGTCGTCGCTGAACCAGCGACTCTCGCTGCCGTCAGTTCATTCAGGGCATTGTATCTGTATGTGGTCGAGCCAGGATAGGGCGGCCTGGACCGAGGGGAGGGATGCGGATGTGGGAGCAAAGTCAACATAGAATATCTGGCCGTAGCGGTCCGCCACGCACAGGGCGGCATGATTGCTCTCTCCTAGCATCCGTTTGGTGGTAGCTCCACTCTCGTCTGCGAGCAGAGAATATGGGAGCTTCAGCCTCTCAGAAATATTCGCGGCTTCCTTCAAGGGCAGTGGGACCACCGCGATGACTTTCGCCTGGTTATCTTGTATGTCGCGGTAAGCTGTCGCGAGGGCCTCCAGGTAAGCCTCACCTTCCGCGTTACCTTCAACGAAGGCGAGCACCATATTGTACTTACTGCGCAGAGCCGCAGGTCCCGACTGTCTACCACCCACAGCCGGGAGGTAGAAGATCTGCACCATCCCACCCTCGCGCAGCTTCGGAACTTCTTGTTTTGGTACTGTGCTTGCTATAGGTGGGGGCATGGGGTAATCTTCGGACGACGGACGATGGGCGGTTAATCCATAACAATCTTGGCGGTATCTTGGCGCTCTTGGCGTCTTGGCGGTTCCGTCCTCACGCAGCACGTCATGTGCCACTGAGACCAGTATACAAGGATGGTTATATGAGTGACAAACATGCGGAGAGGCTTGTTTTCCTCTTCGACGTTGACAATACGCTGCTTGACAACGACAAGGTGAAGAAGGATATGCAGGCTGCTCTCCTTAAGATACTGGGGGAGCGTGGCTCGGAATTGTTTTGGAAGCTCTACGAGGAGGTCCGCGAGGAGCTTGACGTGGTGAGCTACCCTGAGACGCTGAGGCGTTTTGCCAAGGGGTGGGAGGAGAAGGAAGTAGCCCAAAAGGCGGCGGAGCTGCTGAATAACTGGCCTTATAAAGAGTATCTGTACCCGGGCAGCCTAGACGCGCTGCGGCACGTCACCAGGCTTGGCGAGGTCGCGATACTCTCTGACGGGGACGATGACTACCAGCCGCGCAAGATCGCCAGCGCGGGACTGACCGAAGCTGTGGGTGGAGCGGCCGACGTGCTGATTTACATCCATAAGGACCAGTTCTTCGAGGATGTTATGCGCCGCCTCCCAGGGAGGCATTACATCCTGGTGGAGGATAAGGAGAAGCTGCTTGCTGCCGCTAAAGAGTTCATGGGTGATCGCGTGACTACCGTCTGGGTCAGGCAGGGGCATTACGCCCACGACCCGCAGCACTACCGAAAGCCAGACCCGGATATGGTGCTGGAGAGGATAGGGGACCTGTGCAAGCTGGGTAAAGATGATTTTTACGCCGATAAGGCAGAGAAATCAAGATTGGAGGGTGATTAGCTTTGGCTATGGAGCAACGCGAGGAAGAGACGAAGGATGGGAAGCAAGGCAAAGAGGATAGTGATGAAGGGCATGATGAAAAGGACTTGAACGACCTGCTTCAAGAGCTGAGGATACTGCTGCAAGGAGTGCAGGTGCTGACGGCGTTTCTGACTATATTGCCCTTCAACCAGGGCTTCGAGAAAGTAGATGCTACCGAGAAGTGGGTATATCTGGCTACCTTCGTCTGCTCAATCTCAGGGCTGATCATCTTCAGCGCGCCTGCGGCCCAGCACCGTATAGCGCGTCCCCTTATGGACCGAGTTCGCTTCAAAGACTTCGCCACCCGCATGATAATAATTGGGCTTGTGCCCTCATCGCTGGCACTGGTGCTTGCGACTCAGCTGGTAGTGGCCCAGGTGATAGGAGGGGTGCTGTCTCTCATAGTGGCGGGCCTGGTAGCAGTGCTGATAGGTGTCCTATGGT
Organism: Chloroflexia bacterium; assembly: GCA_035274425.1. Taxonomy (GTDB): domain Bacteria; phylum Chloroflexota; class Chloroflexia; order QHBQ01; family JADMIH01; genus JADMIH01. The sequence continues at coordinate 42,128 of DATEOC010000040.1, forward strand.
GGATACTCCCCCTGGTGCATAAGGAGAAGGAGCAGACGTAGGCGTCGTCTATCGTCCATCACGCACCAACCGCTTCCAGCACCTTCTGCAATATCTCGTTCGAGATCATGCCTATCCCCAGCTTGCCGTCGATAGTGATTATCCGCTCGCCATTGGCTTTCGCATCTTCAACGAGGGAGAGGTAGTTTGCGTAGATAGGGCGCAGGCGTTCATCGCTTTCGTAAAGCTCAACGTAGCCACCACGTTCTGCTATGCGCTCGTGACATATCTCCGGAGGGACATCTATAAAGAAAGTGAGATCGGGGGCGATGGTGCGGCTGTTCAGGGCGCGTACCCAGTCCTGCCCCAGCGTCAGGCCCTGGTAAGCGTAGGAGGAGAGACGGTAGCGGTCGCAGACCACGTGCGTGCCCGCTTCAAGGCGAGGTAAGACGCCGGCGCGGATGTGGTCGAGGCGGTCAGCCGCGTAGAGGAGGGCCATCACGTCGTCGCCTATAGGCTCGCTCGGCGGGTAGACGAGGCGGTGGGTGAGGGCCTGGCGTATGATGGAGCCTATAGGGCCGTTCGTCGGCTCCTTCGTAGCCAGTACTTTCAAGCCGCGATCTACCATGTGAGAATGGAGGAGCGCTGTCTGGGTGCTTATCCCAGCCCCATCCGGACCCTCCAACACTATGAACAGCCCCCGCTTTACGCTCTCCGCCATTTCGGCACCTCCTGATGTCCCGATTATATGGGTGGAGCGGTTGGTAGTCAAACGTGCGGAAGGCAGTAGGCAGCTTATGCAATACTCTGGAGTTGCTCACTCCTTTCAAATGCCTCTATGTCCACATTGTGGTCGCTACCGATGTTTTCAGCAGATCCCAAGATGTTCCTTGCCAGATGCTCGCTCGCATAAGATCTCCCAGCTTACGTGATGGCTGTATGAAGTGACCCATCAACTCATCCTTGGGCTAGTTGCTGCGTGTACCCTTCTTCCTTGGCCTCGTACTAGTTATTTGTCTCATGACCATGATCGCATGCCCCAATCTTTCAGCGATCTGTAGCAGTATATCCAGCGCTTCCCTACCCTCGAACGCAGTTGCTTCGGTGCTATCTACAGCCAGAACACCTAGAACATCGTCCAATAGCCCTCTGATTGGCACAGTCACCACAGACTTGTACTGCGGTTCTTCAAGATTCTTTCCCACAAACACATAATCTGGATGTGTGGCCTTCCAGAAGCCGAGATGTTGGAATACTCTTGATATCTGAGGTTTGTTGGTCACATAGGCCACACCTGCAAGCCCATGACTTTCATTTGGTTGATCCCCTATGTAGAATTGAGCTTGCCGCCTTACGCTTGCATGCGCATCATCGCCATAAGTAGCTCGAATGAGAAGATACTCTCCCGTTCTGTCTGGCAGCAGTATACTTGCTCTCTGCACATTCCAGTCAAAACCCTCGACCACATTCTTTAATACCTGCACCAAGAAGTCCTGTTCCACGACATGTTCAGACCATTCTCCAGCTCCAGCGGTCGCCAAAAGGTCTAAGATTTGTCCATCCAATTCTGTCAGGCTAAGCGTAGCACGTGCCTGACGGCTGATTGTCTCATATTCTTCGGTTTGAGCTTTATACTCACTCGATAGAGCTTTATACTCCTCAAGGAGCACGCTTAAGTGCTCTACTAGAGCTCGGCATGGTTCTCCTTCGTCGTCAGCACCCTCTGCCCTGGGATCTTGCTTGAGCATCGAGATTATGTATTCACTCATCTGCTTGACTGCTTCAGATTGCTTGAATGCAGGCATGTCCTCCAACGGCTTCCCTGGATTGCCTAATGCTTGTATTCTATTCAAGAAAGTTAGCTGCCATCTGCTGCTCTTAATGACAACCCACAGTATCGTCAGTCCTTCCTTAAGGGCTCGCTCCAACAGCGCAACTACTTCCAGGTCTCTTATGAACGGTGTGTCCAGAAAATCTTGGGTAACTAGCAGTAGCGCCAACTTCGCGGAGGTTAGTGCCTGATCAAGGCCGGAATGTGCCCTTGCTCCTGTTCTGACCTGTGTCTCATTGAATACGAGTAGGTCATCAGCCGTGACCCGATCCCCAAATTCGATCAGAAACTTCTCCAGCCAACTAGCGTCTTTGTAGCTATGTCCTATGAACAATCGTGTTCTCACCTGTTTGGTGCCGACTGTCCGCCTTATATCCTCCACTGTTGGCCGGGCTACAACTACAGGTTGTCCTGCTCCAGATGTGCCTGTACCAATATTCTCTGTATTTCTCTCACCAACAGGCAGAGGTGCGTCTCCGAGAGATTTAGGCAGTCTGAAGTCAAGTTTGCCGCCCTGATACGGATCCCAGACTGCTCGCCACTCTCCTATTTCATCATTCCACCGTCTTAGGTAAATTGTGCCTGTCCTCTCAGAAAGCTCGATATGCGCATAGTTGTATGCATTTGTATACCGAGGATCGCCTTCGACCCTCCGGCTAAACGCAGCCCCAGCAGAGATTGTTACGCTCTCATATATGCCTTTCAGGTAATAGGCACGCTGCTTGTGCACATGACCTCTCAGCACAAAGTGACAATACTTACTTAGCAGGTCTTCAACCCTGTCTCGATCGTATTCCTCTAGCCACTCAAATGGGTGATGTAGGATTCCAATGACTATATCCACTGGGGGGTTTTCGGCTTCAAGTTTGCGGATCGCCGTCATTACCTGTGGTTCTCCAACGACAAGGCGACCATAGTCGTTTATCTTTGAGGTATCTGAATCCTTATATCGCCCACACATGAGTGCCGAGTTGAGGCCCAGGAATGCAATTCGCTGTCCGTTGATCTCCTCACTGTGATAGCTCGCATAAGGTGAGGCAAAGTGTGGAGTGTATTTGCTCGCAAATGCTGTATAAGCCTCGAATGGCTCGAGCATTTTCACCTTCATTCGTTCATCTAATATCAATTGTTTTGCTTCTTGCTCTGTTCCTAGCGGCCTTTGAAGGAGCGCAGGAACGTATTTGAGCGATGCCTGATTTAGATCGTGATTGCCAGGTATGATAAATAACCTTTCACTTGGCAAACCCACCGCACGAAGTACAGGATCAAGGAAATTGCCTATGGCGCTTTCGTATTGTTTCTCTTCACCCGAGAAGGTAATATCCCCACTGAAGATCACAAAGTCAACTTTGCGTAACTTACCACTTATTTCTGCTCGTGCTTCTATATCTTTGACCAATCTCTCCCTAATGATTTCCATGTCATACTTGGTGCCTTCGCGACCTTCATGCCAATCTGATAGATGAAGCCATGTTAGTGTGCTCATTTATCGGTTCTACCTTTCTCACTGCACGCTGTCCTTCGCTCCTATTACCTAGTGCTCAACTTTTACAACTGGCCGGAACTCGAGCTTTGCCGGATTCTGTACCACAAGTACATCAGGTCGGTTGGCGCAATTGAACACCAAGTACAGCCAGTAATCCGCCCTTAACCTCTCTGCCGTTCTATATTCACTTGGAGTGAGCGCCACAATATCCGTCCCCTCTTTCCCTTCACCTCGATTGCCGTTTGTGGGTCCTAAAGGTGCATCCCTCGTGAAATCCTGTCGAACCCCGATGCTCATTCTCTACGCTCTCAGCCTCTCGCCCGTGCGCCTTCTCGTACGCCTTCACCACCTCCTCGTCCGACGACCTTGACAGACGATCCTATCTGACTGCTTGTTATGACCTCAATAGGCTCAGGAAGCAGTAGACCTTGAAAGGTAACATTCAGCACGAGCTTAGTGCTCAATTCTGGACTAGTCAATGTAGCTGTCTCTTCTATGCTTGTCTGCGCTCAAGCTTGTTCAATTCCTGAGCAAGCTGTAAGTTATAGGCACTAAACGACAAAGCTACAGACTATATCCAAGCCAAGATATACGGTCAGGAGCGATGCATCCTATCATAGTTGGAGATCTTTGGCAACTTACTACCTGGACGTAAAAGTTCAGAGTAGGGGTAAGGAATATAGCCGTAGGGGCGAGATTTATCGCGCCCTTGCCTGGGACCACTAGCCATGTTGGGTAGCCATTCCTACCAGGGCGTGATAAATCTCGCCCCTACACCCTTATTCTGAACATTTACACCTGGACGTAGGCGCTCTTCCCGGGGTGCAGGAGAACTTCCTTTATGAGCGTGTGGGTGCTGCCAGCCCTGGAAGGGTCAGAACTGAGACCAGTGGATGCTGGTCGACGCCTCGCTTCGCATTCAAACCGACTATGTTATACTTCACGGAGATGGTGGCCGATACTCAAATATCACTCCGCACTCCGCACTCCACATTCCGCACTCATAACATCCTCGGCGTGCGGGTGCATGATTGCGACGAGGAGGGAGCGGTGCTGGCGATTGAGCAGTTCCTACGGGAGCGGCCAGCGCATCTGCACCAGGTATGTACCGTAAACCCTGAGTTCGTGATGGAGGCGAGGCGCTACCCGGCGTTCCGGAAGCTGCTAAATAGCGCCGACCTGGCGACGCCGGACGGCATAGGCATCATCATGGCGGGGCGGTTGCTTGGCACTCCTTTCAAGGGGCGAGCTACGGGCGTGGCTCTCGTGGACCGCCTGGCCTCGCTCTCAGCGAGGGAGGGGTATACCCTGTTTCTGCTGGGTGCGGGGGCGGGCGTGGCGGAGGAGGCGGCGCAGGCGCTCGCTCGCAGGCATGAGGGAGTGCGTATCGCAGGCACGTACGCAGGCTCGCCCAGGGAGGAAGAGCTGCCGGAGATAGTTTCGCGCCTTGAAGGAGTTCAGCCGGACGTGCTGCTTGTGGCTTATGGCGCTCCGAGGCAGGACCTCTGGATAAATGAGCACTGCCAGCTCTTCCCGCCGTCGGTCAAAGTAGCTATGGGTGTGGGAGGCGTGTTAGATTATCTGTCGGGCCGTGTGCCCCTGGCACCCCCCTTGCTGCGCAGGGTGGGTCTTGAATGGCTGTATCGCCTGGTCAAGCAGCCCTGGCGCTGGCGGCGAATAGTTAGGGTGTTCGCGTTTGGTATGTTAGTACTCAAGAAGAAGTTAGAAGTTAGAAATTAGAAATGAGGGTAGCTTCAAGCTCTCCGCTGTTAACTTCCACTCCTAAAACTAATTTCTAACTTCTAACTTCTAGTTTCTAAGCCTCAAAGATGCTCGATTTCAACACACACAACCATGACCCAGAAGCGCCGATGTACTGCGCGAACCATCCAAAGGTGGAGACCTACCTGCGATGCGGTAAGTGCGGCAAGCCCATTTGCGCCAAGTGCAGGGTAAGCACGCCCGTCGGGTTCAGGTGTTACGACTGCGCCAACCTGAGCGTGCTACCTACGTATGCGGTAAGCCCCAGCTATTACCTCAAATCGGTGCTCGCGGCGCTCGCGGCTGCTACAGTTTCGGGCGCGCTCATGGGTTTCTTTCCCAACTTTGAGTTCTGGGCGGCGCTCCTCATGGGTATCATAGTACCGGAAGCGATAGCAATGGCCGCAAACCAGAAACGCGGGCCAGGTCTGCAAGCCGTGGGGGTCGTCGCCGTCCTCTATGGCTTTGCTCTCAGCCGGGTGATCATGGAGGTATTCGATACGATGATCTTCCGCTCCACCCTCCCCATATTCCGCAACTGGCCTTTCTTCATCAACCAATACACGATAATGTGGCTGGCATTGGCCTTATTCCTGGCCTATCGCCGCCTCAAGTAGCCGGCACCCTTCGAACCCCGTATCGATATGCAGGACGCCCCAACTCCCACGGAGAGCTATAATCCCATCAGGTTGGATGGGAACGCGTCCGCGACGGAGAGCATTGCGGTGCTTGAAGGGATTATGCAGGCGTTCGGTGGCGTGCGCGTGCTGGTGGTTGGGGACCTCATCCTCGACAAGTATATTATCGGTAGGCCCACACGTATATCTCGCGAAGCGCCTATCGCCGTGCTCGAACACGTGCGCGACTATATCGTGCCGGGAGGAGGCACCAGCCCCGCCTGCACAATCTCCTCTTTAGGCGGCCATGCGCATCTCGCCGGGGTAGTGGGCAACGATAAGTCGGGGAGCGATCTGAAAGCCGAGTTGTCTCGCCACGGAGTAGATACAGAGGGAGTTGTCACTGACCGGGAACGTCCGACGATCACTAAGAGGCGGATAGTAGCCCAGGTTACGCCCTCCATGCTCCAGCAGGTGGCACGCATAGACCATATAGACCGCACTCCCATAAGTGGCGAGGTGGAGGTTAAGCTCATCGCCGCTATCGAGAAAGAGCTTCCTGCGTGCCATGCTGTGCTCGTAAGCAACTACAAGAGCGGCACCCTCACTCCCACCATCGTAGAGCGCATACGGGAGATGGCGACTGCCCACGGGAAGATACTCGCGGTCGACTCCCAGGGCGACCTGGCGCTCTTTCATGGATTCGGTATCGTAAAGTGCAACCAGGCTGAGGCTGAGGAGACGCTACGTCGGCCATTGGTGGGCGAAGCAGATTTCATAAAGGGGATGTCCGAGCTGATAGAGGGTCTGGGGGTTGGGGCCGTAATTGTGACCCGTAGCGCCGAGGGCATGTCGGTACTGACTCGCACAGGGGAGTACTGCCACATCCCTGTGACCAATACCTCAGAGGTGTTCGACGTAACGGGCGCGGGAGATACGGTGATAGCTATAATTACGCTCGCGGTAGCGGCGGGCGCGGACTTGTTCGACGCGGCGCGGTTGGCGAATTACGGAGCGGGCGTGGTCGTGCGGAAATGGGGTAATGCGGTGCTGAGGACGGAAGAGCTGGCGGAAGCGATTCGGGAGTGACCGTCGTAGGGGCATGGCGTGCGTCGCTATGCTCCATGCCCCTACTATTCAACGATTTGATCCTGGATGAGAATTGACATAAACCCCGGCCTCTGATATTATGTAGGGACTTTGGACCGTCTGCCGAATATCGGTGGGCATCCTTGCATGGTCTCCTACTTGGGCGCACGGCTTTCACAACGCATCACGCATTACTGGAGATACTAAATGCTCAACCTTGAGTATATTGAGCAGTTCCTTACTGTACGCACCCAGCAGAGCGAGGGTTCGGCCAACACCCTCTCCGCCTATCGCAACGATTTGAGCCAGTTCGCTGAATACCTGAGCGGTGGTCAAAGTAGCACAGCGCAACGCGTCGAAGCGTGGTCCCAGGTCAACCGAGACGCGATAATGTCTTTCCTCCTCTACCTTAAAGAGAGGGGCTACGCGCCCACGACGGTAGCGCGAAAGCAAGCGGCTATCAAGTCTTTCTTCAAGTTCCTTGTCTCTAAAGGGGTCGTATCGTCCAACCCTGGGGAGAAGCTCGCCTCGCCTCACGTGGACCGCGCCACGCCGCAGACGATAACAACTTCGGAGGCAGACCGCCTCATAACGCAGCTTGCTCGCCCAAATAATAGCCCTGAAGCGTTGCGTGACCGCGCTATGATGCACCTGATGTTCGCGACGGGGCTGCGGGTGGGGGAGATTGTGGCGCTCAATATTGGCGACGTTGATTTGAGCGCGGGCATAGTAACTATAGCGGGGAGGGGTAAGGCAGGCAAATCGCGTATGGTGCCCATCAACTCACAGGCAGCAGTATCGTCGGTGATTGAGTACCTGGAAAGAGAACGTCCCTCACTGTCAACTTCGAACGAAGGCAAGGGTCTTGCTGTTAGGGACCGCGAGGCGTTATTCGTCAATCACAGGGGCCAGAGGTTGACCCGCCAGGGATTCTGGCTCATACTAAAGCGGTACGCGAAGCAGGCAGGGCTTGGAGAGGTCTCGCCCCACACCCTGAGGCATACCTTCGCCGCTCAACGCCTTAAGAATGGGGCCGACGTGCGGGACCTTCAGAAGATGCTCGGCCACGCCAGCATCTCGACCACGCAGGTGTATGCCCGCATGGGCCAGCGAGGCGAGCGAGGCCAAAGGGAGGAGCGCAATCCAAAGCCAGGCGCATCTTTGAGGAGGCAGCGCAAAGCGACCTCATAGCGAGTTTTGAATTTTGAATTCTCAATTTTGAGTTATACTAGTCTACCGAGACTCGGCACCAACTCAAGACACAGCCCTCAATTCAAAATTCAAAACTCAAAATTCAAAATTTCAGTGAGGAGGGAACATGGACAGCCAGAAGCAGGACGCAGCTATGGACGAGAACGTAGAGGAAATGGACGACACCGATGACATGGATATGGAGGATGAGGAAGTAGAGATCACGCGGGATGAGCTGGTTGCTTCCCTACAGGAGGTTGTGCGTGACCTCTCCGCTGGTCTCAAGGGAGATGAACGCGATGCCTACCTCGGTGCCGACGACCTCGCCCAGAACGACTGGTTCTTCGCGGGTGTCTCCGACCAGGAAGGCACCTACTCGGTGACTATGTGGCCCGCCGAGGGTGAAGAGGACATGCTTCGTATAGATATAGGGACCGAAGATGACGTACACAATCTCGCCGACAACCCCGAAATGGTCGAGAGCATGACTGATGAGTTCATCTCGGCCATGGAGGACGAAGACGATTTCGAAGATGACGAGGAGTTTGAGGAGTACGACGAAGAAGAGGATGAGGAGGACGAAGACGAAGATTTGATGGATGATGAAGAAGATATGATGGACGATGAGGACATGGAGGACGAGGAGACCGTCAGCCGCGACGGAAACATGCCCCCACGCTAGCATCTCGCGCCTGGTAGAGCAGAGGGCTGCCACCCCGGCGGCCCTTTATTTTATTCTACTTGAAACGCAAAGACGCAAAGGGTACAAAGTACGCAAAGATTCTGATGATTCACCGCAGAGACGCAGAGTGCGCAGAGATTTTATAGAGGGATTAGGGATATCGTAATAGCAATACGGAGGGAGAAAGTGGACACAACACAACAGAGTGTATCGATGGATACTATCGTATCGCTTGCCAAAAGGAGGGGGTTTGTTTTCCCTTCCAGCGAGATATATGGCGGCTTTGGCTCGACGTGGGACTACGGGCCGCTTGGCGTTGAGCTGAAACGCAACATCAAGAGCCTGTGGTGGCGCGATATGGTGCAGGAGCGCGATGACATCGTGGGCCTTGATGCCGCCATCCTGATGTCGCCCCTGGTGTGGCAGGCTTCGGGCCATATCACGGAGTTCAATGACCCTATGGTGGACTGCAAGGTGTGCAAGCATCGCTTCCGCGCCGACCACGTAGAGGGGGACAGGTGCCCAGACTGCGGCGGCGAACTGACCGAGGCGCGCCAGTTCAACATGATGTTCAAGACCTTCGTCGGCCCGGTGGAGGACGATGCCGCCGTAACCTACCTGCGCCCGGAGACGGCCCAGGGTATCTTCGTCAACTTCTTCAACGTGCAGCAGTCGATGCGGCGCAAGCTCCCATTCGGTATCGCGCAGCAGGGTAAGGCGTTCCGCAACGAGATTACCCCGGGCAACTTCATCTTCCGCACGCGCGAGTTCGAGCAGATGGAGATGGAGTTTTTCGTCAAGCCGGGCACCGACGAGGAGTGGCACAAAACGTGGATACAGACGCGGTGGGACTGGTTCTTGAAGTACGGCGTGTCGCCTGACCGCCTGCGCATACGCGTGCATGAGAAAGCGGAGCTGGCCCATTACGCGAAGGCTACGTCCGATATTGAGTACCAATTCCCCTGGGGCTGGGGCGAGCTTGAGGGTATCGCCAACCGGGGCGACTACGACCTGCGCCGCCACACCGAGGAGAGCAACAAAGACCTCACCTACTTCGTCGAAGAGACGAACGAGCACATATTTCCCTACGTGATCGAGCCTGCCGTTGGCCCTGACCGCATCGCGTTGGTGATGCTGCTCAACGCCTACCACGAGGAGCCGGACAAAGATGAGACACGCGTGGTGCTGCGGTTCCACCCGGCAGTCGCGCCTATCAAGGTGGCGGTGTTGCCCCTCTCTAAGAAGCTCGCGGATGAAGCGCGTAAAGTACACGCGCTCGTGCGCCCGCACTTTATGAGCCAATATGACGATACAGGCTCCATCGGCAAGCGCTACCGCCGCCAGGATGAGATAGGCACCCCCCTCTGTGTGACGCTAGACTTCGACACGCTGAACGATCATGCCGTGACCATAAGAGACCGTGACAGCATGGAGCAAGTGCGCGTGCCGGTGGAGGAGTTGGTGGGTAGGGTGAGGGAGATGCTGAAGCTTTAGGGGCGTAGCTATGTTGGATTATGAAGATGACTGGACTGAAGAGGACATGCGTGACCTAACGATTCACTCTATGAGACACGCTGAAGAAGAAAATCCTTACGAAGATGACCTCATTGAGCAAGAGATGGTCGCAGTTGAATTTAGGGAGAAGATACCTGCGATGATCAAAGCTCTAGCAGACGCTACTACATCTGAAGGAATAGAGGTTCGTCCCACATGAAAAAGAATATAGCGAGTATAGCTTCTTTACTTGCTCTTCTGCTTATAGTTGTCCTCACAGCTTGCGACCAGGGGTCAAACTCTCAATCGCCAACAGTAGGAGCCCAAGTTACAGCTACCACGCAGATAGTAGTCAAGCTCAACCCTCTAGGAACACCATCGAATATTGATGATGCATCACCGGCGACACCAGCACCGAGAGGGCCTGGCTCTTGTGCTCCCACTCGCCCCGATGGCGAAGGCCCTTATTACAAGCCAAACGCCCCTGAGCGCACCTCCGTCGGTACGGGGCATGTGCTAAAAGGGCTGGTCAAGTCAACGAAGGACTGCTCCCCTATACCGGGGGCGAGGATAGAGTTCTGGCAGGTCGGCCCCGATGCGCAGTACGATGACGACCATCGCGCAACAATGCACTTGGAGGCATCAGGCGCATACAGCTTTGAGAGTAACTTCCCGCCCGGCTACGAGGGCCGCCCTCCGCATATTCACGTCAAAGTTTCGGCGCAGGGGTATCAGACCCTCACCACGCAATATTACCCCGCGGATGGTGAAACGGAAGGGACTTTCGACCTGGTGCTTATACCGGACGCGCGGTAGGGTATGCAGATTCAGGCCATAGACTATCTGAACTTCCAGGCTTACAGGCTATCTACCTCCGTGTGGGAGGCCGTATGCGTGCCCGAACGAGGCGCTAACATCGCAGAGTTCCACCACCTGCGGACGGGGCGGCAGTGGCTGTGGGTGAACCCTCGCGTGCCGTTAGCCCTGCATGATTATGGCTGCCCCTACGGGTGGAGCAGCGCCTCCGGCTTCGATGAGTGCTTCCCCGCCATAGCGCCCAGCGTCTATCCCTTAGAACCGTATAAGGAACGGGACATACCCGACCACGGCGAATTATGGTCGCTTCCCTGGTCCGCCGAGGTGGCAGGCGGTAGCTTGCGAACTTGGATTGAGGGACGTAACTTCCCTTACAGATTCGAGCGCACCATCTCCGAAGCTGAAGATGATGGGGCGATGCTCCTCCACTATAAGCTCACAAACCTGGCCGACGCGCCTCTTGCCTACAATTGGTCGTCCCATCCCGTATTTGCGGCCTCTGAGGGCATGATCGTACATGTCGAGCGGGGCGCGACCATCCGCGTCGAGCAATCGTTGGGCGATAGATTGGGCAAAGCAGGGACTCGTTTCCAGTGGCTTGGTGGAACGCACAGGTTGGAGAGGATACCGGGTTGCGGGTCGGGCGAGGTTAAGATAGACAAGCTCTTCGCGGAGAATCTGACCCGCAATTGGGTGGGGCTGTACCACCCGGAGAGCGATTCACATCTGGCCCTGCGCTTCGACCTCAACGAGATCAATACGGTTGGCGTCTGGATAAATGTGTGCGAAGCTCCGGGCGAGGACCGCGTGGCGATAGAGCCATGCAGGGGCAACACCGACTCGCTGGCAGGCTCGCTTGAGGAAGGTACCGCCTCTTTTCTTGCGCCCGGAGAGGTGCAGGAGTGGTCTTTGTGGCTCCAGCCGGGAGTAGGACCGCTGGACTTAGAAGTCTATGCCGATGGGAGTCCTGCCTAAGCGATCGAGCACTATGCGGATGCCCTCTTGCAGCACGCCCGCGTAGAACCACATCTGGCGCTCTTGCTTGAGTATTACAATCTTGCCGCCCGTGGTGACTTCCTCTCCGGGCATGAGGGTCTTGACGAAGCCCCAGCGGAAGGGGTAGCGATAGGCACCTCCTCCGCCTGAATTGCCGTCCCAATCTACCCCTACACGCCACAGCCCCGCTTTGTCGATCCATTTGCTACCTTCTATGGAGCTATAGCTGTCGTTGGTCGTGTACGTATAGCCGGGGTCCGGTCCCTGGGTGCGCAGAGGCACGTTCCCGGTATTCTTCACGGTGATGCTGACGCTGATCGGCTGGCCGAGGATGATCTGCTGTGGGGAGATGTCTATCCTGGTTATCTCTATCTGAGGCTCGCCGCCGCCCTCGACCTTGAGGGGACGTTGCGACTCTACCATATTGCCCGCCGCGTCCTGGGCGCGCACAGTTACCGTATATGTGCCGTCAGGCAGGACCTCACCCAGCACATTTTGTCCGCTGATTACAGCATTATGCTCTCCTGGCCCGCGCTTGATGGGGGCCAGCATTGGCGTCCGGGTGCCGTTAGGGTGCGTAAGGTCTACCGACAGGGTGGAGGTCTGGTCGGTGCGGAATGTGACTTCGGCTACGTCGTCCACCGCATCGCTGTTGGGTGATATAGTGTCAGGGTGAACTACCATGTGTGCCAGGTCCGGCGGCTGCGTATCAGACCCCAACACTTTGAAGCCAACACTCCGGTTGGTTTCATCTGTAGCGATGTTGATGACGTAGTCACCATCAGGCACTACCTGCCTCACGATTCGGTAGCTCCTACTGATTTCATCTGTGGCGATAACCCCATTGAAGCGTAGGATGTGTTCACCAGCATTTTGGTGTTCAGCCAGCAGAGTGGTTATCGTTGTCCCAGGTAATGCGATTCTCGTCGGTGTCTCGATATGGTTCACGATGTCCATCGCTGCCCCTTGTGCTAATCGGATCGTCACTTGCCCGCTCTTACCCAATGTATAGCGTACCTCTATTACACCTGGAGGCTTACCTATACCCGATGAGCCGGGCACGACCCCGATGATCTCGCTGGCCGAAGGTGCAGTTACGGATAGCGCAGGACGGCTTACGTCACACGCCGCTAGAATAAGGGTGAGGAGTGCAGCTATAGCAATGAGAGCGGTTGTACGCCAGGTACGCTTCAATTTTTCTCCTTAGAAGTATAGTCTAAGCCTAATCGCGATAGGGAGACGTGTTGCTTTTCGGTGCGTGCTTCCTCCCCTGCGAGTCCGGGCGTGTGGATTACGAAATGAAAGTAATCGGGAGAGTTAGAGAGGAAGGTGTGCGCCTCTCCCGGTTCGACGATGATCATATCACCTGCCTGTAGAGGGATGGTTTCTTGCTCGACCCGCATCACCGACGTGCCACGCGCTACCAGGTAAATCTCGGTTATGTACGTATGAGCATGCGGCTCGTTGACCCCTTCGTTGGCATAACCGACTGAAAGCTGGAGGTTCGAGTTCCAGGGGCCAACGTACCAACCTTTGGGAACGCCTGGGTTAGATCGCTCAATGCGCATTATAACCTCTAGCCAATTCTATGGGCATATTAGCATGTTCGTAGAGTATATAGCTGGCTTAGTGAATATTGTCAAAAGAGGCGACGATGAATAATATCCAACACAACGTGCTGAAGATACCCAGGGCTGAGGTGATTACGCCCGCGACTGCAAAGCGTCGCCTCGTCTGGGAAGAGAGGCCAATCAGCCCCAATATCAACCCCGGTACCGTGGCGGCTAGCGACCAGAATCCAAGGAGCGTAGAAAGTAGCAGCCCTGGCACGCCGAGGACAAGAGATAAATCGGCCATACCGTTAGCCGGGGTGACGATTGTTCCGGACTTTGGTGCTTTTGGCTCTTGCTGTTTCATCACACCCTCCCTCGTTGGCTTGATTGCGTATGACCGATTGAGAAGGATTATACAGTAAATGGTATATAATTGAGTCATGCTTATTCACCCGCTGTGCGCGAAGGAGAAGTAATATGCGAGCTATAGAGGAGAGCATTAGCGTATCCGAGGCTGGACGCAATCTTGAGGAGATTGTAAAGAGGGTTGCAGAGAACAATGACAGTGTGATACTTGACGTTGAAGGCGAGCCTAAAGCGGTAGTCGTGCCTATGGAGCTTTATCAGCGGTTGAAACGCAGAGAGATAGGCGATATGTTTCAAGTAATGGCTGAACGGGCCGACATGGACCCCGACGAAGCAGACGCGTTGGCAGCAGAAGCAGTCAGTTGGGCGCGAAGCAATAAAGAGGCATGAAAGTAGTCATAGACACCAATGTCGTTATTAGCAGAGCTTTGTCTAACAAGGGCGCACCTGCTCGTATCATTGAGCAGTGGGTGAGTGGTGCTTTCGAACTTGTTATCTCCGAAGATATACTTGCTGAATATCAGCGCGCTCTTGGGTATGAGCATATTCGAAAGCGTAGAATAGCAATACCTGATGAGATTAGTACCCTTCTTTCCAAAATCAAAGAAGTAGGCACGTTTGTCGTGCCAGATGACGCCTTGGATGTCATATCCAGGGATCCAGATGACAACAAATTCCTCGAATGCGCTATCGCAGGTGGCGCGGATTACATTGTAAGTGGAGACGCACATCTGCTCAACGTCGGGCAGTACGAGGGTATTCAAATCCTATCACCCGCAACATTCCTAACCATGCTAAATCAGCAGGTGTAGGCTGGCTTCACTAATCTCCCTACCGGCCCGGAAACTATCGTCCCATCCCGGAAAACGGTTGTGCCTCGTACCATAGTGCGCACCACGCGCCCGTTCATAGGCTTACCTATATAGGGGCTTTGTTTGTGCCTGTAGAAGAGGTCTTCCTGCCGCAGCACGGTGCTGGTTTCCAGGTCAACGAGAGTGACGTCGGCGTCGACTCCTACTTCCAGAATTCCCTTTTGAGGCAACAGGCCGAAACGCTTTGCTACGTAGCTGGAGGTGACACGGGCTACATCGATCAGGGGGAGATCGCGCGCCGAGTGGCCGTCCGTCAGGAGGAGTTGCAGCAGCGATTGGCACCCTGAGATGCCGCCCCATACGGTAAAGAAGTTGTCTCCCTCTTTCATTTCGGGTGGCGCGGGGGAGTGGTCGGAGGCCACCATCGGTAGCGTGCCGTCAGCTAGGCTTCGCCAGAGGGCGTCCTGCTCCTCTTGAGAGCGTATGGGCGGAGCGCACTTAGCTATCCCACCCAGTCTCTCCACGTCCTCATCGGTGAGGGAGAGGTAATGCGGGCAGGTCTCGCAGCTCACGTCTATCCCACGCAAGCGCGCCTCGGCTACCATCTCTACGCCGCGCCCGCTGCTCACGTGCACGATGTGGAGAGAGCATCCCGTCTCCTGGGCGTAGAGTATGGCGCGTCCAATAGCCTCAAGCTCGGCGATTACGGGACGGGATTGGAGGTAGTCCCTCACGCTCGTGCGACCCTGGGAGATGGCACGCTTCGCAAGGGAAGTGGTGAGTGGGTCGCTCTCGGCGTGGACCGCTACGATGCGGCCCAGCCTGGCGGCTCGCGCCATCCCTTCATAGAGGGTGAGGTCGTCGCACGCGGGGAAGTCGTCAATGCCGCTGTTGGACATGAACGCCTTGAAGCCGACCACGCCCTGCTCTGCCAACTCGTCCAGGTGGTCGAGGTTCCCAGGCACGAGGCCACCCCATAGGCCGAAGTCTACCAGCGAAGAGGCCTGCGCTGCCGCCAGCTTTAGGTCGAAGCTCGCGGCGTCGAGTGTGGGGGGGTGGGAGTTGAGGGGCATATCAAAGAAGAGGGTCGCGCCTCCCGCTGCCAGGGCGGCTGTGCCCGTCGAGAAGCCCTCCCACTCTGTGCGTCCCGGCTCGTTGCAATGCACGTGGGCATCTATCACGCCGGGGAAGATGTGGAGGCCCGCCGCGTCTATCTCTTCGCGACTCGTTCCCTCTAGCTCCGGGCCAACCTCGACGATATGTCCTTCAGCGATTGCCAGGTCGGCAGGATTAGTGCCTCCGGCAGTTACCAGCGTGCCATTGCGAATGATAAGATCGTATAAGCCCATTTCTCACCAGTTCCCGACTCAGCTCTTATTTCCTCACTCCGCACTCAAATTAGCCTCGGCCCCTTTCGAGGATTACCGCCATGAGCACGCTCAGCAGCACCAGCTTCTCCTCGCGTGGCTCCAGGGGCATCTTGCTCTGTATCTCGAATATACCCTCCAGGAAGGCGGGCTTCTTCTCCAGGCGCATAACTACGGTGCCGTCCGTGCGAGTGACGAGGTAGGCCGGGTGGAACATGTAGCCGGTGAACATGCCGAGTACGGGCACTTCGCCTACGAGGGCATCTATCACCTTCACCCAGCCCTTTTCCTCGGTGATAGTCATTATTGGGGTCTCGAATTCCAGGATGTCGTAGTGGGCTTTCCATAGCGAGCGCATCCCCTCGCGCTTGAGGGCACCAATGGGGTTTCCTTCCATGTCGGCGATAGTGTATCGCGCCGAGATGTCCAGGATGCGGTCGGCGTTGATGGTATAGAGAGGTTGGGTCTGCGCTTCGTCAGCGAAGACGGTAATTTCCTCTTTCAGCTTGAAGAGCTTCTGCTTCACGTAGAAGACAAGCTGGCCGGTCGCATCCTTAACCGAAATCTGCGACGCGAACGAAAGGATTTTGAACGATAAGTGTAATGGATATTGCATCAATCTCTCCTTATGTCTGAGCTTTGGACGATGCCCTTCACGACAAGAGCAAGGAACCCTACGACTATCATTATAATCATTGCCGCTCGCAACGTGGTTATCCAGTCCGGCAATAAATGCAGATCTTCCCGCGCTCCATGCACCCAGAGCAGGGCGGTGAATATCAGAATATAGACGCTCCCTATAACCCAGGAGCGTCTAATGCTCAAGGGCCTCTTGCCGGGAGGAAGCCCTACTTCTGTTTCTAACAGGTTCTTTATGTTATACGCAGCTTCCCTACCCTTTTCCAGAGTCTCGTCCAGGGTAAGAGCAACCCTGCGTTCCGTGAACCACCCTGCGATCTTACCGATACCTGTGAACCATAGGACGTTCACGAATGTAATCTCGGTACCACCCTCAACAGGCTCGAATAGGGAGGTTGCGGAGGTATGAGACACACCTGCGTACGCTTTCTGACTTGCTTTCCTCTTCGGCTGGTGCTCGGCAAACCTGGTCTCTGTTTTAATACCTAGTTTTCTACTTGGCTCGTATTCCGTGACCAGAAAAGTGGTATCTGCGATCCTGCCCCATTGGTCCTCAGACCTATATCGTGCAGTTACACCTATATTCGCAGGTCCTTCAGGGATTTCCAGAATCTCTACCTCTTTGGGGATTGGCGCCCACTTTGGGCGGTTCTGGAAGTAGTCGGTCGCCACAAATTGAAAGACCTCCTCCACCGGCCTGCGTATGAGCACTTTGTGCTTCAGCTTCAGCATGGTTTTACTTGCTCATCTGCCTCAAAAACCTGCTGAGCACTTCGATAGCAACCGCCACATCCTCTACCTCCACCGACTCGGCGGGGTTGTGGCTGACGCCTCCTTTGCAGCGCACGAATAGCATAGCTATGGGCGTTATCTGTGACATTGTAACCGCGTCGTGCCCTGCCCCGCTTACAAGGTGCAGTGGCTCGTGCCCAAGAGACACTATTGCCTCGGCAAACAGCGTCGTCAAGTGCGGGTCGCAACGCATAGCACTATTTTCTTGTATCAACCTATGCGTAAGCGAAACTCCGCGCTTTGCAGCGATCTCCTCTGCTTTATCGTATACAAGGGCCAATGCCCGCTCGCGTATGGCATCCTCGGCGTGGCGCAGATCGAGACTGACAGTAGTCTCGCCTGGTATGACGTTGCTCGCGCCCGGCTGCACTGCTAGCTGGCCGACAGTCGCTACAAGCCCCGGCTCGGCGCGTGCGGTCTCTTCTACTGCAAGGACGAACTCAGCGGCGGCGGTGAGGGCGTCGCGGCGCATGCTCATTGGCACCGTGCCAGCGTGCCCTGCCTCTCCACGAAAGGTTATTGTCGCCCGTGTCTGTCCCGCGATGGCGGATACAACTCCTCCCGGCAAGCCTTGCGCCTCAAGCACCGGACCTTGCTCAATATGGACCTCGCAGTACCCTAGCAGGTCGTCTCTGTTGCGCTTGTCTAGTGGTATCGCATCGGGGTCGCCACCTGCTGCACTTATCGCCTCGCGCATGGAGATGCCATCGGCGTCACACAAGTTGAGGTAGGCCGGGTCGAACGTGCCAGTATACGCTTTACTTCCCAGGTATGAAGTGCCATAGCGCAGCCCCTCCTCGTCAGCGAAGGCTACTACCTCTATGGCGAAAGGGAGTTGCTTGCCCTGGTCCTGTAGCGCCTGCACGCAGGCGATGGCTACCATCACCCCTAGCGGCCCATCGTACCTGCCCGCGTCACGCACTGTGTCGAGGTGCGATCCGAGCACCAGGGTCCCGGCCCCAGACCCATAGTAGCGCCCGATGAGGTTGCCTATGTTGTCCTGGCGGACGGCCATGCCCGCATCTCGCATCCAGGCGGCGGCCAGCTCGTTAGCGCGCCGCATAGCATCAGTGGCAAAGCGGCGGGTGAGGCGGTCAGGCTCCTCGCTGATGCTCGCGAGGAGGTCGCACCGCTCCATAACGACCTGCGCCAGCATGTTCATCATTGGTTAGTATAAGGCATTGCGCTCATGAGGCCCTACGGTACGTTTGTTTTTCAGGTAAGGTAAGGATCAAGGCGGATGCAAAGTTAGAGAGAGCAGATGTTGAATGGAGCCTTAGATTTCAGCCTGTCATTCTGAGCAAAGCGAAGAATCTAAAGATGGTGGGTTGCCGTGAGATTGAGGTGAGGCTGGCTTTTTTAGATTCTTCGCTTCGCTCAGAATGACAGGTCGGGTATTACAGTTTTATCGTTACTTTGCAGTCCTGAAGAATCAACTTCCCCTGTACGTACTGTAAGCCCAAGGGGAGGCGAGCAGTGGTACGTGGTAATGAGCGGTAGGGCTGGCGATGGTGAAGCGTATGGGCACCCTATCGAGGAAGGGTGGGTCGGATGTGGTGACCTCTTGCTCGGCGAAGTAATCTCCTACCATGAAGACAAGCTCATAGGTGCCTGGGGTGAATTCTTCCCCCTCAAGTATTGGGCCTCCTTCTGTGCGCCCATCGCCGTTCGTGTAAACACATTTCACCAGCGTGCGCGCCTCGCCGGGGGAGTTGAGCCGCCACAACTCTATCTCCATGCCTGCGGCGGGGCGGCCCTGGGCGGTATCCAGAACGTGAGTTGTGAGTTTCCCCATATTTCCTTCACCTAAAGAGGGAATCTCCAGGGGACACCCGTGGTACCCCGTTAGGGGTAGCAACCCCTGCACCCCGCTAACGGGTCAGTTTGAGCGTTATCATCCCATAGGGCGGCCTGGGGTCAATATAGACCTTCACCCGGTCGTCCTCTTCAGAGACGAAGGCGGTATCCCACAGGCGGTTCTGGGCCTCGAACGACACCTCGGCCATCTGCGGGAAGCGCTCAAGGAGACCTATGCCCATCTCGTGGATGAGGTGCTGGATCGACATGCTGACGAAGCGGTGGAATATGGTCCCGCAGAAGTCGCGCACCTGGTCGGCGGAGATGTAGCGCGAGAGGTCCGCCCCTGTCGCATGGCCCACATCGGTATATTTCCAGTAGACATCCAGGTAGATAAAGAGGGGGCGATCCGGGCGCTCCGGTAGCGTGGTGAACTCGTCGCGAGCGAACTGGGCGAAGGAACTACCCGTGACCTTGATTAGTTGCATACCCAATCGCCCGCAGTTATGGTCCGTTACGAGTACGCCACCCACACTCTCTGCGCGAGTCATATCGAGTGAGGCGAAGGCGTAGTCGTTGTGCGAGCGGCTGAAGAGCACATTGCTTGCTGTGAAGCCGTCGCCGTTCTCTGCGGGCACACGCGCCTGGTCGAACGGCTGCTCTTTACTTGTGACGCGTAGAGACTGCATTTGAGGGTAGGTCGCCAGGAACCTCTCACCGAGAAAATAGAGGAGGCCCTCGATGGTCGCACCCTCAAAGCGCAACGCCTGGCTCAACACGAAGTTCTTCATCGTGTCGGTCGCTACCACGTTGCGGTTGTCCCCTTCGGTGTAAGCGGGCATGAAATTGTCGCCAAAGACCTCCACCATAACATCCACCGCGAAGAGGGTGTTGTCTCTGCCGGTAAAGGCCGACTCCGGTATCGGCGTGAGGCCGGACATCTCCCTCGCATACGTGCGGTAGAGAGTGATATTTCCTTTGCCGTAGCTAATCTCTGCGCTCAATGTATCTTCCTTTAGTAGTGAGTAGTGGGAAGTTCAAGGTTCAAGGTTCAAGGTTATCGTCCGTCGTCCGTCGTCCGTCGTCCGTCGTCACTCCTCAGACAGCTCATTCCATACGAATCTCATGTTCTCCAGGTGGTCTTGCAGGAAGGGGAAATCTTCGTATACCTGGCCCGCGACGGTGAGCACGCGGTCGAGAGTGATATGGGCGGCGAGGGAGGTCATGACGTGGCGGTGGAGGGAGTAGATGTAGCTGCGGTCGCCCTCGATACGCGACCGCACAGCCTTTTTACCTGCGGCAACCTCGCCGCGATGGGGCACAACCAGCTTCGCGCCCAACTCCTCTATGCGTGCCAGGTTGTCCAGGTAGCCCTGGCTATCCCCCCCGAGGACGGGTATGCCCACCGCCATATTGGTGAGCATCTCGCCGCAGAATAGCACCTTATTTCGCGGGTGATACACCGCTAGCCTCTCGTCATTGACGCCATGAAGGTGCAACGCCTCCCACCCACCCGTGAGGTCGGGTAGAGATACGCCATTCTCCGGCGTGCCGGGCATTATACGGGGCGCGTCGGGCCACCTGCTAATAGCTTCTGCGGGTGGGCGCGTGAAGATGAGAGCGCGCACTTCGCTCCCCATCTCTTTGAGGAAGCGCGCGGTAGCGTCGAGGTCTGTAGGGTGGGGCGTAGGGTCAATGAGGAGCGCGCCTCTCTCTCCAAGCGCCACCCCACAATTCTCCCCGGTGCCCACACTGGGAAAGACCCACACGCCCGGAGCTTTCTCATCGAACTTGAGCAAACGCTTCCCCTTTGGGAATTTTGAATTCTAAATTTTGAATTTTAGATTGGGAATTACAGATCAGCTTCATAACTCAAAATCCAAAATTTAGAATTCAAAATTACTCCCGCCGCCTTATCTGTATATTGACGGGCGTGCCTCTCCTCACTACCTTCCCTTTCTCCGGGTCCTGGCTGAGGACTGCGCCGGGGGGGACGCTCCCCGTGGGGTCGTCCACTTCAGTGACGGTGCCGAGGGTGAGGCCCACCGAATCGAGTCGCAGTAGGGCTATGTCCACATTTTCGACGCCTATCAGGTCGGGTACCTCCGCGACTTCGCCAATGCTCACGATCAGCTTTACCGTGTCGCCCGGCCTGACCTGGACGTCGGCATCGGGGTCGGTGCGTATCACCACGCCCTCTGGTATGGTGGCGCTCCCCTCGAATATCACCTGCACCTTCAGCCCTGTGCTTTCGAGAGCGGCCCTGGCGGCCTGCGGGTCGGTGTTAGCCAACGGGGGCATCTTGAATGGGGGTGGGCCGGTGCTCACGCGCACGCTTATCCTGCTCGTCTGTTTGTAGATCGTGTCGGGGGCAGGGTCTTGCTGCGCTACCACGCCCAGGGGCCACTCCGGCGACTCGATGCGCTCAAGCTCTACAAGCTCGAAGCCTCTCTGCTTGGCGAGGATTGTAGCATCCCCTATCTTGAGGCCGACTAGCTTGGGCACAGGCACAGACTGTGGCGTGGCTGTGGCGGTGGGCGTGGTGGTGGGCGTGGAAGTGAGGGTAGGGGTTGGGGGCACGGGCGTTGGTGTGAAAGTGGCCGTCGGGATAATAGGCGTGTTTGTGGGGGTAGGGACAACATACTCCTGGAAGATCTTCTGTACCTGCGGCACCAGCCATATAGCCCCCGCCACTATACCCGCGACCAGGCCCAGCACGATAAAGGTCACAGCTACGATGCTGCACCCACCACCGCGTGTCTGCACCTTTGCCTCTCCGGGGCGTAAGGCCATAGAAGCAGGTCCACCGAGCGCGCCGGGCATCGTGCGTGCCGCCGCGCCCACCCCTGCCCCCGCTCCAGCGGCAGCCGGATAGACCCCACCGGGCACCCCGCCATTATTGAGTCTGCCCGTTATCGGAGCCTGCCCACCCTCTATCTTCGCGGTTTGTCTCCCCCTGGAACCCTGGCGGCCTCCGGAGGCTGTTATATTGGGGCGGGCTACGGGCACCTGTACTTCTATGGTTGGCTGCTGGCCCCCGGCGAGCATGGCTCTTAGCGCCTTCTCCATCTCGGCTGCCGAGGCGAACCGCTCCGTCGGGCCTTTGGCGAGAGCCTTCATCACGATGGCTTCCAGACGGGCGGGTATGCCGGGGTTAAGCTCTCGTGGGGGCTTCGGCGGCTCGGAGAGGTGCTTGTAGGCGAGGCCCATAATGCTGTCGCTCTCGAACGGCAGCTTGCCCGTCAGCATCTCGTACATAGTGACGCCTACCGCGTAGATGTCGGAGGCGGGCACCACACGCTCGCCTTTGGCCTGCTCCGGCGAGAAATAATGGGCGGTGCCGAGCGCAAGTCCCGCCTCGGTCAGCCCCAGGTCGGAGACGCTCTTGGCGATACCGAAGTCGGTGACTTTGACCGTGCCGTCCGGGCCAATCAGCACGTTTTGGGGCTTGATGTCGCGGTGGATGAGGCCGTTGCGGTGAGCGTATTCGAGGCCGGCGAGTATCTGTATGGCGATGGTGGCGGCTTTGTTGGCGGGGAAGGGCGCGGAGGCTGTGATTACTTCCTTCAGGCTCGCCCCGGCGATGTACTCCATCACTATGTAATGAAGATCGCCATCCTGGCCCACGTCGTAGACGTTGACTATGTTGGGGTGGGCCAGGTTGGCGGCGGCCTGCGCCTCGCGCCGGAAGCGCACCACGAACTGGCTGTCACCCGTGTATTGCTCGCGCAGCAATTTGACCGCGACGATGCGACCCAGCACGTTGTCGCGGGCCTTGTAGACGTGGGCCATGCCGCCGCCACCCACCACACTGATGAGCTGGTATCGCCCGTTGAGCGCCCGCCCGCCCCCGTCGCCGTCGTTGTTGCTGGTTGTCAAAAGGGTTTCCTTGCTGCGTGAAACGTAAAACGTGATGCGTGAAACGTGATATGTGAGATTATTGATGAACTTCTACGTCCTTACCTCTGCCTACTGCCTTCTACTCGTTCGCTGGCACGTGGTTTGCCTTGAGAGTGATAATTCGAGAGGCGCAGTTATCCACAGTACCAGGTATGCATACACATCACCTGCTTTGAATTGTAAATCAGCCTGAGAAGGGTTGTCAAACGGGCTATGGTACAATAATCGGACAATACTTGGAAAGTCCCACATGGAGGTAACTATGGACACCGGAAGTGCTCGCACAGCGCGAGATGACGATTCCCGCGATAGCCGCACCCAATCTGGGGAGGCAGCGCGTCCCATCGAGAACCGCGACGTTATCTCCGAGGGCCGGAGCGTTATGCCTGGTACGCAGGACCCCGCGAATGTGGCGAACCGCCGCACTCCTCCAAGCGATTACAGTGTGAGAGAGGTTGATGAAGGAGATAATACGCAGGACGAGGATATGGACCGTATGGTGGACCCTAGCATGGGCAGAGAGCGGATGAGCACCAATATGGACGTGCTGGACCTCGACAACTCGTGGAGGGGCGAAAGCGAGGAGCCTGACTTCGCGGGGGACCCTGGCACCTCCGACATGATAGAGGCTATAGAGGGGGAAGAGACATACTTTCCTCCTACCGATCCGCCACTCAGGATGGAAGGTGCGGAGGGTGCCGAGGTGATGGGCGGTTTTGCTGCTACCTCTCTCGAGGAGCCTACAGAGGAGGTGGACCACCCTCTCCGGTTGCAAACTAACGACGAGGAGATAGCGGAGCGCGTGCGCTACGCCCTCGCCGCCGATGCTTACACTTCCGACCTCAACATCGAGGTGACGGTAGAAGATGGCGTAGTCTACCTGACGGGCAGCGTCCGCTCCTTGGACGACATAGACCAGGCCGAGCAGGTCGCGGGGAGCGTGCCAGGCGTTGAAGAGGTGGAAGAGGAGCTGGAGATTGTTTGAGGGCGGACGACAGAGTGAAACGTGATGCGTGATAGAGTAATCACAAAGGCCACAAAGACGCAAAGAACACAAAGGATTTATGGGTTTATTATCACGCATCACGCATCACGCATCACGTTTCAGAAGCGATATGGGCCAGAGGAAATCATATTGAGCGGTACCGGGCGATTATCGGGCGTCAGGGTGTGGTGGGACGCCTGCGTGGACTTGCATATGCACACCACAGCGTCGGATGGGCGCTTCACTCCGGCGATGCTGGCGAAGGTAGCTCACGAGCAGGGTTTGGCCGTAATCGCGCTCGCGGACCACGACAGGGTAGACAATGTGCGCCCCTTGCAAGGGGAAGCTGCGCAGTATGGCATCCACGTCATACCGGCGGTGGAAGTCTCATGTATGTGGGGGGAGACGCAGTACCACCTTTTGGTTTACAACGTAGACCTGTCGGATGGGCGCATAGTGGGGCCGCTGGAGGAGAACAAGAGGCGCTATGAGGAGATTTGCGCCCAGGGGTTGCAGAAGCTGGCCGAGCAGGGGAAGCCTATTGACCCCGCTATGTTGAAGATATGCCATCTGGGGCAGCCCATCGCGCCCTATCACATCTTCCAGGCCCTCATCAAGCACGAGTACGCCCCTAACATGAAGGAGGCGCACGAGCTTGCCAAGACGGTAGGGGTAGACTTCCTCCCCCTCCCCGATATGCGCGAGGTGATACGCAACGCTCGTGAGAGTGGGGCTATACCCATCCTGGCCCACCCCGCACGCGCCGAGCCTGGCTTCCAGCCCCCCAACGAAGAGACGCTGAACGCGATGATAGAGGCAGGTTTGATGGGTTTCGAGGTGTGGCACCCATATCACTCCTCTTATGACGTGGCGTGCTATCTCAAGCTCTGCACAGACCGGGGGCTGCTGACCTCATGCGGCTCCGATACGCACTCGCCCAACGACCCTCGAAGGAGGCTGACGAGGTGGCCCGTGCGGTATGCGCGAGACTTGCTGGAGCGGTGTGGGGTGAGCGTGCAAATGTAGACTACTGAGGCTGGCCTATGGATAATCCAGGCGAATCTGTGGGTAACGTAGCTGGAAGCACGAGAATAGCCAGGACCAGGAAGCCGCTCGTGGTGGTGCGCGATGAAGAACCTTCACTATTAGTCAGAAGGCCTAATCGGCATACACTTTTAGGTTGGATAATTCTGACAGCCGTCGGCCTTTTGTTCAGCGCACCTCTAGCCCAGGGACTGATCAGCGGTACCTGGTGGTCTCCAGATGACTACCTATGGGCAGTAATCTCCGTAGCTCTTGGCTTCGGTTTCATTGGCGCAGCCGTTGGGGTGTCCCAGTGGCTTGTTCTGAGCTATTATGTGCGATCCACGCGTATCTGGCTGTGGGTCCCCGCGACAGCCGCCAGCTGGGCGTGCATGGGGAGTTTGGTAGCCCTTGTATCTGTAAGCAGAATTATGGATTCCGACGCGGAGGTCTTGCCCGAAGTTGCTCCATACACCGTAATGGGTGCAATTGCAGGCTCTCTTTTTGGCTTCTTCCAGGGGCGAGTGCTTGCGGCAGCAGGGATAAAGAGGGCAGGATGGTGGGTTGTCTCAAGCGCGCTCGCTTCGGCTGCGGGGATAGGGACGCTAATCTATGTTTTCCGAGTATCAGGCGCTTTGCATTCGGCAGGGAACGGCTCAGATATCCTCGGTTGGCTCGGGATAATGCTGAGTCTAACCTTGTTTGGCGCTATCTCAGGCCTGTCACTGATAGCTTTGCTGAATGGCCTCTTTCTCAGACTGCCGGAGAGAGCAGGCTCTATTACCGCGAGTGTTATTTTGTGTGGCTTACTCATTTTCAGCATAGGTGGACCTCTCGATAACATCGTGCATCCACCTAGGGTCAATATCACTCTTGAAGATTATGAGAGGGCATTGAATAAGTGGAAAGCACAGGGCATCCAAGAGTATGAGATTACCGTGGACACGTTTGCTTTCTTAGGAGGCACTAGCTCGCTTAGGGTTAGTGATGAGGCCCGTAAAATCACGATACTGCGCCCACCAGAACCTGAGTGGACGCCTGAGCCTGATATTCTTGATTATGTGAGGGCTGATACAGTAGAAGGTATGTTTGAGGAAATCAAAGCGGTTCTCGATGATGCTCAGATTTTCCACACGCCGGCGATGGGCGGCTCTGGCCGCTTTTACATGGCATACCGGGTGGAGTTTCACCCTGAGCTTGGTTATCCTACACGGTTTGAGGGCCGTCCAGTCACCGAGCCAGGAGCCTATGTTTTCGATGCCGACTTCGCGAAAAGGGTAACTGAGTTCAAGGTACTGAAGCGCGGAACACCTTAGAGCCTCCGGTCTCTAGAGGGACAACGTGATGAGAGCAAATAATCGCAAAAGGTGGGGCGTGTGGGCCGCAGGCTTAGTTCCGGCTACACTTCTGGTGACCGTTATCCTGGTCCTGTGGACGGGGAGGCCTGCCACGCCTATAGAGAGTATGAATGTAGAAGCTAACAGACCGAGCAGTACGAGCGGTACTAATGATTTCGTCATGATCGACCCGCAGGGGGACATGGAGCTTGCCAGAAAGGTGGTCAGAGATGTCGTTGACACCGGCACTCCGCAGGTTATGCTAAGCCGCAAAGTTATAGGAGGAGAATTGCCTTGCCTCGGTTTTGGCTGGGCGAACGCCTTGGAGAGAAGAGCGACAGATACATTCGGGCTGGTGGTTGTGCAGGGCGACCTACGTAGGATTTTCCCCGGAGACCGTTACCTTCCTAGCACACTTGCGGCTTACCTGTACGAAATTCCTCACAACGTCATAACCGCTAAGGGTGGATCTGATTGGCCTTCGTTGCGAGCAGTATTTGGTGGCACAAACTGGCCCCAGGATAGCAGTATGTATCTATCGCCGGATGGGCAACCCAGCGTGTTTGAGCTAGGGTTTCACTTTAGGGAGCGCGGCAGTTCCGAGGTGATGGGCCAGGTTGTAGACGTGACCCAGGAGGCAGGCGGGTGGAAAGTGAAGGTTGTGCGCGTGTACGCGGCAGCTGACCATGTAACTATAGGGTACACGGTTACCGGCCCACGCGTGCGCTTCAAGATAGACCCACCGGTGCTGAATGTTGGTGGCAAGAGCTTACGGGGCACTTATTGGGGTTTAGAGTACGAGACTATGGGGCCAAACGTAGCTACGGCTACGTTCTGGGGGGTGCCGGAGTCGACACAAGCCCAGGAGATGGCAATGCATTTCGAGGTGTCTGCCATACACGTTCGCCCGCCGAAGTACCCTTGTGAATTACCGGAGTTGCGACCAGAGGATTACCCGACACCTACACGTATCCCCGATGAGATAGACTTTAGTAGTCCCAGGCACACACCACAACCTGACCTGGAGAGCGTTGGCCCGTTCGCCTTCGATCTTACTGTGAACGTCATGCCTAGACCCACGGAGGTATCGATCCCCACGCCTATACCCACGATCACGATTGAGATGCCATATATCCCCATCCCCCAAGCAACCGGCCAGCCCTGAACGAGTCGCTCCGTGCCGCTGCAACCTGTGAACTAAGGTCATTGCACCGACTAGTTAAAAATTGGGATGTCTCAAGTTACTTGGGGATGACGCAGGAGAGAAGCGAGAATGGTCTATTCTACTCCTGCACCGTGTCTAGTTCTCTTACTAAGCGCAATAAGAATATGCCTGTAATACCCCCAGTAAATAATGCGGATAGAGATAGCTTAGCTACCCAACCACCGATGCCATACCAGGAGGACAGATTATTCAGAATCGGCCCGAACAAGAGCACACTTGTCAGTGCAGTTGCCAAAGCCCAAGCAGTCACCCATAACCAGCTATGCGCTCCGGTCGTCATACCTCGCAACACGAGCCACTGTGCCAGCCCAAGCCCACAGCCTACGATAGCACCACCTATAGGGAGGTAATCGTAGTAGCCCAAAACAGGACGGTAGCCTTGCTGCGTCAGCCGCTGAAAAAGCCAGTAGGCTAGGTTACTCGTTAGAAGTAGAGCGGCAGATGTTACCGTAGACCATAGCCATCTGGATAGCTGGTTTTGATAAGCATGTAAAACCACACCCTGAACTGCTCCCAACACAAATGAAAACATAGCCATGACGAAGAGAAATGTCATGGCTATGTTATTCGGCCCTAAAGACGCATTGGCAATCCAGTAGGAGGGTAAAATCAGTAAAAAACTGAAGATGTGAGCGACTGCCCAGGGGAGAAAAATGGGCCACCGGCTACGAAGTTCGGAGATCCGCGCAAGAAGAGCAGTCATTTTATACCCCCAGCTTGAAGCTACTTTCGTGAATCTTCTGGGTTGAATTATAGCATAGCACTAAGTGACCGCTAATACGCAGTATCTTGTTGTCTATGGTTGTTCCCCCGAGTCACCCTCTGGCGTAGCAGCTTCTTTCTGGATCTCAGCTTCCTTCAACTCGTTCAGCAGGCGATTGATATTGTCGCTGTATTCTATAGAGGTGTCGAGCTTGAACTGTATCTCAGGGACGGTGCGCATCGTCATGCGGTGGGCAAGCTCGCGGCGGAACCAGCCACGAGCGCTCGTGAAGGCAGCCATAGTCTCCTTCTGCTCCTGCGGCGTGCCCATCACGCTCACGTAGATGCGCGCGTACTTGAAGTCGGAGGTGACTTCCACCTGCGTGACGGTAGTGAACCCGATACGCGGGTCCTTCATCTCGCGCTGCATGAGCACGGAGACTATCTGCTGTATCTCGTCCGATACCTGTATCTGGCGTCGTGTTGGCATAATTTTGAATTTTGAATTTTGAATTCTAAATTATTTGTACTACTATGCTTCAATTCATAATCTAGAATTCAAAATTCAAAATTGTCATTTGACCTGCTCTTTCCGGTAGAACTCCATCGTATCGCCTTCCTGGAAGTCGTTGAAGTTGGTCAGGGAGATTCCACATTCGTAGCCCTGGGTGACTTCGCGCACGTCGTCCTTGAAGCGTTTGAGGGCAGAGATGGTCCCATCGTAGATAACCGCGCCACCCCTCAACATGCGTACCTGCGAGTTGCGGGTGACTCTGCCTTCTGTGACCATGATACCTGCTGCCTGCTCGTTCCTGGGGAGGCGGAAGACGGCCCGCACCTCGGCGTAGCCATCAGTAACGTCGTGGTACGTCGGGTCGAGCATACCGACCATAGCCTTCTCGATGTCCTCGGAGAGCTTGTATATGATGTCGTAGAAGCGAATATCTATACGGTTCTTGTCGGCGGCGCGCTTGGCGGTCGCGTCCGGGCGAACGTTGAAGCCGATGATAATCGCGTCCGAAGCGGAGGCAAGCTGCACGTCCGACTCGGTGATACCGCCCGTCGCCCTGTGTAGCACGTTGACCTTCACCTGGTCGGTGGAGAGCTTGCCGAGGGTCTGGCTGATAGCTTCGAGGGAGCCTTGCACGTCCGCCTTGAGGATAATGCGCAACTCCTTGACCTTGCCTGCCTGTATCTGCGCGAAGAGATCGTCGAGGCTGATGCTCTTGATGCCCTGGGCGCTCTCTTCGAAGCGTCTCATTCGGGCGCGCTGCTCGGCGACTTGCTTGGCGGTCTGCTCGTCGGGCGTGACTATGAGGGTATCGCCCGCACGCGGCACGTCGGTGAGGCCCAGTATCTCCACAGGGGTAGATGGCTCGGCCTTGCGGAGCTTTCGCCCCTTGTCGTCGCTCATAGCGCGCACGCGGCCCCAGGTCGCGCCCGCTACCACATAGTCGCGCAGGTTGAGGGTGCCGTTCTGGATAAGGGCGGTGGCGATGGGACCCCGGTTGCGGTCCATCTCGGCCTCCACAATGGTGCCCGTAGCCGAGCGGTCCGGATTGGCCTTGAATTCCGCAATCTCTGCCACCAGGATGATGGTCTCAAGGAGGGTCTGGATGCCGTCACCTGTGCGTGCGGAGAGGGGTATGAACTCGGTATCGCCACCCCATTGGGTGGGCACAAGGCTGCGCTCGGAGAGTTGCGTCATCACCCGGTCGGGGTTAGCGTCTTCCTTGTCCATCTTGTTGATGGCGACGATGATGGGCACTTCGGCGGCCTGTGCGTGCGACAATGCCTCAACCGTCTGGGGCATCACGCCGTCATCGGCTGCTACCACGAGGATAACCAGGTCCGTTACCTGTGCCCCACGCGCACGCATGGCGGTGAAGGCCTCGTGGCCCGGTGTATCCAGGAAGGTTATCTTCTTCCCCTGTAGCTCTACCTGGTATGCGCCGATGTGCTGGGTGATACCCCCCGCTTCGGTAGCGATTACGTTCGCCTTGCGTATCGAGTCGAGTAGCTTGGTCTTGCCGTGGTCAACGTGGCCCATGATAGTGACGACCGGGGGCCGCGTTGCCACACGCCCACTGCCACTCACTTCTTGCTCGGCTACCATCGCCTCACCGAGGTCAAGCTCTACCTCCGGTATCGCCTCAGAGACTTCAAAGCCGAGGCCGATAGCGACGATAGCTGCGGTGTCATAGTCTATCTGCTGGTTGATGGTCGCCAGCACGTTGTGCTTCATCATCTCGCGGATGACGTTAGTCGGGTTGACGCTCAGCTCGTCGGCCAGCTCCTTGACGGTCATGTAAGGAGGGAGGGCTACTTTCGGAGTAGGGCGCTCCAATGCACCCAGGCGCGATGCGCCGCCGAACCCGCGCCCACCTCGTACACCCTGGCTTGCCGTCGCGGTGCCAGCACCGCCTCTGGCTCCTCCCGCACCTGGCCGCGCCCCACCGGAGCGCCCGCCACCTCTATTGAGGCCACCTCCTGGGCGGCTGCCGCGATAACCTCCACTTGGGCGAGCACCGCCCCCGGGCCGTCCGGCTCCGGGACCGGGACGACCAGGCGCTCCCGCCGCGCGGATTCTCGCATCACGAGCAAAGCTATCTTCGTCTGCCGGTATAAGCCCGCCGTCATCGTCGGCGCTGTTTGGTGTCATTATTACGTAGTCTATTTTCTTTGGCATGTACTATCCCTCCTTCTTAGAAGCCGCTTGTCCAAAGTCCAAAGTTCAAAGTTCAAAGTTCAATGTCTAAGGTTCCTAGCTGGCTACTGTCTATTAGTCGCTTGTCATTTATCATTCGTCATTCGTCGCTTACCGTTGCGGAGTATGTTTGCAACGCTGCTTTATCTTCTTTGCTGATGGGTGTCTTGAGCGCGTATTCAAGTAACTTGCTCTTGAGCGCCTTCTCCCAGCACTCAGAGTTGTGACATAAGTAAGCGCCCCGGCCCGACTTCTTGCCGGTCTCGTCCACCTCTACCGAGCCATCGGTCCCGCGCACTATACGTATCAGCCCGCGCTTGGCTCCCGTAGTCCGGCAGGCCACGCAGGTACGCTGCGGAACGTGTTTGGGGCGAGGGCCTTTGGTTGTAGTTGGTTTGGTTGTCATGGTGCGTGAAACGTGAAACGTGATGCGTGATGCGTGATGCGTGATAATAAACCAATAAAACCTTTGTGTTCTTTGCGTCTTTGTGGCCTTTGTGATTAATAAATCACGCATCACGTATCACGCATCACGTTTCAAATGCTACTCCTCTTCAGCTGCCGCCTCACCCTCCGCTTGCTGGATTGGGTAGGTAGCCAGGACGCGGCCCGAGTCGGAGCGGATTTCGAGTTGGTCGTCGCTGGCGCGCAGGCGGACGGTCTCGCCTGCCATTTCTTCGGGTAAGGGGCCATAGTTGGCGCTCTGGTAGACCACCATGTTGTTCGAGCGTACTTTGCGGCGCTCCTCTTTGGGGGCAGAGCCGTTCTCGGAAGGGGCGGTAGCCTGGTGGCTTTCACTCTCCCCGGCAGCGGCGGCCTCGGCCTTCAACATGGCGGCGGCGCGGCGTGCAAGCTCGTTGTCGTCAACTTCCGCTTCCTGCGCAGGATCGCCGGGCGTGACCGCGCTCTTGATGTCTATGCGCCAGCCGGTCAGCTTGGCGGCGAGTCGGGCATTCTGCCCCTCCTTGCCGATTGCGAGCGAGAGCATCCTTTCGGGGACGACTACCGAGGCGGTCTTCTCGTCCTCGTGCAGGTCAACTGAGAGGACCTGCGCGGGAGAGAGGGCATTGGCTATGTACACCGACATATCGGGGTCCCACAGCACCACATCTATCTTCTCGCCGCCTAGCTCGTCCACAATCTTCTGGATGCGCTGGCCCTTCATACCGACGCAAGACCCTACGGGGTCTACGTTCGATTGGCGGGCATATACGGCGACCTTGGAGCGCATACCTGCCTCGCGGGCTATGCTCTTGATCTCCACGATGCCACTCATTATCTCAGGGACCTCAAGCTCGAAGAGGCGGCGGAGGAACGCCCGGTCGGAGCGGGAGACGATAAGCTGGGGGCCTTTGGGGTTGCGCTGCACTTCGAGGAGAAGCACGCGCATGCGGTTGCCGGAGCGGTAACGCTCACTCTTTACCTGGTGGGTAGGAGGTAAAAGGGCCTCTGCCCTCCCTACTTCCAGCACCCAGTTTCCGCTCTGGTCCTGGCGCTGCACGTTAGCCAGCACGATGTCCCCTTCGCGGTCATTGAACTCGCTGAATACGCGGTCACGCTCGGCCTCGCGGATGCGCTGCATAACCACCTGCTTGGCGGTCTGCGCGGCGATGCGCCCGAAGTCGGCGGGGGTGGTCTCATGCTCAAGCATGTCGCCCACCTTGGCGCTTGGGTCTACCATCCTGGCCTCCTCGATGGAGACCTCCAGGGCAGGGTCTTCTATTTCCTGGACGACCATACGGTGCTCAAATACGCGGGCGTCGCCCGACTGCAAGTCAAGCTTGACCGCTACGTTCTGGTCGGTGCCTGAGATACGGCGATATGCCGTGATAATGGCGTCCTCGATACCACGCAGAATTGCCTCGCGGGAGATGTTGCGCTCGGCGGCTATTTGGTTGATTGCGGCATATAGATCACTTTTCATATTCTGTTTTTCTCCTCCTATTCTATACGACAAAAAAAGTGGGGTCACTCCCACTTTCCGAACGCGTCGCTAGAGTTGTGTACCACTTTTCATTATACTACTTTCAGGGCGTCACTTCAAGTTTTACGCCCTTTATTCCTATAGTTAAGGGACGCTTATCTTTCTGATTGGGGTCCAGCGACTCAGGCGTGATTCCTGACCCTTCTGCCGTGACACGTACCTCCGTGATGCCTGAGGGCCACTCTACTGGCTCAGTCTTTATGGGGGAGAAGGTTCCTCCTTGCTGTATCTTGCCCTTATAGATTTCTTTATCTCCAACCTGTATATGCAATGTACGCTCCAGGCCGAAGGCGGTGCCCTCCATCGCCAGCGCGCCTCGCGTGGGTTGCGGCGCGAAGACACATAGCGTGGCAACGTTCTCCTTCATCCACCGGAAGGGCGCACCGCCCGTGCTTTCGAGGTTGTACCAACCGTTCGCGACGTGGAAGGCGGCTGTTTGTTCGACCTGGCGCAGCTGGTCAACGTGGTACAGGCTCACGTAGCTATCTTCGTACACCGGCTGTCCATTTGAGACGTGCGCCACTATGTCGAGGAAGGCGTCTCTCTCTTGCGGGTCGAGAGGTTCGTCATCGGGGCCGCCGTAGGTGCTGTAGAGGGCGACGTAGTCTATATTGAAGAAGCGCAGCACGTCGAGCGGGCGCGACTCCAGGGTGGGGGTGGCTATGTCAGGCCCTTCGATGGGAAGGCCAGAGGCAGATATGAAGCCCCAGAAAGAGGAGCACTGGTCTGTGATGGGGCTGGTGTATGTGCGCGCCAGGTAGCCTCCCATGATGGGGAGTCCGTGCGCTGTCTGGAAGAGCATCCGCCTGCCTAATGTCTCAGCTTGTCGCGTGGCGAAAGGCAACTCCATAAGGGCCGATTTCGGATTTCGGATTTCGGATTTCGGATTTAGAGTCGGGAAGCCTGCTGATATGGCTAGAGGCTGCATGGCGCGGGGGTGGATGGGGAGTTCTACAAGGAGGAGGGATAGGAGGGCCACGAAGGGCAATTTTTGGCGGAGATGTGATTTTGTTGTGGACGAGGGCGCGATAAATCGCGCCCCTACGGGTGACATTGTAGGGGCGCGATTTATCGCGCCCGGTTCAATTGCGACATCTTGCTTTCCCCGGGCTATATAGCGGGCCAGCCTATCTATGACCCAAGCGCCCCCCATCGCCGCCAGCACCCCCATACACAACCGGACCAAAACCACCAGCCGCTCTACCTTCGCCATCGCATCCCAGCCAGGTAGACCTTCCAATAGCTTGAAGGGAAGTGGTATAAGGGTGACGTTGCGCCCTATCTGCAATTGTGGACCCATAGCGAGCACCGCCGCTGCCAGTGCAAGCACAACCCAGAAACGTAACTGTCTATTTCGCCAGCCAACAACTACTCCAACGATAGCCAGAGTGAGGGATGCATATCCGAGAGTAAGGTAAGGGTGAATGAGGGGCGCGTTCAGTCCGGGTTGAGTGTGTACGCTGCCCAGGAGGGGGTGGTCATGGGGAGGAGCGAAGAAGCTGAGGAAGTCGGCGGAGTTGTCCAGGCGTTGTTGGGAGGTGGGTGTAACCGCGAGCCTGGGGTTGTTCCTCTCGCTGGCGAGACCAATTATCAGGGGTAGCGTAAGCACGAGCGAGATACCTGCTACCGTCGCGCCCCTCTTCCACATTCGCCGCAGCCACATCATGCGATCAGGTGACCTGGCAAGGGTGTACACGATATGGGCGAGGGTGAAGAGTAGCAGATATGTGCCGTAATAGAGGCTGCTCAACAGAGCTACCGCCAGGTATACGCCGGCCAGGAGGGCATAGCGCCTGTGCTCCGTCCCACCAACCTGCGCCCGCAGCCAAGCCTCTGCGTAGAGAGGTATCCACTGCACCGACATCACTTCGGTCTGCCCTTTGAGCGCGTCGAGGGTGTAAGGGGTGAAGGCGAAAACCACCCCTCCGAGGAAAGCGGCGAGCGGCTTTTGCGTGAAGAGTAAACTGAGCCGAAACGCGCCATACCCAGATAAAGTGAATGCCGCCAGCACAACGATGTTGTACGCGGCTGGGAGGCCAAATAGCGCTTGCGGCAACAGCCCAATGATTCCCAGTGGCAGCCCCAGGGTATGGTAATAAAGGTCGACACCATAGGGATAGTAGAGCAGGTCTGTGTGGAAGGGGTTTGTGAAATGGCCCAGCGCCTGCCCGACCCACCAGAGGTTCCACAGGTTCTGGTCTCGATCCGCCGTCAGGTCGCCTGGCACTCCTGTAGTGAAGTTGAGGGCGAGCGGGTAAGTTACCAGGAGGGCAAGGATGAGATAGCCGAGCAACGCCCATAGATGCGGGCGCACGCCCAGGCGGGGTGGCGTGAAAGCCACCTGTTCGTCGCCTGATACAACCGCGTGTGTAGCCATAAGCTTGCGGACATCTTAGCAAATGTCGGGGGGAGGGACAAGCGAGCGAAAGACAATAGATGATAGACGAAAGAAAGTAAACTCACCGCAGAGACGCAGAGGGCGCAGAGTTTATTTTATGGAAGCGTATACTCTATCGTCTATCGTCTATCGTCCGTCGTCCGTGCAAGGTGTCTACATTTCGTCTGCCCGGTCGTATAGTAGAGATAGACTGCCAATCTTTCTGACAAATGTCAACTCATGCGAAGCGACGGGAGTGACTAAAAGAGAAGACACAGATTATTCTTGAGACGAGGATTAGCAAAGATAGCACGCTGGCGACGGTTGTAGTGCCAAACGAACAAGCGTAACGTCCGCCGTAGCGCCACGATGCACCGGGAGAAACATCGGCT
>DATEOC010000041.1:0-15936 GCA_035274425.1 Chloroflexia bacterium
GTAGTCATTCAGGCCGGTGATGGCGCTGTTGAACTGCAAGTTGCCGTTAGAGCTTACATTCACCGTGGTGAAGACTTGGTCGTACACAGTGTATGGGAAGGGCAATGTCACCGATGTGATAACGTCATCACCGTGATTGCCAATGTCGACGGTACCAGCTACGATGGTCGCTCCAGCGCTTGCGGTGTACGTGTAATTAGAGGAACATGCGGTAGCGGAAGCTGTGGCTACCCCGACTGTGTTGGTAGAGGTCGCCGCTACTGTTGTAGCAGTACCCGTAGCGCAAACCACTCCTGAGCTGTAGATATCGAGTGTGTTGACAGGGGTGCCAGGCGCAGCGCCTGTGTATCCACCTGCTATCCACACGCGGGTTCCATCGGTGTCCGCAGCCAGGTTGCGTCGTGTTGACGAGAATGGAAGGCCTACGCGCCATCCAGTAGTGGTGTTGTAGATGTCAACCTGGTTAGAGGGGTTAGGTGAGGTTCTGCCGCCACCCAGGACCCACATCTCGCCAGCCACTGTTACAGCTCTCGTTTCACCGGTAGCCCTGGGGATGTTGGTGATGGGGCTGATTGTGTCAGCTACTGGGTTGTAGACGTAGGCGTTGGTGCTGTCGGTAAGGACGCCAGCGGAGACGGTCGCGCCGCCACCTGTGTAGATGAGAGTGCCTATCGTGGTCGCCGGGACGTAAGCCATCGCCACGGGCAGGGTCGAGGTCTTGAGTGTCCAGCGGGAGCCGGACGCGAGGGTCGGGTCGAACTGGTAGATCGTGTTCATCGCCGCTGCCGGGGAGATGGTAAAGCCGCCGATTATGTACAGCTTGTTCTGGAAGACTGCGAAGCCACCAGGTAGGTTGCCACCGCTTGAGTTGCCCGGCCAGTTATCTGCCGCGGGGAGGCTAGTTATGGTGTTGGTAGAGGGGTTGTAGCTGAATACGCGAGCAGTGGAGGTAGTAGCTCCAGCCGCCGAGCCGCCCACGCAGTAGATTTGAGGTATGCCACTTACGGTGAGCACGCCACAAACCATGTTGTTGATCTGGTTGTCGGGGTAAGGAGCGTCACTGTCAGTGAACCATGTGTTGGTGCTTGGGACGTAGCCGTGCACGTTAGTGAGGTCACTGCCCGCGGTGTCGGATGTGCGCCCACCCATAACGTAGAAGTTGCCGTTGTTGGGGAAGTAGACGCCCGTACCGCGAACGACTGCCGCAGCGTTGAATGGAGCACCCAGGGTCCAGCCTGCTGCTTGTGCTACGCACGTCGCTGTAGGCGCGACTACGGTGTTGGTAGAGGTAGCTGCCCCGGCTGTGTTCGTGGGTCCAACTGTGTTGGTAGCTACAGGTGTAGCCGAAGGACCGCACGTACCGCCACCGACCTTGAAGAGGTGCAGGTTGTAGATGCCTGTGTCGTCCTCAACCGGTGTCGAGGGGTCGAACTGCACCAGGACGCCGAACGTTGTCGAGATCGCTGACGTGTTCGTGAACACCAGGCTCTCTGACAGCAGCCCACCGTTGCCTCCCTGGCTGTCGCTGTCTACCAATGTGATGATCGCACCGGTGCTGTCCAGCAGGGCGAAGTTAGGGTTGAACTGGTTGGTACGAGTTAGGTTGGTGCCGTTGCGGTCTGGGTCTCCATCCACCTGGATTACTACCTTGTCGTTCTGTGCCAGCGTGAAGGTGTAGTAGTCCACGTCTGTTGTGATGGGGATAGAGCCTGTCACCACCGTGCCGAACGCATAAGCATTGGCCGTGAGGAAGGAGTTGTTAGGCTCTGTCTCAGGGATGGCAGCACCAGAGGTCTTGTCTATGTACAGAGAGTAGGGTGACATGACGGTAGCGCCGCCGAACTGCCTCACCTGCAGGGCATGTGTCCCTGTCTGGGTGATAACCCCACCTGCTATGGCAGACGACAAGGTCGACTGGAAGCCGTTGTCATCGTCTAGCTGGATAGTGCCGGTGAGGGCATTGAACAGTGTGAGTATCGAGTCTGTAGAAGGAGCGGCGTTAGAGGTGTTGATGTAAGACCAAATCCTATCCCCAGCATTAGCGGAGAAGGAGAAGAAGTCTTGATCCCCGGCAGGAGTGATCCCACCGCGTACCTCGGCCCCATTCGTGCCGACAGGGTTAGCCAGCGCGATGGTGTTGTTCGGCTCAGTCTCCTGGATAGGAGCGCCTGGCACACAAACGGTCGCTGTTGCTGAAGCTGCTACAGTCGTGTTGGTACCTGTTGGTGCCACTACTGTGTTGGTACTGGTTACCGTGTTAGTTGCAGCTATGGTCGTGCTCGTTGCCGTGGTGGTCGCGGTGGGGACGACCGGCGTGTTGGTGCCTGTGGCTGAGGCTACAGGGGTAGGGGAAGAGCAAGGCGGGTTGGCGGTCCTCCACAGGTGCAGGTTGTAGCTCCCCGTGGTAGGTCCACTCGAATCGGAGCTCATACGTACGTAGTAGGTACCCGCTGCCCCGAAGGTGAACACGTGGTGCTCAGAGCGCCTGTCTCCAAGCGTGCTGTCGCTGTCCACTGCCACCAACTGAACGCCCGCGCTGTCCAATATCTGGAAGTTGGGGTTGTACTGCACCCCGTCCCGCTCAGGGTCGCTATCCGCCTGGAAGATGATGCGGTCCCCGGCAGTCGCCGTGAAGCCGTACACGTCCAGGTCTGAGGTTATGGCAATGGTGCCTGTTATCAGGTCGCCAACGGTAACCATGTTGGCTTGCGTGTAGACGTCGTTAGGCTCTATCTCCGTCACGTTGGGAGTGCTCGACGTGCGGTCTATGAAGAGAGAGTAACCGGTGACAGTGCCATCATTGTTGAACTCATTTGCCCTGAAGTAGATGGCACCCGTCGTTGTTATAGGCGCACCCGCGATGCCGGACGATGCGGCTGTCTGCGAGCCGTTGTCGTCGTCAAACTCGATAGTGGTGCTCACGGAATTGAGTATCCGCAATTCGGTGTCAGCGCCTGAAGTTGACGAGCCGGTGAATAGATATGCCCAAATCTTATCACCCGCCGTGGCGTTACCTGTGAAGTAGTCAATATCTCCAGCAGGGGTGATATTGGCTCCTATCTGGAGGTTGTTGAGGGTGGGCAACGTTTGAGCCGTGGTGAAGGTGCTGTTCGGCTCTATCTCGGATAGGAAGGTGTTGCACACGGGCGTAGGCGTATTAGTGACCGTTGGGGTCTGGGTGTTGCCGCAAGGTATCTCACCCACTCGCCAGATATGGAGGTTGTATGTGCCGGTAGCCGTTCCGCCTCCATCGTTGTCGGTCCTTATCCTCAGCAAGAGAGTAGCTGTAGGGGGTCCTCCTGTATCGATGAAGAAGGCGGAGTTCTCCGAGTTGACCTCTCTCACATCGAACTGGCTGTCGCTGTCTACGGTTACCAGCACAGCGCCCGCCGTGTTCATCAGGTCGTAGTTGGGGTCGAACTCGCTGCCGTCCCGCTCAGGGTCGCCGTCCACCTGGAAGACGTACCGGTCGTCATCGTTGAATTCGAAAGAGTAGACATCAAGGTCGCCGGTGGTGGCGATAGTGCCTGTTACCACCGAGTCCATTACATAAGCGTTGGGTTGGGTGAAGGTTTCGTTAGGCTCTATCTCCGGTACCGGTGCGGTTTCGGTGCGGTCAATGAAGAGCGTGTAGGGATTGATGGTGGAGGTGGAGCTGAAGGCATTGACCCTCAAGTAATAAGTAGCGGTCTGCGTGACCACCTTACCCGCGATAGCTGACGACAGGTCGGCTTGGGAGCCGTTGTCGTCGTCAAACTGTAGGGTCTGGCTCAGCGCGTTCAACAGTTGCAACTGGGTATCGGTGCTGCTGACGGCTCCTAACGTGAAGGCATAAGCCCATATGCGGTCACCTGCGTTAGCCACAAAGGAATAGTAGTCAACGTCGCCGGCACTGTTTATCGCGCCCCGGACTTCAGCGTCAAACTTGGAGCCAAGTACGTGCGCGGTCGTGATAGTATTGTTAGGCTCAAGCTCGAAGTATATGGATGAAGGTCCACAAGGGGTTGGTGGAGGGGTACCGCCGACTGGCTGTTGCGCCCCGCTCATTAAATAGAGGGTGGCAGGCGGCGATTCCGCCTGTGTCCCTTTTGCCGGGTCTTCCGGCTGCTGTTGCTGGACCGGGGCATTGGCGCTTTGGTCCTGGTTGGTGGGTAGAGACCCTACGTGGTTGCCGGTCGGTAGACCGGCCATCGCCACGCTTCCCGTCAGGAGTGCTCCCAACAACAAGGCGATCAACACCAATATCGGTCGTATTCTGCCCGTTCTTTCCGTTTGTGTTGACATATATATTGCTCCTTCCAACTCTTCCCTAAAATTACGGACCCAACAACGCTTTTACCGTTGCGCCCTTCCTCCGATGTGCGGGTCGATTGAGGGCCAGCGGCTGGGCAAGCAATGTTCCTCACAGCAAAAAATACCGAATCCCCGCATGATTCGACACAACATCAAATCATGCGGCGGTATTCAATGTAAATCTGTAGAGAATTGCTAGTGCCGGCACCGAACACTACAGTCGGCCCACGCCCAGTTAGTCACTATTCTAGCAGACGTTTCGTGTGGCGTCAATGGGGAAATGCCCTATCTTCTAACCTATTTCTAATCTTTATCCAGACGCCAGGGAGGATGCCTCATGACACATCAAGATAGGCTGTTCACTTTTCCATCAAAATGAGCGCCACAGGGCGCTCATTTTGATGGAAAAGTAATAAATTCTATCGTGCTTTCGCCTGATGCGGTGCGATTGCGGCGACCCTTGGAGTCGCGTTAGAACTTGGGCGCGAGGGGATTGGCTGCGAAAGCCAATTCGTTTATAGCCTCTTTTGCTGCCTCGCGCATGGCAGGCTCTTTGCTTTTCAGAGCGCGAGCGAGGGCCTCAGCCGCGGGCTTGCCCCCTATCTGCCCAAGTGCCCACGTGGCGGCGAGCCTTACTTCCGTGTCGGCGTCCTCTATCATGCGCACCAGCAAGGGGAGGGCGTCTTCCAGGGTCATTTCGCCCGCGGCACGCGCTGCTTCATAGCGCATAGCCGGGTGGTCGCTCTCAAGCTCGTCCATCACGATCTGCTGCCAGCGCTCGTCCATGCTTCGCCCCATAGCGAAGACCGCGCTCTCGGCAGGCTTTCCACCCCGGCTGTACGACTCGGCTATGAGGTCCTGTACCTCTTTATCGTCGTGGTAGTTGCCTAGCGCCTCGATTGCCCGGCGGCGTACGTCCCTGGTCTCTTTCCGGTCGGAAGCGGAGGCTACCAGGGCGCTACGCAAGACGTCTGCGTGCGACCCCAGCTTGTCGCACTCGGCAAGGTAAGTGAAGCGTCCAAGCGCCTTGGCGACTGCCTCCCGCACGTGCTCGTCGGGGTCGCTCTTTAGCATCGTGAGGAGCTTCACGAGTAGCACGCGGCTCTCGTCTTCGTACAGTCCCTCTATCCCTGCAAGGCGCACCTGCGCGTCGCTGTCTTCAAGCGACATCAAGAAGACGTGCCGGAAGTCAAGCTCGATGTTATCTTCGGCCAGGGTCACGAGACTACTGGCAATATGTCTCCTCTGCTCTACAGGCAGAGTAGGCCAGGCCTCTCGCAATGTGGCTCTGTTTTCGCTACTCAAGTCCGAAAGGGCCAATAGCGCGGCGGCACGTCCCTTGCCGCCCCCGGCCAGGTCGCTCAGCTTATTGGAAAAAGCGCTCATCTCTATATTTCTAGGCTAGTCATGCGACGAAAAGTGCTTTGGTGAAACGTGAAACGTGATGCGTGATGCGTGATGCGTGAGACTATTACGTATTTCGTACTGAATACCCCATAAATCTTGGCGTTCTTGGTTCTCTTGGCGTCTTGGCGTTTAATAATCAGGCATCAGGCATCACGCATCACGTTTCACGATTTCAGCGCGGCGTCGTAGAAGTACGCGTCCTCAGTGGTCTCATCGGCGTAGAACGCAGGGTAGGTGCCGGAGAGAAGGGTCCGTAACCATGCCCGTGAGACGGGACGCTCAATATTCACTACAGCGTAGAGCTCATCGAACGCGGCCCACAGCTTACCGTCGTTCTGTTCGCCCACCATCTCAAAAGCGTTCGCTATGACCACGTCGAGACGCCTGCGCTCGGCCTCTTCCAGCTTCTTCTGGTTATGCAGCTTGCCAAGCTTCTCCTGGGTGGGTAGCATCGCCGGGTCTGTCTCTATGGCAAATGATACCGGGCGGAAGACGTAGCGGCTCTTACGATCATCGAACTGAAGCAGGCTTACCTCTTGCTCGTCGGCGCGGTTGAAATGCACTTCGAAGATGTCCTCACCCCTGTCTGTCGGCACCAAGGCGAATTTGGCTCCCGGCACCATGTGTTCCACGAAGAGGTCTCTCAGGCCCATGATGAAGCCGCCCCGGTTGCCCGATGGGTAGCGAAGCTCTCCCACGATGGCGGCGTACAGCTGTGGTATCTCGAAGCGGATCAGCGACGACCTTTGGTCATCGAACACAGCGCCGGGGAAGACCCGCTTGAAGCGAAGATCGTACGGGAGCACCCCATTTTCGTACTCGTAATAAGTGAGAGAATATGATAGTGGGTCTCTCCCCTGGTCGTCGCCCGCTTCTTCATCTTCCGCAGCCTTTGTTGCCGGGTCCTCCAAGAAGCGGTAGTCCTGGCCGATCTCGGCAGGCTTGCGTGCCGGAGGGGGGACCGGAGATGCGCCCGCACTTATCCACAACCGGTCGCTATCTATACCTACGAACTCGAAGTCCTTTTTCTCCTTGAGCATCCTGTAATTGACCGAGAAGCGCAGGCGCTCATAATCGGGGAAGTCTACGCGCCTGTTGAGCACGTCGGCCATAATGTCGCGGTCTGACGCCAGGCCGCCCGTCTCCGGCTCGTCCAGGTACTCCTTGATACGGCGGAAATCGCCCTTGCTGAAACGCTGGACCGACTCCTCCGGGAACATCTCCGAGCCGAAATGGACCATGCGCGCGTCCGCTGCCACCGTGCTCTCTATCATCCGCTCCAGCGCCTCGGCCACCGCGTCATCGATGAGAATCTCGTCCACCTCATCGCGCAGGTCTACCGTAACAGGCCCATCCGCTGTGAGTACAGTGACCTCTATGGGTCCGGTAATCACGGGCGCAACAGGGGCGGGTGGCGGAGTAGCCACCTGTGGCCGCCGTGGGGCTACGACAGGAGCCTGCGCTTCTACGGCAGGCCGGTCAGGCTGTGTAGCGGGCGTGGGTGATGGTGCGGTGGCAGGCGGAGGCGATACCGCAGTTGTTGGGGGTGCGGCGGTAACTGGCACCGTTGGCGTAGTTGTAGTTGTAGGCGCAACCTCTGCGGGTGCAGTTGCAGGTGCTTCCGCGGGTGCGCTTGTGGGTTGCTGAACGGGAGGGGTCGGAGCGACTCGTGGCTGGGGTACTGGTGCAGCAGGTATTGTGGGCACCGTGGGCACAGGTGGCGCAGTGGTTGCGGCAGGCCTCTTCGCGCCCTGCTCTTCCTCGGCCCGCCTGCTTGGAGGAGTCGCGGTGGGAGCCTGCGGAGCCTGGGCGACCTGTGGTTGGGGTTGAGCAGCGGGCGTCGTGGTAGCCGCAGGCTCCTGGACGCGCTGAGGTGCGGGCGGCGCTTCTACCTCTACTTCTTGCGGCGGCTCAGGTACGGGTGGCCTCAAAGGCTCAGGGATCAGGTGCGCCGGTATGATCGTAGAGTTTTCGAGGTTGCGTGGGAATGGTGATGTGGGAAGCTGGATGCGTATGGGAGGTGGTGGGGCTTCCTCTTCTTCCTCTTCTTCCAGCATGGCGCTCTTTTCGGCGCGGCTGGCGGCGAGGTCCACTATAGAAGCCTCATACTCTTTGGCTTTCTCGACGTCGAGGCTGGTGGCTCCAATATTGAGGCGCTCTTTGAATGTATGGATGTTCGGGCCGCCGCCGGAGTGGAAAGCTCGGCCCGCCTTCGTGGTAACGAATTCGTCATTCGCTTCGCGAGCGAACACCTCTTCATTCTGGAGGAGGGAGGCGCGTAGGTCAGGTATTAGCGTGCTCGCGTCAGTCCCCGCCAGGGGGCCGCCCGGCTTGGTCAGCGCGTCAGCGATGCTCTGCAAGCTCATTCTGATCGGCGCATTCGCCCCGAACAGCATCCCCTTGCGCTTCATCACTTCAAATGTCCGCGCCGCAAGCTCTTGCTGCGCTTCAGTCCCCTTGAACGCTGCTTGCGTCTCTGTAGCCATGCTCCCTCTTGATCTCCTTTTTCGATTTCGGATTTCGGAATGCGGATTTCGGATTTGACGAAATGCTGATATGTGATGCGTGAGTATTGCTTACTAAATCAAGAGTAAATCCGCATTCCGAAATCCGAAATCCGAAATTATCTTACCCCTTTATCCTCACGCAGCATCTCCAGGTAGCGGCGTGCGAGCGACTTGGTCGTTTGTGGGCGTCCCGTGCGGCGTATCCACTCAATCAGGCGCTCAATGTCTCGTGAAGTAATAGTTATTTCTTTGGCTGCCAACTCTTTTTTCCTCCAACCAATATTTATGGGCAATCCCTAGCTATTGTACAGGATTAGGGCATTGTTGACAAACGTAGTCTGAATATGCGCTTTCCTGCAGGGCCTATACAGAGTCGGACGCTGGACGAAAATGGACGAAAGACGAAGGACGAAAGACGGAACACGGCATTCGTCCTTCGTCTTTCATCTCGCTTCCTGACTTGACGCGCATGTCTTTGCGGTGGTATGCTGGCAGGGATTGCGGCTCGAATGTCCCTGGTGGGAAATAACTCTTTAGGGCGTTTATTTTGCGCGCTTTGTTCGTTATACTTATGTGGCATTCACAGGGCATCTAGCGTGAATACGTTATAATACGTACAGATATGTCGAAACGGAAGCACAAACACTCATCTCAGCGCGCCCATCACTCCAATGGCTCTAACGGCCACCGTCGCAACGGCGATGGCGGTCATCGTA
The DNA here is from genome assembly GCA_035274425.1 of Chloroflexia bacterium. Classification (GTDB taxonomy): domain Bacteria; phylum Chloroflexota; class Chloroflexia; order QHBQ01; family JADMIH01; genus JADMIH01. Next base: position 8,924 of record DATEOC010000041.1, read on the forward strand.
ATTCGGGTGACAAGAGAGATATAAGCGAGGCGCACGCCTCTATCGCTGCGCGCCAGGCTATCACCAGGCCGAACCAGGTCGTGTCGCAGGTAACTGCGCCCCACTTTGCCGTTCCGCAAGCCGCCATTCGCGTAGGTGCCTTAGCTGTAGTCGAGCCTGAGCCTCTTACCGCTCCTCCACCTATAGCTGTCACGGTGCCCGACACTCAACTCTTACCTGTAGTCACCCCTCCGAGCAACAGTGATGACATTGGGAACGGCAGCGCTAACGGCAGCGTGACTGACGTGCTGGAGGTAGTCTCCTCTGATGTTGCCGGTACTGGCAATGGCAATGGTAATGGTGCTGCCGATCACAATGGCAACAATGGTAATGGCGTAGAGCGTGCTCGTGTGGCTCTCCCTCCGCCCCAGCCTGTCAAGGTGCGTGTCGGGAGCGGTAACGACTATGCTAACGGGAACGGGCACAGTAACGGTAATGGTAATGGTAATGGTAATGGTAATGGTAATGGCGCTACCGGCAACGGCCAGGTCCATAAAGTCAGGGTAGCCAATCTGGGCCGGGATACGCTACTTGTGGCAGCGCCCGGTGGGGTGACCACCTCGCACCTTCGTGCTGCCGACCTCAACGGAGCGCGCTATCGCCTCAAGACCGCTCTCCCTGGGTCCCCCACCACCCCCGCTCGCAAAGAGACTCGCAGGCCCCTCCCTTACTTCATGATGCGTCACCGCAACATGCGTGCGCGCTCAAGAGTGGGGCACGTCCGCACACAGGTGTCTATAAAGAGGTTCGGTAAAGGGGGCGCGGCCTCAATTGCCCTGAAGCTCAGCCTGGTCTTTTTTCTGCTGTCTAGCCTGGTAACTACTGCCCTGGCCGGCGCAGGCTTTGCGGGTGCGGCCTGGTTCATGGGCCAGCTCCCTCCAGTTGACCCAACAAGCCTATCCGAAGCCATAGTGCGAAACGGCATTAATGTCCAGACGACCAAGATTTATGATCGCAACGGCATACCACTATATGATCTTGTAGACGAGGATACCGGACGTAGGGAAGAACTCAAGCTCGAAGAGATTTCTCCTTTGGTTATAAGCGCCACTATCGCCGCCGAGGACGCCGATTTCTACAGCAATCCCGGTATTGACATCAGGGGTATTATTCGCGCTATCCAGATCAACCTGAGCAAGCAGGGCACCTCTGGTGCTTCCACTATCACTCAGCAGCTTGTGAGGCAGGTGCTCCTGTCCCAGGAAGAGCGTACCAGGCGTGAGGGGTTGGAGGGTATCACCCGCAAGATCAAAGAAGCTGTCCTTGCTATGCAACTCACCCAGAGGTATAGCAAGGACTTTATCCTGGAATTGTTCTTGAACCAGAACCCTTACGGCCATCGCGCCTACGGTATAGGGGCTGCTGCCCGCATCTACTTCAGCAAGGAAGCTAAGGACCTCACTCTGCCGGAGGCCGCGCTGCTGGCAGGTTTGCCCCAGGCTCCGACTGCTTTCGACCCGATTGTCCACCCTGACCAGGCGAAGATACGTCAGGCTTACGTGCTTGATCAAATGGCGAAACAGGAGATGATTACTCAGGCGGAGGCCGACGCTGCTAAGGCCGAGACGATAGTTCTCAACCCTTACACGGTAGATATTAAGGCACCCCATTTCGTTTACTACGTGAAGGACTATCTTGAGAGTGAGAAGAAGTATGGACCTGGCTTCGCGGACCTGGGCTTGCAGGTTTACACTACTCTGGATTTGAAAGTGCAACAAGCCGCTGAGCAGGTGGCAAAGGACCGTATCGAGGAGATTAAGCGCCAGAAAGCGTCAAATGCCGCGATAGTAGTAATGAAGCCTGGCACGGGTGAGATATTGGCGATGGTCGGCTCGGTGGACTACAACGACGCGTCGATTGACGGCCAGGTGAACGTTGCGACGGCCGAGCGCCAACCAGGCTCCTCCTTCAAACCAATCACCTATGCCACCGCCTTCAAGAAGGGATGGTCGCCGGGCACGGTCATACTCGACGCGCTCACGCAGTTCCCCACCGGCCCAGGCCAGAAGCCTTACGTACCGAATAATTACGATGGGCGCGACCACGGCTGGGTGACGGTGCGCGAATCGCTTGGCAACTCATATAACATCCCCGCTGTGAAAGGCCTTCAGTTCGCAGGCATCCAGGAGACGATTGACACGGCCCACGATATGGGTATACAGGGGCTGAGGAGGGGGTTGGATTATTACGGCCTTTCTCTCACGCTCGGCGGCGGGGAGGTAACGCTGCTCGATATGACCACAGCCTATTCCACATTTGCGAACGGTGGTAAAGCTGTTGCTGCTAACCCTATCTTGAAGATAGTAGACGCGCAGGGCCGTATCGTGGAGCAGATAGACCCCGAAAACGTACCAGGCAACCAGGCGCTCGACCCTCGCATCGCCTATATGGTAACCGATATACTCTCGGACAACCGGGCGCGTACCTCCGCGTTCGGTTCCAACAGCGCGCTCAGGCTCAGCTTCCCCGCGGCGGCCAAGACGGGCACGACTGACAACAACCGGGATAGCTGGACCATCGGTTACACGCCTAACCTGACCGTCGGCGTGTGGGTAGGCAATAGCAACAACGCCGAGATGCAGCGCGTCACCGGGGCGATAGGCGCAGCGGTCATCTGGAACAAGATGATGGAGACCTTCCATGAAGAAGACGACTTTGTGAACCTTATAAAAAAGCAGAATCCTAACGGTTCGTACCAGAAACTGCAAGAGGACTTCACAGAGCCGGACGGCCTCATAAAGGTGTCAGCCTGCTCGAACAAGGGAGGCGTGACCGACCTCTTCCTCAAGGAATCGAGGCCGAAGGGGTGTATCAACTATAAAGACCCGAAGGTGAATGTACAGTTGCACTCCGCGCCTTCAGATAGGCCCGTGGTGCGGCCCACACCCAGGCCACAAAGGCCACAAGCTCCACCGACGCCGAAGCCGCAGCCAACGCCGATTCCAGGCATCTTCCCACCAATTTGGCCGTAATTAAGATCGGTTGAAACTCTAGTCGGCAAACAAAATCGCGGGCGCAATGCCCGCGATTTTTATGGACCCACCAAAATGGAGAAGGTTAGCTGTTGAGCTTGTTATGCTCATAGAGCCACCGAACAAAGAGGAACTTCTTGTGCTCATCCGTGATGTCCGTGTAGCGGCCACGTGATATGGCCTGCTTGACCTTGACCATACGGGCAACCTCTTCCGGCGTGAAGCCTTCCACCTCCTCGATCTCTACCTTTACAGGCCCTGTCTCGACCTTGATGCTCTCGGCACCCTTAGACCGCTTAGTTGATTTCTTCTTGTCGGTGGTTTCGGCCATAGCTTTTCTCCCTTTTCTAGCGCCGCAATCCTCGTCGGCTGGAGTTGCTGTCGTACTTATCTCTCCTACGGTTACTTTATATACCCCGTCTGTTTCTTATATTAGTATACCAGAGAGGGATACAACAGATATTGCACATTGGTCCTACCAGATTATCCCCTTAAAGTAGCAGGTGAGTTCGTCGCAATATTCATTCAAACAAATAAAAAGCAAATGCCGTGCCGCCTACCTGTATTGTTAACGTAGCCGGGCCTCGTAGGGTTCCTATTGGAAAGAAGAATAAAAAGAAGGTCCGGCGCAACCGGACCTTCTTTTTATTCTTCTTTCATACTCCCCAGTGCTACTTTGTTACGGTTGTGCTGAGGCGTCACAGTTGGGGAAGAAGGTATTCGCAACCATCTTCGCTACCTGGCCCCTGGTGGCATTGGCGTTAGGGCGGAAGTACGGGCGGTTATCAGGCGGCATGCAGGGCTCGCCCGCGCCACCACATGGATATCCTCCCATTACTCCGAGTGCGCTCAAGCCCTCGATGTACTGCCAGAACGTATTAGTGACAGGTACATCTTCGTATGTCTGCTGACTAGATGAGGGAGCTTCGCAGCCGGTAATGTTGCACAGGATCTTGGATATCTGGCCGCGAGTGATGTTGGCATACGGGCGGAAGTATGGGCGGTTATCGGGCGGCACGCAAGGCTCACCTTCGCTACCGCACTCATATCCACCTATGACCCCGTGCAGTGCCAGGCGCTCGATCCAGAGCCAGAAGGGGTGATCGGACGGCACATCTTCGAAAGTCTGGCGGTCGGACGGAATCTCATCGTTGTACCCGGCAGCGTTGGAGGCTATCTTTGAGAATTGGCCCCTGGTGACGTCGTTGCCAGGTCGGAATGTGCCATCTGTATAGCCACCAAATACACCTCGACATGCCAGGCAGCGTATCCACGTGTAGAAGGTGTTGTCGGGGGGCACGTCGGTGAACGTAACGGTGCACGACGTAGGTATTCCTGTCGCTGTAGCCGTAGACGTAGATATAGCCGTCGCAACCGTAGTTGGCGGCACCGCGGTCTCGGTTGGCGATGTCTCGCAAATCGCGGTCGCCTGCGTCTGCCCGCTCAGGGGCGCTCCATTACTCATGAGGGCGGAGATGCTTATGCGATAGTGCGTATACTGGGCCGGTATCCCTGTCTCGGTAAGGAAGCCGCTGACGCCGCCGTTGCCCGGCCCGCCAGGCATAGTTACTTGGCGCTGCTCTTCGTCAAATATCGTCCAGGGGCCGCTTGAGCTAGTGCCGACCTCGAACATGAGGTTAGCCGTTCCACTTGCAGAACCGCAGCCCGACTCGACATACCATACGAAGCTGTAGTTATATGTGGTCGCCTCGCAGCTCGTGGTATGGTTAGGGAGGATATAACCGCAGGGCGGGCCAATCGTGGGACTGGCCTGGACGGTGGCCGTGCTGGTCGGGACCACCGCTGTATTGGTGGGTGGTACGGGGGTATTGCTGGGTACTACTGCTGTGTTAGTGGCTGGTACACTGGTGGCTGTAGCTCCTCCGGTACAGCCGCTGACGGTGACAGGTACGCCCGTGATCAGGGTCTGTATGTTGCCCGCTACGTCCACAGCGCGTGCCTGGATTGTGTATGGGCCGTTACCGGGTATATTCCAGTTGTAGGTCCAGCTAGTTGTGCCGGTGGCTGTCTGCCACGAGCCGCCGTTGTCCGTGCTGACCTCAACTCTTTGCAAAGTGCTGTTGCTATAGTAATCATGCGCCGTGCCGCTGATGGTGAACGAGCAGCCATTTATCACCTGGCCGTTTGTGGGGCTTGTCACCGCAGACTCAGGCGCATAAGGGTCGAGCATGGGATCATATCCCACCGCGTCCACTACCAGGCCGAACTTTTCGTAGTCGCTGCTGTAGATGCAGGTATGGGGCTGGCCTTTCAGCGTGCAGGGGAGGTAGTCCACGCCCCACATGCCGCCGAAACCGGAGCCGGTGGTCGCCCGTAGTTGGTGCATGCCCGTTTCCGTAATCACGGGTGTCGCGCCGGAGGTGTTGACCTCGAACATTCTCATGCCGGCCTTATACCAACCTACGAAGAGCCTGTCGAGGCCGGGGCTGATAGGCTGGATGACCATGTTGTGGGCCTGGCTGGTTGCCGCGTTCCCACTTCCTATGATGCCTCCAGCATAGACGGGGTTGGCGACGTCCGTTATGTTGTATACCTTTATTTTCTCCGAAGAGCTACTGTTTATGAACTCATCCTCTATGAACGCGAACTTGCCGTCGGTGGTAGGCACTGTATGGTGCACCCAGAAGGGGACCGGACGTATGCTGTTGATGGGGTTGAGGGGCGCGGGCTGGATCGTGGTGGCGAGGGTCTGCTTGTCGAAGATGAGCATACCGCCCTGCCAGTGGCCTACGTAGACACGATTTCCGACCACATTGGAGTCGTGTATGAAGGTGTCGCTGCCGTTGCTGTCTGACCGCTGGTAGCGCCCGGTCTCGTTCAACACGGGGGTGCCGGGCAGGCTCAGGTCGGGAAGGGTCAGGACCACGATCTTGTAGCCGGAGCCACTCTCTCCCGACATGGTAAGCCATGCGTAGTCTGCGCTGCCGTTGGTGTCGGTGGAGACGAAGGTCTCATGCACGGTACACCAGTCGGTGCCCGCTTTTCTGACCCTGAGAACCGGGTTTGCAGGGTCATCTACGTTGTAGATGAAGTAGCCACAGCCTGTGCCGGAGCCGCGCATCGCGACAGCCATGTAATAGTGGGTAACGTCATTGGTGGTCTGCTTGAAATCGAAGAGAGCCGTCGAAGCAGTGCCGCCCGCCGGGAAAGACTGAGTGATAAGTATCTGTGGGTTGTAGGGGTCGTCCACATTCCAAATGTGGAACATGCGCACTGCGAAGCCCGACTGCGCAACGTAGCTGTGCCCGTTAGCCTGCCATACGCCTATGTCGCCGTAGCCGTTGCCGCACATACCCGATACGTAGGCTATGGAGAGAGGGGAGACGCCTGAAAAGGTCGGCTCGGCCAACATGCCGCCGCAAGGGTGCGTCAGGTGGTCGGGTGAGCCTCCCGGTACGGGCAGCTCGGCGGGTGGGCGGGGGACGAGCTTGTACGCGTCGGGATATGGCTGCTCATCGAGAGGTATGGGAGTGGTCGCATCGGGTGGGTTGCCCAGGCCCAATCGCGCGCCGCCACTTAATAACGCCACCGACGAGAAAATACCCAGGAGTATAACCAGGATTACAGAGAAGCGCCTAAATTTCACAGCATATCCCCCTTGTGGATGGTAAGCCATTTCTTGACGAGCTTAGATAAAGATTAACATAGATTATGACGGATACGGATACAGGAGTCAAGAGTTTCGCGGGTCAATTACTACTGCGCGCTGCTTCCTGGCGACGGACGACAGACGACAGACGACAGACGACAGACGAAGGATGATAAGTGCTGAATGGCAGACCGTGCATCTAGGAATTGTACACTTCAACCTGTCATTCCGAACGAAGTGAGGAATCTAAAAACCAATGGTGCTAGTTCACAAGGAGAATTGAGCAATAGAAAGATGAGTTCTACCATCTTGATCAGGTTGCAAGCCATGCCAGCTAACGAGAAGATTGAACATAGCCATCGTGTAAGCAAGCCTTGCTTGGAAGTAACGCC
>DATEOC010000042.1:0-106826 GCA_035274425.1 Chloroflexia bacterium
TCCTGGCAACAGGCCGTACTTCAGACCTGGTGCTAACGCTACTCGTGGACAAGTCTCCAAGATAGTGGCTAATGCAGCAGGGATAACCACACCGATACCTGCTGGTACCCAGACATACGAGGACGTACCCTCCTCGAACCCATTCTGGGTGTACATCGAGCGCCTGACCGCGCTGGGTGTGATGAGCGGGTACCCGTGTGGAGGAGCGTTCGAACCTTGTGTACCACCAGGCAACAGGCCATACTTCAGGCCGTTTGCTGAGATCACGAGGGCACAGACCTCCAAGATAGTTGCCAACACCTTCTATCCTAACTGCCAGACTCCCGTGAGACCTCCGTCTCGCAATGATACAGACTAGGACAGAGCCGGTATTGAGTAGGCTCTAGAGCCTACTCAATACCGAGCTACTGACTACTGATCACTGGCTAAGGTGAGAAGTACAATAAAATCGAGAGGGACGCAACAGCGTCCCTCTCGATTTTCATTCCCCTGTTCTAAATCTTCGGATTTGGAAATGGTCGTCTAAGCTGAAAGGTGTAAGTCATGCGCCTCGATGCTGCGGCCAGGGGTGCCCCTCGGACCAATACCAGTTATATCCGCATTTCGTGCACTGGAAATTACCGGCTGGCTTCGTAAGTGGCGCGGCTCTATACCTATTTTGTGCGAAGAGCGCGGTTACAATCGATGTAACCGCAATCGACGTAGCAAGAGAGAGGGTCGCAACGGTCTGTCCGGGTAATGCGCTCAGCAAATAGAAATAGATGCTCCCTGCAAGTAGAGTCGACGCAAGGAACGTGCCCGACCCCACAAGTACGCACATACCAAGCAGGCTCGCCTGCCGCTTTTCATTAACCACGTCTACCCGGAAGCGCCTGGCGCGGACCTTATTGCTCCCGCAGTTCGGGCATTCTATTTGCGTCACCGTCTACACCTTCTTTCTTTGTCGGCATTATACATCATCAGGTGCTGCTTCTATATACGTCAGAAGGTTTCAGCGTCTAATTTTTCGGTTTTGCACATGAGACGCGCCCAAAAGCATTGACAAACATCTAACTTAGCCCTATAATTATCACGCGCTATCTTCTTTTGGCATACCGCGAATATATCCTCTACAATCCACTCCCTCCAGCACGCAAGCGCCGCCACAACTCATAACCTATAACTCACATTCTCAGGACGCACAACTCCCCAATGGATACTCCGTGGCTTATTAGTTACATAGTGCTGTGGCTTATTGTGCTGGCGCTATGCTTGCTCGTGCTTTTGCTTTATCGCCAGCTCGGCATAATGTACCTCGGCAGCGCCGAGGGCGTCTCCAGGGATGGCCTCGATAGAGGCACCACCGCGCCTGATTTTGCCCTCACCGACCAGTACGGCAATTCTCAGCGCCTTTCCGACTACCGGGGACGCCCGGTCGTCCTTTTATTTGGCTCCCCCCATTGCACCCCCTGCCGCACCCTCATGCCCCAGTTACACGAGTGGGCCACCGCCCACCCTGATGTAGGGGTAGTGTGGCTTAACGCCGCTTCCGAAGAGGAGAGCCTTAAGTTCGTTTCGGAATTGGGTGCGACCCTCCCCGTCGCCCCTTACACACCCGAAAGCAAGTTGATGGACCGTTATAAGGTGAGGGTCACCCCTTTCATGTTTCTGCTCGATGAAAGAGGTGTCGTCCGAGCCAAGGGCCTGGCCAATACCAAAAGTGGCCTCGATCTCTATTACAAAGAGCTGCGAGGCGGTGGCGCAGGGTCGGGCCAGAGCCATGATCATGAACACGAGCACGAACACGAACACGAGCAGAGTGTAGCACAGCAGGTGTAGCAGGTCGGCACACGGGGCGAGGTCTCTCACATAACCCTTACGCTAGCAACGCAACAGTTTATCGGCTATAGCACAAAAAGGAGAAATAAAGGATGAGCATGTTCGATCAAAAGGTACGTATTCTTTCGGAAGGCCTCGCTCGCACGTTGGACCGGCGCAGGTTCCTCAAGCAGACGGGCACGACTATGTTCGCGGGTATAGCCGCTCTCGCCGCAGGCCATACGCTGACCGGCAATGCTGCTGCCTCTTCCGGCACCACCAATAGCAAGGCACCAATGGCGCCGCAGTGCGCACCCCCAGGCCCATACTGCAACCTCAACGGTGTAAACGAGCCGAACGGCTGCCATGGTGGCTCTTGCTTCCAGCACAGGCATAACGGCGTCGTTTACCAGTGCTACGTCTATTACACTTACTACCAGGCAGGCTGTTGGACGACACCCGTCACCGGCGGCTACTGGACGTGCTGCGACTGCGATTGCCGCGACTCGAATGGCGTCAGGGTTCGGACGTGCGGCTGCGCGCAGTTCTCGACCGGCCCCATCCCGCGCCCGGATGGCCCTTCACGCGCCTGATAAGGCGGAATATAGTTGAGAGCGCGTAGAATTAGGAATTACGAATTACAGTAGCTTCTAATTCGTAATTCGTAACTAAGCGAGGGGAAACAGCTATGAGCATGTTTGACCAGAAGATAAGGGTCCTTTCCGAGGGTCTGGCTCGCAGGCTGGACAGGCGCGAGTTCCTGAAGCAGACGGGCACCACCATGTTCGCGGGGATCGCCGCTCTCGCTGCCGGACATAGCCTGACTGGCAATGCTGCTGCATCATCCGGCACCAATAGTAGAGCGCCTCTAATCCCGAATTGCAATCCTCCAGGCCCCTACTGCAACCTCAATGGGAATATTCAGGACCCAAATGGCTGCCATGGTGGCTCCTGCTTCCAGCACAGGACGGGCGGTCAGATTTACCAGTGCTATGTGTATTACACGTATTACTCGGCAGGTTGTTGGACGACCCCTACAGGCGGCGGCTACTGGACGTGCTGTGACTGCGATTGCCGGAACAGCGCAGGCCAGAGGGTAGCTACATGCGGTTGCGCCCAATACTCGACCGGCCCCGTTCCTCGCCCGGACGGCCCTGGCGCAAGAGGCTGATACCGGGAGCGTAGTTGGGAAGGTGCAATAGGTCGGTATTTGGGACTTTGTCCTGTACAAAGCCCAAAAAGGAGAAAAAGATATGAGCATGTTCGATCAAAAGATACGTATTCTTTCGGAAGGCCTCGCTCGCACGCTGGACCGGCGCAGGTTCCTCAAGCAGACGGGCACGACTATGTTCGCGGGTATAGCCGCTCTCGCCGCAGGCCATACGCTGACCGGCAATGCTGCTGCCTCTTCCGGCACCACCAATAGCAAGGCACCAATGGCACCGCAGTGCGCGCCCCCAGGCCCATACTGCAACCTCAACGGCGTAAATGAGCCGAACGGCTGCCATGGTGGCTCTTGCTTCCAGCACAGGACGGGCGGTCAGATTTACCAGTGCTATGTTTACTACCAATACTATCAGGCAGGCTGTTGGACGACACCCGTCACCGGCGGCTACTGGACGTGCTGCGACTGCGATTGCCGGAACAGCGCAGGCCAGAGGGTAGCTACATGCGGTTGCGCGCAGTTCTCCACTGGCCCCGTTCCTCGCCCGGACGGCCCTGGCGCATGAGGCTAGCATTTTGGGCTTTGTCCTGTACATAGCCCAAGGGGAGCAAAGTATGAGCATGTTTGACCATAAAGTAAGGGTCCTTTCCGAGGGTCTGGCCCGTACGCTGGACCGGCGCAGGTTTCTCAAGCAGACGGGCACGACCATGTTTGCCGGTATCGCCGCCCTCGCCGCCGGGCATACCCTGACGGGTAACGCTGCCGCCGCATCAGGTGGCAATAGCAAGGCACCTCTTGTACCGCAGTGCTCGCCTCCCGGTCCGTATTGCAACCTCAACGGCGTAAACGAGCCGAACGGCTGCCATGGTGGGTCGTGCTTCCAGCATAAGACCGGCGGTAAAGTTTACCAATGCTACGTTTACTACCAGTGGTACACAGCGGGTTGCTGGACGACCCCGGTTACTGGTGGCTACTGGACGTGCTGTGACTGCGATTGCAAGGACAGCGCAGGCCAGAGGGTAGCTACCTGCGGTTGCGCGCAGTTCTCGACCGGCCCCGTTCCACGTCCCGATGGTCCTGACGGCAGCGCAGGTGCCTGATTAGATATAGTCCCACAGCAGGGGCGTAGTAGACCACACCTGATACGCCCCTGCTTTTTACTGCCTACGACTTTTCAATTTAGCTCAATACTCACCCGGCATAGAACGTATTGTGCTGAATAGATTTGTACGAGCAGAGAGCGAATATCAACCAACCATAATTGCAAGGAAGGAACCAAATAGATATGACTAAGCGTCTTTTTGGGTCTCTAATTATAGCAGGCGCGCTAGCGCTATTGCTCCTCGGTGCGTCGGTGCTCTTTTTCAGTGGCAGCACGCAAGCGCAAGGGCAACCCGCCGTGGCAGGCAATATAGCCGCTGCCCAGGGTAGCGATAAAGGGTACAGCCAGCCCCAGGCACCGAACGGCGTATGGGCTACCGTTGCCCCTCTCCCCACTATAAGTATCCCCCCCACGCCGGGTACATACCCGCTCAAGCTCAAGCGCGGTGGGGCCGCGGCCTATCCGCCGAATGGCAAGGTCTATGTGATGGGCGGGCGGCATGGCGTTGACGGCGAGGATACGACCCTCACCAATATCTACGAATACACGCCTGGTACTCCCGGCTCGTGGTTGCTCAAGACAGCGCAGGTTGACCCCGGCTCGGTCGGCAGCCGCTTCACAGCCAACATGTCCGTATCGGTCCTTACCGATACCAACGGCGTGCGCATTTACGCAATCGGCGGAAGCAGCACAGACAGCATCCCGACCAACATGGTGCGTGTATATAACCCTGTAGCCGACACCATCAGTACCCTTGCGACCGACCCCTGGCCCGCCACCCCGGCGCGCATCCCCGGTGGCTGGGCGGTATTGGACAACAAGCTTTATATCTTTGGTGGCTTCTCGGCCCTCGGCTCCGGCTCGGTATTTACCGACACCTGGAAGTTCGACCCGATGGCTGCCCCAGGTGCTCGCTGGACGCAGCTCCCAACGGCCAACCTCAATCTTGGGAGAGGCTATATAGCGGGGGCCGCGCTCGATGGTTACATCTACGCCATCGGTGGTGACACCTGGACGCCCGGCTCGCCCGGCACTCTTGTGCCCGTCGCCAACGTCGAGCGCATGGACCCAAGCCAGTTGGTTCCCACGTGGACCAATTTAGCCAGCCTGCCTACAGCCCGAGGCGACATGGGTGCATGGGCTTACGATACGGGCAGCCCCTATGAGATCGCGGGGCAGGTTGCCGTAGCCGGAGGGCACTACCTTACACCGGATAACCAGGGCTATATATACAACCCCTCCGCTAATAGTTGGACCGCATTCCCTAACATGATCAACGCCACGCGTAACTATGGGTATGCCCAGTTGAACGGCTTCCTGTACGCTATCGGTGGGTACAATTTCAGCATGGGTCTCCCTGATGGCGCGAACTTCGTCCAACGCTACGACGCTACCGGCCCCGGCCCCAGCCCCACACCCACTAACACCGGCACGCCCCCAACCGCGACCAGGACCACTACGTCAACCACTGTTGCCAGCACATCCACCGGCACCGTCCAGCCCACCAATACCGTGCCTGTTACTAATACAGTCCCGCCTACCAACACCGTTGCGGCAACTACTGCTACAGCGACAGCATGCTCGGCGAATTACACGTACACCTCAACCACGGGAGGGGTAATCGTACCTGGAACGGTAGACATAGGGAACCATGGCGATGACGTCATCACCTCGGTGACATTGCCATTCTCATACACTGTGTACGACCAGAGCTTCACTACGGTGAATGTAAGCTCTAACGGCAACTTGCAGTTCAATAGTGCTATCACAGGCCTGAATGACTACATCAATGCCTGCTTACCTGTTACCGACAGGGCATACAGCTACACCATCTACGCCTTCTGGGACGACCAGATCACGGCACCTGCCGGTAAGGGTGTATTCAGCTCTGTGACTGGTGTAACCCCCAACCGCATCTTCAACCTGGAGTTCCGCACCTGCGGCTTCTCTACTGCTACCACCTGTGCGGCAGGGACCGATACCAACTACGAAATCAGGCTGTACGAGGGTCAGCGTAAATTCGACCTGATATACGCGGTGATGGGCCTTAGTGGTTCTAGCGCCACCGTAGGCATACAGAAAGACACGACCACCTTCAGCCAGTCCTCCTGTAACACTGCAATAGCGGTTGGGACTATGATAACGGGGACGGCTGGTAGCTGCGGGACCACTACTCCGGTGCCCAGCGGAACTACCGCGCCATCCTCCACGGCGGCACCTCCGACCTCTACAGCGCCTCCAAGCGCCACATCAGTACCGCCGAGCGCTACAACAATACCGGCAAGCGCCACGGCAGCAGCCACGGCGACGTGCGTACCTGCGAGTGGCACACAGGACGTAAGCATAACTAGCTTCGCCTACACGCCACAGGAGCTGATGGTAGCGGCGGGGACCACAGTCATGTGGACCAATATGGACGGTTCGCACAGCACCACGTCAGATACGGCGATATGGGACAGTGGCGTGCTGACAGTAGGTGGGCAATTCAGCCACACCTTCAACACGCCGGGCACGTACACTTACCACTGTAGCGTGCACCCTTCAGCCATGACGGGCACAATCATCGTGGGAGCGTCCTGTGCTACCAGCACCGTTGTGCCTTCTGCGACACCCGATCCTACCGCTACGACCGAGGCGACGGCGGTACCGACCTCTACCGTATGCACGATTGTCTTCAGCGACGTATCGCCTGTTGACGAGTTCTACCCGTACATTATGTGCCTGGCGTGCCAGGGCATCGTTTCAGGGTACGATGATGGTACGTTCCGCCCATTCAATGACATCATCAGGGGGCAGATAGCGAAGGTAGTCTCCAACTCGGCAGGGTATAGCGATCCTATCCCAGGGGGCACCCAGACGTTCACGGATGTGCCTTCCAGCAATCCGTTCTACATCTGGATCGAGCGTGTGCACCTCCACGGCAGCATAACGGGCTACCCATGTGGTGGGCCTTTTGAGCCGTGCGATGGAGACAACCGCCCGTACTTCCGCCCGTACAGCAATGCTACACGTGGGCAGCTATCGAAGATAGTGGCTATCTCCGCCAACATCAGCGATCCCGTCCCAAGTGGGCAACAGACGTACACTGACGTACCGCCTGATAGCACCTTCTGGCTCTACATCGAGCAGCTTACGGCTCTTGGTGTGATGGGCGGCTACCCATGTGGAGGTCCAGGCGAGCCATGCGACTCGGAGAATCGCCCGTACTTCCGCCCCAACAACAACGTGACGAGGGCGCAAGCGTCGAAGATAGACGCCAATACCTTCTTCCCGGAGTGCGCGCCTGGTTCGAGGTAATACCTCAAGGTTAGCGTTACAAGAAGAGGGGTCGTGCCTGTTATCAGGCACGACCCCTCTTCTGTCGTATTAAGTGTATAACTTAGAAAGCATAAAAATGTAGGTTCGGCGCAGCCGAACCTACATTTTTATGCTTTCTAAGAAGGTTTATATCATCGCTCGGATGTTATGTTGCAGCCGGGGAAGAAGACGTTAGCGACTATCTTCGACGCCTGTCCCCTGGTGACGTTGTTGCCTGGCCGGAAGTAAGGGCGATTATCGGGGTTGCATGGCTCGCCGGGGTCACCGCACGGGTATCCAGTTATGACACCATGCACCACGAGTCGCTCTATGTACAGCCAGAAGGGGCTTCCGGGCGGAACGTCCTCGAATGTCTGGCGGTCAGGCGGGATGTCATCGTTATACCCTGCTGCATTGGACACTATTTTCGATAGCTGTCCCCTGGTGGCGTTGCTATATGGCCTGAAATAAGGCCACTCGCTGTTGCCGCATGGCTCGTTAGGCCCGCCGCATGGGTAGCCACTCATATAGCCTCTAAACGACAGGCGATTGATGTATGGGTAGAACGGGTCTGTGCCTGGGACGTCCTGATAGTACTGCGGGCCAGGCTCCTCGTTGAAGCCCGCGGCATTAGAGACTATTTTAGCTATCTGCCCCCTGGTGATGTCATTGCCGGGGCGGAAGGTGCCGTCAGAGTAACCGGAGATGACGCCCTGGCAGGCCAGGCACCGGATGTAAATGTAGAAAGGATCATCCGGGGGCACGTCCGTGAAGCTCAACGCGCAGGATGTGGGGATAGGGGACGCCGGGATGCTTGTCTGAGTAGAAGTAGGGGTCGATGTAGATGTAGCGGTTGCAGTGCTTGTGGGTGGCGCAGTGGGAGTAGGTATGCTTGGGTCGGTCACAGTGAGGAAGGTCGCTGAGACAGGCCCCCAGCTCTGGAAACCGCTGTAGCTGTTCACACCACGCCCACGCACGAATATGACGTGCCTGCCCAGCGATAGGCTACCGGTGCTTATCGAAGCCTCTACAGCCTCGGTAGGCTCGTCGTAAGCGCCGTCGCTCGCGGCCATGCTGATAGGCGTGCCTCCGGCCCAGGGTGGGGTGTCTATATAATACTCGGCGGCGGCCATGTTCTGACTATAGAGGTTACCGGTCCACGCGTAATTCATGCTGGCGGTGAGGTTGGAGGAGAAGCCCTGGGTGACAGTCATCGGGTTGGTGGCTACGTTGTTGGCGTCAGGGCCGCGCGTGGTCAGATAGGGAGTGCGTGCTATCTTGGCGAGGTAGGTGAGCATCCCCTGGTTTTCGTTGTAGATACCCTCTATCTCGCTGTAATCAGGGAGGAAGCCGCTGCCACTTAACTCGGTGCTGACGGCAGCTATGCCACGCTCGCCGTATGCCCAGTCAATCGAGCCGCCGTCGACGATATAGAGGCATTCAGGAATCGTGCAAGAGTCGTAGCCGTTACCGCCCGCATTGAGAGCGCCCATGTGTGCGCCGATGTTACGCAGCTCGGTGCTGTTGGGTGCAGGGTCCTCTGTCCAACCCCAGGGATAGAGGTTCACAGGCACAACTGTATGCAGGTTCTGGTAAACACCCGTAGTGGTAATGGGTGCAGGGTCGGTGTTGGCAGGGCCGCGCTGGTCGGGGATAAGCGAGCTTATCTTTGCCGTGACTGCCTGGTCCTCGTCCTCGGAGTTTGGCGCGGTGCCGTGATAGGTCTGATCGCAAGCGCCAGATGAAGAGCCGCCGCAGCAGTTCCACAGGAAGGGGAAGTTACGGTTGTTATCTACGCCTGCATGTGAGAAGGCATCGGGAGGCCAGTTGCAGTTGCCGGCGCTGTTGTTGCCATTCTT
Organism: Chloroflexia bacterium; assembly: GCA_035274425.1. Taxonomy (GTDB): domain Bacteria; phylum Chloroflexota; class Chloroflexia; order QHBQ01; family JADMIH01; genus JADMIH01. The sequence continues at coordinate 9,221 of DATEOC010000042.1, forward strand.
GCGGTACATGTACGGCTCATTCTCGCCGGGGGCCTCTACGATGTGGTGACCATCGGGGTTGAACGTTGGCATTACCCAGATGTCGTGGTAGTCCACCAGCCAGTGGGCGTCGGCGTTGTTGTTGTAGTTGTCAAGCAGCCAGTTGATATACCGCATGGCTACTTCGGGCGTAGCAATCTCGCGGGAGTGGATACCCGCATCGAACCAGAAGACCGGCTTGGGTCCGGCTATGTTGCGGTTGGTGATATGGAGTACGTACAGGTCGTAGCCGTTGTTCGGCTGGGGATTGACGCATTGGCCGGGGTGGGTCTTGCACCACGAGTCGCCTATGTCTATCTTCTCGGCCAGGAGGGGGTAGGCCGCTACTTTCTGGTCGAGGAAGGTGTATATCTCCTCTACGGTCTTGTAGCCTCCAAAGAAGGTCTCGATCTTCTCAGGGTCGTTGAGTATGGCGGTGTTATGCTGGTCAATCTCGACGCGGAGGCCGCGAGCGCGCAGGCTGTTGAGGGTGTCGTTATCGCCGAGGATGGTAAGGAAGCCACCTGTGGTGGGTATTTCCTCCGCGCTGAACTCGGTGGCCAGGCGGTCGCGTTCGGCCCTGTCGCGGAAATAGATTTGCAAGACCAGCACCTTCTGTTCTGAAGTTGAGCTGGCGGTGGTGGTATTGGTAGGCACACCTGCCTGCGCAGTCGTGGCTACGCCGCTGCCGATCATCAATACAGGCAGTAGGGCGAGAAATGCGGGTATGAGCACTCTTATGCCCGGATTACGTCTGTTCTTCATCGACTCTTTACCCCCTATCGTGATGTCTGGCTTCTAAAGCGAAAGATAGCCCCAATGTCGTGTGCGCCCGACCGTTCTGTAATCATAATCTAAGAGATAGCATCTCTCGTTGTCAAGGCATGCTAGTTCTTGAGTAAAAGAGAAGATTTAGAACATATCAAATGGAGAGGCGCACGACCGTGCGCCTCTCCATTTGATATGTTCTAATAAGGTGGCTCTTGTTAGAGCCTTATCTATTTCTTTACTTGCTCGGCACCTAGCCGCCCAAACAGCACCTCGAAGCGGGTGCCTTTGTACTCAGGGTGGTACTCGAAGCGCTGGCGTTCAAAGTATTGCACCAGGTAGCTCTTGCCGTTCTCCTTGCTTACTTCGGTGAAGGGCTGAGACAAGGGGTATCCGAACTGCGCCAGCCCACCGAGGCTGGTCCAGAAAGCGGCGATGGCCTTGCCACCTTCGCTGTTGTCGCCCAACGTGTGTCCCGTCTGCGAGAACCACTGCAAGCCGCCGCCCGGATTGCTGATGGCCTTGAAAGGAGCCTCGCTCTGCCTGCCCTGGACGGCGGTTGTACCGAGGAGGCCAAGCAGCACATCCGAGGGGGGCTGGTTCTGGGGGTGGGACTCGAAGCGCGCTCGCTCGAACCACTGGGTCGAATAGCTCTTGCCGTCGGTAGGTGAAACTTCGTCGCGCACAGCAGTAATCGGTAGACCGTTGATGTACAGGCTATCCGCGAAGCTGCGCCCGCCCTGCCACCTATCCCAGAATGCACCTGAGACGGTTATGCCTGTCTCTTTGAAGGTGTAGCTGCCTGCTGTCTGCGTGGGTGTCGGCTGCGATTGGGGGGCTGTGACATTCAAGACGAAGTTGAAAGTCGCGCTCTTGCCGTCCGCCGTGTCCTGCACCTGCATGAGCAGGGCCGAGTTATATATCCCGTCCGAATTGTTGCGTGGTACACCTGGCACGAAGAGTTGTGTGGTGAGGATGGGGCCGTTGGGTGATTGGACCTTGACGTGTATGTGGACGGTGCGGCCAGGGTATTCTCCGGGGACCACAGTTTCGAGGTGGTAGCGGCCAGACGCATCGGTGTACTGGTGTCCGCGCATTTTGTAACCGCTGTTGTCGTAAGCGCCGTTGCCGTCGGTCTGCCAGAAGTCGAGCCATGCATTGGCTATGGGCTTGCAATTCTTGTCGTATACGTAGCCAGTCAGGACGAGCTTAGTCCCTGGCGTGCCCGCTTCGAGCAGCGAGGTGCGCTCAGGCGAGCCGGATTTCCAGTATGGGCCTTCCGTCGCGGCAGGGGTAATAGTGCCGTTACAAGTGGGTGTCTGGGCTGCTCCTGTCTCGTATGAGCCTAGCATGAGCGCGAAGAGCGACAGTAACGCGAGGCTCGCTATGATGCGATTCCTTCTCTTTGTGCTTCCCATTATTTGTATCCTTTCTCCTTCGATGTTGATCCACTACCATTCTAAGGTGGAAATGTTAGAGGAGGCTGAGAGTAAGATTAAAGCATGATTAAAGGTCTCTGTGCAACATTGACGCCCCAACCTGCGTATTTTTATATAATGGTTGGGCTGCGATCTTATCGCTGGACGAAGAACGGCAGTAGATGATAGATGATAGACAATAGACTGAGAAGAGTAGAAAACGTATCAGATGGGACGAGGACTGTAACTTTATACATGTCATTCCGAACGCAGTGAGGAATCTCCAAGCTTGGATGTATGGATAGAGCTTTAGATTCTTCGCTTCGCTCAGAATGACATGTAAACAGGTACAGTTTCCGCAGGACGTATTACACATCACGTTTCACGCATCACGTCTCACGTCTCACGTCTCACGCATCATTCCGCATTCCGCACTCCGAAATCCGCATTTAGAGGGGGTACTATGGCAGGCGAGTTGAACATACAATCTACACTTTCACGGGCGACGGTGCCGATTATGAACGTGCCGCAGCTAGTCTATTGCCTATTGAAGCTGCGCCCCGCCGAGACGGTGGCTTCTGCCAGGCATCTCCCTATCAATTTATGCCTGGTGCTGGACCGTAGCGGCTCTATGAGCGGCAAGAAGATGGAGAGCTTGCGCGATGCTACCGGCCACGTCATTGACATGCTTCAGCCTGACGACTACATCTCCATCATCTTCTTCAGCGGTAAGGTGGAGGTGGCTTTTCCATCTCAGCCTGTGGGTGATGACGCGCACAGGGCCGAGCTGAAGGCACGCATCGCTCGCCAGGACGCGGGTGGCAGCACTAACATGGCCCCCGCGATGGAGGCAGGTCTCCTGGAGCTACGCAAGCAGATGAGCTTCAGTGCTGGCGGCCAGGGTGGGAGCGGCATCGAGATGGTGAACCGGCTGGTGCTCCTCACTGACGGCATCACCGAGAAGGAGAAGCGATGCCTTGAGCAGGCTGAAGCCGCCGCGAAGCTGAATGTGCCCATAACTGCGCTCGGTATCGGCTCGGACTGGAACGACAAGCTGATGGAGCAGATAGGCAAGAAGAGTGGCGGTGAGGCCGATTACGTCTCGAATCCCGACAAGATACGCACCCATTTCACACGCACCGTGCAGCAGATGCAGGCAGTGGCTTTACGCCATGCCATGTTGCGCGTGCGCCCCGCGCTGAACATAGAAGTACGCGCCATCTATCGCGCCCACCCCCTTATCTCTATCCTCAACCCCGATAACGCGCCGGACCGCACCGTGCTGGTGCCCCTGGGAGAGATCGAGCGTGGGCACGGGCAGACGTTGATAGTGGAGTTCATCGTGCCGCCGCGCTCAGCTGGTGCGTACAGAATAGCCCAGGTCGAGGTTGAGTACGATGTGCCCCAGACCGGCTTGACGGGGGAGAGGATGGGTGTGGACGTGTTGCTGAATTACGCGCACGATGCCAGCGCTGTGCCCCTGCCCGACCCGCAGGTTATGAACCTGGTGGAGAAGACTAGCGCGTTCAAGCTGCAAACCAGGGCGCTCCAAGATTTGGAGGCAGGCAACATCCCCGCCGCGACTCAGAAGTTGCGTGGCGCGCTCACCCACCTGCTCAACCAGGGCGACACCGAGCTTGCCGCTACAGTGGAGCGTGAGATAGAGAACCTCGAAAAGGGGCGCGTGATGACCTCCGAAGGGCGCAAGACGATCCGCTTCGAGAGCGGCAAGACCGTACGGTTGGGAGAGACACCGAGTGCGTGAAACGTGAAACGTGATGCGTGATTATTAAACGCAAAGACGCAAAGAGGGCAAAGAACGCTAAGATTTTAATGTTTCACCGCAAAGGCGCGAGGGCGCAGAGGTTCTTGGGAATTACGAATTACGCTATACTATCACGCATCACGCATCACGCATCACGTTTCACGTTTCAGAGGGGGTTTATGGCGATATATTGTCCGAATTGTGGTATGGAGCTGCCCGATGGAGTGGCGTTTTGTGATGCTTGCGGCACGCCTGTGAGGGAGGTGCAGGGATCGCGCTCAGGTGGGTCCGGTGGTAGTGGGAGTGGGCACCTGGGGTCGGTGGTATGCCCTGTGTGCGCGGCGGCGGCTCTGCCTGGTGAGGCGTTCTGCGATAATTGCGGGGCGTCACTATTGGCACCAACCACATATGTATCTCCTTCACAGTCTACAGCCTCAGCATATGATTCTGCTGTGCAGTCGCGGTCCCCGGTCCTTGCTAGCTCAGCATCTACGCGCCCTATGCTGGCTCAACTGGTGGTGACATCTCCCCCTCCTCCTGCCACGATTCCACTTCCAGACCGCACAGAGATCATCGTGGGGCGAAGCGACCCGCAGAGCAACAGCTACCCCGACGTTGACCTGGGGCCATATGGGGGCCTTGACCTGGGGGTGTCGCGCCGCCACTTCCGCCTGACGCGCACCGGCGACCAGTTTTACATCGAAGACCTGGGCGCGATGAACGGCACCGCCGTCAACACCCAGCGCCTCCCTCCCCACACCCTGCAACCTCTGCGCACGGGTGACCGCATCGCCCTCGGCAAAATGGACCTCCTCTTCGAGCTTTCCTAAGTGACGAAAAAGTGAGATATGTGTTCGTAGGGGCACGGCGCGCCGCAATGGTGTCGCATAAAAAGTGGGCTACTTAAACGATGGGCAAGACTCACAGCAGGAAGAGTGGTGCTCGCTCTTCGTGAGATAGTTACCTCACGCGTTCCACTGGTAAGCACACTGCTCGCAGGTGCAAAGCGACACGACGCGACTTCGGCTTTCCCTGTGCTTCCTTACTTTATAGAAAGCATAAGTCGCAAGCCCCGCAGCCATAATTGCACCCGGTATAGCAATCGACACCCAGGTGTTGCCTGTTATGGTATAGAAATAGACCTTGTACACTATACCTAAGAGGATGGCCACACTCAGAAAGAGTAATACGCCGAAGATTGCATACAGGGCGGGTGGATCACCAATGGCTCTCCCGGTCATGGGGTCCTCTCTCCAGCTGACGACATGCGCCCGATACGTATGACAGTTTGGGCAGTGAACCTTACGAACAGTGCGCGACCAGGCGGCAGCTCCTATAAGGAGACCGACGCCGACTATCAATACAGCCCAGCCCCAGGACATCTGGAACGGTAGGATAAAGACATTATCGGGGTCGTTCTCTATTCTTTGCAGCGTCCCTCGCAGGGCGAAGAAGGTGTAACTCATGAGCGCGAGAGATGCGAGTGCAGTGAACCATAGTCCCCGGTACTTGCCAGTCAGCGCAAGCGCGAGGGAGATACCGGCCAGCACGAGTATTATCATGCCGTCCCCGCGCCCATTGTAAATGTAATTGACACTACCCAGAATAGGCACGCTTACCAGTGGAGCAAACACCCCAAGAGCTAATATGATCGCGCCCGCGATAGCAAGATACATGCGCCGCACGTCTTCGATAATGGGGTTGAGATGGGCTGGTTGTGATGTTGGAAGGAGCTGTGCTGCTATCAGACCTGGAGGGGAAAGCGGTCTACCACACCACATACAGTTCGCTGCCTGTGCGGGGTTACCTCCTTGGCAATACGGGCAAAGTATATGCGCAGGCTGTTGCATACCACCTCCTCTTTTGGCACGTAGTATACAACAAAAGTGCGGGTCATATAGACTCGCACTTCGCACTTGGCACGTGATATAATTAGTAGTTGGAGGTGGAAATAGATTATGCCTGTATTAGTAAATGCTAAAGCCTGTGTTGACCGCGACCATTGCTTCGCGGCTGGTGCCTGCCCGTACGGCGCTTTTCTGCATAACCCCTTGAAGCGGACCTGGGAGGTTGACGCTACCATCTGTGGCGATTGCCCTGGCCCTTGCCTCAACTTCTGCGACCAGGACGCGCTCAGGTGGGGTGACGACCTGGTAGACCTGAGCCTGGTGAAGGCCGAGCTTGAGGGAAGGATGAAGCCGGATGAGGTAGCCGAGGCGCGCTTGAAGCATAAGAAAGAGGTCAAGGCTGCCCTGGAAGCGGCCAAGAAAAAGAGTGCGGAAGGTGTTATAGAGTTGACCCGCGCTAACTTCGAGCAGGAAGTATTGAGGGCGGAGTTGCCGGTGGTGGTGGACTGCTGGGCCGACTGGTGTGGGCCTTGCAAGCAGTTCTCCCCCGTGTTCGAGGCCACAGCCAAACAGTACGAGGGCGTAATCAAGTTCGCCAAGCTGGACACGGACGCCGAGCCTGCGCTGTCGAAGGGGCTGGGCATCTCCGCGCTGCCAACGGTGATGATGTTCTACAAAGGGCAACTGGTCAACGTAGCGGAAGGCGCGCTCCCTGCAAGCCAGTTCCAGGGGTGGCTGTACCAGACCCTGGCTGCCATACGCCAGTACGAGTCCCAGCTAGCAGCCGAGGTCGACGACGCTATCGGCGCGGCCAGCCAGAACCTTTCCTCGATGGACGGGGAGGATGACTATTACGAGGACGACCTTCCCGCGCAGTCCCCACCCACTGGAGGCGGAAACGTCATCCTCGATTCCAAGTCTGCCCAGCAACAGCCCCCACCTGCGCGGAATGACACAACCCCACCTAATGCCCCTGGCAAGAGGACGGCGAGCGGTCTGTATATACCCTAGCGATTAGTTCAAGGTTCAAGGTTCAAGGTTCAAAGTAGACGACGCTGAGCACTTAGCAATCGATTTTGCCCTCGTTTGTCGTCCGTCGCCCGTTGTCCATCATCTATCGTCTATCGTCCGTCATCCTTGTCCCTAATGAGCCATTTTTGGTACAATCACTACCATGTCTACACCACCTAAGAGAGACGCTAAAGCGGCTGCCAAGCGCCGGGCCGAGGCGCGCCGCCGCAACAGGGAGATAGCACGGCACCTGTTCGCTTATGGCGTCATCGCTATCCTTGTAATCGGTACGATTTCTACCGTGCTTGTTCCCACGGTGGGCGCGCCTACAGAGCCTCTGCCTACAGCCGTCCCGACGCAAGCCTCCAATCCCGGCCTCGATCAGTTGATTACCCAGGCTGACCAGGCGGTCGCCGCCAGCAATTGGGTTTCGGCTACGACCTTATACCAGGCTTACTTGCAACTGGACGGCTCGAGAGCCGATGTCCACCTCAAGCTCGCGAAGGCCATCACGAGCAGTCCATCCCCGGACTACTTGCAAGCGGCCCAGTCGTTGCAGCAGGCTATCTCGATATCGGGTAGCGGCTCCGCGATAGCTAACGAAGCGCAACAACTCCTGAACACGATACAGCCTCAAGTTTCTGCCGCGTCCACCGCCGCAGCCCTTGCCACTCCGACTTCCACTGTAGGTATCACGGCTACCGCGACGCTCACCTCTACAACTATTCCGCTAGCCACCAGCGCGATTACCGCCACCGCAAGTATCACCTCGACTGTGGTAGAACCGGTAGGGCCTGTGCTGGGGAGAAACACTCCTGTCGGGACCCCGGCACCATAAAAATCTGACCCATCCTCTTGCATATACCCCCCTTAGGGAGTATATTATCCCTACTGAATGCACTCGATGCGGAGCGCATAGGAGGGACCACAAGTGAAGACAGAGGAGATTGACTGTACACCTGAGACAGTCCAGGATGAGACAGCCCCCACAGGCGCGCGCCTGAATTGGGCAGAGCCCAAGAACCTACGCGAGCTTATAGTCGGGGGCAGTACTCTCGTACCCACGCTCGACGGCACATTGCGCCCCTACGTCAATCTCGACAATGCCGCCTCCACGCCCATCGCACGCCCGGTAAAGGAGAAAGTTGACGAGTTCATGGAATGGTACGCTGCCGTCCACCGGGGCAGCGGCTTCAAGTCGCAGGTCGCCACAGAAGCTTACGAGAAGGCCCGCGAGATCGTGGCCGAGTTCGTAGGTGCAGACCTCTCCGAGCGCACTCTTATTTTCGTGCGCAACGCCACCGAAGCCCTGAATCGATGTGCCGCCCGGATACCGCTCGATGAAGGGGATGTTGTGCTGACTACCCTCATGGAGCACCATTCCAATCTTCTGACGTGGAGGAAGCGATGTGTCCACGTCGAGACTATATCAGTGGACGAGTTTGGGGCTCCTCTCCTCGATGACCTGCAAGCTCATCTGGACGCTCACAAAGGGCACGTGAAGCTGGTAGCCGTGTCGGGAGGCTCGAACGTCACGGGTGTAGTGCCCGATATACGTCGCATCGCCCGTATGGTACATGAGGCCGGGGCGATGTTTCTGGTAGACGCGGCGCAGCTTGCTCCCCACCGGCCTATCAACATGGGGAAGCTGGGTGACCCTGAGTGCATAGACTTCCTCGCGATGTCGGCCCACAAGATGTACGCGCCCCTGGGCACGGGCGTGCTGATCGGGCCGTACAGCGCCTTTACGGGCGGCGTGCCTGAACTGGTCGGTGGTGGCACGGTGCTCTTCGTCTCTGAGGAGGCTGAGATATTCAATGAGCCTCCCGATAGGGAAGAGGCGGGCAGCCCCAACGTGGTGGGCGCGATAGCGATGGCCGCCGCCGCCCGTTTCATTACGGAGCAACTTGGTTGGGAGTGGGTGGTCCGGCACGAGCGGGAGCTAACGAGCTACGCCATCGAGCGCCTGAACGCAATACCCGGCGTTACCATCTACGGGCCACACGACCCATCTCTGCCCGATGACCGCCTGGGGGTGATTTGCTTCAATCTGGAGGGGGTTGATCACCGCCTGGTCTCTGCCATATTGAGTCATGAGTACGCTATTGGCACTCGCACGGGCTGCTTTTGCGCCCACCCTTATTTGCTGCGCCTCATCGGGGTATCCGCGAATCGTGTGCATGAGATTGAAGAGGAACTGAGCTGTGGCAACCGACGAGCAATGCCCGGTGCCGTGCGCATGTCATTTGGCTTCTACAATTCCCGCGAGGACGTTGACGCCATCGTGAGCGCGCTGTGGGACATCCACAACCGCAAGTGGCGTGGCGAGTACCGCCAAAACCCCAAGGTCGGTGAATATGCTCCCGTAGAGAGCAAGGCCGACCCGGCGGGGTGGTTCAATCTGTAAATATACCCTGCCCGATTCGGGAGGGGAGTTTGAAAAAGCATGAAAAATAAGATTTCGGCTACGCCGAAATCTTATTTTTCATGCTTTTTCAATGGCAAATGATTGCGACAGCACAGTCCTGCTTTCGGCTACGTCTCTCCCTCGCGCCGCCAGCGTGAAGATGAGGCCGAGTAGGGCGGAGGTATAGAGGTAAGGCCAGATTACAGGGTTGAGCGCCATGAAGAGGATGTAAGCAGCGCTTCCCCACCTCAGCACGTCGGCTGGAGAGCGTAACCGGTCCCAGCTTGCGGCGACCATACTGCCCAGCACCACGAACTGCATTGGCTTGAGCCACTCCTCCAATCCAGCCTTCCACACCTGCCCCGCCAGCCCAACCTCATACAGCCAGCTACGGTCAAGCTCCCACTGAGAGCGCGGCAGCATCCCCAGGTCGTTGAACCACGACACCGCTCCCAGCAAGAATGCATCCCTGTCGGCCAGTAGGAAAGGCAGCACAATTACAACTCCTACGATCACGGCAGTTACCACCTGCCACGCTATGTATCGAAGCCCCCTACGCAGCCACCATATTACTATGAAGGGCATGAAGGGGAGCACGAGCGGCCCTGCCCCGAATGCCGCACCGAGGGTAGCGCCCGGCAAGGATGCGCGTGCCCTCTCCAGTAGCGACGGCTCTTCAACCATCCAGACCTGCTCATCAGGCACGTAATTCCACACCACAACAGCCATCAACAAGCACAGCCACAGCCAGAAGATCGGAGCCGCAGCCACCACGTCCCAGGTGAACATCGTTGGGGTCAGATAGAGCACGCCGAAAGCATAGCAGGCCCAGCCCGGTTCCGGCCCGGATACGCTACGGCGCAGCCACAGCAACAGGCCACCTACCGCGAACCCAAAGAGCAGGTTGGCGAGTCGCAAGTCGAGTCCCCAGGCTCGAAAAGGGACGTAAGGGAGGAGGTTGAGCGGCCAGTAGGTGAGGGGGAGGTCATAAGGCATCTGGTAGAGGTGGTAGGGGCTGTTGCCCTCCAGGAAGCGTGCCGTTGAGGCGTTGACCAGGGGGAGCATGTCGCCCATATTGAGGTCTATGTCGATGGGCAACTGCGAGAAGGCGAGTAAGCGCAATCCTCCACCCACTGCCAGCGCTACAACCAGGAATACCCCAGGCGAGAAGGGGCGCACCAAACCCACGATTGCTACCCCTGCAAGCGCTATCAGTATGAAGGCCAATACCCCTCCCACGCGTGCAAGCCAATCACCGCCGCCCGGCAACGCCTCGATGCGAAACAGGAGGCTCCACACCGCGACCCCGAACCAGGCCGCCCCGGCGAGCATGAGCCATCGCCTGCGCCCGCGCTCACCCCGCCTGTACGATGTGGAGAAGGCTAGCAATACCATCGCGCCGAGGCCGATAAGGACCAGCTTCTGCTGCTCTGAGATGGGTGTAGTCACCGGGACGCCTGCCGCGCTCGTGGCGCGCTCTACAGCCGCCAGCACCTGCCAGATCGCGAGGGCAGCCAGGACAGCGACCACCGCCCCCCACGCTATCACGATAACGATGCTCTGTTGAGACTGCGACCTCAGCCATCTCACCGGCTGGTTGGGCCAGAGAGCCAGGCCCAGTGCCAGCAGCACGAACAAAGCTCCTAAGCCAAAGAAGAACTCCTCTCCGTAGAGGCTGCTCAGGCCGTAAACGTGCAGCAGCCCGCTTACGTCGAGCAGAGCAAGAAGTATCAGAAACACCGCCATGTCGCGCGCCGGGGGAGGTGCGAAGGGCGCGCTTTCGGCGGGCACAGCAGGCTCTGAGGGGTCTTCGATAGGATCAACAGTCACGGGTCTAGTGTATATCTTTCCGATGTGGGCTGTCACGCTGAGGATAGAAGTCAGGAATCAGGAATGAGGAGTCAGAAGCACTTTATCACTGACTCCGGACTCCTCATTCCTGATTCCTATCCCTTTTGGCCCGAACCGTGCTTACTGTCGTATAATGTCATCAGCGATCCGCTTACGTGATGTGACAAGGCAGGTTTTTTCATGTTTCGCACAACCTATAAACGCGCTACAGCCTGGATAGCGGCGGCGCTTCTATTTTCTTCTATGATGTCGGGGGCCTGCACGTGGAGCAGTGTGCCGGACGCCAATGACGGCTCGCCTACACCTGGGGTGGGTCAGCCTACAGTTGTCGGCAGCCTCCCGAACGCCACTCCGCCAGTTGCAGGGCCTACCAGTGAGGCTCAGCCTGTAGATGGAGGTGGTTGGGAGGTGCCTGCCGAGCGTCAGGCCGTCGTACAGGTGGTGGAGCGTATCAGCCCCGCCGTAGTGACCGTCGTGAACAAGCTTGGCTCGCAGGGTTTCGGCGGCGAAGCGAGTGGCTCAGGGGTAATCATAGATAGCGACGGGCGCATCATCACCAATAACCACGTCATCGAGGGCGCATCGGAGGGGAGCCTGCAAGTCATCTTCGAGACGGGCGACACCGCCACCGCCGAGCTGCTGGGGTCGGACCCGGTCAGCGACATCGCCGTGCTCAAGGTAGACCATGACGTGCCAGCGTTCGCCAGGATGGGCGACTCCAGCAAGCTCAGGGTAGGTGAGACGGTTATTGCTATCGGGTCGGCCCTGGGCGACTTCAAGAATACGGTCACGGTAGGGGTAATCAGCGGCCTCAACCGCCTGGTGCGCGGCCCCGGCATCAACATGGAGAATATGATCCAGACCGACGCGGCAATCAACCACGGCAACTCCGGCGGCCCGCTCCTGAACCTGTCGGGTGAGGTGATAGGCATCAACACGGCGGTTGTGCGGGGTAGCGGCGCGCTCGATAGTGGGGATGTGGCGGAGGGCTTGGGCTTCGCTATACCTGTCAATACGGTCAATACGGTCAGCCAGCAACTGATTGACACGGGCAAGGTGGCGCGGCCCTACCTGGGCGTATCTACTCGTCCCGTCAACCGCACGATAGCCTCTTATTACCAGTTGAAAGATGAGGATGGGAAGCTCCTAGAGACGGGCTTGCTCATAGAGGAAGTGATAAGCGGCACTCCCGCCGAGAAGATTGGCCTGCGCGAGGGGGACGTGCTGATGAAGATCAACGAAATCGCCCTGGATGAAGACCACCCCCTCGCCAACGTGCTGACCGCCTACCAGCCAGGTGACACAGTGAAAGTGACCGCAATCCGCAACGGCAAGCTCCTCAAGCTGGACGCAAAGCTGGCGATAAGACCCTGAGCCGGGGCGGACCTCGAAACTCTTTTCCAGGAGGATGTTTAACAACTGTAGGGGCGGTGCATGCTCCGCCCTGGCTCCAACGCAGGAGCTATCCCGAACACGTCGAGTCTCGCCAGAGGGCGGAGCATGCGCCGCCCCTACAGCTAATCTCTCGCTTCGTAAACAGGTTCTATGGAGACATGAGACGATTCAGGATTACTGAGCGGACCTTATTCGCGCTCCATGTTTCCCTTGTTCTCTTCATCGCGCTAGTTGTGCGCCTTGCTTATTGGAGCGATGCGCGAGCCTATCGTATCGGGGGGGATGAGCAGGACTACGTAATCCCCGCACAGACGCTCGTGCGCGATGGGCAGTATATAGATACCTTCGTCTCGCGCGGGCACCAGTGGACGCGGGTGCCGCTCACCCAGCTCTTCTTCGCGGGGTCGTTCCTCTTCGTGCCGGACGGTGCCTCTGCTTCCGCCGAGGGGGACGAAGCCGCCCCCATGCAGCCACGCTATGATGCTCTCAACCTGGCGCAGATCGCGGTTAGCCTGGTAACGGTCGCTCTGACGATGCTCTTTGCGGGGAGGGCGTTCCCTACGAGGTCGCGCCGAGTTGCACTCATAGCAGGGTATATCTCCGCACTCTACCCGCCCCTCGCAAGCAGTCCGGCACAGCGCGCCCTGAGCGAGCCTCTCTCTATAACCCTGATTTTGGCAGCATTATACGTCCTCTCCTTGTGGTCGCCGGAGATGGCACGCAGGCGCTCTATGGCGGTGGCTGCGGGGGTGGGGGTGCTATTCGGGATAGCAACGCTGGCGAGGTCGGTGGCTATCGGGTTCCTGCCGTTTGCGTGGCTCTGGATGTTGGTCGTATACCGTTCGGCTCAAAAGAGGGAGATAGGGGCGGAACCTGCTGGTAGCTCATCTCGCCGCTTCAACCTGCTCGGATGGTTGCGGGAGCGCCAGAAGCCTTTGTTGGGTGGGGCTGTCGCGACGCTCGCCTGTCTGCTGGCTATCGCGCCCTGGACCTATTACAACTACCTGCAATATCGCAGCTTCCTCCTCCTCGAGACCGCCAATGCTACCGCCTACTGGAACTACCACAACTTCAGGGGGGAGGACTACAATGCTCGCCTCTCTGAACTGCCCAATCCCGCCGACCGCTTATCTATGATAATCCGCGAGGGAACGGCTAATATCATCGAGTACCCCGACAAGGCGTTGCGCAGCGCGATATTCGCCTTTGGCTACTTCTGGCACTTGGAGAGTAACTCGGCGGTGCTGCTCAACTCCTGGGACATGACCCAGCGCGACCCTGACGTGCCCGATCTGCTGCACAGTGATGCAGTCTTCTTGCTTGTCGGACTGTTAGGTATGGCGGGACTCGCAGGGGTGGGGCTACGGCGCCCGTCAGACGATGCAGGGCGTGTGCTGCTGCTCCTCAACCTGTGGCTCCTCTTCATGGTGCTGCTGGGGATTGTGGTGCCCTACGATGGGCGGTACAGGCTCCCCGCCGCGCCTTCCCTGATTGTGCTGGCCGCCGGTTTGCTCGCGTTGGTAGATTGGCGGACGGTGTTCAGACCTCGCAGGGCGTGGGCCGCACTGAGGCATCACCCGGTGGTGGCTCTTGTAACCTTTGTGCTCTCTCTGTGGGTGCTGATTGGCGCGTATACACCCAATATACCACCCCTGCTCAGGAGCATTTACCAGTCGTGGCGTGGGGATATTGCCCTCCAGTCGGGGAACGCCGTAGAAGCGTTCGGACGCTATGGTCTTGCCCAGGCTGCGTTCCCCAGCTTCTACTGGCCGTATCGACACGAAGCCGACGAGGCGCGCGGGCTTGGGCGAGAGGATGAGGCTCGTACTCTCTACGCGCAGTCATATGAGCGTAACCGCGACGACCCCTACAGCATCCTCGGCTTCGCTGACCTCTACGCGCGTCACCCCGATTGGGACCTGACGGACGCCGAAAGGGAATGGCTCCACCGGGACGAAGAGGAGTGGCGCGGCAACCCCTGGAACAGCTTCACGCCTTCTCCAATCACCTCTATAGACGTCGGCTCAGGCGGCGACATCCCGTACGTAAGGGGTTTTTATAGACCAGACCAGGCACCAGATTTCGATTACAGGTGGAGCCAGGGGCGAGCTACCATCCGTATACCGACTCCATCCGGCAGCACGTTCGATGCGCTCACCCTACGGATGTCGGCACCTGCGCTCGGTCCGCCTGAGGCTATGCCTGTCTCGGTGTTGATAAACGGCGCAACGCCTGTCAAGTTGGAGGTGCCCGCAGGCTGGGCCGACTATGAGGTACAATTACCCGGAGGTAAAGTTGTGGGCGGCGGAACGATCTTTATAGAGATCGAAAGTCCCAGGCGCAGCCCCGCTCTCCTCCAACCCGGCTCAAACGACCCACGCAACCTGGGCGTGGGTATTGATCGCATCACGCTCGATGACGGACGACGGACGACGGACGATAGACGATAGACGATAGCTTTGAACCTTGAACCTTGAACTTTGAACTTTGGACTAGTGTTTATGAACGTTCCGCACTCCGCACTCCACACTCCGCATTTAGAGGCCGTTCTTTTCGACCTGGACGGCACGCTCATACACTCGATTGAGCATATCATCGCTTGCTGGCAGCATACGGTGCGTACCTCCCTGGGTAGGGAGATGGCCCGTGAGGAGATAATACCGACCCTGGGACGTGCCCTGCTTGAGTGCTTCGAGGAGATAGCGCCGGGACGTAGCGTCGAGATGCGCGAGGTGTACCGTGCCTACCAGAAGGCGACACATGATACTGATGTGACACTCGTTACAGGCACTCACGAGACGT
The DNA here is from genome assembly GCA_035274425.1 of Chloroflexia bacterium. Classification (GTDB taxonomy): domain Bacteria; phylum Chloroflexota; class Chloroflexia; order QHBQ01; family JADMIH01; genus JADMIH01. The sequence goes on from DATEOC010000042.1 coordinate 24,503, forward strand.
TGAAGCGACTGCGCTCTGCCGGTTACAGGCTGGGTGTGGTCACTTCCAAAGGTATAACTGTCGCTACAGAGGGTTTGGACCTCTTCAACCTCACGACATACTTCGATACGCTGGTAACATACGAGGATACCGAGCGACACAAGCCTCACCCTGACCCTCTCCACGTAGCCTCAGAGCGCCTGGGTATAGAACCTGCACATATGCTCTACGTGGGAGACGCGGTGTTTGACATACAGGCAGGGAAGGCGGCTGGTATGCACACGATAGGGGTAACTTGGGGTGCCGGCAAGAGGGAGGATCTGGTAAAGGCGGGGGCGGATTTGGTGATTGATGAGATGGAAGAGCTTACTAGATGAGCCGGCCCCAAACTATCCACGAATACTCCTCCGGCGGTGTAGTTTACCGCTCCACCCCTGGCGGCTACGAGTTTGTCGCCGTCCACCGCGCTCGCCATACTGACTGGTCCCTCCCTAAGGGGCACGTCGAGCCTGGAGAAACCAAAGAAGAGGCGGCAGTGCGTGAAGTAAAAGAGGAGACCGGCCTGGATGCTCGCATAATCGCGCCAATCGCTGAAGTGGTATACTACTACAGGCGCGGCAAAGGGTCGGATAGCGTACTGGTCCACAAGACCGTCTACTACTATCTGATGGAAGCTACCAGCTTCGACTTCGCAGGCCCGAATTGGGAAGTGTCCGAAGCTCGCTGGGTCTCCCTGGCAGAGGTCCAGAATGTGCTCTCATATGAGAATGATCGTGAAGTTGTGCGTAAAGCGCAGGAGTTGTTAGCAGCTAAAAGTTAGAAGGCATTTCTAATCTATCGTCCGTCGTCCGTCGTCCGTCGTCCAACAAAGGCATCTAAATGTTCTATGACCGAGCTACAATCCAGATAAAAGCAGGCAACGGGGGAGACGGCAGCGCGTCCTTCCGGCGGGAGAAGTTTGTGCCTAAAGGTGGGCCGGATGGCGGCGACGGTGGGCGGGGCGGCAGCATCTATCTGCGCGTCAATCCTGACCTAAACACCCTCCTCTCATTCCACTACAAGCAGCATTACAAGGCCTCACACGGTGGCTCCGGTGGGGGCCGCCATAAGCATGGCAAAGCGGGTCAAGACCTTTATATTGACGTGCCGCCCGGCACCTTCGTCGAGATAATAGACGAGAACCCCGTATCGGGCAGCGCCTCCGAGGTCTCCCAGACGGACTTGCTGAGGCCGGGCCAGACGCTCCTCGTGGCTCGCGGAGGCAGGGGAGGTCTGGGTAATCTACACTTTACCACCTCCACTCAGCAGACCCCACGCTTCGCCGAGAAGGGAGAGCCAGGTGACGAGCGCACAATCCACATGGAGTTGAAGCTCATAGCGGATGTGGGCCTCGTTGGCTACCCCAACGTCGGCAAATCCACACTGCTTTCTACAGTGAGCGCGGCTCAGCCCAAGATAGGTGACTACCCATTCACTACGCTCGCCCCGATGCTCGGTGTTGTGAGCGTGGACGATGACACATTTGTAATGGCCGACATCCCCGGCCTCATCGAGGGCGCTAGCAGCGGCGCGGGTCTCGGACTTGAGTTCCTACGCCACGTTGAGCGCGCGCGGCTCCTGTTGCACATAGTTGACGGCTCGGCGGGCCTGTGGAATGCGGAATTCGGAGTGGGGAGTGCGGAAAATGGTGAAGAGGACGACGGACGACGGACGACGGACGACCCGTCTAAGTCAGAACTGACTCCGCACTCCGCACTCCCCACTCCGCCTTCGGCTCACCCATCTCAAACCACCGACCCTATAGGCGACTTCAAACGCATCAATGCAGAGCTACAGGAGTATGACGCCACTCTCGCTGATCGCCCGCAGATAGTCGCCATCAACAAGGCAGACCTTCAAGAGGTGCGTGATCGCCTTCCCTCCCTCATCGAGCAGTTTCTCGAGATGGGTTATGAAGTCTATCCAATCTCAGCCGCGACGGGCGATGGCGTGCAAGAACTATTGCGAGCGGTAGCGGCCCGGTTGCGTGAGCTACCTAAGTCAGAGTGGGGCACGGAAGAAGCAATAGCTGAAGAGGAAGAGTCGGTGCTGGTGCGGCCTCACTATGCCAGCGAGTCAAAGTATTTCAAGGTGATAGAGGAAGAGAAGGGGCGCTATCGCGTTACAGGGTCGCGCATCGAGCGGCTGGCCGTCGTCACCGACGCCAACAACCGCTACGCCCTTGAGCGCCTGGACCGTGAGATGGAGAAGATGGGCGTCTCTACCGCCCTGCGAGCGGCGGGTATCGAGCCAGGTGACACCGTAGTTATCGGGCGTATCGAGATGGACTGGGGAGAGGAGTCGTGGGCTAACTTCGCCAGGGGCACGTCCCGCCGCAAGCGCCGCGAGGGTCCGGGCAAGCAGAAGAGCTAAGGACTCATAATGAGCGCAGTATCTGGGGATAGGACGAAAGACGAATGGAGTTGTCAGTCGGTCATGTTATGAGTTCTTAGCAGTATTGGATAGAAGGAGCTTGCAATGTACCGCAATAGACGCCTGAGCTTCCAACCCGTGCTGCTATGCTCACAGACCCTGGCATTGGCTCTATTGCTAGGGGTGCTCTTTAGCGCGCCTGTGATTGCTCGCGACGGTGATACTTCGCCCAGGACTTCGGCAGGTCTTGCTCCGGTCGCTCTACCGGAGTGCTCGCCGGAGTGGCGCGCTGTTCCTAATCCCACTTCCAACATATACAGACAGCTTGTAGCTGTGTCTGCCGTTTCGGAAGCAGACGTATGGGCGGTAGGAAGCTATTATACCGCCATTACGTTGGCCCTCCATTGGGATGGGTTGGCCTGGACCGAAGTGCCTACGCCGAACTTCGAAACGGGCCATACCGTCTTCGCAGGGGTCGCAGCCGTCGCGTCAAATGACGTATGGGCCGTTGGCTACAACCACCCGGACCCATCGGGCTACCCGAACGTGCCTCTGCTAGCGCACTGGGATGGAGCGACGTGGGCGATTGTAGCTACTCCGGATATCCCTGACGCAGGGCCTGGCGGGAGTATGTTGCACGCCATAGCTGCCGTTTCACCGAGCGACGTATGGGCCGTGGGATCTTATATTGACAGCAACGATGTATATCGCCCACTGACCGTGAGATGGAATGGCACAGAGTGGAACGTTGTACCAAGCCCTGATACTCCCCTCAGCAACACCGGCCTATCGGCGATAGCTGTCCTTTCAGAGAATGACATCTGGGCTGTTGGGGGCCTTTATAATGCCGACCTGCAAAGGGGTGAATCGTTCTCCATACATTGGGATGGGGTCGCATGGGAAGTGGTGCCTACGCCCCACGTTGGAGCAGAAGACGATGATAACTCCCTCTATTCTGTTGCTGTGGCCGGTCCAAATGATGTCTGGGTGGTGGGCACTGTATTTCACGCACCCTTCTCCAGTACCACCTCTACGCTGGCAATGCACTGGGATGGCTCTGCATGGAGCGTTGTGGACAGCCCCAACCCGGGAGAGCAATTTAACTCCTTTACCGGAGTGACTGCGCTGACGCCCGATGATGTCTGGGCGGTAGGCTATTATAGCGATGGGCCTTTTGGCAGTTATCACATGGCGACTTTGATAGAGAAATGGGACGGCTCCGCATGGAACATTGTGACCAGCCCCAGCCCGGGTTCCGACTCCAACTTCCTGTTCGGGGTAACGTCCCTCCCCGGCAGGACCCTGTGGGCCGTGGGCAGGGTCAGTTATGGTGGTTATCCTCCCCAGGCCCTGACGGAGCAGTACACCGAACAAATCTTCGCAGACGTGCTGCCCACCAACACTTTCTTCCCGTATGCCAGGTGCCTGGCCTGCCGCGAGATAGACACGGGCTACTCTTGCGGGGGCGATGGAGAGCCATGCGATCCCTTCAACTCTCCCTACTTCCGACCTGACGCCCTCATTACCAGAGATGATTTGTGCCACATGGTGGCAGGGGCGGCGGGGTTCAATGAGCCTCCTGGCGAGCAGCGTTTTGAGGACGTGCCTACCACCCACCCCTACTTTGCCTGGATCAACCGCATGGCAGTGCGCGGTCTCATCGGCGGCTACCCGTGTGGCGGACCTAATGAGCCGTGCGTCCCGCCTCTCAACAGGCCATATTTCCGACCTTCCAGCCACGCGACGCGAGGGCAGATAGCCAAGATAGTCTCCAATGGAGCGGGCTTCGTCGACGTCCCTGTTGGGCAGCTCTTCGAAGATGTGCCGCCGGACCACCCTTTCTATGTATGGGTGCAGCGCCTGGCTACGAGGGGAGTGATGGGTGGGTATGAGTGCGGGCAGAACGAATACGAGCCTTGTGGGCCTGAGAGCAAGCCATACTTCAGGTGGGGCAGCGACTCCACGCGTGGGCAAGTAGCCAAAATTACGTCCAACACCTTCTTCCCTAACTGCCAGATCACAGGGGGTCGTTAGTAGAGGTTATCATATAAAATCAACAAAGACCGCCTCTACAGGCGGTCTTTGTTGATTTTATATTTGGGATTCCTATGTGGTGACTTCGTTAGCTGGGAAGGAAACCTTATCGTAAATATCGCTCAGGGATATAGCACAGCCAATCGAACCTAGCTGTAAGGTGCCATCTTGCCCGCTGATTTCAGTAAGCACCCAATGAGTGCCCTCGTCGCCTTGCCGGACGTAGTGCTCCACTCGCACCTTGTCTTGCGCGACCAATACGTACTCCACCAACGACTCCAGCTTGCGGTATTGGGCAAACTTCTCTCCCCGATCATGCGCCTCTGTGGATGGTGACAATACCTCGATGATAACGGTAGGATTTACGAGCGTGTCAATCTGCCTATCCTCAAGTTGGGGTTCTCCCCATACGGCCACGACATCCGGGTATGTATACAGGCCGCTTGGACTAACTTTGACGCGCATGTCGTTGACGTATGTTTCGCAAGGTCTACCTTTAAGCTGTGAGCTTACTTCACGCCCAATGTTTAGGGTAATCAGGTTATGTGCCCGACTTGCCCCCGACATTGCGTATGCCTGACCGTTGACGCGCTCACTCTCTTCCAATTCAGTTCGGTGCAGCGGGTATATTCGCCCGTTGAAGTACTCGCTCTTGTACTCTGCCTTTCGCTCAAGCTCAAGGTACTCTTCTGGCGTGTAATATGTCTTGGTTGCAGCTGACATAGTGCCCTCACTTTACCTGGTCCGGGTGAATATCCCAAATAGCATTACGTAATAATCCCTTGTGGAAATCCCTATACTCGCCATTATACCCCAAGCATTCGCTCAAGTCATTTGAGGCCCCGAAATATTTACGTATTTAAGCGTATCGCCTTTGTAGAACCAAAGGTACTAAAGCCCGTTATAATACAGTGAGGCATACCGATAGGCGGTGGCCTCACACTTGAGTAACCTCAACTTAGCTATCCAAGCATTCGCAAGTAAAATAGGAGGATAAGTTTGAACGGTCGCAAGTTTCTTTCGTCGGCAGGCGCTTTCATGCTCCTCGCTACATCGCTCCCCCTGGGCATAGCAGGTCCCCAGGTACAGCACGCCTCCGCGTCCGCGCCCGCGAGCCAGTTTCCCGATGTCGCCCCTGACACCACCGCGTTCAACAACCTGTGGGACCGCACCGACGCGCTGGTCGCCACGGGCCGTGTGAAGCGTAGCTGGCTCTGGGGGCCGCAGGCATTCTGGACCACCCGCGAGCTTTACGTGGATGACCCTCAGCACACGGAGACGCGCCTGGTGCAGTACTGGGACAAGAGCCGCATGGAGATAAACGACCCAGGCGGCAATCCCAATAACGCGTTCTACGTGACCAACGGCCTCCTCACCGTAGAGCTTATCTCCGGGAGGATGCAGACGGGCAACAATACCTTTGAGGACCGCAAGCCATCCACCATCAATATCGCGGGCGACGTGGACGATCCCAACGCGCCAACCTACTCATCCTTTATCGGCAAGGCTAACGCCGGCACCGACCACCCTGATCCCAGCAAGATGGGGCAGAAGGTTATCGCCACCCTGGCCCGCAACGGCACTGTCGGCACCGACGCCTCCAAGAGCAGCGTGCAGGGCGTCGAGGTCGTCTACTATGACGACGTGACCAAGCACAACATCCCCAAGGCGATGTGGGACTTCCTCAATCTTGAGGGTGAGGTAAAGAAGAACGGCCAGATAGTGACCGAGCCTATCTCCACACCGTGGTTCTATGCCACGGGCCGCCCCATCTCCGACGCGTATTGGGCCAAGATCAAGATAGCAGGTAAGCCCGCCGATACACTTATCCAGGCATTCGAGCGGCGCGTGCTGACCTATACCCCTTCCAACCCGGTTGGCTTCCAGGTCGAGATGGGCAATATCGGCGCGCATTATCGCGACTGGCGCTATATCCACCCTGGCAAGGCTAATGGCAACAACTTCCTGGAAGGCCCCCACGTAGGTTACGGCTTCAACGTCCAGCTATACTACACGGACAAAGAGCGCGTCAACCAGAAGGCTCGCGAGGCAGGATTTAACTGGATACGCCAGCAGGTGTCGTGGCGTGACCTCCAGAGCATCAATCGCTACTTCGCATGGGGTGAGGTGGACTCGATAGTTGATTGGACAACTAACCGCCAGCGTAATAAGCTCATCATCTCCCTGGCCAAGTCGCCCAAGTGGGCTTCCCCCAACACCGAGGGTGGTATGCCAGTGAACCCGCTCGACTACGGCAACCTCATGTATATGATGGCCCGCCGCTATAAAGGCCAGGTCGCAGCATACGAAATCTGGAACGAGCAGAACCTGCGCGGTGAGACGGGCGGTCCCGTGAACGTGGCACAGTACATCGAGATGCTCAAGTACGGTTATAGCGGTATCAAGTTTGCCGATCCCGATGCGGTGGTCATATTCGGCGGCCTCACCCCCACCGGCGTGACCAACCCCGACCTGGCGCTGGACGACGTGAAGTACCTTGAGCAGGCTTATGCCTTCGGCGGCGGCATTATGAAGAATTACTTCGACGTTCTGGGGGCGCACCCCGGCTCGAACAGCAACTCGCCTGACCAACTCTATCCAGAGAATCCCGGTACCGGCAAATGCCCGCCCATCTACGCCGATAAGGAGGGGACCTGCTGGCGAAACCATGCTAGCTTCTACTTCCGCCGCATCGAGCAGCAGTACGCGGTTATGGCTGCCAACGGGGATGGCAATAAGCAGATGTGGCTCACCGAGTTCGGCTGGAGCACGTACAATACCGCACCTGGTTACGAATACGGCCAGCTTATCAGCCCCGACCTCCAGGCGCAGTACTTGGTGAGGGCTTACGAGAAGGCGAAGAGCGACTACCCCTGGATGGGCGTGATGTGCGTGTGGAACCTCAACTTCTCCACTCTCGGTCTGCCCGACAGCGACGAGAAAGTGCCGTGGTCGGTAGTCAATAAAGACTGGAGCAATCGCCCAGCGTTCACCGCTCTCAAGGCGATGCCCAAATAGTCTAAAGGATAGGGATAAAGTAAAAAGGATAAAGGCCGCAACGCCTTTATCCTTTTTACTTTATCCCTTATCTTTTTATCTGTGGCTCACGACCATAGTGCCCATGGGTGCCCATTCGTACATCCACTTGGCGTTGGCCTGGGAGAGATTGATACAGCCGTGGCTGGCGGGGGTGCCGAAGTTGGTGTGCCACCACACGCCATGGATGGCGTAGCCGGAGTAGAAGTACATGACGTGGGGCACATTCGGGATGTCATACGCTTCCGCCGTGCCCTGGAAACCCCTCATCCGCTGCGTTCTGTATTTGAGGTACACACGGTAACTACCTGTGACTGTTGGGAAGCGCGCCCGGCCTGAGCTCATCCTCGCCGAAAAGACCGGGGTCTGCCCCTCGTAAGCCACCAGCATCTGAGTGCTGAGGTCCAGCTCGATCCACTTGGGGCCGAGCTTGCCCATAGGGGTCTGAGGCTCGATGGGCTTAGGCTTATCAGGTGGGCCTTCCTGTTTGTCCCCCTTGACGATGGTCAGGACCTGGCCGACCTCAACCGTGTTGGCATCATTGATGTTGTTGGCCGCTTGCAAAGCCTCTACTGTTGTATTGAACTTATATGCTATTGAAGAAAGACTGTCGCCGCGCTGAACGGTATATTTGACGGGGACGCCTGGCTCGGCTGTAGCCGCCGAGTTGACAGGCACGGCAGTGGTGGTCCCTCCTGGTGGTTGCGGGATGGCTACAGTGGTGCTGGTGGGTGGAGGGGGTTTGGGTGTAGAGGTAGGCGTGGGCAACTGTGCAACCCCCGGTATGGTCAGTGTCTGGCCGACGTAGAGCAGGCTGCTGGGCAAGATGTTGTTGGCTGCTGCAATAGCTTCCCTCGTAACGCCGAATCGTTGCGACAATGCACTCAAGCTGTCGCCCGGCTGCACTATATAGGTTATGGACTGTCCTGCGGTGGGTTGTGCAATGGTCGCCTGTGTAGCGGTAGCTTGCACAGTGGGGTTAGTTTGAGAGGCGGGTATAGTAAGCACCTGCCCGGCGTATATAGCTGACGTGGAGAGGTTATTCGCAGACATGATGGCGTCCACAGTGACCCCATAACGCGTTGCGATGCCGCTCAGGGTGTCGCCGGATTGCACGGTGTGCTTGGTATCCGCATACGCGATACTTATGACTGAAACGGCGGTGAGGAGAATTATAAGCGCGATGCCTGCGACGTATTTCCCCCAGCCGCGCAGATATTTAGAAGTGCCCGTGTCCAATATTTCCCTCCCAGGAAGGCTAACGGCGACTTGTCCACATCCGGACCATTTTCCAGGTGCTTGAAATAATGATAGCACCTGTCTGTGTAGCCGTCAATAGGTGAATATGTCCAGCTTGTTTTCCGCTGGGTCCTATGTTTGCTACCACAACTCTTAATGGCCGTTATATAATAGCAACGTTCTATGTGGTTGTAAGTTACGCCTGTTAGCAAGAAGCGCAGTGATGAACAACTCTGATAATTCAGCACAAAATGCGACAAGTGCTCAAAAGAGTGATGCTGGCAGTGGAACATTCTATCGCCCCAGGCGTGGCTTCCCTGTAGGCATAATCTTGCTAGCACTTTTATATATCGCAGCAATCCTGGCTGTCGCCCCCGTGCTTTTCGGCTGGTTTTCACCTATCAGCGCCAAAACTATGACGGTGCGCGAGGGAGAGTGTGGCACATGGGACGTTGTCGCTCACATGCAGACCGACAGCTGGCCGGGGCATGACGCGGGTATTGTTGCCATATCCGCGAATGATGTATGGGCTACAGGCACAAATGATACCGCTTACTATTCATGGCAGCCTTTGCTATATCACTGGGATGGCACAAGCTGGACCCGTATTTCCCTTGAGAAACCGATCAGTGGCGAAGATAGCCTGCAAGTTCATGACATAGTCGCCACTTCAACAAATGATGTATGGGTGGTAGGTAATACAATGAATAGTACATACATCAGCAGGCCTTTCGCCTTGCATTGGGATGGGGCACAATGGGAAGCCACATTAAAATTTCCAGGCCTTGGCGATAACAGTGGTCTTTATTCAGCGGTTGCGATCTCACCTGATGATGTCTGGGCGATGAGCGATAGTTCACACATTTCACATTGGGACGGCAGCCAGTGGAGTAGTGTTTCTCCCTCCTATGCCTTAGATAGGGCAGGTCTACGCTTATGGGAGGTGATAGGGCTCGGACGCGATACTGTTTGGACCGTCAAGGCGGATGGATTACAAAGTGGGCCGACACTAAATATACCCTGGGCCGGGGAGATATCTGATCGCCTTCTAAGGATGGGCGACCAGGCGTATAGTTACGCCCCAAGTGCTATATCAGCTCTCAGGCATGATGATATTTGGGCGGTAGGTAACTACAAAGTCAATGACTATAATCTGCAAGGTGGTATCGTTCACTGGGATGGGAAGACTTGGAAAATGGTCCCAAGCCTTTTTGTGGGCGGGTATGGTGAACTGCACGATATAAAAGCAATCTCTCCTAGCGACGTGTGGGCTGTGGGCGAAGAGCGCGGTCGTGCGCTCGTGCTCCATTGGGACGGCGCAAAATGGGAAAGGGTGCCCGGCCCTGAGATTATCGATATACAGAGATTACGTGGGATTGCCGTTGCGGGTCAGAACGAGATATGGGTAGTCGGCAATGCTATGAGAAGTTGTGAAGATTGTTACGTCGGCCACCTGATGACCGCCCGCTTCACCCGCACGCCTTGTAACCAACCCTAAATCACCTCAACACCTCGACCCTCAAGTACTTCCCCAACCTCCCAACTCTCCACATCCTGCTCCTTCAACGCGGCGCGCACGTCGTCCAGCCTGTCCGCGGGGATGGCTGCGAAAAGGCCGCCGGAGGTCTGCGGGTCGAAGAGAAGAGTGGTGAGGTCGCGGTTTATGCTTCTTTCGATGGTGACTCTCGCCTGCTCTTGAGAAGTAGGCGAGAGTAAGTAATCTCGGTTGCGGCCCGTCCCACCCGGCACCTGCTTGTCCTTTACGCAATCGAGCGCACCGTCCAGCAGAGGCACGGCGGCTGCGCTTATTCGAAGGGATACTCCGCTTGCTTGCGCCATCTCGGAGGCGTGGCCAAGCAATCCAAAGCCCGTGATGTCGGTGCAGGCGCGCACTCCCGCCCACCGAAGCACTCGCGAGGCCGGGCCGTTGAGACGCAGCATCGAGTCAACCGCGCCCTGTAGGTGGGCGGGCTGTGCCCGGTCATTCTTGGCGGCGGTGGTAATCACCCCCGTACCGATAGGCTTCGTCAGAATGAGGCGGTCGCCGGGGCGCGCGCCACTCTTGGACATGATCTGCGCAGGGTCTACCATGCCGGTCACGCACAGGCCGTACTTCGGCTCGCGGTCTGTGACGGTGTGCCCGCCCGCGATGATACCTCCCGCCTCGCGAACCTTGTCCATGCCGCCCTGGAGGATGGCAGTCAATATCGCTTTGTCCAGGTCCTCCGGGAAGGCCACGATATTGAGGGCGAGCATCACTTCGCCTCCCATCGCGTACACGTCGCTCATCGAGTTGGCGGCTGCGATGGCCCCGAAGGTGTACGGGTCGTCCACGATAGGTGGGAAGAAGTCGAGTGTTTGCACCAGCGCCTGCGATGGGCCGAGTCGGTACACTGCGGCGTCGTCCCCAGGGTTGAGGCCGATTATTAGGTTGGGGTGAGAATGTTGAGCCAGGGGGCGCAAGACTTGCGCCAGGTCACCAGGACCCATCTTGGAAGCTCAACCGGCGCAGAACGCCAGGCTCGTCAGGCGCACTATTTTGCGCTTGTCGGCATCGGCCATCGCTATCACCACCTCTCGATTTCGGATTTTGGTGTTTGGATTTTGGTGTTTGACCTCTCTACCTTAATTGTACATTGAATGGCAAGGATTATTCCGCTCAAAGCCTGTGTAACAACTAATGTAAAAAGAATGTCATTCCGAACGTAGAGAGGAATCTAGAAATCTATCTACCTGGCAAGCTCGGAGATTCCTCACTCCGTTCGGAATGACAGGGAAGATGGTGCTTCGTTATAGTAGACTTTTAGTTTCGCAGGACTCTTCTTAAACAGGCCCTCAGATTAAGGAGGGGCAATATCGAGAGGATGTGTTAGAATAAACAACCGCAACTTCGATAAATATCTGCGCTTCCGGCGCGGAAAGCTAGACGTGAATAGGAGAGATTGAATGGTAGCCACTACGACCAAACTGCCCCATTGGGACATGACACCTTTTTTCCCAGGACTCGAGTCGCCTGAGCTTGACAGCGCCATCGCTGGGGTCGTGCATAGCCTTGACGAGATGGAAGCGTTATTTGACAGGCATGGAGTTGGGGAGCGCGAGCCTGCATCGCTCCATGACGAAACGGTGCGGGCTTTTGAAGAGGTGGTGGAGCAGTTTAATGCCCTCCTGGAGGAGCGGTTGACGGTGGCCGCTTATATACAAACCTTTGTCGCGACGAACTCTCGTGATGACCTCGCCCAGGCGCGGTGGAGCGAGATGCAGCAGAATGGTGTCAGGCTGTCCAAGCTCAGCACACGCTTTACCGCCTGGGTTGGCTCGCTCGATGTAGACGCGCTTATCGAACGGTCTAAAGTGGCGAGTGACCACGCCTTTATGCTCCGCAAGACCAAAGAAGGGGCTACCCACCTGATGTCGCCCCAGGAGGAAGAGCTTGCCGCGGAGCTGCGCCTGAGTGGAGCGTCGGCGTGGGGTAAATTGCATAACAACGTCACTTCTCAGTTGATAGTCCCTGTTGAGATAGACGGGGAGCCGCGCGATATGGCGATGAGTGCGGTACGCAACCTCGCTTACGACCCTGATCGCGACGTACGGCGACGCGCTTACGAAGCAGAGCTTGCAGCCTGGGAGCGCGCTGCCCTCCCCGCGGCGGCGGCTCTGAACGGCATCAAGGGGGAGGTCAACACGCTGGCGAAGCGCCGCCGGTGGGGCTCTGCCCTCGACGAGGCTCTCTATGACAGCAATATTGACCGCCAGACCCTTGACGCCATGATGGAGGCGGCCCATGAGTCGTTCCCGGACTTCCGTCGCTACCTCCACGCGAAGGCGCGCGCTCTCGGCATCGAGCGGCTCGCCTGGTACGACATATTCGCGCCCGTGGGCGCGGACGAGCGAGAGTGGGATTATGAAGATGCCACCGGCTTCATCGTAGAGCAATTCGGCACTTACTCCGGCAAGATGAGCGACTTCGCGGCCCGCGCCTTCCAGGAGGGGTGGATAGACGCTGAGCCTCGTAGCGGCAAGCGCGACGGGGCATTCTGCATGGGTATCCGCCGGGAGGTGTCGCGCGTCTTCCTCAACTACAAGCCCTCCTTCGGCAGCGTCAGCACCCTGGCCCATGAGCTTGGGCATGGCTACCACAACCTCGTGAAGGCCGAGCGCACCATGCTCCAGAAGAGCACGCCCATGACCCTCGCCGAGACTGCCAGCATATTCTGCGAGACGATAGTGCAGCACGCAGCCATGAAGGGTGCTTCGCGCGAGGAGCAGCTAGCCCTCCTGGAAGCATCTCTGCAACGCAGTTGCCAGGTAGTGGTCGACATAACCAGCCGCTTCCTTTTCGAGAAGCGCCTGTACGATAAACGGCTGGAGCGTGAGCTTTCGATTGATGAGCTAAGCAACCTGATGCTCGACGCGCAAAAGGAGACCTATGGCGATGGCCTCGACCCCGAAAAGCTGCACCCCTATATGTGGGCGGTGAAACCACATTACTACAGGCCGGAGCTATCGTTCTATAACTTCCCCTACATGTTTGGCCTTCTCTTCGGCCTCGGCCTCTACGCGAGGTACAAGGAGGAGCCGGAGGGCTTCAAGCGCGGCTATGATGACCTCCTCTCTTCGACGGGGCTGGACGATGCCGCTACCCTAGCCTCTCGCTTCGGCATAGATGTGCGCACGCCTGCCTTCTGGCGCGCCAGCCTCGATATCGTTCGTGGCGAGATTGAGAGCTTTACGGCATTGGTAGCCGGCAGCTAATATTTCGTAGCCAATTTTCAACTACCGGTTATCAAAATTAGCTAATTCTGGTGATGCGCGCCCCCATATAGTATGCTATCATCCCCCCGAAACGACTACACACCCAGGTTCGGCCCAACTTATATGGCTCGGCAGCGTACCTGGTAGGTGACAAGGGGTCTGCTCTTACGGGGGTGAGGGTCGATTGCGGTCTTATTGACGGCGGGATTGGCGTTTATATGTACCTGTTTCCGCCACAAGATATAGTACAGGAGGAATTACGATGCCCCGATGCGGTGCTGAAGGAATAGTCACTCACGGCAAGAATTCTGTAAACATGGATATTGACGTGGTGGCGGCGGGTGATAATAGACAGGTCGATGGAGCTATCATCTTCCGTGTTTTGCGCGGAGAGTGGCACCACACCACTACTAATACGGGCAAGGTTGTGATGGATACCACCAGGCTTTTATACCCTCAAATGGACCTGGTGGTAAAATGGCCCCCGGCTGGGCCATCCGATAGCCCTAGCCTCTACCTCCCAGACGTGTCAAACGTCGGCGCGGAGGCCCTGGACGGTCTGGGAATACTTTTCGGCATTAATCCGAGTACAGCCGAGACATATACGAGCAGTGCTCCGGACGGCTCTTCGCCAGATATCAAGGTGGCGTGGATGGCCTACTCCTGCCTTCTGGGTGACGAGCGGCCCAATGGGGATAAAATCACTGAAGTAATCATGACGGAACCAGACGGCACCAAGATCAAGGGAGGGTGGGTCTTTGCCGAACCGGACGGCACGATATCCCCTGGTGACCTTCCAGGTGCTACTCCGGGAGGCGACGTGGATACGGGGCCATATATGACCCTCTCCGCCAACAGGTTCGCCATTATCGGGGGGGAATTAGGGGCATTATTCGGCCCTGGCAGGAAGCTCTACTTTGAGACCGGGGTAGACGAAACTATGCGCGTTGCTATAAGACAGGAATTTGGCTTCGGAGCTAACGAAGGGGAGGATGCCTACATCCGGGTCAGGGACTTTGTCCATGACTTCCTCCTGGAAGTAACGCCAGAATAAAGGATGAGGGGAAAGGATAAAGGAAAAAGGATAAAGGATAAATTAGAAAGTGAACTCCTAATTTATCCTTTATCCTTTTTCCTTTACACGAGTCCGATGTCTATGGCGAAGCGGCCTGCGGCTGATCGCGTCGTTACGCCGAGCTTGGCGTAGATTGAGCGTAAGTGGGCATGTATTGTGTGGCTGCTTAGAGAGAGGCGCTCCGCAATCCCGGCATCCGTAAGCCCCTCGGCCACCAGGCGCAACACCTCGACCTCTCGCTGGGTCAGGTCGTTAGGGTATTTCGGGCTGCGTGGGGCGGTCTTCTTTGACGTTGCTTCTGCGATGGCCTGCAACGTCATTTCCATAAGCTCTATCGCCGACGCTACGGCCACGTCCAGCGACATAGAGCGTCCCTCGTCTCGCACGGCGACCCAGGCTGCTTTTCCTATCCGGGAGCGCACAGCGATATGGCTTTGCTTGAGCGCCTTTTCGTCGTCAGGGTGCATGTGGTAACCTGTAGCGGTGAGTAATGCATCGGCTGTCCCGAAGAGTCTCGCCGCCAATTCCAGGAAGCCTTGTGCTGCCCCCATCTTCCCTGCCGCGGCCAGGCATTCAGCGATACCCTTTTTTGCCCCTACGCGTAGGTAGGCATCAAGGCACTTCTTGAGTGTGGCCTCCGCCTGGATATAATCACCTTCCTGAGCAGCTGCGCGCCCCAGATTGCAGAGCGCGTCATTGATAACCCACCTCTCTTTCGCGGTTGCCAGAGCTTCTTCGTAATGGGCACGGGCCTCAGCGTAGTCCCCCTGGCATCGGGCTATCTCTCCAAGAGTATTCAAGATGAGGGCCGTCGCTTCCTTATCTCCCGTATCTTGCAGGGTTGCCAACCCCTCTTTGCACAGGCGGCGCGCTTCCTCATAGTTACGCTCGCACCACTCAATCTCCGCTAACTTATGCAGGGAGCTTGCCGTCTCAATTTTATCCCCCAACTCCCTCTTGATGCTCAAGCTCTCGTTAACCAGTTCCCTGGCCTTATCGTATTCACCCAGGCAGCGGGCTATATTGCCGAGGTTGTTGAGCGAAACGGCAAGCATGAATCTGTTTCCTTCTTCTCCCTGGATCGCTACGCACTCCTCGAAGTAGCGGCGCGCCTGCACAAAATCGCCCTGGTCAGTGGCTATATTCGCCAGGTTATTGAGCGCGATAGCGCCTCCCGAACGGTCCCCTATTTCCTGCTTGAGGGCCAGACTCTCCTTTAGCAGAATGGTCGCTTGCTCGTAATCGCCCATATTGGTGGCGACGACCCCCATGCTGAGGAGTGTCGCAGAGATATACTTCTGATCACCAGTAGCGCGGAATATCTCCAAACACCTGGTAAAGAGGGAGGTTGCCTGCCCATAATCACCCTGGCTCCTCGCCAGCAGGCCCGCCCTGTAGAGGGCCAGAGCTAACAAGTCAGGGGGCAGCGTGCCGCTCTTGATTGCTACTTCCAGCCAGCGACGGCCCTCAGTGGCGTACCCACGCACGTACCAGAACCAACCCAACGCCACCGCGAGCCTGCTCACGTTTTCAAGGTCGCCTTCAGCGTTCAGGCCCCATTCCAGCGCTGCCCGTATGTTATCGTACTCTACTTGCAGGCTCTCCAGCCAGGCTGCCTGTTCAGGACCTTGCAGATGGGGTTGGGCCTTTTCTCCGAGCAGCGTGTACCATAGCAGATGGCGGGTACGTAAGACTGCGCCCTCCTCCGTATCGGCCCGCAACTTACGCAAGGCATATTGCCTGATGGTATCGAGCAAGCGGAAGCGCGTTTCCCCCGTTCGCCCCTCTACCAGTACCAGCGACCTGTCCACAAGCTCCGGCAGGAGGTCCATAGCCTCGTATGCTGCCCCGTCTATGCATATTCCTTCTACCGCATCAAGAGAGAAACTCCCTGCAAAGACTGATACGGACCTCAGCAACTGCCGTTCTATCTCAGACAGGAGGTCGTAGCTCCAATCTATAGCCGCCTGCAACGTCTGTTGGCGGTTGGGTATCGTGCGATTGTCCCCGACCAGTAGCCGGAAGCGCTCGTCCAGCCGGGCCGCTATCTCTTGTACCGGCATCGTGTCTACGCGCGCCGCCGCCAACTCAAGCGCCAGCGGCAGGCCATCCATCTCATAGCAAAGCTGCGCCACCGAGTGGGCGTTATCCGGGGCGAGATCGAACGCGGGCTGCTTTAGACGCGCCCTCTCTATAAAAAGCTGGATGGCCTCGTATCTGCCCAGGTCATCGAGCGGCTGTAAATGGTGTGGGTCGGGGAAGGAGAGGGAGGGTACGCGCCATATTATTTCCCCTACGATGTTCAGCACATGGCGGCTGGTAGCCAATACGTGGAGGCCTGGGCAGGAGCGCAGCAGCGTACCTGCGAGCGAGGCGCAGGCGCGCACGAGGTGCTCGCAATTGTCCAGTATGAGGAGCACTTTGCGATTCCCCAGCGCTTCCTCAAGGGTAGCTATTATCGAGCGGCCGGTCTCCTCTCTCAGCCCCATCGTGGAGGCCACGATGGGCGCAACCAGCGCGGGGTCGGTTATGGCATCCAACTCTACAAACCACACGCCATCGGGGTAGTCGTCCAACGAGCGGGAGGCCACTTCGATGGAAAGGCGGGTCTTGCCTGAGCCGCCCGCTCCGGTGAGGGTAAGAAGGGGGGCAGCCTGAAGCGAGCGTGAGATGTCTGCTATATCACGCTCTCTCCCTATGAAGCTCGTTTGCTGGGAGGGTAAATTATGCTGAGGCAATGGCTAATTCGAGGACGTTATTGGACGGAGCTCTTCCTCCAGTGATAGATTATATCACTGAATGGGATGTAGGGGTAGAAACGTGTTGGAACCTAGTGCACTCCCTCAAACTCTATTATGGCTGTTACTACTTTCTCCTGGTCAGCTTCCGTTAGCTCGTTGTAGAAGGGGAGCCGAAGAAGACGATCACTGACATCCTCGGTTACGGGGCAATCCCCCTCGCGCCCCCCGAAACTCTTGCCCATATCAGATATGTGGAGGGGTAAGTAGTGGAAGACGCTCAGTATGCCGCGCGCCTTCAAATGGTTGATTAGCGTAGTACGCATCTCTAGAGAGGGCGCGAGGATGTAGAACATGTGGTATGGCTGCTCGCAATGCCCGGGTATGATTGGCAGCCGCACGTCGTTCTCTCGTGCCCACTCTTGTAGGTGCGTATTGTAATATTCCCATACGCGCCGTCGCCTTGACTGAATCTCGTCTCGCATCTCGAACTGAGCGTAGAGGAAGGCTGCCAGCACTTCCGATGGCAGATAGCTCGACCCAACGTCGACCCATGTATACTTGTCTACCTGTCCGCGGAAGAATCGGCTGCGATTCGTCCCCTTCTCGCGTATGATCTCGGCACGCTCGACGTACTGGGGATCGTTTATGAGGAGCGCGCCACCCTCGCCGCAGGTGAAGTTCTTGGTTTCGTGGAAGCTCTGCGTGGCGAACGCGCCGAAGGTGCCCAACTGCTTCCCCTTGTACGTTCCGAAGAGGCCGTGAGCGTTGTCCTCAACCACCACCAGGCCGTGCCGCTCCGCTATTGCCATAATAGTGTCCATCTCGCACCCGACCCCGGCGTAATGCACCGGCACTACCGCCTTTGTGCGGGGCGTGATGAGGCGCTCAAGCTGGGCCTCGTCCATGTTGAGGGTGTCCGGACGTATGTCGGCGAAGACCGGCTTTACCCCGCGTAACACGAACCCATTTACCGTTGAGACGAAGGTGAAGGAGGGGAATATCACTTCGTCGCCCGGCTGGAGATCAAGGAGGAGGGCAGACATCTCCAATGCGTGCGTGCATGAGGTGGTGAGCAGCGCCTTGTGGGTGCCTACCTCTTGTTCGAGAAAGGCGTGGCACTTCTTGGTGAAGGGGCCATCGCCTGATATGTGGCCGTTGGCGATAGCCTGGGATATATAGTTCAGCTCGTTCCCCAGGAAGGAAGCCCTGTTGAATGGAATGGTGATCGATATGGCTGTAGCTGTCATGGCTTCTCTCTCAAGAATGATTGCATCACGAGGCGCGCTTCGCCTGTGAGCACTTTGACGTTCTCCTGGTTGGTGACTTCGGTCAGGAGGGTGACGCGGCCCTTTACGCCATCCCAGTCACTCACCTCAGCGCGGGCAGTTATCGTATCACCTGGGCGCACGGGAGCTACGAAGCGCATCTGCTGGCTCATATAGATAGCCCCAGGTCCCGGCAGCTTCGTGCCGAGCACCGCTGACATGACCCCGGCCACCAGCGCGCCGTGCGCGATACGCCCCCCAAAGAAGGTGCCTTGAGCGTACTCAGGGTCAACGTGAATGGGGCTGTTGTCACCCGACACCTCGGCGAATGCCTGGATGTCCTCATCGGTGATAGTCCTGGTTATAGTGGCGCTCTCA
This sequence comes from Chloroflexia bacterium, assembly GCA_035274425.1. GTDB lineage: Bacteria > Chloroflexota > Chloroflexia > QHBQ01 > JADMIH01 > JADMIH01. The sequence continues at coordinate 43,417 of DATEOC010000042.1, forward strand.
CCAACGGTGAAAGAATCGCGCTCGATTATCTTTCCCATAGCTGTATCAAAGTTTGAAGTTCAAAGTTCAAGGTTCAAGGTTCAAGGTTCAAGGTTCAAAGTTATCGTCTATCGTCCGTCGTCTATCGTCCGTCGTCCCGCGCACCAGCCTCGTCGCCAAAGGGTTCTACCTGCTGTTGGGGTGTGAAGAACGGTCCCTCTCCCTCCGGCGCAAACTTGACAAGGGGAACGTTGGCCTTCAGAAAAGCTATTTCGGCCTCGCCGTAGTTCTTGGTGTAGGTGCGTTGCGATACGTCGAAGCAGCACACTCCCTCTCGCCGCTCCTCAGGAGAGCGCGCTACCATCAGCTGGCCCCTGTATTCGGGGTGAGTAGATACGAAAGCATCTATCATCTCTTGCAATTTCACGGCTTTTTGTTCAACGGTGCGCGTCTCAAACTGGTAGCCCATCTTGTCCGTAACATCTTTGGCAGGCACCCCGGCATATATATGGTTGGGGAGCATATCCCGCGTGACCACAGAGCCTACCATAGCCATGCTCTTCTCCCCTACGCGTACCGGCGAAACTATGCAATGCCCAACGAACCATGAATCTTTGCCCAAGAGCATGTACTTCCTGGAGTAGAACCTGCTCCCTTCAACTATATCACCGAACTGTATATGCGTCCATATCTGGCTGTGCGCACCTATACCAACGTTGTCATCTATATCCAGGCCCCCTATAGCATCGAACACACAATTGCCCCCGAACCAGCAATTGCGCCCAATTTGCAGAGGCTTCTCACCATTGGCAAAAGAGAAAGCGTTGATCTTACTGTAATCTCCCAAACAAAACTCCGGGCAGATTATCCGCGTGTGGCGGCCAATGTATGTAAAGTCGCCCAGCACAACCTTGCGCGCCGGCCCGCCCTTCCCCGTTATCAGCACGCTTTCTTCTATCACAACGCCTTTGCCGATGTGGACCTCCTCCGCGTCAATCTTCCCGGCAATTTGAGGTTCGAGAGAGATAGCCACAAGTCATCCCCTTTCTTGCACGCCTGATTCTGCTTCATCCGACTGTACAGTTGTGCTCACGACGTAGGTTGGCCGCTCCATCATCCTGAAGTGCATCCTCGCCAGGTACTCCCCGATTATGCCGAGCGCGAAGAGCTGTGCCCCCGAAAAGATGGCGATGGCAGAGGCCAGAAAGGGGAAACCAGGCACGCTCCCCCCCTCGATAACGTAGCGCACTATGACGTATATCAGCATGACAAGCCCAAAGAGGGTGAAGGTAAAGCCCACCAGGCTGGCAAGCTGCAACGGGAGTGTGCTGAAGCCCGTTGCCATGTTGATGGCGTGGCTCAGAAGCTTGCGGAAAGTGTAATTGGATACGCCGGACTTGCGCGGATCGTGACGTACAAGGATGTGCGTGAAGCGCGTAGTGCCCCAGGTAAGAAGCACGTCAATCGAGACGAAGGGACTTCGGTATTCAGCGAAGGCGTCACGTACCCGCGCGCGAAAAGCTCGGAATGCGCTGACGTTGCGGGCGGTCTCCGCTCCCATCGAGCTTTGCAGGGCCATCTTGGTGGCTCTAGATGCCATGTCGCGCCAGAGGCCATGCTGCTCTTTCTGGGGCGTACCGTATACAACGTCGTATCCTTCGTCCAACTTCTCCAGCAGCTTATGGACCTCTTCTGGGGGGTGCTGCAAATCGTCGTCCATCGTGACGATCACGCCGTGCCTGGCGAGGCGGATGCCGCAGAGGAGCGCGTTGTGCTGCCCGTAGTTGCGCATCAAATTGACGCCACGTACCCACGGATAGGTCTCTGCCAGGCGGCGTATCGCCTCCCAGCTACCATCCCGGCTCCCATCGTTGACGATTATCAGCTCACTCTCGGAGGAGCCAGGCCAACCACCCTTCAGAACAACCTCAAGCCGCGCCGCCAGCTCCGGCAATATCGCCTCGCTGTTGTAAGCAGGCACGATTATGGAGATTGGGTAGTCAAGGGACATAGGGTGAGGACGAAAGACGAAAGACGAAGGATGCGCTAATCTCACGCATCACGCATCACGTTTCACGCGTCAGTGCTGTACAGTATACTGAATCACTTTATCCCCGTCGAGCACGTAGAGCGTGCCGTCGGGGCCATACGTGATCCCGTTTGGGGCGTTAGGCTTATAGCTGTTCGCCGCGTAGCGTGCGGACTGCACATGACCGGTCTGCTTGTTGATTGATAAGATGTTCGGGTGGCAAGTCAAATCGAGCCACTCCCCGTTTACAGCCATGTATTGTGGAGTGCACTCTAGCTTGAAATCACGCACAAATTTGCCGCTTTGGTCCATCTGCTGTACGCGGTGCTCGGAGCCTTCGGCTGCGTATATAGTGCCGTCCTTGTCTATGGTTACGCCTCCTACGTTATTGAACCCTCCGGAGACCCCGCCGTACCATTCCAGGGGATCACCGAAGTCGAGTCCGTACTTGATGACCTTCGCGCCGGTCATATCGGCGACATATAGTGCGCTACCATCCGGGGCGAAGTCGAGGCCGATAGCTATCGGTGTTTTGCCGATGAGCGCCGCCTGCCGCACAACGCGCCCGTTCGGCTCCATCACGATCATCGCCTGTTGGTCTGGCCCGTTGTTCAACAGGTAAAGCAGGCCGTCCGGTCCGGCTTTCACGTCACCCGGGTGGAAGAGCGCCAGCGTGCTGCCGTCCGGTAACTCAGGTTCTATCAGCGTGTAGACGCCTGTCTCAAGATCGAGCACGCCCAGCGTCTGGCCGACGTAAGCTGTGATGTACAGCTTATTATCAAGGTAGGCAATCCCACGTGCCTCGTTCGGTGGCGTCGAGAGCGCCCACAACTGCTGTTCCGTCAGTATGGTTTTGTGCTCAAGGTGCTTGTAGTTCGACATGAACCAACCATAAAGTAGCACCGCTCCCGCGCCCACCCATACCAGGCCATGCACGGCGAGGGGCCACCCGCGCCTGCGAACGGTAGTTTTAGTATTCGTGGGGGCAGCCACTGTTTTCGTGCGTGGGCGCGCCATAAGCGTATAGCACAGGAAGACGATACCGAGCGATAGGCCCACAGCCCAGGCGGTGAGCTGTGGCTGTTTCGACTCGTCGGGCCAGATATGCGCCGGTATGAACTTGAGGAGGTCAACCTTCAGCGGGGATTCGGGGGCATTTGCCAGCCATATGAAGATCGCGCCTCTCTCGGTGGGCCACATCAGGCGGGCATTACGGATCAACATTAGCATGAAGAATAGCCCTGGCAGCGCCAGGAGTATATAGATGCTCCCGTAGATAATGCCCCTAATGCGGGTCCTCGTCAGGGTGTATAGGGACATTCCGAGGGGTGCGGCCATGAGAGGCGCGAATGTCGTCAGGTAGCGTGCGGGCGGGCACCAAACGCCACTCCACCCCGAAAAGCCTGCCACGATAGCCATGTAAGGTACGGCGATTATCGCGAGCCAGAGTAGCAACTTCCGGTCAGACCGCCGTTGCGACCTGAACAGAGCTATCGCCCCTACAGCCGAGAGTAAATATATAGGTGCATAAGGAAGGATGCCGAACTGCTGGTCGTAGAGGAGGCCGAAGATGGCGTTCACGTACTTGATTAGATTATCTTGCCCGGCCCACGGCCAGTGGAAGTAATAGTTCGGGTCAGCTATCGCTATGGGTGTAATGCTACCGTACAGCGCGCGATTGTAGAGTCCGAGAAGCACGCCCAGCGCAACCAGAGGGACCAGCACCCACACGGTAGATAGGAGCGCCCTGGGTGTAGTTATGGGTTTTTTGGGCTTGATTTCCGGTTTCTGCGGCTCGATTACTGCTACCTGGCTTGGATAGTCCGATTTTTGGACCTCATCTTGCGGTACTTTGAACCAGGGCGAGACCCTACGACTATATTGAGGCTGCACCTTGCCGATATTACCCTTCTTGTTACGAGGATTCGAGACTGCGACCACTCGACTCTCGGTCCCCACTATTTGGCTCGCGCCGGCGCGAGCAGTGCGCCAATATCTCCACCACTGTACGAGAGCATAAAGGCCTAGCAGCACTGATATAGGCAAGGCTCGCCATGCCAGCCACGGTATGTAGCCGATGCACAGCCCTACCAGTATCAGCCGTATGGGGCCATTCGCTCCCCAGCCCAGGGCCAGACGCCGGAAAGCGTAAATTACTAGCAGCCCGGTTGATAGCTCGGTGAAGAGCATGTAAGAGTAGGTCATTATGGGGCTGCTGAAGGCTATTGGCAGCCAGACGGCGAAAGCTATCCATAATTTCCCCGTCAGTTCATGCGCGAGCAGAAAGGCGTTCAGGACCACCAGCGCACCCACCAGGCACATGAAAATTACCGTAGCGGGCCACCAGAGGTTGAACCATGAGCCTACTACCCACGCGGGCACGAGGGCTACAGCCAGGCCGGGTGGGTGCGCGCCGTACCATTCGGTAGCGGGGCGGGCAGTGGTCGGACCTATCTGCGCCGGAAGAGGGTAGGGAGCGGTCATGCCCATGAAACCTTCAGGGTGGGGAGCGAGGCCGTAGAACTTATCGAAATCGCTGTGGTCGTAGTTGTTCTTTACGTCCAGGTCCCAGTCCTGGACGATGCTGATGGTATCCATCAGGTAGAAGGGCTGGTCGCCAGTGGGCGGGCTGCTGTAATTGAGGAAGACGGGTACGAACGCCAAATATATTAGAAATGTGACGCCGAAGCAGAGGGCTGTCCACCTTTTACGTGTCTTGACCAGTGATAGGTCTGCCGCTGGGGCAGTTGTAGGGAGGCCGGTTACTTCTGGTGCCGGTTCTGCTTTTTGAGGTGGAGGTTGGGGAGTTGCCGCCACGTCGGGCGTGCTTATCTCCAGCGGGGCCGCTTCAAGGTTGGCAGCCTCCGGCATAGCTTCTTCTGTGACAGTGGTTGCACTTTCCTCAAGGCTCGCGGCCTTCGGGGTCGCCTCAGCAAAGCTTGCCCCGTCAACACCATTGTTGGCGACATCAAGGGCTACAGCATCCGGCGCGCTCTCTATTAGCTGTGGGCTGCCCTGCTTCTCTCCATCAGTATCAGGTTGAAAAGTAGAGGTTGACTCTATCACTTGTGGGCCGGTTACTACCGGGCTGGACTTCCTACGGACAGGGCGCACATATACAGGCGGCGGCTCGCTAGCTGCCAAGCTGGTTGCGTCAACCTCTAGCCTGTCATGTGAGTATTTATCCGCCCCGATAGTCTCGGTAGAGTCCTTCTCGTCGCTCGGAGCTTGGGTAACGTCTTCCATGAAATCCCTTCGCGAATCTATTGCCTGTACACAAGACAAGGCGGACACGCCGGTCCGCCCGTAGCTGCCTCTTTCAATTCGGTGCAGTGCACAAATGTCTCGACCTGTATGTCAATTCTATAGGGAACCGGGACTTCCTCTATTTCACGGTAGGGCTATCCTCCGTGATCGAGGAGGCGCTCGATTCTCCACCTGGCTCTCTGGCGGGTACCTTGCGGACTCGTGAGGCGCGACCTCTCGATGCTCCAGCTACGCGGGAGGAACCAGACCCACTTGAGGCTCCAGACATAGCGGCAGCCATACGCTTCGATGGCGCGGTCGAGGTGGAGGCAGGCCTGGTGGCAGGACCGCCTACATTTTCGTCGGCAAGTGGGGCCGTGCTGCCGCGACGATGGCGGAGGATTAGCATAGTTACCGCCAGGATTATCAAGATGATAGAGATAATCTGGGGGGTCTTGATACCGTTGACAGTGGCGCTATCTACGCGCAAGTCTTCGATGAAGTAGCGTCCGACCGAGTAGAAGATGAGGTATGCCCAGAGGATATCTCCCTCGCGCAGCTTAAAGCGCTTCTGACGCCCCAGCCACATCAGCAAGCCGAAATTGAGCAGGTCCCATATCATCTCATAGGCGAAAGTGGGCTGGAAACGAGTGTTGGGGTCAGGGTTCGTTATGCCTGCGACCTCGCGCTGGCGCTGTGGGTCTATTTGAATGCCCCAGGGGAGGTCAGTGGGGCCGCCGAAAGCTTCCTGGTTGAAGAAGTTGCCCCAGCGCCCTATCGCCTGGCCCACCGCGAGGCCGGGCGCGATGATGTCGGCCCACTTGAAGAAGGAGATGCCGTAGCGCCTGCAATAGATGGCGATGGCGATGGCAGCGCCTATGATCGCGCCATGTATGCTCAGGCCACCTTCCCATATTTTGAACCAGTTAGCGGGGTCGCGCTGGCGCTCATCCCCCAGGCTGGCGATTACCCAGCCGACGCGCGCCCCCACGATGCCCGAAATCAATACCCAGGGGAATAGCTGCCATACGTGGTCAGGGTCCTCGCGGCGGCGCTTCGCCTCACGGTACGCGAGATATGAGGCCGCGATAACCCCCAGCATTATCATAATGCCGTACCAGTGGACTACGATGTCGCCTATGCGAAAGGCTTCTCTGCTTGGCAAACCAACCCCTCCTGTATATGGGTTACATGTTATGATTTTCGATTGGGCGAACGCTCAATCGAAAATCATAACATGTAACTATTCGACTACTCCACCTGTATCCCTTTGTACTCTATACACGCCCCGCACGGATGCGAGGCGGTCCATTATAGCGAATAGCTGCTCTACGCCCGTTACTTCAATAGTCATAATCAGCGTGCTGGCGGCCACCCCAGGTGTCTTGTGAGTGTGCAGGCCGATGATATTTATTTTGTCGGCGGCGAGCATGGCTGTCAGGTCGTGCAACACACCTGATCTGTCGAGGGCTTCTATGCGGATGCCCGCGGGATACCTTGATGCTTTGCTCCCCCACGACACGCTCATCAAGCGCCCAGGGTCCTGCACGTGCTGCAAATTGGAGCAGTCGGAGCGATGTATCGTGATACCGCGCCCTTTAGTAGTGTAACCAATCACCTCATCACCTGGCATCGGCTTGCAGCACCTCCCCAGAGTCATCAGCACCCCGCCCGTATCGGTCAGTTGGGTGACGCCCATGGCCGTGCTGGTCGGGATGGTCATGGTGGGCGCGTCTGACTTGGGGAGCAATAATTCGTCGGAGCGATGCTCGCCCAGCTTAGACGATATGTTCTGCGGGCTGATGTCGGCGTTGCCTATCGCTTCCAGGAAGTCGTCCAGGTTGGTGAAGCGCGGGAAGAGCGCCAATACGTCAGCGTGAGCTATGTGGACCAGGCCGAGGTGTTTGAGGGTCTGGTCAAGGGTGGTACGGCCCTGGGCTACCTTCTCATCGCGGCGCTGCCTGCGGAAGAAGTGGCGCACCTTCTGGCGAGCATTCGCCGTCTTGAGGAACCTGTCAGACTGGAGCCAATCGAGGGAGGGGCCGGCGCGATTCTTGTCTTTCATAATGCGCACTACCGCGCCGCTCTCCAATGGCGTGTCGAGCGGCACGAGGCGGTTGTTGACCTTCGCGCCTGCACACTGGTGGCCCAGGTCGGTGTGGATGCGGTAGGCGAAGTCTATAGCGGTCGCGCCTTTCGGTAGCTCTACGATCTCCCCTTCAGGAGTAAAGACGTAAATATGCTCCTGGAAGAGGTCGCTCTTAAGCGAATCGACGAAGTCCTGGGCGCTCTCTACCTCATCGCGCCACGACATAAGGCGGCGCAGCCACGCGATCTTCTGCTCGTAGCTGTGGTCTCGCTTACCTCCACGCTGCTCCTTGTAGCGCCAGTGGGCCGCGATGCCGTACTCGGCAAGCTCATGCATCTCGTGGGTGCGTATTTGTATCTCCAGTGACTTGTTTTCGATAGCCCACACTGCTGTGTGCAGCGACCGGTACATAGACTCTTTGGGGCGCGCGATGTAGTCATCGAACTCACCGGGGATAGGGGGCCAGAGCGCGTGGATCACGCCGAGCGCGGCGTAGCAGTCCTTCACCGAGTCGACCATGATACGCACGGCGAGCACATCATAGATGTGCTCGATGGGGCGGCGCTTGCGCTGCATCTTCTGCCAGAGGGAGTAAATGTGCTTGACGCGGCCCTTTATGGAGGCTTCTATACCTGCCTCGCGCAGGTTCTTTTCCAGGAGGCCAATTACGCGCTTCAGGTAGCGGTCGCGGGCGACTTTGGTCTCCTTGAGCATGGTCGCAAGCTCGTCGTACGTCTCCGGGTTGATATAGGAGAAGGAGAGGTCTTCAAGCTCACCCTTTATCTGCCACATGCCGAGGCGGTTGGCGAGGGGGGCGTATATCTCAAGGGTCTGGAGGGCGATGCGCTGCTGCTTGTGGATGGGTATCCCTCCGAGGGTGCGCATGTTGTGGAGGCGGTCAGCCAACTTGATGAGCACGACGCGGGGGTCATCGAACATGGCGAGGAACATCTTGCGGAGGTTCTCGGCCTGCTGGTGGGCCTCACGCTGGCTCTTGTCAGGGATGGAGCCGTCGGCGTGGGCGCGCAGCTTCGGTATCGAGCCGAGCTTGGTGACCCCTTCAACTAGGTGAGCGACTGTGGGACCGAACTCCTTCTTGATGTCATCGTATGTGACGGGAGTGTCTTCTATGACATCGTGGAGGATAGCAGCCTGCAAAGTCTCAAGGTCGAGGTGCATCTCCGCCAGGATAGTTGTGACGGCCGTAGGGTGGGTTATATAAGGGTCGCCTGTGCCCCGCGTCTGCCCTTCGTGCGCCTCCGCAGCGAAGTTGTATGCTTTGCGCAGCGCCTCGATGCCGGACTTAGGCGTGTAGACCTGAGCGACCTTGATAAGTGCGTCGAGGGAGCTCTGGGCTTTGGACCCTTCGCTTCGCTCAAGGGCATGCTTTGGACCCTGGACCTGCGGGTAACCGCGCTCGGCAACCTGGCCTTCTATGACGAGGAGAGCGGGGCGCGCGCCATCCTCTGCCGGGCGTCGCGAGTTGTCCGGCGTAGGATAAGGGATTGGGTCATTCACCTGGGAAGTAACTTCATTGTTACCCAGGTCGGCCTTAACTGTTCTCATGATTCTGGTGTCGCCGCGAAATGGGTGTTATTTGCCTATTTAATGATACCGCATAGGGGGGAGGGTGTCAATTTTGGGTGGATAGTAGGAACGTGGTATTATGGATGAAACTAACATAACACTGGGTACGGCGCTTGGCTTCAGCACAGAGAGTTATGAGGCGATGGCAACGGTATGCGGTAGTCCTGGCGGGATTATTGCTGGCTGTATTATTTGTGCTATTTTCTTGCCCGCGCAGCCCATACAGGTGGAGACCTGCACCCACGCCACCGCCACCCTCCATCCAAAATCCCCCAATCTATCCGGGCGCACAAGATATGAATAGGCAAATGTTTCGTGGCGAACGCGAAATCCTTATTTCGTTCAAGATCAGCGACAAACCTGATGAAGTTCGGAAGTACTATGAAAACCTGCTGTTACAAGAAGGTTGGGAAGTACGTAACTATGAGGACGCTCCTCTGAATTGGACCTACTTTGTTTACGGTCATGGGCCTTACTATTACTTCTCACTTCGGGCTGAGAACGCTAACGACGCATACACGAGTGTAGAGTTCAGGTTAGTGACTGAATTGCCTATAGATTAGCCTTGCATGCACAAATTGGTGCGGATACGTTGATGGTCGTATATTATCATTTAGATTGGGAGGTGTTGTGCTATGCAGATCGTTGATCTCAAGCCTGGTGATGAGCAGAGAATCCGGCAAGTGGCGGCAATATTAGTCGAGGGCTTCAAGGAGCATTGGCCGGATGCCTGGCCCGATATGGAGTCTGCCCTGGAAGAGGTACGAGAGTCGTTCGAAGCAGAACGGATCAGCCGTGTCGCCATTGATGATGGTACAGTTTTGGGGTGGATAGGTGGGATTATCGACTATGATGGCAATGTATGGGAATTGCACCCGCTCGTTGTAATCTCAAATCACCAGGGGAAAGGTATTGGGAGCGCTCTAGTAGCAGATTTGGAAGACCGGGTTAGGGAGCGCGGTGGTATCACCGTCAGGCTTGGTAGCGATGACGAGGACAACATGACTACCCTTTCAGGGGTGGACCTCTACCAGAATCTCTGGGAACAGATAGCTAATATAAGGAACCTCAAGCGCCACCCATACGAGTTCTACCAGAAGCTAGGCTACGTGATCGTCGGGGTAATGCCGGACGCCAATGGGCCGGGGAAGCCTGATATTATCATGGCTAAACGGGTTGCGGGATAGCAAAGTGTGCAGTTGATGATTAACCAGCTACAATCCAGCCTTCAAGACAATACCACCCTCCGCCAGGTCGCCCTCGTCCTCCTTGCGCTTGGCGTGGGCGCGGCAGGGGGGCTGGCTATGGTGGCGGGGAATCCGGTCGTGCCTTTCGTGGCGCTGGCGGCTCTGGTAGCACTACCCTGGCTGGTGACGCGGCCTATGGCGGATGTGGTGCTGGTGGTCTGCACCGTCACGTTGCTACCCTTCGCGACTATACCGGTGCGGCTCGCCTTCCTCACGCCTACGCTCCTCGAGGCAGGGTTGATCCTTCTGTACGTCGCCTGGCTCCTACGGGCGTTGCTCAACCCTGGCGAGGGAGTGGCGCGCAGCCCTATCGACGGTTGGCTCATCCTCTTCCTGGGTTGCACACTCTTCGCGTTCGTGCTGGGTCTTGGGCGTGACGCCTCTACAGACGTAATGCACAACTACCTCAAGCTGGTGCTGGCAGTAGGTATATTCTTTGCGGCTGGGGGCGTGGTTCGCACCTCTCAGACAGTCGCCACCGTGTTGCGCACGCTCACTATATCGGGCGCGTTATCGGCAGGGTTGGGCCTGCTGCTGTGGCGGCTCCCTGATGAGCTTGTTACCAGCCTGCTCACCCGACTCAGCGTTATAGGATACCCAACAGACCGCGTGGTGCGCTATGTGGAGGACAATCCCGCGCTTGGGGAGCGGGCAGTGAGCACGCAGGTGGACCCTAACTCCTTCGCTGGGCTTCTGGTTGTCATCGCGGTGCTGACGGGCGTGCAGTTGTTGTCGCGCAAGACTATCCTCCCCAGGTGGCTCCTGGCGGCTATGTTCCTCCTAGATGTGACGGCGTTGGTGCTGACGGGGTCGCGTACCGCTCTCCTGGGCATCGTCGCGGCGGGGGTGCTGGTAGCCACGCTACGCTACAGGCGGCTATGGGCCTGGGGTCTGGCGGTGGTTATCCTCATATCCGTGCTGGGGATAGGGAGTGGCTACTTCGCCCGCATCGTCTCCGGCCTGCGCTTCGAGGATCAGGCTAACCTGATGCGGCTGGCCGAATACCAGAACGCCCTAGACATCATCGGGCGTTATCCGGCATTCGGCGTCGGCTTCGGCACAGCGGGCACGCTTGACCTCACTACCGGCGTCTCCAGCGTCTACCTGACGGTGGCCGAGCGCACGGGGCTGATCGGGCTGGCTATCTTCATGGTTACGGCTATCATTTTCATGGTAAATGCCTTGCGCGCCGTAGTGGTATCACACAGATATGCCCCGCCACGAGGCGACCCCTCGGAGGGAGAGTGGTCACTGCTCGACTCGGCGCTGCTGGGGGGGACGGCAGCGATATTCGGCGCGCTGGTAGTGGGCGTGGCGGACCACTACTACTTCAACATTGAATTCCCCCACATGGCCGCGCTCTTCTGGCTCGTCGCGGGGGTGACCCTTGCAGCGCGCCATCTGCTCGTGAAAACAACTGATCATGGGGTATAGAGGGGATTAATCACAAAGAACACAAAGACACGAAGAGCACAAAGATTATTAATGGTTTAACGCAGAGGCTGGAAGTGCACAGAAGCCTTTTACACGGTTTCGCTGGAAAGAGATAAACCCAAAAAATCTTTGTGGCCTTTGTGTCTTTGTGTTCTTTGTGATTACACAAAACTAGGAGGCAAGTATATGGACCCGTTCTATTTGTTTTTGCACCAACACGCTATCGTCCATTCCGCCGAGGTGGGGCAGACGGGCGGGTGGTCTATGGCCGACTCGATCATAAATGGTCTTACTGAGGAGCAGATGCGGGCCAGTCCCGGTAAAGGGATGAACTCGATTGTGTGGCTTCTCTGGCACATGGCGCGGACCGAGGATGTCGCCATGAACATCCTCATCGCGGGCCTCCCGCAGGTGCTCAGCGAGGGGGATTGGATAGAGCGCCTCAACCTTTCCCGCCACGACATCGGTACATCTATGAACGATGAAGAGGTGCGGGGCATCAGCGAGCAGATAGACATCCCGACATTGTTAGCTTACCGCAATGCCGTGGGGAGGAGAACACGTGAGATTGTTCGCGGCCTTGACATGGAGGAGCTTGACGAGGAGGTCGACTCGGCGCGCGCCGGGAAGCTCCTGGACGATGGTGTGCTCGTAGAGGGTGCGCGGCGGGTGGCGGAGTTCTGGGGTAGGGAAAAGAAAGCGACCCTCCTGAGTCTCCCCGCTACGGGCCACCCCTTCATGCATCTGGCCGAAGCCCTGACCATGAGGAGATTGGTTACTCGATGATGTGTTGAGGCAGGAGGCAATAGGCAGTACGTACTTGAAGAGGAAGGATCCCTGTGTTTGTCATTCCGAACGCAGTGAGGAATCTCCGAGCTTGGCTGTATGGAAAGTTTTCTAGATTCCTCACTGCGTTCGGAATGACAATCTAACCTGGTACTCTCCTTCAGACAGCTCATCACGCATCACGCATCACGTATGTCAGACACCTTCTCCCCAGTTGAGCAAGCCGCCAGCCTCATGGCCGGCTTCAAGCACCCGTGGCTTATAGCGGGCGGGTGGGCGATTGACCTGCACCTGGGTCGCGTGACCCGGCCCCACAAGGACGTGGACATTATGGTGTTTCGCCGCGATCAGTTGCACCTATGGGAGCGCTTCGCAGGCTGGCACCTATACGTGGCTCACTCAGGTCAGCTGTACGCGTGGCGTAAAGGCGACTACCTCCAGCCTCCCCTGTTCGGCATCTGGGCATACCATCCAGAGCGGCACCCGCCACACACGCCCGACATGCAACCTAACCTCGAGTTCCTCTTGGATGACCTCTCTACGTCCGGGGATGTCTGGCGCTTTCGCCGTAATGCAGCTATCACCCTCCCCGTTGCCCAGCTTATCATGCGAACGGAAGCAGGCGTCCCGTTCCTCTCGCCGGAAATCGCCCTCCTCTATAAGGCTAAAAACAACCGTCCGCAGGATACATGCGACTTCAACAACGTGCGCGAGGTGTTGGACGAGGAGCGCGCAGAGTGGCTCGCACAGGCGCTGAAGGTCTCCTTGCCGGGGCACGAGTGGCTTGCCAGGCTTTAGATATTTATCTGCATAAGGTAAATCTTACTCCTCAAGACTCTTACGCCTGTATGGACTGGTGGTCTATACTTACGTCATCCCCAACTGACAAGGAGTTCAATCGCTATGGCTAATATAGAATCTCTACTTTCGGCGCGCCATTTTCTCAACCCCCAACTGTGGGGCGACCGCATCTACTTCATCAGCAACTTGAGCGGGCACTTCAGCCTGTATGCGATGGATTACGGTGGAAGCGTGCCTGAGCCGTTGCTCCCGCCCGACATCGCCCTGCAAAACCCGGAATTGATAGGCGGGGTGTCATACTGGGTCTATCCGAACCTCGGTAAGATCGTGGTGTCTATAGATAAAGATGGCGACGAGAAGTACCGCCCGATGCTCATCCCGCTTGATGGAGGGGTGCCGGAACCGGCCTTCCCGCAGATAACGGGCGCACGTGTCTACAGCGCACCCGGCGAGAGAGGCACCACCAAGCTGCACATGGGGGCTGAGTCGCTGACCGAGGCGCTCAACACGTCCTATATCGGTGATTTAGTCACAGGCGAGTTGGAGGAGCTGTACAAGAATAAGTGGGGCTCGTGGATACTCGCCGCCACCAAAGATGAGACTATCGCCGTCGTGGGCGAGGGCTACACGGTTGGCGACCTGGTGCTATACCTCTGGCGTAAAGGGCAGGATGGACTGCAACCCCTTTACGGCACGCCCATGTCGGAGCGCACTCCCGGGCAGGAGGTGCCTTTGAGTGGCCTGGGTGCCGGGGCGTTCTCACCGAGCGAAAAGGGTGTGCTGGTGACTAACTCGCTCGTCGAAGATACCTATGGCATTGGCTATATCGACCTGGAGAAGCCGGGGGAGATAGTGCCAGTAGAGATAACAGGCACGCGACACACGGGCGTGGGCGAGCTTTACAACATGGAGCACCTGAAAGATGACCGCTACATCCTGGTATACAACATCGACGGGGCGTCGTGGGCCTACGAGGGGGTGTTCGACGAGGACGCGCTGCAAATGAAGTTGGAGCACGTCATCTGCGGAGAGGGAGAGCTAGCGAACGGTGTGATGAACTCACAGCATTACGATAAGGAGAGTGACCGCTTCGTGCTATCCTTCTCTACCGCCGCTTCGCCAACGCAGATTTACAGCGTGGAGGGACCGGACAGGAGCAAGGTGGTGAAGCATACGCGAGAGCGGATTTTGGGCATACCCGAAAGCCAGATGTCGAAGGGAGAGGATGCCGCCTTCACCAGCCATGACGGGTTGCGCACCTCGGCGCGTTTGTATCTTCCTTCGGAGGAGCTTGGCTTCGAGGGGCCGCGCCCGTTGGTCTATTACGTGCATGGTGGGCCGCAGGGGCAGGAGCGGCCAAACTTCGCCTGGTTCTCGATGCCACTTATCCAGTTCCTGACGTTGAACGGATTTGCGGTGTTCGTGCCGAACGTGCGGGGCAGCACCGGCTATGGTTTGAGCTACACCAAGCGTGTGGATAGAGACTGGGGCGGGCAAGACCGCCTTGACCACGTACACGCGATGACGGAGGTGCTGCCTAAAGACCCGCGCATAGATGTCTCTCGCGCCGGGGTGATAGGGCGCTCGTATGGTGGGTACATGACGCTGACGCTGGCGATGCGCCACCCTGAGCTATGGTCGGCGGCGGTAGACATGTTCGGCCCCTATGATCTTATCAGCGCATTCCTGGAGCGCATGCCCGAAACGTGGAAGGTCTACTTCTACGAGGCGCTGGGGCACCCCGTGAAGAACCGCGATTTCCTCATGGAGCGCTCTCCGAGTACGTACATGAATGACCTGAAAGCGCCAATGCTGGTCATCCAGGGCGCTAACGACCCCCGTGTGATCGAAGCGGAGTCGCGGCTGGTTGTGGAGAGCTTGCGGGAGGGGGGCAAAGAGGTGGAGTACATCGTCTTCGAGAACGAAGGGCACGATGTTATCAAGTTCGAGAATAAGGTGAGGTGCTACAACGCGATTACCGATTTCTTCAAGAAGCATTTGAAGCCGTAGTGACGAACCTGTGCACCTGTAGGGGCGTGCCGCCTGCACGCCCCTACTTCAACATTCACCTATCGCCTGAACGAATATGGCGAGGTGGAAGAGGAATGGGCGCACACCTCCATCGCGCGCGGAGTGAGAAGCAAAACCTGGAGTATAATATACTAACGCGCATACTTCGTGAGGAGAGCGAATTAATGATCACCCTGAATATACCGCTACCTGATGATATCCGTAGTGCTCTTTCCATTGACGACGAGGAACTGACCGCTCTCGCACTTGAGGCCCTACTGGTTCGCCTCTATGAACGGGGTGATCTCTCATCCGGTAAGGCGGCGGAATTACTTCGCATACCACGGCGCGAGTTTCTTGAATTACTCGGCAAGTACGGCGTTTCAATTTTCGATGAAGACGTAGATATCGCCGCCGAGGCGCAGCATGGACGCCTCTGATCTGGCTGATCAACCTACTTTACCTGAGCGCCCGGTAGTCTCCGACACAAGTCCTTTGATCAACCTTGCCGGTGTGGGGTTGCTCCACCTACTCCCGGCAGTGTATGGCACCATTTGGGTTCCTGAAGCGGTAAAGAGGGAATACGCGGCAGGTATGCGCGCCGGTGACCCCAGTTTAGACGAGTTCGAGTGGATTCGGGTTATCCCATCCGTCGCGGTGTCACCCAGACTACCTCCCAGTCTTGGCGCAGGCGAGGCTCACGCAATATCGCTGGCAATCGCTAAGAATACCAGGGCAATACTCCTTGATGAGCAGCTTGCTCGTGCCGTAGCCAGGAAGTGGGGCTTGCCAGTGGTTGGCACTCTTGGTGTGCTGGTAGCAGCAAGGCAGAGCCGATTGCTTGCAGCTGTAAAGCCGATCATCGAAATGATGGTCTCACAGGGGCGTCATATCAGTGACAGCCTCTATATGCAGGTATTGGCTGTTGCAGGCGAGGAAAGCTGAGATCGGCGGAGTTATCCGATCTTCTTTTGTCAGAGTTAGACCGCCACATTCACAATATAATCAGACGGGGTGCATTATATACATTTAAAGGTATAGGCCATCCGCACGCGCCTACCATTGCACGCTGGTACGGAACTTGTAGAGAGGGTGTAATATATACAGCACCCTCTTTTCATCTTCCCTCCAATACCGGCTTACCGAAGCACGAGGAGAACCTATCGTGACTACAGCGACTACTGAGCAAGAGACCAGACAGCAAGGCACCGACATCGAGCAGCTTTGCATCAACACTATCCGCACCCTCTCGATGGACGGGGTGCAGAAGGCCAACTCCGGCCACCCAGGCACACCTATGGCGATGGCGCCACTCGCATACCTCCTTTATACGGAGGTGATGCGCCACAACCCACGCGACCCGCACTGGCCCAACCGTGACCGCTTCATCCTATCGGCTGGGCACGCCTCCATGCTCCTCTACTCCTCCCTTTACCTTACAGGCTACGATTTGAGCCTGGACGAGATAAAGAACTTCCGCCAGTGGGGGTCCAAGACGCCCGGCCACCCCGAATATAGCCACACTCCTGGCGTCGAGACCACTACAGGACCGCTTGGCCAGGGCTTCGGCAATGGCGTTGGCATGGCTGTCGCTGAGCGATGGCTGGCAACACGCTTCAACAAGCCCGAACATGAAATCGTAGACCATTACACCTATGCCCTGTGCAGCGACGGCGATCTCATGGAAGGGGTTGCCTCCGAAGCTGCATCCATAGCGGGCTTTCTTAAGCTGGGCAAGCTCATATACTTCTACGATGACAACACTATCACGATTGACGGCCACACGGATCTCGCCTTCAGCGAAGACGTGGGCAAGCGCTTCGAGGCGTACCAGTGGCACGTCCAGCACATCGATGACGTAAATGACCTCGACGCCCTACGCAATGCGATACGTGAAGCCCAGGCCGTCGAGGACCAACCTTCGCTCATCATCGTCAAGAGCATCATCGCTTACGGCGCACCCAACAAGAAGAACACCGCCGAAGCGCACGGCAGCCCTCTCGGAAAAGATGAGATTGCCCTTGCCAAGAAGAACCTCGGTTGGGAGTGGGAGGAACCATTCTACGTTCCCGACGAAGCGTTGCAGAGGTTCCGCCAGGCGGTCTTGAAGGGTGCGGAGGAGCAAAGCAACTGGCAGCAGCGCATGGAGCAGTACGAGCGCGAGTTTCCCGAGGAAGCTGCCGAACTGAAGCTATTTATGTCGGGTGGCCTCCCCGACGGCTGGGACGACGCTCTCCCCGTCTTCACCCCCGACAAAGGGCCGATGGCGACCCGTACCTCCTCCGGCCAGACGATACAGGCCATCGCTGCGAAGGTGCAGAATCTCCTCAGCGGGGCAGCCGACCTCTACCCCTCCACCGACGCTTACATCAAGGGCGGGGGCGACCTGAAAGGGGACAACTTCACAGCGCGCAACATCCACTACGGCATACGCGAGCATGGCATGGGGTCAATACTCCAGGGGATGACGCTGCACAAGGGGCTGATACCCTTCGGCTCTACCTTCCTCATATTCTACGATTACATGCGCCCGCCTCTGCGCCTCGGCGCGCTGATGAAGAACCCCTGGATAATGGTCTACACGCACGACAGTATAGGCCTGGGGGAGGATGGGCCGACGCACCAGCCCGTTGAGATGCTGTCAGGTATGCGCGCTGTGCCCAACTTGTGGAATATCCGCCCAGCCGACGCCAACGAGAGTGTCTACGCCTGGAAAGCTGCATTGCAGAGGCGCGACGGGCCCACCTGCCTCATCCTCTCGCGCCAGAAGCTCCCTATCTTCAACCGCGACGAGGTTGGCCCGGCAGAGGGCGTGTTGCGAGGCGCGTATATACTCGCGGATGCCGATGGAGGCAAACCTGACCTGATTATCATAGGCACGGGTGCGGAGGTGCAGTGGGCGCTCGCGGCCCAGCCCATCTTGCAAGGGGAGGGGATCAAGACCCGTGTAGTCTCTATGCCCTGCTGGGAGCTCTTCGAGGAGCAGGACCAGTCTTACAGAGATGAAGTACTGCCTCCCGACGTGAAGAAGCGACTATCTATAGAAGCTGCATCACCGATGGGCTGGCGCAAGTGGGTAGGTGATGAGGGGGACATAATCGCCGTGGAGACATACGGCGCGTCTGCCCCCGCCGAGATTATCTTCGAGAAGTACGGCTTTACCACCGACAACGTTGTGCAGCACGGCCTCGCCCTTATGGGTCGCCGCGACCCCGTACCTCCTGCCCAAACTGAGCAGCATGTAACGCCAGACGTTGGCGAAGGTGAGGCAGCTCCTCACCAGCGCGAGCTTGAGAAGCAAGGTGCCACGCAGACGGGGATGGAGACACCCCAGGAGAAGCAAACCTGATCTTGTTTGAATTATTCTGTTTGTCGCCGAAGGCGACAAACAGAATAATTCAAACGCATTTCCTCCAATCTGGGAGGCATAGGAGGTTGGCCGAGACTTGGTAAACAATGACCTCAAAGCTGCATTGCTCGACATAGATGGCACGCTCGTTGACAGCAACGACGCGCATGCCCACGCTTGGGTTGAGGCCTTCAAGCGGGGCGGCTACGATGTGCCCTTTGAAAAGGTGCGTCCGCTCATCGGCATGGGTGCGGACAACCTGATACCCGAAGTCGTAGGTATAAGTAAGGAGACGGAAAAGGGCGAGCAGTTGAGCAAATGGTGGGAGGAAGTGTTCAAGGAGAAGCACCTGCCCAAGCTAAAGCCGTTCCCCAAAGTCAGGGAGCTGCTGATGCGTATGCGCGAGGGGGGCCTCAAGCTGGTGGCCGCAAGCTCCTCCAAAGAAGATCTCCTTGAGAAGCTACTTGAGATCACGGGAGCTAAAGACCTCTTCCAGGAAGATACCTCAGCCGACGATGCCGGGAAGTCCAAGCCCGACCCCGACATCGTCCACGCCGCGCTGGAGAAGGCAGGCTTGCCAGCAGACGAAGCGCTGATGCTGGGCGATAGCCCCTATGATGTAGAGGCATCAAGCAAAGCGGGTGTGGGCATGGTTGCTCTCAGGTGTGGCGGCTTCAGCGATGAGGATCTCAAGGGCGCGCTCGCTATATATGACGACCCCGCCGACCTGCTCGAACATTACGACGAGTCGCCCCTCGCATCAAAGGCAGGTGCTGTTGTAGGGGCGTAGTGCCGCTACGCCCCTACCTCCTAAGCTGTTATTTGCCTTTTGTTTTTCATCTAGGATGAAAACAAAACAAAAACAAACAGCCCTTGGGGAAGGGATGCCCACTCGGTAGTATAATGAATTACCCCCATATAACCTCTGCGCTCTCCGCGCCTCTGCGGTGAACATATAGCAAAGTCAGGAGTAAATAAGATGGAAAAGAATAAATTGCAACAGCTGTACGACCTCGGCCAGAGCGTCTGGCAGGATAATATCCGCAGAGGTGAAATTACCTCCGGCGCGCTGGCTCGCACGCGAGATGACGGGGTGATGGGCGTAACGGCCAACCCCACCATCTTCGAGAAGGCCATCGCCGGCTCCATCGATTACGACGCCGCCATAGAGGAGCTAGTCAAAGAAGGGAAGAGCGCCGCCGAAATATACAAGCTACTCATCATAGAGGACATAAGCACCGCCGCCGACGTATTCTTACCCGTCTACGAGCGAACGGACGGTGGCGATGGCTATATATCTATCGAGGTAGCACCTAATCTCGCCCACGACACCCAGGGCACCGTCGAGGAAGCCCTCGATTACTGGAAGCTGATTGACCACCCCAACATCATGGTCAAAGTCCCCGCTACAGATGCGGGTGTGCCTGCCATAGAAGAGCTTCTTTACCGGGGCCTCAACATCAACATCACCCTCATCTTCTCCGTAGACTCGTATCGTGACGTGATGGAAGCGTACCTGCGCGCCTTCGAGCGCCGCGTTCAGGAAGGCAAGCCTATAGATAAGATAGCGTCGGTGGCCTCCTTCTTCGTCAGCCGGGTGGACACCAAAGCTGACAAGGCGCTCGAAGAATTACTCAAAAAGGAGAAAGACCCTGAGAGGCAGAAGCTCATCAAGGGCCTATTGGGCACTACCGCCATCAACAACAGTAAGATAGCCTATGAGGCGTTCCAAGAGACCTTCAGCGGCGCACGCTGGGAGAAGTTGAAGAAGAAAGGCGCGAAGGTGCAGCGTCCCCTCTGGGCTTCCACTTCCACCAAGAACCCCGCCTACCGTGATGTAATATACGTAGAAGAGTTGATAGGTCCCGACACTGTGAACACGATGCCACCGGCGACTATCGTCGCTTTCAAGGACCACGGCGTGGTCGAGCGGACGATAGACCGCGACATGGACAAGGCAAAGCAGCAGCTTGCCCAACTGGAAGAACTGGGCATCTCCCTCAAGCAAATAACTGACGAACTGACAGTGGAAGGTGTGGAGTCTTTCACCAAGAGCTTAGACACTCTCTATGAGTGCATCGGCACGAAGCGCGACACTATCCTCTCCGGGCTGTCGGAAAGGTACAGCGCCAGCCTGGGGGGGTTGCAGCCGCAGGTCGATGATGGCCTGCGGCAAGTAACGAAGGACCAGATAGCCGCCAAGATTTGGGGCAAGGACCCATCCGCCTGGAAGAGCGACCCCAAGGCCCAGGCGACCATCAAGAATCGCCTCGGCTGGCTGCGCGTCACCGACCTGATGCAGGAGCGCGCCGACGACATGAAGCGCTTCGCCCGAGAGGTTCGTGATGAGGATTACACCAGCGTGGTGCTCCTCGGCATGGGCGGCTCCTCGCTCGCTCCCGAAGTGCTCAACCGCGTCTTCGGGCAGAAAGAGGGCTACCCGCGCTTCTTCATGCTCGACTCTACCGAGCCGGGCACGATAGAGGCTATCGAGCGGCGCATAGACCCCACCCACACCCTCTTCCTTGTCTCGACCAAGTCGGGCGGCACCACCGAGACGATCAGCTTCTACCGCTACTTCCGCGAAAAGGTGAATGTGTCTAAGGGTGCGCGGGCAGGCGAGAACTTCGTGGCTATCACCGACCCAGGCTCCTCGCTCGAAAAGCTGGCGCAGGAGGAGAGCTTCCGCCGTACCTTCATCAACATGGCCGACATCGGCGGGCGCTACTCTGCGCTCTCCTACTTTGGCATCGTGCCGGCTGCCCTCATGGGTATCGATATTGATGACCTCTTAGATAGGGCTGAGACGATGGCTGAGGCGTGCGCGCCCTGCGTCGACTCAGGGGATAATCCAGGCGTGTGGCTGGGCACGGTGATGGGCACGCTTTACAAGCAAGGGCATGATAAAGTAACTATCCTCACCTCGCCTGAGCTGGACAGCTTCGGGCTGTGGGCTGAGCAGCTTATAGCCGAGAGCACGGGCAAAGAGGGCAAGGGCCTCGTGCCCATTACGGGTGAGCCTCTTGGGCGACCTTCCGCTTATGGACGAGACCGGCTCTTCGTATACATCCGCTTAGATGGAGCGCATAATGAAGAGCAGGAGCATGCCCTGGAGAAGCTAGAGCGAGCAGGCCAGCCCGTGGTGCGCCTGCGAATGAAGACCGAGCGCGACCTGGGTGGCGAGTTCTTTCGGTGGGAGATGGCTACCGCCGTCGCTGGCTACTTCATCGGCATCGATCCCTTCGATGAGCCGAACGTGCAAGAGAGTAAAGACAATACCACCCGCTTGCTCGGAGTTTACAAGGAGAAAGGGAAGCTCCCAGAAGGCGATCCAATCCTGGAAGCGGAGGGCATAGCCCTGTTCGGGGACGCGGAGGCTCTATCTCGCGCCGGGGCCGAAGGGACGTTGGAGAGCGCCCTAACCGCCTTCTTCGGTACGGTGCAGCCGGGAGATTACGTTGCCTTCCTGGGCTATATACCGAGCATAGGCGAGCACGAGGGGTTGCTACAGGACGCTCGCCTGTCGGTGCGCGATAAGCTCAAGGTAGCGACTACCTTCGGCTATGGGCCGCGTTTCCTGCACTCGACGGGGCAGTTGCATAAGGGCGGTCCAAACCGGGGCGTATACGTGCAAATCACCTGCGACCCCCGCCGCGACCTTCCCATCCCCGGCCAGGAGTTTACTTTCGGCACCCTCATACGCGCCCAGGCTTTGGGTGACTTGCAATCACTACAGCAACATGGTCGCCGCGCCATCCGCCTGCACATCCGGGGCGACCACAGTGCGGGGGTGGAGCATATAAGGGCAGCGATAAAGGCGGCGTTGGGGCCATTGGGTATATAGTTGGTAGCGCAAGGAGTTAGGCATGACCACGCAGATGCTAGAGGAGATATTGCAACTGAGCGTTCCCGAACGCCTTCGGCTTGTAGAGGAGATTTGGGATACCATCTCTGATACTCCCGAAGAACTCCCACTCTCAGAGGCGCAACGAGAGGAGATCGAGCGTCGGCTTGAAGCGTATGAGCAACGTCCAGAAGAGGGCCGCCCCTGGCGGGAAGTGTTGGACAGGATAAGGGCCTCTAATGGGTAATGGTGACTATATATATGTGAGTTCAGTAGCACAATAGGATGAGTTGGATAGGCGTGTGGACGCATACCGCCAAAATCCAGAGGCGGGTATATCGTGGGAGCACGTACAGGAAACAATGAAGAGAGGATAACTTCATGGGTGACATACGAATGCAAAACCTAGAGGGCATCGGCTTCGTCACCAACGCCGCAGGCGAGCAGATCGCTGTGCTGATAGACCTGAAGCAGCACGGTGAGCTATGGGAAGATTTCTACGACGCGCTCCTTATACGAGCGCGAGCCGATGAACCGCGTGAGACGCTTGAAGAGGTGCAGGAAAAGTTGAGACAATCCGGGAAGTTACATGGCTGAGTATGTAATTACGTTCACTCGGTCCGCTCGCAAGGAGTTAGACAACCTCAGTGCTTCTCTTATCAATCGCATCATCCCACAAATTAGAGCTTTGACTCAGGATCCGCGTCCAACGCACTGCCGCAAGATCGAAGGAACTGAGAACGCATGGCGTATCCGAGTAGGCGATTATCGAGTGATTTATCAGGTGTTCGATGATGAGCGGGTAGTTGACATCGTAGCAGTACGGCATAGAAGTCAAGCGTATAAACCTCGGTAATATCGAAACTACCTAACTCAGCAATAGGAGGCAAAGATGGAACTAGGCTTCATAGGACTGGGACGTATGGGTGCCAACATGGTGGAGCGACTGCTCCTGGGTGGGCACCGCATCGTGGCTTACAACCGCTCGCCCGACAAGACGCGAGAGGCGGCAGAGCATGGCGCGGTAGCGACATTCTCTCTCGAGGAGCTTGTGGACAACCTGCAAGATAGCCCCAAAGCGGTCTGGATCATGGTCCCGGCGGGCGACCCCACCACTCAACAGATCGTGAGCCTGATACCACTCCTCAAGCCGGGTGACATCATCATAGACGGCGGCAACTCCAACTTCCGCGACTCCATCGCCCGTGCGCAAATGCTCAGGGAGCATGACCTCCACTTCATGGACGTGGGCACCTCCGGCGGCATCTGGGGCCTCAAGAACGGTTACTGCATGATGATGGGAGGCCAGCGTGAGGACTTCGACCACCTGCGTCCCCTCTTCGCCACGCTAGCACCGAACGAGGATGGCTATGACTACTTCGGCACGCACGGCGCGGGCCACTTCACCAAGATGGTCCACAACGGCATCGAGTACGGTCTGATGCAGGCATATGGCGAGGGCTTTGAAATCATCAAGTGCAGCGATTACCAGGTCGATACGTCGCGCCTCTGTAAAGTCTGGAACAACGGCAGCGTGGTGCGCTCCTGGCTTCTCGAATTGGCCGAGCGCGCCTTCGAGCAAGAGGGCGATGCGCTGGAGAAGATTCGAGGTTACGTCGAGGACTCCGGTGAGGGTCGTTGGACCGTGCTTGAGGCCATCGCCCATTCAGTGCCCGCACCTATCATCACCCTCTCCCTCATGGCTCGCTTCTACTCGCGGCAGGAAGAGTCGTACTCCGCGCAGGTCACAGCCGCGTTGCGCAACCAGTTCGGGGGCCATGCCGTGCGCGTCGCTGACTCTATAGAGTCGCAGGTAGCTGCGGCCAGTATGAGGTCGGTTGCGCCTACAACTCCTACTACACCTGCTACCACAGTCAGCATCGATACCGCAGAGGCCGCCGAGAAAGTAATGGCCGCCACCGAAGCCGCCGAGCGTAAAGTTGAAGGCGCTCCCGATGCCGGCGATGTCGTCAAAGAGATACAGCTGACCGCGAAGGACATCTATAAAGATAAGATAGAAGGAACGGAGTAGGCGGACGAAGGAACGTGAAACGTGATGCGTGATGCGTGACGTTGAACTTTGAACTTTGAACTTTGAACTTTGAACTTCGGGCGAGAGTAAGCGGAAGATAAGGTACGCGATACGACTATGGTAGCAGTAACGACCAAACCGGCGGCGGTAGATAATCCACTGCGCGAGGGGCTGCGGATGCACCGCACGGCTGACCCTTGCGCTGTGGTCATGTTCGGCGCGACGGGCGACCTGGCTCATCGCAAGCTGTACGAAGCGTTCTATAATCTGTCGGTTGAGCGCCGTCTTCCCCAGGGCTTCGCGATAGTGGGGTTCGCCAGGCGACCTCTTACGGACGATGAGTTTCGCGAGTCGGTCAAAGAATCGGTGGAGAAGTACGCTCGCAACAAGCCTTCTCAACGCCCCTCCGCGTGGAACGCCTTCGCACAGGGCCTATTCTATGTGTCGTCTGATTTCGATGACGCCGAAGGGTATACCAAACTCGCCTCCAAGCTGGAAGAGGTTGACAAGCAGCGCGGCACGATGGGCAACCGCATCTTCTACCTCTCCACCCCTCCCGACTTCTATTCACATATCATCGGCCACCTGGGCGAGTCGGGTCTCGCGAGCGGCAAATCGCAAGGCGTCAGTAAAGCCACTAGCGTGCTGAACACGGGCACCTTGAACCCGAATACCTTCTTTGCCCATGACGGCACCGGCGCTGCATGGCGGCGTATAGTCGTTGAGAAGCCGTTCGGGCACGACCTCGCGAGCGCCCAGGAGCTGAACCGCCAGATAAGCGAGGTCTTCCCAGAGGACCATATTTTCCGCATAGACCACTACCTGGGCAAGGAGACGGTGCAGAACATCCTCGTCTTCCGCTTCGCCAATGGTATCTTCGAGCCGCTATGGAGCCGCCGGTATGTAGACCACGTGCAAATCACGGTGGCAGAGAGCCTGGGTGTGGAGGACCGTGCCTCTTACTACGAGACGGCGGGGGCGTTACGCGACATGCTCCAGAACCACATGATGGAGCTTCTCACCCTGGTAGCCATGGAGCCGCCTACGGCGTTCGATGCTCAGTCGGTGCGCGACGAGAAGGCTAAGGTGCTGCGCGCTGTAAAACCGTTCGCTACCCCCGGCGAGGTTGCTCAAAATACCATACGCGGGCAGTATGGGCCGGGGGCTATCTATGGCAAGGCCGTGCCCGGCTACCGCCAGGAAAAAGACATTCCCCATAACTCCAACATTGAGACGTACGTGGCGGCGCGTTTCTTCGTAGATAACTGGCGCTGGGCGGGCGTCCCATTTTACCTGAGGCACGGTAAGCGCCTCCCCAAGCGCGACACCGAGATTTCCATCCACTTCAAAGCCGCGCCCCATGCCCTGTTCCAGCATACGGCGGCGGATGAGCTTGAGCCTAACGTCCTGGTGCTCCATATCCAGCCCGACGAAGGTATATCGCTGAACTTCGAGTCGAAGCTGCCCGGCCCTTCGATCAAGCTACGTTCGGTTGAGATGAACTTCAACTACGGCGCATCCTTTGGCATCGAGTTCGCCGACGCTTATGAGCGTTTGCTTATGGACGCCATGCTTGGAGATACGACCCTCTTCACCAGGCGCGATGAAGTAGAGTTGATGTGGCTGATAGCGACCTCCATACTGGAAGGGTGGGAGCACATCCCCCCGCCGACCTTCCCCAACTACCGTGCCGGAAGCTGGGGCCCCGCCGTAGCAGACGAGCTAATAGCGCGCGATGGGCGCAGTTGGAGACGACTCTGACGAGTTTTGAATTTTGAATTTTGAATTCTAAGTTGATTTGAGTAACTTAGAATTCAAAATTCAAAATTCAAAACTCTCCGAAAGGGGAGTGGAGTGGCTGATACAATCGAAAAAGAAGAAATGACTTCGATAAATACCGGCGCGCCCGTGCCGGTGGCGGTGGAGTACGTGCAGGCGCAGCTTAATGAGCTTTGGCGGGACGTGGCCGAGGCTGCGCAGGCGAAGGGGGGCGGCCACGCCGTCACCACCGCGCACGTCCTCAACCTGATCGTGCGCGCCGAGTCGGAAGACGCCGCCAACGACTACATAAAGGACATGCAACTGATTACCGGGCGGCACCCTAGCCGGGTAATCATCATGACCGCCGACGTGGATGAGCAAGAGATGCCTGTGCAGGCGTGGGTCTCTATCCAATGTCAGATACCCCCCGCCGGTGGGCGACAGGTGTGTGCCGAGCAGGTGATGGTGCGCGCTTGTGGCGAGGCGGTGCGCCAGCTCCCTGCTGCCGTGATACCTTTGCTCCTATCCGATTTGCCTGTCTTCCTGTGGTGGCCCCGCAACACACCCTTCGATGAATACCTCTTCAAGAGCCTTTCCGACTCCATTGATCGCCTTATAGTCGACTCGGCCACTTTCGAGAACCCGGAGGGCACGCTTTCAAAGATGTCGCAACGCCTGAAGACGCACTGGCCGAAGATCGCCTGCACAGACATGAACTGGGGGAGGATCACGCCCTGGCGCGAGCTGATCGCACAGTTCTTCGATGGCCCCGCTCTACGCCCCTACCTGGACCGCATAGGGCGCGTGACTGTGGAGTGCGCCCTCTCCAAGAGAGGAGGGGTGAACCGCGCTCAGGCCCTGTTTGTCGCAGGATGGCTGGCGAGCCGCCTGGGTTGGGAGCCTGTGGAGCCGACCTATGAACTAGTACGCTCGGAGAAGGGTGAAGAATTACCTCCCAGCGCGCGTCTCACTATGAAGGTGGGCAAGCGGCCTATTACCGTGCTCCTCAACTCCGGGCCGTGGAAGTCGGAGCATACGCCGGGCGAGATAAACGCTATAAAGCTGGAGGCGTTCGGCGAGGACAGGTCAGATGGGCCGGAAGCGACCTTTTCGGCAGCCATGTCTGACAAGGAAGATGAGTGCGCCTGGATCAGGGCCGAGCTAAAGGATGCTGAGCCGATGGTCCGGCATATACAGATAGACCCTCTCGACCGCGCGGAGCTGCTGGACGCGGAACTTGAGGTGTTCAGCCGTGATAAAGTGTATGATGAGGCGCTGGAGATGGTGGGTCTTTTCATCCGGGGCATAGACCCCTCGACCAAGGCGCCGCAAGACCCGCGCAAGATAACTACCGGTGAGCCTGTAAGCGCAGGTATTGTTCGCCCACGGCCACATGACGCTTAGCCTAAAGTTCAAGGTTCAAGGTTCAAGGTTCAAAGTTATCCAAAACTCTCACGCATCACGCATCACGTTTTACGTTTCACTATCCCTTATCACCGAGGAAAAGAGAATGAAGTCCCCCACGTCAAATGCTGATGTGCATATAGAGGAGAGCTTACCTGCCATAGCAGCCGATGCAGCCGAGACTTTTGTGCGTCTCTCCCAGGAGGTCCAGGCGATGGGTAAGCCTTTCAGGGTGGCGCTGTCGGGTGGCTCTACCCCTAAGCTTCTCTATGGGCTGCTATCGTCCGATACATTTCGAGGCGAGGTCGCGTGGGACAACATACAATTCTTCTTCGGTGACGAACGCTGGGTGCCGCACACGCACCGCGACAGCAACTTCAAGATGGCGAATGATGAACTGTTCAGCAAGGTGGACGTCAACTCCGAAAACATCTTTCCCATACCCACAGAGGAAGTCAGCCCTGATGACGCCGCAGCCCAGTATGAGGCGACGTTACGCCAGGTCTTCTCTGAAGGGAGTGAGGTGCCGCGCTTCGACCTGATCTTTCTCGGCATGGGTGCGGACGGCCACACCGCTTCGCTCTTCCCACATACCGAGGTGCTACATGAGCGGGAAAAGCTGGTTGCTGCCCCCTACGTGGAGAAGCTGACTACGCACCGCATCACCCTCACACCGGTGGTGCTGAACTCGGCGGCGGAAGTGCTATTCATGGTGGTGGGCGAGGATAAAGCGCCCGCCCTGAGGGAAGTGTTGAAAGGGGAGTATAACCCGGATGAATACCCCAGCCAGCTTCTACGAGAAGCACAGGGCAACGTCACCTGGCTGGTAGACAGCGCAGCCGCCGGTAAGTTGCGAGAGGCGTGAAGACGGACGAAGGACGAAAGACGAAAATGCGTGAAACGTGAAACGTGAGTTCTAACCTTTAATCTTCGTAGAATCTCTGCGTTCTCTGCGTCTCTGCGGCGAACCAATAACAAATCTTTGCGTTCTTTGCTCTCTTTGTGTTTTTGCGTTTAGATAATTTGGGACATTAGAATTTGATGGCACACTCTCCGAAGATAGAAATTATACCTTCTATCCTGTCAGCCGACTTTGCTCGGCTCGGCGAGCAGGTGCGCGAGGCTGAGGAGGCAGGCGCGGACAGGATACAGGTTGACGTGATGGACGGCCATTTCGTGCCTAACATCACGGTTGGCCCTATGATCATAAAGGCTATACGTCCCCATACCTCCTTGCCTATCGAGGCCCACCTGATGATAGAGCGGCCTGAGCTGTATGTGCCGGAGTTCGCCAAAGCCGGCGCTGACTACATCATCCCACACGTCGAAACCTCTCCCCATCTCCACCGCACTATACAGCAGATACGCTCAGTGGGAGCGAAAGCGGGCGTCGCCCTCAATCCCTCTAGGGCGCTTGCCGGTATCGAGGAGATACTTGAGTACGTGGATATGGTGATAGTGATGACCGTCAATCCCGGCTTTGGGGGGCAGGAGTTTATCGAGTCGATGCTCCCCAAGATACGCCGCCTGCGAGAGGCAATAGATAGGCGCGGCCTTACCTGTGCGATAGAGGTAGACGGTGGCATACACGAAGAGACCGCCCCAAAGGTGGTCGAAGCGGGCGCGACCCTTCTCGTGGCCGGTTCCGCCGTATATGCCGCCCCGGATGGGGTGGCAGCCGCCATAGCTCGCTTGCGCGAGGGCATCTCAAATGCGAGCTACAACTCTACAAGATAAACAATCATTTCTTCTACTGAATTCGGAACCTGAAAGGTTCCGAATTCAGTAGAAGAAAGCAAAATAGCTCTCTTCGATAGGCAGAGAGAAGGAGTGCCTGTCGCGGTTGCAAACGCAGGACGCATATGGTATAATCTGTATGCGAATAGCAGAACCGTGTGGCTGTAGCTCAGTGGATAGAGCGTTGGGTTGCGGACCCAAAGGCCGGGGGTTCGAGCCCCTCCAGCCACGCCAGTATGCCAGGGCCGGCCAGTTGGCCGGTTTCTTTTTTGGAGAGGTGTCCGAGCGGTTGAAGGAGCTCGTCTCGAAAACGAGTGAGGGTGTGAGCTCTCCGTGGGTTCGAATCCCACCCTCTCCGCACCACAAATTTTGAAGTTTGAGTTGTAAATTCTGAGTTAGAATATTCAGCTCGCATTTCATAAATTCAAAATTGAGAATTCACAATTCAAAATTGCCCATGGAGAGGTCGCCTAGTGGCCTAGGGCGCTCGCCTGGAAAGCGGGTACGGGGCAACTCGTCGTGGGTTCGAATCCCACCCTCTCCGCCAAACGTGAAACTTCCCGAATCTTAGACTCGGGCAGTTTCATACATACGCACTTTACCCGCCACCCTCAGCCCCTCCCCAGTGGGGAGGGGGCATGAAAAAGCATCAAAAATAGTTTTTGGCTACGCCGAAAACTATTTTTGATGCTTTTTCATAGATCAGTGGTGCATCACCACTCTTGCTGAAAATTTGGGAAGTCCCATGCTTCGTTAAAATTGCTTCAAAATTGGTCCGAAAAGGTATTGACTCTGACGTTA
The DNA here is from genome assembly GCA_035274425.1 of Chloroflexia bacterium. GTDB lineage: Bacteria > Chloroflexota > Chloroflexia > QHBQ01 > JADMIH01 > JADMIH01. Next base: position 73,553 of record DATEOC010000042.1, read on the forward strand.
CGTCACCCTTTATGATACTATCAGAAAGGAGGTACAGCTTGGATCAACGTTTATATCGCACCGGACAGTTCGCGCGAAAAGCTTCGGTCTCTATCCGCACGCTGCGCTATTACGACAAGGAAGGGTTGCTAGCGCCCAGCCAGTATAGCGAGTCGGGCTATCGCCTGTACACGGATGCGGACCTCGTGAACCTGCAACAGATTCTGGCCCTGAAGTTCCTGGGCTTCTCGCTGGAGGAGATAAAGGCGCTCTTGCGCCCCACTGCGGTCCCGCAGAGCCTAGGAGACGTGCTGGCCCAGCAAAAGGAGATGATGCGGGCGAAGCGAGTCCAGCTTGACGGTATCATCAAGGCGATAGATGAGACTGCGCAGCTGCTGCGCAACGGCGAGTGCGATTGGGATTCCCTTGTTAGAGTGATCCAGGCGATACAGATGGAACAGAACAAAGACTGGGCGAAGAAATACTTCACCCCCGAACAACTAGAGCAAATGCAGAGCCTGTCGGACCAGTCGTATAGCGACGAGGCCCGCGAGCGTATGGCGGCACGCGGCATCGTGTGGACCGAAGAAGACCAGAAGCGCGTGGACGTGCAATGGGCCTCGGTCAACGCAGACGTTGCGCGCCTCGCGGACGCAAACGCCGACCCTGCAGGCGAGGAAGCTCAGGACGTTGCGACGCGCTACAGTAATCTCATCTCAGCCTTCACAGGCGGAGACCCTGAGATTACGAAAGGGCTGAACCAGTGGTGGCAGAACTTCGATAGCCTGCCCGATACGCAGAAGCCCTTCCCGTCGCCCAATACGAAAGAGCAGCAGACCTGGTTCGACAAGGCGCTGGCGGTTTACCGAGAGCGCAAGTAACCTATAGAGGGCTTCGGAATGCGTCTTTATAGGTCTACCGAACTAAACTTTTCTTTCTTTTCTTCTAAATATTTCACCCCGGAGGGGTGAAATATTTAGAAGAAAAGAAGTTGCTTCTCCCTCCATGGGAGATTATAGAGACATCTATGTAAGGCAAGGTATGTAACTTGACATAGCACGCGCTATTCGGTAAGATTAAGTGTCGTGCTAGACGGGGAACTAGCGGTGCCCTGCACCCGCAATCCGCTACAGCGGGGTTGAATTCCCTTTCGAGGTCCGACATTGTGGGACTGCGTTTGTCGTGTGGCGTTGAAGATCGAGTCCTACGCGGCAGGAGCCTATGAACCCCGTCAGGACCGGAAGGTAGCAGCGGTAAATAGACACTCTTGGGTGCCGTAGGGTCGCTCGGTTGGAGCTGGCTGGCAGGCGTAAGCCGGAATGCCGAGATCGAAAAAGGGTGCACGGCGGTATAATATCCCCTGTATGGGGGAACATCTGGGCCACTCAGTATAGAGTGGCCCCTTTGCACAGTAGGTAGAATATGCCTCGACGTATTCTGGCAATTGCCTTGTCAATTCTAGGTATCGTGGCTTTTTGTGCTATAGGCGTGTACGCCTTTTTGCATCGCTTCGACCCTCCTGGAAGCTGGGAAAATCCCCCTCTCTATCCAGGTGCGGAAAATGTAACGGTACAGGATTACGCAGATTCATATAAACCTACAGGAGAGACAAATTTCCTCCTGCGTAGGTCAGTCAGCTTCTCCGTTAGCGATCCGCCCAATAAAGTCTGGGTATTCTATAAGAATGCGCTTAGTCAGGATCGATGGGAAGTATCAACTTGGAGCAGGTCTGTTCCAATACCAGAATTGCCGGACGATATGCTCAGTGTCGAATGGTTTAGTAGTGCCGCACGTTCACCGTCAATTTACTTCATAGATGTAATTATAGATTTTGTAGCACCTGGGTCAACTAATGTCGAAATCAGAAGTCTTATCTACCCAGGTTACTAGGGTTGGGTAGTTTCTACCGAACCTCCAATCTCCCCATTCCTGGCAGTGTCGCATTCATATACGCACTATCCCCGACTCTCACCAAACTGAATGGCAGAGGCTTTCCATCCATCAGCACCTGCTTCGGAGCCAGCCCGGATGGGAGCAGCAGGTCGAGATGTACCTCCCTAATCTCCTTACCTCCCCAGGTGAGGGTAATGCCACCATCGGCTTTGCGCTGCCAGCTATAGGAGAAATAAGTATCGCTCGCTCCATACCCTAGCGTCACGTGGGCTGATGAGCGATCTGTGGCGGCCCACCTGGGAGAAAGGCGCACCTGCTGGTATAGCTTCCCTTCATCCTCCACGCCCGCAAGACCTTCGGTGAGTGCATTCAGCATGGCAGCCGAGCCCCAGCCGTCCGTCGAAAGTGTTTCAAGCGTGCCGATGCCTGGCCGCCCGTCGGGGTGATACCACAGGTACGATCCGCCCGTCCTGTCGAGCAGCTGCCAGTAACGCTTCAGGATGTCCGACCCGTACTGCTCGAGGCCGTACCGGAAGGCTCCACGTGCCAACTCACCACCTACCAATGGCATCACCCCACCGTTAGCGTACTCCCCAGGCGGGCCGAATGTAGCAGCGAAAGGTGGGTCTATGCTGTACCACTCCGCGAAGATGCGTGAGCCGTTCGCTTCTCGCCTCCTCTGGTACTCCCCTATTAACGACGCTCCCTGCTCCTGCGTCAGCGTCCCGCGGTTGAGGGCGTAGGCGTTCGATAGGCTCAGTTGCGTGCTCTCGTCTACGCCCGTGTCGTCAACCGGCGTCAGGTGGACCTGGTGGGTGTAGAATGTGCCGTTCCAGGAGATACGGTTGAGGTTTTGCAGTAGCTTCTCCGCCCGGATGTCCCATAGCGCTCCCTCTTCCCATCGAGCAAAGTATCTCTCTATGTTCGCCAGGAGGCGGGCTGCGTGGTATGCACCCGTGTTGTCGCCATGCATAATACTCCAGCGCGTTTTATCATCAAAGGTGCGGCGCACGTCGAGACCGTTGCTCCCCTGCTCGTAGTCCCAGGTGTCTATCGTGAAGGCCCGCTTTACCAGGCCATGCTCGGCGGACCAACGGTGCGGATCGCTCCAGCTATGAGCCAGCCCGCGCTCCATCACGGGGAGCATCCGGCGCAGCCATTCGTCATCTCCCGTAGCCTGCCACGCGGTCCACACACCTTCGACGAAGAGGAACTCGCGGTCCGCCTCGATCTCTATTTGCTCCTTGAACACGGGGGTGGCAGGGGTGTGGAAGAGATAATCGTCGAAGCTGCCGTCTGGACGCTGGGTGGTCGCGAAGTAGTCGAGCGCGCTCCGCATATCTTTCTCGAAGAGCTTGAACCCCTTCGACTGGTGGATGTGGTCGCGCAGCCACAGCGCGCTGTTGTCGGGCGAGCGATAGCCATGCACCGGTATGTCGTCCGGCGACGTGTAATCAACCGCATCCGCTTCAAGGAAGCTCTTGACGCGAGGGTAAAGCCCATCCCACACGGGATCACCTGTTTGTATGCCCACCTCAGGCTTAGCGACTTTGAAACCGGCCCATACCGCGCTGACTACCTGACCCTGGCGGTAGAGCATCACGCTCTGCGCACCGGGCGCGCCTGCTGCGTAGAAGGTGAGAGGCACACCTGCCTCGATTAGGTAGCTTGCGTATGGGCGATTGTCACCTCCCAGCACGCGTACCTCGCCTGATAGGTCACTCTGCACGATGATAGGGGTGAGGACCTGTACCTCGCTATATGCCTCTTTCAGTTGCAGGGTGCCGGTGGGAGGGTCTGGAACCCATCTGTCGCGCAAAGTCTGGTCCAGTCCAGAGGCACGCTCCCGCCCCAGCAGGGTGAGGAGCACTTCGTAGGGCGTGCCCGCGTGCTCAGGGTGCATCTCGAAGCGGGCGCGCTCGAAGTACTGCACAGTGCGACCATCATGCTCGTCTTTCAACTCAGGCGTGATAGGGAAGCCGAACTGCGCTAACCCCCCATAGCGCTTCCAGTAATCGAGGAAGGCCCCTCCTGCTTTGTACCCCGTTTCGGGGAAGAATAGCTCGCCTGCCCCAGCGTCGTTGGGGACCGGACGTGGCACAGAGCGTCCTTCCGCTTTCAGGCGCTCGCGCCCCAGCTGCCCCAGTGACACCTCGTAGGGGGAGCCTGTATATTCTGGGTGCAACTCGAACCTGCTCCGCTCGAAGTACTGCACCAGATAACCCTTCTCGACGAAGGCGGGGGTGAGAGGGTAGCCGAAGATGGGGAGGCCGCCGTGCGACTGCCAATATTGAAGGAATTTTTCCTCGACTAGATGGCCCGTTGTTGCGAAGTAAAGCCTCGTTGTGGTTGTAGTGCCCTGCGCAGCTTGAGAGGTCAGAGGTGAAGGGGGGCTGCCTATGGGCAAGTGGAATAATAGAGGCACGAAAAGAGCCACAGCTAATAGCTTAGAAGAAACTCGTCTCATATTGGCTCAAAGATAACATACAAGGCCATTCGGCTCAAGCTGATTTCTGGCAAGTGTTCAGAGTAGGGGTAAGAGTGGTGGCGAAGATCACAAACAAAACGGCACATGTTAAGAGGAGTCTATGTGCCGTGCAGATTCAGCCAGCGTCAGAAGCCCCTTCCTCTTTAGCGTCTAACCTCCGATGTTAAGGAATCCCTATCGGAGGTCAGGTTTGGTCCACATGGTGGTTGCCTTCCCGGTAAATGCTAATAGATGGATCCCTCTACCCTATGTCTGAACTAGCACGATTTTCGTTTGCCTTGACGCTCTTATGCCTCTATGTTATGTTACCATTCGCCTCGCCCTTACACTCCAACCAAAAAGGCGGCGCTAATCATGTAGTAGAAGGCTCTAGCGATTACCGACTACCGACTACCGGGGGTTCCTTGCTGGTGAAGCCTACAGGGGGTGTTATCCATAGAGATGTAGTGATGTCGGTGTTGAACGCCGCGCTCCAGGCAGCCGACCCCTATCTTGCGACGCTCCGTCTACTCAACTTTGAGCTTGACATAATCAGCAATCTGAATGATGGCAAAGGGTATGTGGTTGGTGCGGGCAAGGCGGGTGAGGCTATGGCCCGCGCTGCTGAGGAGGTGTTGGGAGAGCGTATCGCATCTGGTCTGGTAGTCGTGAAGGAAGGGTATACGGGTACTGGAGGCGCACCTCTCTCACGCGTGATGGTATGCGAAGCCGGGCATCCGGTGCCTGATGAGCGTGGAGTAAGCGCCACGACTCGGCTATTAGAGATAGTGAATGGCGCGCAATCGGGCGACCTGGTGATATGCCTCATATCTGGTGGCGGCTCTGCTCTGCTTACCGCTCCCGCCGAGGGTATCAGCCTGGAGGATGTGCAGGAGACGACCCGCTTACTGCTTCGCTCAGGGGCGACGATCAACGAGCTAAACGCGGTACGTAAGCACCTGTCGCGTATCTCTGGGGGCCAATTGGCTAGAGCCGCGGCCCCGGCCCATGTCCTATCACTTATCTTGAGCGACGTAACGGGTTCGCCTCTTGACGTGATAGCCTCCGGTCCAACCGCGCCCGACCCTACCACTTACGCGGATGCCCTTGGGATCATAGAAAGATATGGCTTGTTGGACGAGGCGCCGGGTACCGTCCTGGCACGCTTACAGGCAGGAGCTGCCGGGGAGGTTGAAGAAACACCCAAGCCAGGCGACGCTCTCTTCGACAGAGTGACGAACCGGCTGGTCGCAAGTAACGTCATAGCTGTAGAGGCAGCTGCGGACTATGCTCGCATCCTGGGCCTCGATACGCTGATAGGCACAACGTTCCTTGAGGGCGAAGCCCGTGAAATCGGGAGTGCGCTCGCGGGAGTAGCCAAAGAGATAGTCTCCTATGGGCGACCCGTGAGCCGTCCCGGGTGCGTTCTATTTGGCGGCGAGACCACTGTCACGGTACGTGGAGAGGGGGTTGGAGGGCGCAACACGGAGCTGGCATTGGGAGCGGCGCTCGCTCTCGAAGGGTGGGGGCCAGACGTGGTAGTTGCCTCGCTCGCTACCGATGGCGGCGATGGGACTTCGCCAAGCGCCGGGGCCATAGCTGACGGCACGACTATTGATAGAGGTAAAAGCCTGGGTATCGACGCCCATAGCGCCTTAGCCCGGAACGACAGTTATTCTTACTGGCATGAGCTAGGTGATGCCATAATGACCGGGCCTACAGGTACAAATGTGAATGATATGATGGCGGTATTTGCTTTTTGATTTAGGGGTCGGTGGTCGGTGGTCGGTGGTCAGGGATCAGGAACTAGATGTACTATATCAGGCACTAATCCCTAAACCCCGACCCCCGACCCCTGATTTACAACACACTTACAGGAGACTAGGATGACACTAGGCGGATTTACGTTCGTATTGCACACACACATGCCCTTCTACCGGGGAGCGGGGAAGTGGCCGCACGGGGAGGAGAACCTGCACGAAGTGATGGCCGAGACTTACGTGCCTCTACTCGAAGCTCTCACCGACCTGCACGAGGCAGGAGTGCGGGCGAAAGTCACGATAGGCATCACTCCGGTGCTCGCCGAGCAACTGGCCGACGCGATGATAAAGGACAACTTTGAAGCGTATCTTGCCCAGGAGATGGAAGGAGCGGAGGCTGACGTGGCGCGCTTCGAGGAGAGCGGTGAACAGCACTTCCTCTACCTGGCGCACTTCTACCTCGATTACTACCGCCACATCCTCAAGACCTTCCGAGAGCGGTTCGAACGCGACATCATCGGCGCATTCCGGCGACTACAGGACGCGGGCGTGGTCGAAATCCTCACGTCGGGCGCGACGCACCCTTACTTGCCCCTTATGTCCCGCGACTCGACTATAAGCGCGCACCTTGAAATCGGCAGGCGTGCTACCGAGCGGCATTTCGGCAGGGCACCGCGCGCTATCTGGCTCCCTGAATGCGCGTACCGGCCGGGCTACGATGCTACGGCATCTGACGGCACTCGCTACCGGCGGCCGGGCGTAGACCACTGGCTGGATGAGAGCGGGCTGAGCCTATTCTTCAGTGAGAGTACAGCCGTCGAGGAGAGCCTTATGTCGGGCAAAGCCGAGCGTCAGACTCGAGAGTTGACTCGTGCCGTGCCCAGGGTGCAGGTTATTACCGATATCTACGGGCAGGTGGTCCAGACTATCGAGGAGATGGGCTACGAGAGTGCGGGCTTCGTCACCGAGAAGCACGTCACGCGCTTCAACGGCAGCATGAGCGCGGGGAGCGACAGTGGCACATTCGAGGCATATTACGTGGATGGGTCGGACGTGGCGGTGATGGGGCGCAACCGCGTGGTGGGCGAGCAGGTTTGGGCTGCCTCCGTTGGCTACCCGGGCGACGGCGATTATCGCGAGTTCCACCGCAAGGATGCCGAACATGGCCTTCAATACTGGCGAGTCACCGACAACCAGGCGGACCTCCAGTACAAGCAGCCGTATGACCCCTTCCAGGCAGGGAGAAAAGCTCAGACGCACGCCGACCACTTCGTGAGCCTGGTGGAGAGCCAGTTACGCTGGTATGCTGACACCCATGACGGTAAATCAGGCTTCATCGCCTCGGCTTACGATACTGAATTGTTCGGGCACTGGTGGTTCGAGGGGGTGACATGGCTGAAAGAGACGCTAACGAGGCTGGCAGCCAATGAGAATATCGAGCTATGCACCGCATCCGAGTGGCTGGAGTCGCACCCGCCTGAGAAGCTCATAGATCTGCCTGAAAGCTCGTGGGGCCACGCGGGGACGCACGTCACCTGGATCAACCCTGAGACGAGCTGGATGTGGGAGGCGGTCCACAGCGCCGAGCGCCGCATGGAGGATCTGGTAGAGCGGCATGGCGACGCTTCAGACGAGCTTGAGGAAGCGCTGAACCAGGCTGCACGCGAGCTGGTGCTACTCGAAGCAAGTGACTGGGAGTTCCTGTACACCACGGGGCAGGCCCGGCAATACGCGGGCGAGCGTTTCGTAGAGCACGTCAATCGCTTCAACGCACTCGCAGACGCGGTTGACGCAGGGGAGGGTGATGGCGGTATGGCCGCCGCGACCCTGGCCCGCGAGTACGCCCAGCGCGACAACCTCTTCCCTGATATAGACTATCGCCTCTTTGCCGCTCGGCAACCGGAGTAAGGGATAATAAAAAGCATGAAAATGGGCGGCTGCGCCGCCCATTTTCATGCTTTTTATTATCAGTTATAGCTATTTACCGCCGATGCCGCCTGCTTCCCCACCGTACTGGCCGGGGCCTGCTGCGTCGTCGGCTCCTTTTTCGCCGCCCTTTACCATGCCTGTGCGAACGTCGGTGTTCTCCATCTCGACGGTGAGGTCGGTGCCTACGCCTGTGTGGCCGAATTCCCCGAACTTGCCGCTATCGTCGTGGTCACCATTGTCTCCACCCTGGTCGCCCTGATTACCTTGAGCGCCCCCCTGTTTCTCATCGGAGCCGCCGTAATCTTCCAGCTGTCGTGTTTCACTTCCATTTGTGTCGCTATCCATCGTAGTCCTCCTGACGTGTGTGTAAGCAGGCGCTTGGCCCACGCCCGGTGAGAGAGCAAGTGTTATGCCATTGACGCTGAGCACCGATGTTATCTATAAACTTCCCGACGGTGACCCACTTTTGCTACTAGAATCAGCAACTCTGCGTCACGAATTTCATATATAACGCGGTAATCTCCCGATCTTATCCGGTAGAGGTTATCTTCTGCCGATAGTTTCTCGACGCCCTGTGGTCGTGAGTTCTCGGCCAGCGCATCAATTCTGGCTTTCAAGCGGACCTGGACTTCTCTGGGCAATGCTCGGAATTGCCGTTCCGCCCTTTTCGCAAATGTGATCGTATAAGTCACAACTTCACGGATGCTCTATAGATTCAAGTCCGATTTAATTTGTTCCCAGGAAACGGTTTCACCGTTCCTTGCTTCTTCTAAGGCGATATGGGCTTCCTCTATGTCGATTTGGTCCTCCAGCTTCTCCAGCAAGAGGACATCCTCAATTGGGACAACTGCTACCAGCCTTTTGCCTCGCCGGGTGAGCACTACCCGCTCCTTACCGTAAGCGACTCTGTTTATTACATCAGCAAAATTATCTCGCGCCTCACCTGTTGACATCGGAGTCATTTGTTGACCCTCCTCAATACAATAGCGACGTACCGAATGGTCAATACGTCGCTATTGTACGTTTCAGTACTTATATTGTCAATGAATGATTTGTTATTATCTAGGTCTGCGCCGAGTCTGCTCGTACAGGAGGTAGACGCCTATAAGGATGAGACCTACGGGCCAGAGCTTGCCGATAGCCAGGGCACCGGAGATGCTCGATACCACCAGGATGCTACCAGGTATGAGCGCCCACCAGTGTCTGCGCTCTAAAGCCCAGATGAGGCAGAAGCCGAGGCCGAGAGCCAACCCTGAGACGTTAGCTCCCTGCCAGAGTCCCAGCACGTTATATTTCTGGAGCACTTCCCCCGTGCCTATGCCGAGGAGGATCGCACCCGGTATGAGGAACCCTGCGCGATAGCCTGCTTTCGTGCTGAAATAGGCGTACATAAAGACACCGCCTATGATGAGGAGGAGATAATCACCGAAGTCTCGGAAGATGGAGAATTGCTGGAGGAGGAATAGCACGCCCGCCCCGATGAGCAGGAGCGCGAAGAAGGTATGGTCATGATGCTGGCCGTGGTGGGCTACGGGGCCGTGCCCTGGCCGAGCGTAGCCCTGCTGGCCGTTGCTCCCCTGCGGTGGGATGTAGCGCGTCTGGTTCGGGTCGGCGCTTTGCCCGCTCTGCGCGCCAGGGTTATCTGTCGTGTTGTCCAATCTGAAGCTCCTCAGCTATATATCTCTTATCTATATCCCCATATACGCCAAGTCCCACCTTAGAGTTGCAGCGAAGTCCCAGTTCCGAAGTTCGAAGTTCAAGGTTCAAGGTTCAAAGTCCCTATCTTGGGAACCTCTGCGTACTCTGCGTCTCTGCGGTGAATTAATCAGTGTTCACTTGTACAGTCCTTCTCTCTCAATATACTCCATCACTGCCCCCGGTACGCGGTAGCGGATGGAGAGGCCATCGGCTATGCGGCGGCGCAGGTCGGTAGCGGAGATGTCCATCAATGGAGCGTCTACCCAGTCTATGTGGGCCGGTAGCCGGGGCAGCAGGCTTTCCAGGTGCGTCAGATCGGGCGTGACACCGGGCCGGCGTACAACAGCGAGCCGCGCCTGTGCCAGTATACCCGCGGGGTCGCGCCACCTGGGGAGCGTCACGAGCGAGTCCGCCCCGATGATAAACCAGAGGGCGACTTTCTCAGTTTCGCCCAATTTCTGTCTCAACTGTTGTAACGTATCTACCGTGTACGATGGGCCGGGGCGGTCTACATCTACTCGGGACAGCGCGAAGTGTGGATTCTCCTCTATAGCCAGCTCTACCATCGCTATTCGATGTTCGACAGGCGACACTTGCCTCCCCTGCTTCAGGGGTTGCTCTCTCACCGGCACGAACAGTACTGTGTCGAGTGATAGCGCCTCTCTCACACTCTCAGCCATGATCAGGTGGGCCATGTGGATAGGGTCAAACGACCCTCCCAACACGCCTATCCGTCGCCCCTCATCACTCATAACTCGCTACTCGCTACTCAAGCTACCGTAATGTTCGCGTCCGGGAACCGCGCCTGTAGAGACTCGGCCACCTGCGAGGCGGTAGCTACCTTCTTTGGGCCGGGGACCCAGAACTCCACCCTTAACCGTGCCGTGCCGTCAATCACCCTTTCCAGGGCAATTACGGGTGAGGGGGTGGCTGCCACATCCGTGTGCTCCTTTAGCGCCTCGCTTATCTGCTCGCTCATATCGGCCAGCCCGGCTTTAGGGGTGCGCACGTGTATGATCTGGCGCTGTATGTTTGAGACGGAGCGGTTGGTGACAATCTCGTTCAGCACCACGCTGTTCGGCACGACGACCTGCAAGCCCTCCTCGGTCGTCAGTATGGTGGTTCGCAACTCGATGCCCTGCACCACGCCAGTCACGTCCTTGACCGATATGCGGTCCCCAATGCGGAAGGGCTGCTCCACGAGGATGTATATACCCGCCACGACGTTCTTGAGCAGGTCCTGCATCGAGAGGGAGAGCGCCAGCCCAGCCGCGCCCAGGACCGTCAGCAGCCCCGGCCAATCTACTCCGAACGATGGCAGCACCGTGATAATTCCGACGGCCACCACAGCCACACGCGCAAGGTTGCCGAGCAACGCGGCGGTGTGGATGCTGACACGCCCCCGGCTCGCTACGCGTATGGTCCACCGCTTGACGAAGCGCGCCAGTATGAGTGCTACCGCCAGCACCGCGAGGCCGCGAATGATGCTGAGGAGTATCTGGATGACAGGGTCGTTGAAACTCATCTTCTGAAAGGAAAAAGGATAAGGGATAAAGGATAAAAGGCAACTTGCGAATCACTGCATGATTCGTACATTATCACGCATCACGCATCACGTTTCACGTCCCAATGTACCTTGCCACCAGGCTGCGCGCTACGCTTGCATCATCCGTGCCCTTTACTATTGCTCTGCCGTCAGCGAAGATTGTCATCTCGTTTCGCTCTGTGCGCAGGCGAACTATGTAGTCATTGGATAGCACTTCTCCTGCCTTGCCCTCTGATAGGCGCTTACCGAGGTCAGCCAAGTTGGGCTTCCCGCCGGGTAGCTGTATTTGGACAGCATCGCGCCCGCACAGTCTCGTGGCGTCTCGGCCCCATCCCTCCCCTTCGAGGTAAATGAAATCGCGCATCTCGCACGCGGGGCAATCGGGGTTGCGGGGCACTTCAATGCGGTCGAAGCTGCCGGTCCAGAGGTCGGCTGCGAGCAGCCCCTTAGCGGGCGCGCCCCCCACGATGAGCTTGATCGCCTCGGCTGCGGCTATCGCCGACATGACATGGGCTACAGGGCCGAGTATGCCTGCGACATCGCACGTATCTGTTGAGCCTGGTGGTGGCGCGCCCGGATAGAGGCATTGCAGGCACGCGCTCTCCCCTGGTTCGACGGTCAGGCTTACCCCGCATACTCCCACCACTCCCGAATATACCCAGGGTATGCCTTTTGAGAGACAGGCGTCGTTCAGCAGGTATCGCGTCTGGAGGTTGTCGGTGCCGTCCAGCACCACAGCCGCGCCCTCCACCAGGCCCAGCACGTTCTCAGGCGTGATGTCCGCCACCCAGGGCTCTACCTGCACCTCGGAGTTTATCTCCCCCAGGTGGCGCGACGCGGCGACTGCTTTAGGCAGCCCGCTCTCGATATCGGCCTCGGTATAGAGCGATTGGCGTTGGAGGTTGTGCAGCTCAAGGTAGTCGCGGTCCGCGAGACGCAACGTGCCCACACCGGCCCGCGCCAGCATCTCGGCCATAGAGGAGCCTAGCGCGCCTACGCCCACGATGGCAACTGTGGCAGCGCGCAGCTTCTCCTGCCCCGCCTGTCCTATTTGTGGGAGGACGGTCTGGCGGGAGTAGCGCGCTGTGAGTGCGGAGTGCGGAGTGCCTGAATTGGGCGAAGCCCAAGAACCTGCGGAATGGGAATTGTGTTTTGTAGGACCGGTGCTTGTATGGGTCATAACCAACTCTTCATCAGATGTTTATCGTGCGTATGTGTGCTGCTACCATTCTACATGACTTTGCCAGCGGGGACCGTCCTTATCAACCAGTTCAGCGCAACTCCCATAACTATGCCTGCAATTGCTGCCACTAAAGGCAGCGAGGCATAGTTGAGAGCTTGCTCGGTACCTGGCCATACGAATGGCATAATAAGTCGTAAGCCACCCCATGCCGCTCCACCCAGCAGCCAACCAAAAGCAGTTATGCCCGCCCACCGCCATAGAACGCGTGCAGGGCTGTGTAGCAGGAGAGCTTGCGTAGCGCCTATCGCGCCTGTCGCGATTATTATGGCTATTGAGGTCAATGCGACGAATGGTACTTCGCTCACACCTTGCTTGGGGTATTCAAAGAATGCTATCTGGTAAATGGAGAACACCATGAAAAGGGTTGCGATCCCGACCGCCCAACCGCACACGCTTGCCCATATCCAGCGTCTTGCCCAGGAGACTCGTCCATTCAGGATCACGAACTGTATAAGTCCTGCGCATAAGCCCGCCAGTGCGCCCCCAAAAAGCCCAATAAAGAACATGACAACAAGCAACAAAAGGCCAGTGTTCACGCTGGCAAATGACGCAGGGAGTCCCGTAGCAAGAAGGGCTACCCCCGAAGCCAGAACGGTAGATACGGACCACCAGGCAATTTGTGCTATACTCAGCCGCCTTCCCTCGTAGTCGCTATCCATACTTTTCTCCTGGACGCTATAGGGTACGCCGGCAATGTGGTTTAATGCAACTCACCACGTACCAACGCTGCCGCTATAGCATTATGCCGCTCTATCAGGGGCGGCAGGTCCACGTCTACTAACCGGCCTTCTTGCACTCGCACTTTACCATTTATCACGCTAAGGTCAACATTCGGAGGCTGGCAGAATATGAGCGCGGCTAGCGGGTCGTGGACCGCGCCGCCCGCCATTCCTACGGTGTCTAGGCGGTAGCCGACGAAGTCCGCTGCCATACCGGGGGCGAGATAGCCAATGTCGTCCCGGCCCAGCACCTCTGCACCACCTCTGGTCGCCAGGTGGAGCGCCTGTGGCGCACTCATGGCGGTAGGGTCTCCGCCCACGCGCTGCAACAGCATCGCCATCCGCGCCTCCGCCAGCAGATGGGAGCCGTCGTTCGAAGCCGAGCCGTCCACTCCCAACCCTACACGCGCTCCAGCACCCACCAGCCGTCTCACGGGAGCAATGCCGGACGCGAGCCTCATATTCGATGACGGGCAGTGAGCTACGCCCGTGTGAGTGCGCCCAAGCCGTTCTACCTCCGATGCGGAGGGGTGGACCATGTGGGCGTGCCAGACATCAATGCCGACCCAACCCAGCTCCTCGGCAAGCTCCACAGGCGTGCGGCCAAAAGTCTCCACGCAGTATGCTTCCTCGTCCAGCGTCTCGGCAAGGTGGGTATGAGAGTGCACACCGTAGGAGCGGGCGAGCGACAGGCTCTCGCGCATCAGATCGGGTGAGACCGAGAAAGGGGAGCATGGGGCCAGCACCACGCGTAGCATCGCGTACCGGGCGGGATCGTGGTACTCCTCTATTACCCGCCGCGAGTCGCGCAGTATGGCGTCTTCATCCTCCACCACGCTATCTGGCGGCAGTCCACCCCCCGACTCCCCCACAGACATCGACCCACGCGCCGCGTGGAACCGCATCCCCATCTCCTGGGCGGCGCGCACCTGGTCATCGAGGCGCGAGCCATTAGGCCAGATGTATGTGTGGTCGCTGGTGGTGGTGCAGCCCGAAAGGACCAATTCAGCCATCGCTATCTTGCTGCTTACGTAGATAGCTTCGGGTGTGAGGCCCGCCCAGATGGGGTAGTGCGTCACCAGCCACGTGAAGAGATTGGCGTTCTGGGCGGCGGGGAGGTTGCGGGTGAGGGTCTGGTAAAAGTGGTGATGCGTATTCACCAATCCAGGTAGGACCACCATGCCACGCGCATCTATGACAATATCGGCGTTTTGGGGCAACTCCGATGTAGACCCCACCTGCCGTATGGCGTTGTCAACGACGTAGATGCCGCCGTCCTCCAATAGCGTGCCGGCATCGTCCATCGTCACGAGAAGGGTGGCGTGTTTGAGTAAGAGAGTGGGCATGCGTAAAACGTGATTGATAGTTAGTGGTGATTCTTGAATACGAGCTAAGGGCTATTAAACAGAAAACCCAAACAATCCGTGAGGACCGTCTGGGCTTCTGTTTCTTCTTCGTTTCAGGCGAACCTGCAACTCCGAAGTAGCCACAGTATACAGGCCCGCCACCACCGAGTCAATAGGTGAGCTGGGAAGTTTTCCACATCCGCAGTCCGTTTGGAAGGGAAGGGGGAGGGGGTCAGGGGTCAGTAGGAACTAATCTCTAATCCCTAACTCCCGACCCAGCTACCTGCACTTTCAGCATCGTCGTCTGCCCCGGGAGCGGCTGCGGGAGGTCTCCGGTGAAGACCAGCAGGTCGCCTGGGGCAGAGAGGTCCATGCTCAACGCAAGGCGCTCGGCATTTAGCAGGGTGGTCAGGGTGTCGCCAAAGCCATCTTCCATAAGCAGCGCCCGCACCCCCCAGCTTATCGCCAGGGCCCTCTGCGTGGATAGCTGATTGGTGACGGCTATAAGCGTGCTGCGCGGCCTGTATTTGGAGATCAGCCTCGCGCTCAGGCCTGATTGGGTGATTGTGACTACCGCTCCTGCTCTAAGCGCATCCGATACGCGGTCTGCGGACTGGCATATAACTTCTGCTATTCGGGTCGCGTCCGGTGGGGTTGGCTGCGAGGTTGCAGCTCCAGCGCTTTGATAGGCTGTAGCCTTGCCCAGGAGCGTGGCTATGTGCGCGGTCCAGCCGTCGTAATCGAAGAGCTTCTCTGCTTCCAGGGCGATACGGGCCATCGTCTGCACAGCTATCAGGGGGTATTTGCCTGCCGCCGTCTCGCCCGACAGCATGATGGCATCGCTCCCATCCAGGATGGCATTGGCAACGTCGGTAGCCTCGGCGCGGGTAGGGCGAGGGTTGCGTATCATCGAGTCGAGCATCTGCGTAGCGGTAATGACCGGCTTGGCTGCCAGGTTCGCGGCGGCAATCATCCTCTTTTGGATGCCCGGTAGCTCTTCGGCGGGCATCTCCACGCCCATATCTCCACGCGCCACCATCACGCCATCCGCTGCCGCCAGTATCTCCTCGAAGGCTTCGACAGCCGCCCGCTTTTCAATTTTGGCTATGATGGGCACTGGACGAGAGGTGATCTCGCCTACCAGCCGCCTCGCCTCCTCCACATCACTCCCTGAGCGCACGAATGAGAGTGCTATCATGTCCGCGCCATGCTCAAGCGCGAAACGCATATCGGCGCGGTCCTTTTCGGTGATGGTGGGCACGCTCAGGGGTCGCTCAGGCACGTTTATGCCTTTATGCGAAGTCAATACCCCTCCGATGAGGCATTTACAGACAATCGTCTCTGTAGCGAGGTCCACCTCTGTGACCTGAAGGGAGATGAGGCCATCGTCCAGTAGAATAGTGTCGCCCGGAAAGACGTCGCTCGGAAGGCCGTCATAGTCTATAGGGATTGTGCCGGGGCGAGGCTGCGTGCTGAGGGTGATGGTGCTACCTGCTATTAGCGTCACACCGCCGGGTGGTAGAGTCCCCACGCGGATGCGCGGCCCCTGCAGGTCGGCCAGGATCGGGACGTTGTCTCCAGGCTGCTCGGCGGCGAGGCGGCGGACCAGCGCCATCTTCTCGGCAGTGGTCTCCGGCTCGGCGTGCGAGAAGTTGAAGCGCACGCAGCTTACCCCGGCCTCCAATAGTGCCCGCAAAGTCTCTTCTTCCCAGCAAGCCGGGCCAATCGTCGCCACAATCTTAGTCCGAGGCGTCATTTATATCTCCTTTAGGTCCTAATTCGCCATTACCGCGTAATTATAATCGCAAGCTCGTGGTCGCGCTGGACGAAGGACGAAGGACGAATGGCTTGTTTCGTCCTTCGTCTAGGTCTGCCTTCTGTGGATAAGTGCGCCCCCGCGTGTGCCCCTGTATATAATGCTCTTGATTACCCGGAAAGGCTCCCCGGAGTATTCGCGCACACCTGCAAAACGAATTGGCGAGATTAGTAATTCCGCATTCCGCACTCCACATTCCGCACTAAGAAGATGGGACCGATAGAACCAGAAGAGTTCGACGCCACGCAATACCCTCCGGAGCACGTCACGGTAGGGCTTGATGAGTCTATCCAATCTATCCTGGAGCGCGTGGAGGAAGGGTGGGTCCGCTCTCCGAACGTGGTGCTCATCATCCCCAGGGGCGCACAGGCCTTCCACAATACCCACGATTTTCTCGCGCTAGGGAAACTCCCAGGTGCTCGCCAGGTGCGGGTCTCTATAGCTTCCCCCGACCCCACCATCGCGGGGCTGGCTCGCGTGCTCGGCTTCCACATCGTTGATGTGCCCCCCGACCACCCCGTTCTCACCCAGGACCCCACTCTTGGCCTTCCCACCGAAGATGACATAGAGAAACCAACCTCGCCCTTGCCCCTCGGCACTGCCCTGGGCAGCTGGGGCAAAGGGAACGAATGGGTCCTCACCGAGAGCCAGCAGGCCCCTTCAACGCCCAAACGCGACAGCCTCACGACCTCCACGTGGCTCACCAACCCGGAGGAATACGAGCCGCTGGCGGTTGGCGCGGTGGCCGAGACCCGTCCGCCCGCATCTCGCCAGGGTCCAAAGCTCAAAGCCCAAGGTCCAAAGCCGGCAGTTCCGGTGCGTATCGGTCCACGCCAGACAAGCCAGCTTTCCTCCGTCTCTCTCTCCAGCAAATCGCTTCTTACTCCAGAGGATGGAGATGCATCCGCCTCCAAATCCGCACTCCGCACTCCGCACTCCGCAATTGGCAAGCCCTGGGTCTCGCCCACTCCCTCCGGGCGCATCAAGGCGCGTAGCGTTATGGTGCCCGACGACACGCGCATCGATGAGCGCAAGCTGCGCTATGGCAGCGACATCGAGAAGCAGTTCAAGTGGGGCAGGCTCCTCGCTGTGATGCTCCTCGTCGTGGTAGCCTCGCTGGTGGGGGGCGCATATTATGCCTTCACCTATCTTCCGGAGGCTTCTATCTCCGTTACCCCGCTTGACGATACTGTTACCGTCTCTGCTGAGCTGACCATCTCGCTCACCGACACCACAGGCCAGCGCCTCTCGCCTGTTGGCGAGAAGCTGAACCCCAGCGCCTCTCTTATCTCTTCGAGCGCTCAGCAGTCAGCAGTAGGCATTGACTTGATCGCGACTCTGATAAAGGCGACTATCACCGAGGAAGGGACTCGTCCCGCCAGCGGCGCTCGCCAGGTGCCACGCGGCATTGCGCAGGGCACGATGAGCTTCACCAACCGCACCAGCAACCCGGTAACGGTCCCCTCTGGCTTGAAGTTCAAGGCACCGAACGGCGTGTTCGTGCAAACCACGCAGAGTGGTACGGTGCGCGCCACCGATTTCAACAGCCAGGCATTCGGCACTCTTACCCTCCCAATCGCGGCAACCGTTGAAGGCCCTGACGGCAATATTGGCCCAGGTCAAATCGGGGGCGTGTACGCCGATAAGCTGAACTATATAAACTCGGCTCTGCAGGGCGGCTCGATGGATACGCTGAAGGTAGTCACCCAGGAGGATATAGACGCGCTGGAAGCTCAGCTCCGCTCGCAGGCTGGAGGGAAAGTCGGTGGCGCCATCCTGCAAATGGTCCCGCAGGGCCAAGTATTAATTACGCAGACTGTGCAGCTTGCCAACGTAGACGTTATTATTGACCGAAAGGCCGGGGAGGACGCTGAGTCGGTGAGCGTCAAGCTGACCGCCGAGGCCCATGCTTATGTTTATAAAGAAAGCGACGTACGCGCCGCCGTGACCCAGGTGGCGCTTGACTGGGTGCGAGCAAACATCTCAAACACCGTCGGCCCTAACCTCGATCTAAACAGTGTCCAATACACTCCTCCCACTTTGCAATCTTTCGACGTGGCGGCTGGCAAGGCAATTTATGCCACGTCGGCCAACGGTCACGTCACCTTTACCCTCACGGATGAGCTTGCCCGCCAGATACGTGACCTCGTGAAGGGCAAAGAGGTGAAGCAGGCACGCAATCTTATCTCCAGCCGCTATGGCAAATACGTAAACACCTCATCCTTACAGGCGAAGGTGCTGTGGTTTACGATAGACAAGCTTCCCACAGATCCCGCCCGGATCTCAATCGAGTCTACAAGCGGTGCCAGCGCGAACGGATCGGGTAGCTCTACGTCTTTAACCCAGGATACCTCAGACCCGCGTAGTAGCCAACCCTGATGGATAGCAGGCGCCGACGCTTTCACCTTTCCCACACTCTGGTAAGCAAGTGAAGAGCCATATCTACTACGCCGACAACCTTACCGTCCTGTGCTCACTTGACACTACCTCTGTTGACCTCATCTATATAGACCCTCCCTTCAATACAGGCAAAGCACAGCACCGCACACTGCTCCAGACTACTCGCACTATCGAGGGTGAGGTTGGAGACCGCACCGGCTTTGGCGGTCATCGCTACACGACGACCAGGCTCTCACGAGGTGAATACGCCGACACTTTCGACGATTACCTCTCCTTTCTGGAGCCTCGCCTGCGGGAGGCATATCGCGTGCTGGCAGCGCATGGCACCCTCTACTTCCATATAGACTACCGCGAGGTGCACTACTGCAAGGTCCTGCTCGACTCTATTTTCGGGCGAGAATGCTTCCTCAACGAAATCATCTGGGCTTATGATTATGGTGGGCGTACCCGCCGCAAGTGGCCTCCCAAGCACGACAACATCCTCGTATATGTCAAAGATCCCACCAGCTACACCTTCAACGCCGACGCCGTAGACCGTATACCCTACATGGCTCCCGGCCTCGTTGGGCCGGAGAAGGCAGCTCGTGGTAAACTGCCAACGGATGTGTGGTTTCACACTATTGTGCCTACAAACAGCAAAGAGAAGACCGGCTATCCCACTCAAAAGCCTCTTGGCATACTCAGGCGCATAATTCTTGCCTCGTCCAATCCTGGGGATGTAGTGCTAGATTTCTTCGCCGGGAGCGGCACCACGGGCCAGGCCTGCCTCGATCTCGACAGACGCTTTATACTGGTAGACAACAACGAGCAGGCTGTAGAGACGATGCAGCGCCGCTTCGCAGGTAACCCCGACATCGCATGGCACTCCGCTGAGGCCTGAGCGCAGTACGCAAAAAGCAGAAGGCAGAAGGCAGTAGGCAGAAGGCAGTAGGCAGTAGGCAGTAGGCGGAGAGCTATAGACGTTGGATAACCGTCGTCCGTCGTCCGTCGTCCGTCGTCCAGAATATGAGAGCACTCGGCTTAGACATCGGCAAGCGTCGCATTGGCGTGGCGGTGAGCGATCCGCTAGGCTTTGTGGCGCGCCCTATGGAGACGGTACAGAGCGTATCTCTCAACGTCGATGTGGCGCGCATTGTGGAGATAGCCAGGGGGCTTGAGGCTGAGATGATTGTGGTGGGCGACCCCGTACACATGAGCGGTGAGGCGGGCACGATGTCCAACCGCGCCCACAAGTTTGGCGAGGCGTTACAGGCAGCCTCCGGCCTCCCCGTCGCCTATTGCGATGAGCGTCTCACTTCTGTCGAAGCGCACCGCATCCTGCAAGAGGCAGGTGTCCCCCTCAAGAAGGTCAGGCAGCAGATAGACGCCATGGCCGCCGCCGTCATCCTTCAAAGCTACCTGAACACCCTCAAGCCCCCACGCTCTCCAGATGCCCTTCTTGAGGATAGATACTGGTGATATGTGCTGAGAACGAATTAGTCACAAAGACACAAAGACACAAAGGCCACTAAGATTATTTTGGGTTTATTATGGGGATACAGATAACGTTCATCGAGAACATAAACCCCAATCATTCTTCGTGCTCTTTGTGATTAAATAGGCATAGAATAACAGGAGTAGTATAGACATGGATACTCTAGTTGAGATGAAGTGCGTTGCCTGCCGAAAGGGCGCGCCTACGGTTACGGACGAAGAAATAGCTGAGATGCACCCGCAGGTCGCTGACTGGGAGATCGTGGAGCGCGACGGTATAAAGCGCCTGGAGAGAGTCTTCACCTTCCCCAACTTCGCACAGTCGCTTGACTTCACCAACCGGGTTGGCGCTATTGCAGAATCGGAGGGGCATCACCCCGCGCTTCTTACCGAGTGGGGCAAGGTCACCGTCACATGGTGGACGCACAAGATAGGTGGCCTGCATCAGAATGACTTTATTATGGCAGCAAAGACAGAGCAGCTCGGCCTTTAACCAATACCAGGAGCGCCCTCCTTGCCCAAACCTAACCTCCGATAGGGATTCCTTAACATCGGAGGTTAGGTTTGAGCCAACTGGCCTCTATTACCTGCTCCCCGGCTCTTTCACCGCATAGCGAGAGGAAAAGTGGACGGCACATCTTAAGAGAAGTCTATGTGCCGTCCACTTTGAGTAAGTTACGTCCCCTTTTGTCCGCAGACCATCAGGCTGATGAATAGGGCGTACTTGTCGGGGGAGGCGTAGGTTGTTATGTGCGCTTTGTGCATAGTTTCCACGTCTGCTTCGGTCATGACCCCCATTTCAAGGGCTGGCTTGAATCCTCCTGGGTCCCATTCATCGGGGAAGAGCGCCTCAAAACCGAGCTTGTCGGTGTGAACCGGGAGCGCTTCGAGGTCCATATTCACGTAACCTGTAGCCTCGAAGAGACGCCAGAGCTGCCTGCCGATGCGCGGGTTGCCTCCGCGCTGGCCCCGTGACTCGTGTAGCCTCGTTTCGATAGCCTCGGCTTCAGGGTTGAAAGGTTCCATGATCTCTCCCAGGCCAATGTCTATGTCATGGATTACCAGCTTGCCTCCCGGCTTGAGGACGCGGCGAATCTCCTCCATCGCGCCACGAGGGTCACGCAGGTGCTGGAAGACGAGGCGAGCAAAGGCGAAGTCAAAGGTGTCATCGGGCAAATCCATCTTCATGAGATCGCCCTGGATAATGGTGTAGCGGCCTTGTAGACCTTTGCTCTGCAGGTATTGCTCGGCGGGAAGGGCCAAGTCGGGGTCAATCTCCACGCAGGTGATGTGACTATTCGGGTATAGAGCGAGAAGCTGCTCGGTGACAAAGCCCGGCCCGCTACCTACTTCCAGTATAGACATTCCGTCGCGCAGCCCGAACCATCTCAGGTTGCGAGCCTCCTTCTCCCAGGCCCATAGCGCCTGGCCGCGCAGCCGCTCGATCTCCTTCTCGATATTCTCATTCATCTCGCTCGCCTTATATGGGACTTTGGTTTTGGTATCAGTGTCTATCACTGCTGTACTCCTCCTCTATTCTGACAATGCACGTCCGCAACCTATAACACAAGCAACGCCTCGCATCACTTCGCAGTATATCTCTGAATACCGGCAAATAAATCAGGCAATAAGCTGATCTGCTATCGCCAAATGTGTGCTATAATTAATGCAGAGGTGTGAACTCCCATTTATGCGGAGTCACGCCTTTTCTGTTGTAAGGAGGTTATGGGGGCGGTGGAATGGCAACAGGTTCATTTTGAGCCTCTCAAAGAGCGTGTGCTTTCCATTGGGCACGCCATTTGCTAGCAGGAATAATGCGAAGTCAGCAAGTGTACATGTAGCGTGGAGCAGCAACTTTCCACCTGTCATTCCGAACATAGTGAGGAATCTCCAAGCTTGGACTTATGGATAGATTTTTAGATTCTTCGCTTCGCTCAGAATGACATGGAAACTGTTACAGTTGGATTGCGATTTTGCATCTGCCGGGCAATATCGACTGTGTTGCATCGGGAGGGATAAATGGGTACAAGCCTGAACAGGAGCTTACTCAGCGACATTAGAAGGAACGCCATCTCACTCCCAGGCGCGGCATCGGACTATGACCCTCTACTGAACAGGATTGGCGACGCCCGCCTGGTGCTTATTGGCGAGGCCAGTCACGGCACGCACGAGTTCTATCGGGAGCGCGCTCAGCTAACCAAGCGTCTCATCACCGAGAAGGGCTTTACAGCCGTCGCAGTAGAGGCCGATTGGCCTGCCGCATACCGGGTCAATAGCTACGTTCGAGGTTCAGGCGAGGGGGGGACCGCCGTCAGCGCGCTCTACGCGTTTGAGCGCTTCCCGATGTGGATGTGGCGCAACGCCGACGTGCTCGACTTCATTGGCTGGCTGCGCTCGCATAACGATGCCCTCTCCGCCGGCATGACGAAGGCTGGCTTCTATGGCCTCGACCTGTACAGCATGTACGGCTCTATTGCGGCAGTATTGGCCTACCTCGATAAGGTAGACCCTGAAGCTGCGGGCAGAGCGCGCTATCGCTATTCATGCCTGGAGCACTTTGGCGAGGATACCCAGGCTTATGGCTACGCCGCCAGCTTCGGCCTCACCGAGCCGTGTGAGGGCGAGGTCCTGAGCCAACTGGTAGAGATACAACGCAGGGCTTCTAAGTATACGCAGGGTGGCGGGGCTTCCGAGGACGAGTTCTTCTACGCGGAGCAGAATGCCCGGTTGGTGAAGAATGCCGAGGAATACTACCGCACTATGTTCGGCAGCCGCGTCTCGTCATGGAATCTGCGCGATACCCACATGGCTGAGACGCTTGACGCCCTCCTTGCGCACCTCGACCGCAAGGGTGAGCGCTCAAAGGTGATAGTGTGGGCGCACAACTCGCACCTGGGGGACGCCCGCGCCACCGAGATGGGCGACAGGGGTGAGTATAACATAGGGCAACTCGCTCGCCAGCGATATGGCAACGACGCGGTGCTCGTAGGTTTCAGCACCTACGCGGGTACCGTCACCGCGGCCAACAATTGGGATGAGCCGGGCCAGCTGATGCGCGTGCGTCCTGGCCTCCCAGGCAGCTACGAAGCGCTATTCCACGAAGTAGACCTGCCGCGCTTCATGCTCTTCCCCCGCCGAGATGGCTCTACTCCAGATGGCCTCCGCGAGCCACGCTTACAGAGGGCCATCGGCGTCATCTACCGCCCCGAAACCGAGCGCCTCAGCCACTACTTCAGGACGCGCCTCCCAGACCAGTTCGACGCCATGATCCACATAGACGAGACCCGCGCCGTCGAGCCGCTAGACCGCGTTGGCACGCTGGAGCCAGGCGAAGGCGACGCTCCTGAAACCTTCCCTTCAGGGCAGTAGACCCCTACCACAATCTTTAATCACAAAGAACACAAAGAGACAAAGGCCACAAAGGATGATTGGGCTTTAATTATCCGGGTAACGATATCTGTTTCCCCTAATAAAACCAAAATAATCTTCGTGGCCTTTGTCTCTTTGTGTTCTTTGTGATTAATCGGTTGCCTTCTCGTTTACCGTTTCCTCAAACTGCCCCATCTCCTCCATGTAGGCCCAGCCGCTCATGTCGGGTGGTTCGATCCCTTGCTGGGTGAGGATGGTCGCTACCTGCGCCCTATGCTCGGTGGCGTGGTTTATGGCTTGCGTCAGGAGGCTGGTGAGCGGGTATTTCACACTCCCTCCTTCCCCCGTCTCGAGGACCATATCGGTTGGGCCAGCCTTCAGGGCCAATTGCAACAGTTCCTCCCCGGTCCAACGAGCTGCCTTCTTCATCACTTCAAAGCTGGGCAACTCACCCCGCTTGAGAGGCTCTTCCGGCATCCGCCCCGTCACTCGCTTCACGTAGCTCACTTCGGCCCCAACTATGTGGATCAAGGTATCGCGTATTGCGCCGAAAGTGCCGGCCATGTTGGCACCGAGATGCTCGTCGCCAAGACCCTCACATGCCTCCAGCAGCTTCATATTCGCCCAGGTGTTATGGCGGAACAGGTCTACAACCATGTTCTCTTCTTTTGGATTAGCCGTATCCAATTATTGGCCTCCATTTATGAGCTTCTTGATCTCTCCAAAATGCTCGCGGTGGTGGTCTTGTAAGGTGGTCAGCCAGGTGGCTAGCGGTTTGAACCAATGCTTGTGCCCCGCCGTCACATCTGACAGGGACGACGCCAGGGCCACCGTTACTGCCTCGCTGCGCTTCAACTCTTCTACCAGCACTGGAAGGGGGCTGTACACGCTTACCATTGCCTGGAGGCGCTCTGTGCTGTTAGAGTGGAAAGGCTGCTCCAGGTCGAAATCTTCGGTCATGGCCGCCATCCATACTTGCGTGTCGCGCTCACTACCTATCAGGTGAGCCAGCACCATCTTCGCGCTCCACTCGCCTGAGGAGGGACTCCTCTCAGCATCCTCATCCGCGACCCCTTCCAATAGCTCGTCCAGCTCCTTGTCGAGCGTGGCGTACATCTGGCGCGCGCCCTCGACCATTGCTTCTACCGTCGCGGGCACTTCAGGCATGGGGCGGGCGGACAGCTCCATCTCGACTGTGCGCTTCTCATGTCCCCGGTAGAAGGTCACAGGCACGCGATCCCCTGCGCGGTGAGGCTCTATCGCTGCTACGAAAGTCTGGAAGTTCATCACATCACGGTCGCCCATAGCAACTATCACGTCATCCTTCTGGAAACCGGCGGCCTCCGCCCCCATCCCTGGGACCAGCCCGCCCAGCCGGAGTCCCTCTGTTACCGGCACGCCTATCTTCTCCGCTATCTCAGGGGTCATCTCGTCTGCTGCATTGAGACCGAACATCGGCCTCCTGGTGAAGCGCAGGTCGTCCCCCGTCTCCACCATAGATTGCAGGTTCTCCAACCCCTCTTCCCATAAGCGGCCCATCTTTTCTGCCAGCTCGCTTGACCCGACCCCATCATGCGTCACTTCTACATCGGTGCCTCCATCCCGCGAGGTCAGGGAGACGCGCACCTCCGACGCAGGCTCGCCTGGACCCTGCCACGTGAAGGTCAGGCTCTCGCCGGGCTTGACCTCTGAGAATGTCCCACTTGTATAGTAACCGTCATTCCACCATAGGGAAATGCGTCCACCTTTGCGCACTTCAACCTGCGCGCCGTTGCTCAGCCAGTCCCGCAATGCACCTGTGTTGGTAAACGCGCGGAACAGTTCTGTGGAGCTAGCCTCCACCATCCGCCTGGCCGTGATAGCCCTCTCTTGAGTCAGCACTTTTCACCCTCCTGAATTGTATTTGTATAAGGGTCCATACCGTAGGCATAGGTGTGCGGCCTCGACAACACGCTCTATGGTCGGCACATGAACATACGCGCCAACAATACCCCAATCAAAATATGAACACTTATTCTATTTATTCTACAACATGAAGTCCAGAAAGGTTCAGATAGCCACAAATGAATCTGGGACGAAAGACGAAAGACGAAGGACGAAAAACGATAGTCCCAAGCCACACATCACTTTTCACGTTTCATGCACGGGTCTATTTGTCCTTCGTCCTTCATCCAATTCCGCACTCCGCATTCCGCACTAAAACGGTGGTCCGTCTTTTGCATTGACTCCTGCAAGCGTAATAGAATGCTCAGTAAACTCTGCATGGAGCAGGAGAAGCTATGGCTCAGGCTGCACAAACTGAAACAGTAGTTGTAAGTCCAGTGGAGACCCTGGAAGGCCAGTCCGCGTACTCCCCTTCTCAGGCTCACGATAACATCCCCCCTGGCACGAAGGTCAGAGTCATCATAAATCCCGCTTCGGGGAAGAAGGGGGGTATCACCACGAATGCGGCGGGCACCGACGAGGTGCGCCGCGTACTGGAAGCCAACGGTATCACGGCTGAGATAGTCGAAACTGAGCGTCCCAATCACGCCACAGAGCTTGCGAAGGAAGCGATCAACGACGGCTACCAGATTGTGATAGCCTGCGGCGGAGATGGCACCGTAGGCGAAACTGCCGAAGCTCTCATAGGGAGCAAAGTTACGCTCGGCATACTTCCCCTGGGCAGCGCCAACAATGTTGCACGTATGATGCACGTCCCTTTCGACCTCGAGGAAGCGGCCAAGCTGTTGCGCCTCGGCCAGATACGCGACGTGGACGTGGGACGCTGCAACGGTGAGTACTTCCTGGAGACCGCGGGCATCGGCCTCGACGCCGCGCTCTTCCCCATACTCAATAAGGTGGATAAGGGGGAATACACGCGGCTAATTGACGCGGTACGCACCTTTTTCAGGTTCCGCTCCCGCCGTGTGAAGCTAGTGCTGGACCGCCGGATAGTGCGAGCGCGGGCGCTGGTAGTGCTGGTGGCTAACGGCCCATACTGGGGCTACTCGGTGCCCCTCGCGCCTGATGCTAAGGTTGATGACCACAAGTTCGATGTGGTGGTATTCCGCAATTTCAGCAAGTTCAGCTTCGCCAAGCATGTGCTGGGCGCGCTACTACGCCGTGACCGCAAACATGATTCTAAAGACGATAAGCCCCGCGGTCATGGCCTCTACAGCCCTCGCATAAAGACTTACAAGGCCAAGCGCGTGCGCGTAATGATGCGCAGCCATCGCCCCTGGCCCGTCCATGCTGACGCCAAGCCTAGAGGGCGCACACCAGCCCTTATCGAGGTGGTCCCAGGCGCGCTTCGGGTTATTACCGGCCCTGGCGAGCACGTCACCACCCCTCCCTCTACAGGCACTCCGCAGGGCAAACCGCCTGAGCACAGGCTGCGGAAGAAATAACTTTACCTGTTGAGGGCAGGCAGCACCTCATTGACCAGCATCTCCACGGTCGTCAATTTGGGGAAGCCGCCGCAGTCGAGCATGAAATAGTCTACGCCCAACTCAATGAAGGGCTGTATCTGCTCTATTAGCTGTTGGGGAGTGCCGACCATATCTTCGCCGGCCTGGTACAGCATCTCTCCCCCCGCGCCTAGCCGCATCGCCGCAAGCTCCGCGACCTCCCGCTCGGTGGGGGCACAGACGCACCCTCCAGACCACGTGCGGCGCACAGTCGCGGGGTCTCGCCCCACCTCATCGCACGCCCGCTCGAATTCTTGCAGCTGGTCGCGGTAATCTTCTATGCGAGTTGAAGAGACGTTCCACCAGTCGGCGTGCCTGGCCGTCAAGCGCAGCATCTTTGGGCGGAATGCTCCAACCATGATGGCAGGGAGCGGGTCTGGCTTTGGCTCGCACCGGGCTTCTTTGATGTGGTAATGTTTCCCCTCGAAGGTGGCGCTCTCCTGCGTCCACATCAGCTTGATTATCTGAAGCGCATCGTCCAGCTCCTCGACCCTGATACCCGCCGGCGGGAAGTCGTAGCCGTAAGAGAGGTACTCAGCTTTGTTCCACCCCGCGCCTATGCCGAGGGTGAAGCGCCCGTCCGACATGAATTGTAGGGTCGCGCCCATCTTGGCGACGAGTGCCGGATTGCGAAACGACTGGCATATTACCGTGTGGCCCCACTGCAATTCAGGGTGGAGGGCGGAGAGGTAGGTGAGGGCCGTCCACCCCTCCAGCACGTCGAGGTCAGCGAATTGCAGGTGGTCAATGCACCACGCGGAAGTGAAGTGCCCCTTCACGTAGTTGAGCATGCGGTTCACATCGTCCATGTAGAGGTGTCGCCTCGACTTATACAGTGCATCGCCGGGTACTTCCAGGCCGAATTGTACCTTGCCCATGACTTCGTTATGACCCTTTCACTTTATTGTTCAATGCCCTCACTCCTCGATCTCTTTTTGGCCCAATCTCCAATGATAGGATAGTTGAACTCCTTACCTCTTAGCACGGTGATGGCCGCCCATACGCCATATATGATGCTGCCCACGAACCAGAAGATGAAGAGGACGAATCCCAGGGCGAGTAACGGCCCCATCTCCCAGGGCCTCCCCTGAAAGTAGTCGAAGATAGCGAAGCCTCCCGCCAACCCCAGGACTATGATGAATGTTGCATTCACCGCCAGCACCGAGCACTGGTAGCACCCAGCCTGCTCCGCGTGAAATCGCACCTGCGATGAGCGCTTGCTGTACAGCCACAGGAAAGCTGAAACCCCAAGCGCCACCGGGAACGTCACGCCAAATATCCCGAATGCGATAGCCCCGTGCGCCAGCGCCGATAAAGTGCGGTCTGAGGCCGATTTCAGCATACTCTCACGCATCACGCATCACGTTTCACTCTATCTAGCTCCCCTGTCAGCCATTCGCTCAGGTCGTACAGACTCTCTTCGCTTATGGAGTGGCCGATGGGGTATTCCTGGTAGGTGAGGCGTGCGCCCGCTTCGGAGAGGTATTCCTGTCCATCTCGACCCAGGGTTACAGGTATGATGTCGTCGTATTTGCCGTGGGCTACGAAGAATGGCATGTCCTTGATTGCCTCCGGCTGCAAATCCAACCCTGCCGAGGTGGGCACGTAGCCGCTGTGCATCACCACCCCTGCTACCCTCTCCGGCATGGTGAGCGCGAGCGCCGCCGCCAGTATCGCGCCCTGGCTGAAGCCTAGCAGGTAGAAGCGTTGAGGATCTATGTTGTACGTCGGTACCATCCCATCGATGAACTCGCGTACCTCCTCCATGCTCACCGCCATCGTCTCCGGTTCGGGGCTGCCTACCTGGTACATGTCGTACCAGGCGAATCCAGGTCCGAGGCGGAAGGGCGCACGTGCGCTCACTATTGTCAGTCGCGGGTCAAGCGCGCTTTCGAGGCCCATCAGGTCAGCCTCGTCAGCTCCCCTGCCGTGCAGCATGAGGAGGCCGGGCACTTTGCTTTCAGGTGTATCGCCCCTGTCGTGAGTGCGCGCGGGGCGCACCATGTGGGTCAGGTTGAGTGTGGTTTCTTCGTTCATGCTTTGTATTGTACCTTATTGCATCGCGCATACTGCTCATAATAAGCAGCAAGAGTGAAGACATAAGACTTACCGATGCAGCGGCACACCGGAACTCCACCCCCAACCCCTCCCCAATGGGGAGGGGAGTTTGAAAGAAGTACAAAAATGAGATTTCGGCTACGCCGAAATCTCATTTTTGTACTTCTTTCAATGACAGTGATACGTTACCACGCTTACTGCAAATTCGGGATGTCTCATATTAAATCGTACCTACCCCTTTTTCCAGGTCGCTCTCTAACCGAAAGGGCGATGCTACCCACCCGCCTCAGAAGCTATAGTATCCTCAGACGCACAATTGTGTCCCTTTCGCAATTCGTAATCCGAAATCGAAATCCCAATGGAGGGTATTATGTCCAATACAGACAATAGCGACGTTCTAAACACCTTATCAACCCAGATGGCCGACGCCGTAGAGCGTATCGGCCCGGCCCTCGTGCTGGTGAATGGTCGCGCCAGGCAGGCCGCCAGCGGCATCGTCTACGCAGACGGCCTCGTGCTGACCGCCGACCACGTGCTTGAGCGCGAAGAAGACCTAACCATCCAGACCCATGACGGGCGCACTCTCCCCGCGCAGTTCGCCGGGCGCGACCCTTCGTCCGACCTGGCCGTGCTCAAGGTAGCCGACCTGAATGTATCACCTGCTACCGCAGCGTCCCCAGCCAGGGTCGGCCAGATGATACTTGCTGTAGGCCGCCCCACCGCCGACGGTCCAATGGCGAGCATCGGTATCGTGAGCGCCGTAGGTGGCCCCCTGCGCACCGGGCGCGGCGGCATGCTTGAGCGATACATCCGCACCGACGCCACACCGTATCCGGGCTTCTCAGGCGGCCCATTGATCGACACTTCGGGCGCGGTGGTCGGCATAACTACTACCGGCCTGGTGGGAGGGGTAGCCCTCGCGGTCCCTGCCGAGATTGCCTGGCGCATCGCGGACGCCCTCCAGAAGCACGGCTCTATCAAGCGCGGCTTCCTGGGCATCAGCAGCCAGCCCGTCCACCTGCAGGACAACCAGCGCGGTGGCAAGGATCAGGATCATGGCCTCCTCATCGTGCGCGTTGATGCCGACAGCCCGGCAGGAAAAGGCGGCCTCCTCCTGGGAGACATCCTGGTTGCCCTCGACGGCCAGTCCGTGAAGGATACCGACGACCTCCAGGCTCTCCTCACGGGCGAGCGGGTAGGCACGGAAGTCCCCGTAGAGGTCATACGTGGCGGCTCGCTCCAGACCGTAAAGGTTACAATTGGAGAGCGCAGCTAACGCGGTGAGAGCACATTTCAAGATCATAATCTGCCGCTGGAAGAAGGACGAAGCAGGTTGCTAACGGGTCTTGAAATGTGCTCTAAGGAAGGTTGAATGCGCCTTCCCTATGCATGCACAAGGAGTTATATTATGGTATCTACAATGGAACGCGAAACAGCTACAACAGAATCCGAAATAGAAACATCCGACTCTCTCAGCCCATCCGTTCTTTCCGGCGCGATCTCAGCTGCGGCTTCGGCCCTGGTCGAGCGCGTGCGCCCAAGCGTCGTGCTGGTGCGTAGCGGTGGGCGTGGAGCGGGCGCGGGCGTCATCTGGCGCTCGGATGGCGGCATTATAACCAATGCCCACGTCGTCGCTCACACTCGTGGCGAGGTGCAGGTCATCCTCCAGGATGGCCGCGAGCTTACGGGCAAAGTTGTCAACAGCAACCCCACTCTAGACCTCGCCCTGCTTGAGGTAGACGCGAAGGACCTTCCGGCTGCTTTAGTAGCCGATTCATCCACCCTGCGCGTGGGAGAGCTTGTCTTCGCCGTAGGGCACCCCTGGGGCCAGCGCGACTATGTGACCTCAGGCATCGTAAGCGGCCTGGGGAATATTGGAGTGCCGCATACAGGCAGGACCGCCCAGTACATCCGCTCCGATGTGCATCTCGCCCCCGGCAACTCCGGCGGGCCGCTTCTCAACGCGAGGGGTGAGGTGGTCGGCATCAACGCGATGGTCTTCGGTGGAGATATGGGAGTTGCCATACCAAGCCACGTCGCTACCGCCTGGGTGGCAGGACCCCCCAGCCGCCGCGTCTACCTGGGCGTAGGCGTGCGCCCCGTCGAGCTTCCGGGCGTCGAGTCAGACTTCAGTTGGCGTGGCCGCGCGGCCGGTCTCCTCATCACCGACATCGAGCAGGATGGACCCGCTCACAAGGCGGGCGTGCTGGTCGGCGACGTGCTACTTGCTGCTGGTGGGCAGCACGTTCCCGATGGCGACACGCTCCTCCACGTCCTGGGTAGCAAATCGGCCAGGGAGAGGGTGAGCCTCCACCTCATGCGCGGCGAAGGCTTCCAGGAGATAGAAGTTGAGCTTGGCGCGCTGGAGCCCGAAGGGGAGAGCAGCGCGTGACGCGAGTCTACATCGTGGCGCGCACGCCGATGATACGGGCGGGTCTGCGCCAGATGCTTACCTCAGGTGACACCGAGGTGGCCGGCGAGGCTGCTTCCCTTACCGATATAGAGGGCGCGCTGGACGGTGTAGATGTACTTGTGGTGGGCGATACAGAGATGCTGGAATATGCTGCGCGCTCCGTTGTTGGTGACGGGGCGCTCGGCATTGTGGTGCTGTCGGGCGATGACCGTCCGGCAGAGGCGCTCGATGCGCTCCCACTTAGGGGTTGGGGCATCATCCCGCTCGAAGCTCCGGCTTCAGAGCTTCTGGCCGCGGTTGAGGCGGTAGGGCAGGGGATGGTGGTCCTCTCCCTCCCCGTCGCCAGGCGACTTCTCGCTCACCCATCCACCGTGCAGGCGCTCGGCACCGAGCCCCTAGACGAGCCGCTCACCGCCCGCGAGTCGGAGGTCTTGAGCCTCCTGAGCCAGGGCCTCCCCAATAAGCTGATAGCCCGCGACCTCGGCATCAGCGAGCATACCGTCAAGTTCCACATCTCCTCCATCTACACCAAGCTGGGCGCGTCAAGCCGCACCGACGCCGTGAATCGTGGCGCTCGGCACGGGCTGATCAGCTTCTAAGCATCTTTTCCTTATGTAACCAATGGTACTAGTTTGACAACAACATAGGGTTGCCCGAAGCTGTTGGTGACGAAACCACAGCGAAAGGAGCAACCCTATGTCTACCACAGATTTTATCACACAACTGTTCTGCCCAGTGGACGACAAGATGCGAGATGTAGCCAAGCACAGTCAAGCCAGCCTGCACCCTTCTGAGGTGGTGACATTGGCGCTGCTGTTCGCTATCAAAGGAGTGGGTAATCGAGCCTTCTACCGTTGGATCAAGCGCGACCACCTGCGAGAGTTTCCTGCCTTGCCTGAGCGCACACGTCTCTTCCGCTTGTTTGCCGCTCACCACGAATGGGCTGATCGCTTCTTGGCTGACCCCACCATCCTGGGAGTGGCGGATACGTACGGCATTGAGCTTACGCACCCTTACAGGGAGGGAAGGAGTGACAGACAAATCGGTAAGAAAGGCTACTCGAACCACAGGTGGATGTGGATAGTGGGAGCCAAGCTGGGACTTGTGCTCAACAAGTGGGGCTTGGTAGCTGGGTGGGACTGCTCCACTGCCAATGTACATGACAGTGCCTTCCAGCCGATGGTAGCTCAATTTGAGGAGGAGATGGTAGTGCTGACCGATCATGGCTTCTACTCCAAAGCGGGTAATCCTTCCAACATGCTGGTGTGTGAGCGAGGCAGGTGGAATGCTCGCATGATGATTGAGACTGTGCTCTCGATGCTGCACACAGTCTGCCATATCAAGCATATGGCTCATCGCGTATGGTCTTGCGTATGGTCTTACCTGCAAGCGCGCTTCGCCTTTTGCATGGCAGCCTTCAACATCTTGGCACAGTGGCACTGGCCTCATGCAGGTACTCCTGTGGCTGACCAATATCGCAGAGTACATCTCTCCATTGCTCACTTCAGTCTCTAAAACTAGCACCATTGCTTATCTAACCAATGGTGCTAGTTTTAGAGACTGAAGTGAGCAATGGAGAGATGAACTCTGCCCGCCTCGTCAGCCACAGGACAATCAGGACCACCATGCCAATGCCAGGCAGCCAAGATGTTGAAGGCAGCCATACAGAAGGCGAACCGAGCTTGCAGGTAGCTCCACACCCGATGAGACATATGC